>NZ_JBIAUY010000029.1:0-104578 GCF_042893475.1 Streptomyces sp. NPDC001604 | reverse complement strand
GTCAGCCCTCCCCCTTGCGGATACCTCATGTGACCGGCCTACTGCGCCAACCACAACGTGTCGACCCTCACGACATCACCCCAACAAGGTCAGTAGATGTGCGAATCGGTCGCTGTTTACGGAGCTGACGGCGGGGTGTCCTCGGACCGGAACGGCACGCTGTCCGAGGCCGAGGAGACGCACATGACCACACAGGTGCCCTGTTTATGGGTCGGTATCGATGCCAGCAAGGCCCACCACTGGTGGGTCGCCATCGACGACACAGGCACCACCGTCTGGAGCAGGAAGGTCAGCAACGATGAGGGCGGCATCCTCGCCGGCCTCAGCGAGGTCCTTGCGTTGGCCGGTGAGGTCCGCTGGGCTGTGGATCTCACCGGCACCGCGCCTGCCCTGTTGTTGGCCCTGCTCGCCGACCACGGCCAACGAGTCGTCTACGTGCCGGGTCGAACGGTCAACCGCATGGCCGGCGCCTACCGGGGCGAGGCCAAGACAGATGCCCGTGACGCCTACGTCATCGCCGAGACAGCCCGTCTGCGGCGGGACTTCGCCCCCGTCGAGGTGCCCACGGACCTGGTTGCTGACCTGGCTCTGCTCACGACCCACCGCTCCGATTTGATCGCCGACCGGGTCCGGCTGCTCAACCTCCTCCACGACGTGCTCACCGGCATCAGTCCTGCCTTGGAAGCGGCATTCGACTACGCCGACCACAAGGGCGCCCTGGTCCTGCTCACCGGCTACCAGACCCCCGCTGCCCTACGCCGCTGCGGTCAGGCCCGCCTGACCCGCTGGCTCGCCGCCCGAGGCGTGCGCCACCCCGAAACGGTCGCTGCCACCGCACGCCCTGCCGCGCATGCCCAGCACGTCCAGTTGCCCGGGCAGGACACGGCCGCGGGCATCACCGCCGATCTCGCAGGGCAAGTGCTGGCCCTGGACGAACGGCTCAAGCGGCTCGACCGGCAGATCAGCGACGCCTTCCGCACCCATCCACAGGCCGCGGTCATCGAGTCAATGCCGGGGATCGGCCCCATACTGGGCGCCGAGTTCCTCGTCGCGGCAGGTGACCTGGTCGCTTACCCCGACGCCGGTCACCTGGCCTCCGCTGCCGGCCTGGTCCCCGTCGCCAAAGACTCCGGACGCCGCACCGGCAACCTCCGCCGACCCCAGCGCTACAGCCGTCGCCTGCGCCGAGTGTTCTACCTCTCCGCGCAGACCAGCATCATTCGCGACGGACCCAACCGGGCCTACTACCTCAAGAAACGAGCTCAGGGCCACAAGCACATACCTGCCGTCATCGCCCTCGCCCGCCGCCGCGTCGACGTACTTTGGGTCCTGCTCCGCGACAACCGCCCCTTCACCACCACGCCACCAGCAGGGACAGCGACGAGCGCAGCAGCCTGACCGAGCACGAAGCCCTCGGCCCTCCCGATCACCGGCGGTGCACACCGGGGTTGGCTACCTTGACGATCAACCGACTGAGGAGATGATGCATGCGGCCGCGCACTCATCCGCCCACGCAGTGTCCCCGCTGCGGAGCAGCAACCGACCGCGTCCTCATCGTGATCGTGCCCACCACCACCGACGAGGACGACCTCTTCCGCATCACACACAGCACCTCAGAGTCACTGCCCACGCACCTCACCTGCACCGACTGCCGTCACGAGTGGGCATGGGAGGAAGGGACTGGCACCCCGACGGGTTGACTCGGTCATTGAGGGTTTTCAGGGTGGCCCCCGGACGGGTGACGGCGGGACCGTAAGCAACGGACAGGGTCCCCGTGCCGTTGAGAGAGGTGTCTAGGTCTCAACTCTTCAGCTCAGGAACCCTGTTGGTCCCGTATCCTGCCGCACTCGACCTGCCGCACGCACTCGTGGAGTGGGTGACGATGCTGATCGTCACCCGTGAGGGTGACCGCCGCTGCAAACTCCGGCCGTCCGAGCGTGCGGTGATCGCTCTGGCATACCTGCGCCGGCACGACCCCCTGGCTCAGCTCGCCGCAGGATTCCGTATCTCCGTCGGCACCACCCACGCGTACGTCACCAGCGTCGTCGAGCACCTGGCCGACATGGCGCCGGGCCTGCTGAAGGTCCTGCGCGAGACAGACCCCGACTACGTCCTCGTGGACGGCACGCTCGCCGAGTGCGACCGGGTCGGCGACGGGCGCGCAGACTATTCGACGAAGCACAAGCGGCACGGCGTGAACGTGCAGGTCATCACGGACCCGGCCGGTTGCACACTGTGGCTCTCACCCGCCCTGCCCGGCCGAACCCACGACCTGACCGCCGCCCGCACCCACAAAATCATCAGGATCTGCGAGCGCCAGGGCGTCCCTGTCCTCGCTGACATGGCCTACATCGGCGCGGGCGAGTGGGTCACCACCCCCAAACGCCGGCCACCCCAGGGCGAACTCACCCCGACCGATCAGACGGCCAACCGAGCCTTGTCCGCCGCCCGCGCACCCGTCGAACGAGGAATCGCCCGCCTCAAATCCTGGCGAATCTTCCGCAGAGCCCGATGGAGCCCCAACCGCATGACGTCAATCGCCAAGGCCGTCCTCACCCTGGAGCGGCATCGCTGAAAGAGCTCATTAAGACTCCACCAACCTCGTCGATAGAAGCCTGATGAGAAGTGCCTTCCATAAGGAGGGCATCCGCTTCAGGATCATCCCACAAATCTCATACAACACCTGGCCAGCCCTTCACCCATTAAGGTGAACAGTCCACTTGAAGGTGAAAATGATCAGCAAACAGTGGGATTCTAGCTCCGAGCTAGACGCGATGTAGCACTCGCTAGGAATATGCGGCGGCGCTCGGCTCCATAAGGCTCAATAGGCCGCCCCCCCGGTTAGTGGACCACAGAAAGAAGAGTAGCGGCGAGAGTGAGGCTGGCCGCAAAAGCGATCGCAGCACGATTCAGTGCGGCGGGATAGCTGGCACTGTCGAGGCGGGCCAGATAGGCGGCACCCACCGCGACCAAAGTGGCGACGATCACTACAAAGCCATAGGCAAGAATGATCAAAATGATGCGGTCGGACATGGCTACGGTCCCTTTCGATGCGTTGATTCCGCCTTGCAGCCAGCATTGCGAACTGGACCCTCGCCGGTCTACGCCAATTAACAAAGCTGAACAAAGTAAACATCGCTGAACACGAAGAAGCATCCGGAGCCCATGTCCATGAACAATCAACCGAGTCCAGCGGCAGCGCTACAACTACTGCGCGCCCTCCTTGAGAAGGCCCTAGAGCGTTCAGGCTTGACTAAGGATCGACTTGCCACGCGCACCAAGCTATCTCGGGTAACCATCCAAAAGGCTTTCGGAAAACCCGATGCCGGACCACCTTCACTAAGAACCTTGAAAAGAATTATGGATGTGCTCGGTGTTCAAGGTTCGGAGCGCGCCCGCCTAATTCGGCTACGGGAAACGGCTGTTTCCCAGCATGAAACTGGAAGGATCCCATCTGTTCCGCCCAACTGGAGTCAGGAAGACACCGAGTCACTGGTCTCGGTACTTGACGAAGTCCTGGGTCTCAAGAAACTGGGTCGAGTTACCTTGAAATCTTTGGGATTCCCGGATGGGCGCCTCCCGACGAGAAATGGAGGAACCTGCTCTCGTTCGCGCATTTTCTGGGAAGAGGTGGTGGGAGATCTTAAAAGCGGATATGTCGAAGATGGCTTAAGTCGATTCATTTATGAAATCCGGAATGAATTCCCCTACCGTCGCGACCTGAGGGAACTTTATGAAAAATCAAAGAGAGGGTGAAATTCAACGAATCCGAAGAAAACTCACCTCGGCGACTGAGTGATAGACCAAAGCCGCACCGGTGGCACCGGCCCCTGCGCTCGCAGTTGCCCTAACCTAACCTTTGGGAGCCAAGCCGCCTCGGAGTTCTCCCCAAGGGTCTGCCGTCGCGGCTTGTTCCGGTCAACAGCACCGGCAGCGTGGTTGAGGCCGGTGGTGGTGCGGCGAGGCACACGCGCACCGTGTCGGTTGGCTGACGCGCCACCGTGACTGCCTGTCGTCGGCCGAGGCCTACGGAAGCGTGGTTCTCGCCCCTGGCACGCGGGTAGTGACGGCGGCGTGAGCGATGACCACAAGAAAGAACTACACGGCCTCGTCAACAGCTTGGGCGCCGGCATCCACGAAACGCACCACCGAGCCGCACATGACGCAGCCGCGAACATCTGCTCTGGCGTCTTCGACACGATCCCGGCAGACCTCCACGACGTCATACACGAGGCGGTCATGGCCGGATACGCAGTTGCGCTGAGCGATCTAGACAAAGGCAAGTTGGACGACCAGGTTCGAGAGCGCTTCGAGATCCTCGAGTGAGGCCCGGTGTCGCGGGCCGTCTCAGTTTCCGTCTCATTCAGCGCCGTTCACGGCCGTTCAGGCGGGACCTGGAGTCGTCCCAGCCCGGACGATCGGCCACGCATGAACCCAGGTGAACGCCCCCGAACGCCGCCCACCACTCCACCCCCACAGTTGGAAAGCGTGTTGGCCAGGTGGTGAGGGGGGTGGGGTCTGCGGCCTGCAACATAGTCCCGAGGTGGCTGCCTGGGGCCCTTGTGTCCACCCCCTTGACCGCGGACCTCGAAGGTTCTCTGACCGATCTCTGTAGAACTATGGACCAGAGGGGCAAGCAGTTGTCACTGCCCTCTCCTACAGTTCTCCTTCCAGTCGAAGGGCTGCAGGGGAGGGCATATGGCGGGGGTACCGCGCAGTCGACGGACCGGACGAGCGGCAGTTAACTGTCTCCGAGCGCTACTGGAGCGGCATGATCACATCGTTCAGGAGGTCGATGGACAGAACGACTTCGGTGAGGACCTGTACGTCACCTTCACCGATGACGGACAAACCACCGGTGACGTAGTCAAGGTACAGGTGAAGGGCGGCAAGTCCTGGCGTCGCTCGTACGGCTACGGCGTGCCTGTCGCGCAGCACTCCGAGACGTGGGCCAATGGAAATGTCCCGGTTATTTGTGTGGTTTACGACCCAGGCGGCGAAGAGTTGTACTGGGCAAACGCGACAGCTCAGTTGCTGCAGGCGCGTCGAGAGCGCGTGGCGCTGAAGACCATCCGGGTACCCTCCGAGGCGCTGCTGAACGATGCCTCGCTGCCCGATTTCGTCTCCCGGGTGCGTCATTACGTGGGCCGCTATCGCGGCAACCGAGCCCTGCTTACAGAGCTAGGTGAGATGGCCGGCGTGGAGTTCGGGACGGCTGATCTCGTCTTGCACTTCATCAATGTCCACGGCGAAGATCTGATCTTCTGGCAGCGAAGAGGTGAGGACTTCGCCACCCTGCTTCACAGTGACCTGGACTGGGATCCCCAATGCATCAGACCAGACATGCTGCGCTTCTCTGGGGGACTCACTGCCGGATACAAGCTTGACGAGCTGCCTGAATGGATGCGGACCTTCGCCAACGTTCCGACAGTGGGAGATGTCATCCTCGATGACGACGAGGCCACCTGGTTGGCAGCCTGCTTTAGTTCAAGCCGATGGGCACGAGACCCCGACTACAACTGACTGCGTGGTTGCGGTACACCACCCTCCACGACGCATCCGTTCACACCCCGACTCAGCGGTTCTGCTCAGGGCCAGAGCTGATTCAATGACATCCAACGCTGACATCAACGACTACGCACAGCTGTAGCGGTTGGCGGTCGCCCATGGCCTCAGGGTATGCGGATAGACTCCAACGCACCGGGGATGGATCGAACTCCTAAAGCGGTTGTCGACCGTGGAGTTGGGCGTCAACGATCCGCCGCAAGTCGGCGAACCGCTCGTCCTGCCGGGTCCCACCTGCCAGGTCGCTCAGGGCATACGCCGTGTACGTGAACCCGTCCATGGTGTGCAACTACGCACCCCAATTGCCGAGACGCACCGCGCTGACACGCGACCATGGCCGCGCGCCGCGGCACGACAGAGTGATGGCCGGGGACAGCGTTGAGCCCGAGGCTGCCGGTGCAGCAGTGTTGCTGCCATGGACTGTGACCGGACCTCCGAGACCTCCGCCGCCTCCTCCTTCCGTCCGACCCGTCGTCAACTCCTCGCCGCCGCAAGCGCCGTGCCGCTGGTCGGCGTAGCCCCGGCGGCGGTCGCACGCCCCCGCACCGGCATCCCCTCCCTGTCCTTCACTCAGGCAACCAACGGCTCCGCCACCCTCGCCCCGGCCGGCGACCGCCTGATCGCCGAAGTGCAGGGCACCCTCTGGTCGCTGCCACGCGCGGGAGGCAAGGCCTACCCCCTCACCTCGGCCGACCTCGAACCCAACCGCCCCACCCACTCCCCGGACGGCACCCTCGTCGCCTTCTGCGCCTACCGTGGCGGCGGCTTCCACCTCTGGACCGTGCGCCCCGACGGCTCCGAGCTGCGTCGGCGCACCGACGGCCCCTGGGACGACCGCGGCCCGGCCTGGTCGCCCGACGGCACCCGGCTCGCCTTCGCCTCCGAACGCGGCGGCGACCCCGAAGGCGCCGCGAGCGGAAGCCCGTACCGCATCCACGTGCTTGAGCTGCGCACCGGCCGTATCACCCGAGTCACCGGCCTGACCGGCCAGGACGGCCCCTTGCAGGACGGCGCGTGGGAGGACTTCGACCCCACCTGGTCGCCCGACGGCACCCGCATTCTGTTCGTCCGTGCGAAGACGGTCACCACCGCCCTGGGCCTGACCGTGGAGGCCCGTACGATCGCCGCCGTCCCCGCCGACGGCACCGGACAGGTCGTCGTGCGCCACACCGAGACCGAGGCCGCGCAGGTCATGACCCCGGCCCTGGCCGCCGACGGCCGGCTGGCCCATCTGCGCACCACGGCCGCCCCGAACGGCTCCTGCACGCTGGTCGTGGACGGCCAGACCGTCCCGGTGACGGGGGACATCGCTCCGGTGCCCCCGCGCTGGACGGCGGCGGGAGAGCTGCTGCTGACGCTCGACGGCGCCTTCACCCTCGTACGACCGGAGAAGCCGGAGCAGCCCCGGACCATCCCCTTCGAGGGGGTGCTCCCCGTGCGGCGGCCGCGGTACCGGACCAAGGAGTACGACCTCGGGGAGCCGGGCCGGGCCCGACCGGTGCGTGGCATCCATCTGCCCGCGCTGTCGCCCGACGGCCGACAGATCGCCTTCGCGGCGCTCAACTCGCTCTGGCTGGCAGGCAGTTCGGGCGGGCTTCCGCCCCGGCGACTGCGTACCGCGTCCCGCACCCGGTATCTGCTCGCGCCCACCTGGGCTCCCGACGGCCGGTCGCTCCTCTACGCCGACGACCGCGACGGCCTCCTCGGTGTGTACCGTCACGATCTCGCCACCGGCGAGGAGACCGCGCTCGCGACCGGCGGCCGGGTCCACCCGGCGCTCTCCCCGGACGGGCAGCGGCTCGCCTGCCTCGACCTGACCGGCCGGCTCCTCGTCCGCGACCTGGCCTCCGGCGAGGAACGCGTCCTCGCCACCCCCCTCGGCGGCGGCGGACTGCCCGGCCGCCCCAGCTGGTCGCCCGACGGCCGCCGGCTCGCCCTCTGCGACCGCAACCGCCTCAACTCCCGCTTCCGGGAGGGCTACAACCTCGTCCGGATCGTCGACACCACCACGGGCACCGACCGGCTGCACACGGTGGCGCCCCACACCTCGATCTCCGACCGGTACGACTCCGGGCCCGTCTGGTCGCCCGACGGCCGCTGGATGGCGGTGATCGTCGAGTCGGCGCTCTGTCTGCTGCCCGTCACCCCCGACGGCACCCCGGCCGGCGAGCTGCGCACCCTGACCACCGAACCGGCCGACCATCCGTCCTGGTCCGGCGACTCGACGACGCTGCTGTACCTGTCCGGCGGCCGGCTCCGGCTGATCGCCGTCGACGGCGGCCCCGCCCGCACCGTCCGCGTCCCCCTCGACGCCCCCAGACCCACCCCCGCGGACGTGGTGGTGCACGCCGGACGCCTTTGGGACGGCACGGGTGAGACGACCCTCGACGACGCCGACATCGTCGTACGGGCCGGACGCATCACCGCGGTGGAACCCCACCGGTCGTCCGGGCGTACGGCCGCCCTCCGTCGCGTCGACGCCTCCGCGCGCACCGTGGTCCCCGGCCTGTGGGACACCCACACCCACCCCTGGCAGACCACCTACGGCGGCCGCCAGACCGCCGGCCAGCTCACCTACGGCATCACCACCGCCGTCTCGCTCGGCGGCTTCGCCTACGAGCAGGCCCGCATCCGCGAGGCAGTGGCCACCGGACAGCTCGCCGGGCCGCGGCTGCTGACCACCGGCGAACTCCTCGACGGTGCTCGCGTCGCCTACAGCATGGGCCGCGCCCACCGGACCCGGGAGGGCCTGCGCCGCTCCCTGGAACGGGGCGCCGACCTGGACTGGGACTTCGTCAAGACATATGTCCGGGCGCCCGGCTGGATCATGGAGGAGGCGGCCCGCTTCGCCCACCAACGCCTCGGCGTACGCACCGGGGGCCACCTGCTCTCACCGGGCGTACAACTCGGCCAGGACCTGACGACCCATCTGCAGGCCACGCAACGCGCCGAGTTCGGGCACGCCATCACGGCACGAGGCCGCGCCTACCAGGACGTCACGGAGATCTACACCGCCCCCGCGGCGCACTTCTCCATGATCGCCACCCCCTTCACCTCCGCACCCCTCCTCGGCGCGGACCCCGCCCTCGCCGACGACCCGCGGGTCACGGTGGTGATGCCCCCGTGGGACACGGCCGCCGTCCGCCAGTCGGTGGGCGTCCCGCCCACTCCGGCCCAACTCGCCACCCTCCGCACGGAGACCGACATCTACCGGCGCATCCTGGCCGCCGGTGGCCTGGTCGCCCTCGGCACGGACCAGCCGCTCGTCCCGGTCGGCCTCTCCCTCCACCTCGGCCTGCGCGCCCTGCACCGGGGCGGCCTCACCCCGGCCCAGGCCCTGCGCACCGCCACGGCCCTCCCCGCCCGCCTCTTCGGCGTCGACGGCGACCTCGGCACGGTCGAGCAGGGCAAGCTCGCCGACCTGACGGTCGTCGACGGCGACCCGTTCACGGACTTCGCCACCCTTGTCCGCACGGTCTCGGTGCTCAGGGGCGGAGTGCCGTACACAACTGCGGAGTTGATCGCCGCCTTCGAGCCGTCGGCGGCACACACGAGGGCGGCGGAGGAGGACTGGCTGGGGCTGGGACGGTTGATGCGGCGGGACGGCTGCTGTGAAGCGCACGGTTCCTGAGCGCCCCTATAGGGGCGCGGGGAACTGCGCGACCAGCCACAACGGCGCCGCAGACGACAAACAGCCCCACCCGCAGAGCCCGCGGTCAAGCGTCCCGCACCGCAGGTGCAGTCCGCTCGCCGGAGCCCCGGACGATCAACCGCGTAGGCACGGTGATCGTCCGCGCCCGCGACCGGTCACCGTCGAGCCGCGCCAGCGCGGTCGCCGCAGCGGACCTGCCGATCTCCTCCGGGTCCTGGGCCACCACGGTCAGGGCCGGTTCGAGCGCCTCGGCGAGCGGTACGTCGTCGAACGCGACGACGGCGACATCCTTCCGCTTGCTGCGGGCGAGCTCGGCGACCATGCCGAGCGCGACCATGTTGTTGCCGGCGAACAGGGCCGTGGGCGGATCGGACAGGGCGAGCAGCTGGGCGGACGCCGTCGCGGCCGCCGGCTGGTCGTGGGCGTTGGTGACCAGCGAGCGGTCGTAGGCGAGACCGGCCTCCTGGAGGGCCGTACGGTATCCGGCCAGACGCTCGCGGCGGGTGTACAGCTTCACGGGCAGGTCGCCGATGAAGCCGATACGGCGGTGGCCGTGGGCGATCAGATGGGCGACACCGTCATGGGTGCCCGCACGGTTGGAGCTGACGATGCTGTCCGTGGACAGGCCGACGCCCGGACGGTCGAGGAAGACCACGGGCAGTCCCGCCGCGCGGTGGCTCTTGAGGTGGGAGTGGTCGGCGCCCACGGACGGCACGATCATCAGGATGCTCACGCGCCGGGCCAGGAACTTGTCCGTCAGGGCCCGTTCCCGGTCGGGGTCGTCCGCGGAGGAGCCCATGAGCAGCGTGAGCCCGCGTTCGCCGACCGTGTCCTCTATGGCGCGGGCCACGGCTCCGAAGAAGGGGTTCGCGAGGTCGGGGATGACCAGGCCGATGGTGGTGTCCGGGCCGCCGACGCGGATGTTGCGGGCCATGAGGTTCGGCTGGAAGCCGAGCTTGGCGACGGCGGCGAGGACCTGTTCCCTGGTCCGGGGCGAGACGGGGCCGTCCTCGTTGAGGACCCGGGAAACCGTCTTGGCACTGACACCTACTTCCCGGGCGACGTCGGCCAGGGTGGGACGGCGGCTCGCAGCCATGGAGGAACGTCTCCTGTCAGCCCCCGGTTTCCGGCCGCGGCCTCGGCCGGAACATGCGGGAGCTGGGTCGTGTGGTCAGTTGGCCTGAACTCCGGCCGCCTTCGCGGCCTCGGAATCCGCTACGACGGTACCTCCGGCCGCATCGACGGTGAGCGCGCCGGTCATGATGGCGACGACCTCCGCCATGGAGTAGTCGGACGGCTTGATCACCGCAGCCCGCTTGCCCAGCCGGTGGACGTGGATCCGGTCGGCGATCTCGAAGACATGCGGCATGTTGTGGCTGATCAGAACCACCGGCAGGCCCTTGTCGCGGACGCGCCGGATCAGGTCCAGGACCTGTCCCGACTCCTTGACGCCGAGGGCGGCGGTCGGTTCGTCCATGACGACGACGCTGCCGGCCCAGGCGACGGACCGGGCGACCGCGACGGCCTGCCGCTGTCCGCCGGAGAGGGTCTCCACCGACTGCGTGAGCGAGCGCAGGCCGATCTTCAGGTCGGCCATGTGCTCGGAGGCCTCCTCGCGCATGCGCTTCTTGTCGAGCATGCGGAAGACACTGCCGAGGACACCGGGACGGCGCAGCTCGCGCCCGAGGAACATGTTCGAGGCGATGTCCATGGAGGCGGCCACGGCGAGGTCCTGGTAGACGGTCTCGATGCCGTGGGCGCGTGCGCTCTGCGGACCGGAGAAGGTGATGGGCTTTCCGTTGAGGCGTATCTCGCCCGCGTCGGGGACCAG
This sequence comes from Streptomyces sp. NPDC001604, assembly GCF_042893475.1. Taxonomy (NCBI): domain Bacteria; kingdom Bacillati; phylum Actinomycetota; class Actinomycetes; order Kitasatosporales; family Streptomycetaceae; genus Streptomyces; species Streptomyces sp. NPDC001604. The sequence continues at coordinate 93,530 of NZ_JBIAUY010000029.1, read as the reverse complement.
CGCGCCGGTGAGCGCCTTGATCAGGCTGGTCTTGCCGGCGCCGTTGTCGCCGATGACGGCGAGCACCTCGCCGGGCAGCAGGTCGAAGTCCGCGCCGTCGATGGCGGTGACATGGCCGTAGCGCTTGACCAGACCGCGGGCCTGCAGCACGGGCGTGGGGGAGGAGGTGGCGGTCATCGGGCCTTCTTCCGGGAGATCTGGTCGACGGTCACCGCGAGGATCACCAGCACACCGGTGATCAGGGTCTGGTAGATGGAGGCGACGCCCATCAGCTGCAGGCCGTTGCGGAACACACCGACGATGAGCACGCCGATGAAGGTGCCCAGGACCGAACCGCGTCCGCCGAAGAGGCTGGTGCCGCCGAGCACCACCGCGGTGATGCTGTCGAGGTTGTCGGTCTGACCGGCCTGCGGGTCGCCGACTCCGGTGCGGGAGATGAGCAGCAGGGCGGCGATGCCGTAGAGCAGACCCGCGACCGCGTAGATGCCGATGGTCAGGCGGGAGGTGCGGATGCCGTTCAGACGTGCGGCCTCCTGGCTGTTGCCCAGGGCGTAGACGTGCCGGCCCCAACTGGTGTTGCTCAGCGCGTAGGCGAGCAGCAGGAACAGGGCGATGGTGACCAGGGAGCCGTAGGTGATGTCGGTGTGGCCGAGCGGGAAGGTCTGCCCGAGAGCCGTCAGCGGGCCGGGCAGGCTGGTGATGGTCTGCTCGTTGGAGTAGATGTGGGTCAGCGCGAACGCCACGTTGAGCATGCCGAGCGTGACGATGAACGGCGGCAGCGGGATCTTCTGCACCAACAACCCGTTGAGCAGGCCGAATCCGGCGCACACGGCGATGCCCAGGGCGATCGCGACGAGCGGGGGCAGGGTGCCGCCCGCAGCCATCTTGGCGATCACGATGCTGCCGAAGGCCATCACTGCACCGCACGACAGGTCGATGCCCGCGGTGAGGATGATCAGGGTCTGGCCGATGGCGAGGGTGCCCACGACCATGACCTGCTGCACGATCAGCGAGAAGTTACCGCCGGTGAGGAACTGGTCGGTCGAGATCGAGAAGAAGGTGCAGGCCAGGAGCAGCGCGACCAGGGGACCGGTGGTCGGTGCCGTGAGCAGTCTGCGGAGCGTGGTCGGCGCTTTGAGGTCGGCATACGGCGAGGACGTGCCCGGGGGCGTGGTCGTGGCAGTCATGCGAAGTCCTTGTCGGAAGACAGAAGTCCTTGTCCGCCCGGCACGTTCCTGGCAGGAGGACTGGAGGACGAGGGGGCGGCCGTCCCGGGCGGGGAGGAGGAGCCGGCCGCCCCGCCGAGGGGGAAGGGAAGTTGTCGCGGGCCCGGGGGGCTTAGCCCCAGCAGTTCTGCAGGCCGAACGCGGTGTCCTTGGAGGTGACGCCCGGCTGGGCCTTGTCGGTGATCAGGTTGACGCCGGTGTCGGTGTAACCGGACGCCTTCTTGCCGTTCTTGGCGTAGGAGACGACGGCCTTGACGCCCTCCGCGGCCATCTTCAGCGGGTACTGCTGCGAGGTCGCGGCGATCTTGCCGTCCTTGACCGCCTGGGTGCCGGTGCAGCCGCCGTCGACGGAGACGATCAGGACGTCCTTCTCGCGGCCCTTGGCCTTCAGCGCGGTGTACGCGCCCAGCGCGGCCGGCTCGTTGATCGTGTAGACGAGGTTGATGTCCGGGTTCTTCTGGAGGCAGTTCTCCATGGCGGTCTGGCCCTTGGCCTGGTCGCCGCCGGTGTCCTGGGCACAGGCGACGTCCTTGTCGGTGGCGCCGAAGCCCTGCAGGAAACCGTTGTGACGCAGGACGCCGACGGAGACGCCCGGCGCGAGGTCGAGGGTGGCTATCTTCGCCGTCTTGCCCTTCATGGCGGCCTTCGCGTACTGGCCGATGAGCTTGCCCGCGTCGAGGTTGTTGGTGGCGAAGAGGGCGTCGACCGCGCTCTGCGGCTCGGTCGGGGTGTCCAGGGCGATGACCAGGACACCCTTGGCGCGGGCCTTCTGGACCGCGGGCACGATCGCCTTGGAGTCGCTCGGGGTGATCAGGATGCCCTTCACCCCGGCGGCGACCATGTTCTCGATGGCGGTGACCTGTCCGGCGTTGTCACCGTCGAACTTGCCCGCGGCGGTCATCAGTTGGGCGCCGTCCGCCTTGGCGGCCTTCTCCGCGCCTTCCTTCATCTTCACGAAGAACGGGTTGGTGTCGGTCTTGGTGATCAGGCCGACCTTGATGCTGCCCGAGCCGGCGCTGGTGGAGCTCGATCCGGAGCCGGATCCGCAGGCGGTGAGAGCGAGGGCCGCGACGCCCGTGACCGCGGCGGCCCTGAGGAGGGAGGGGGACAGGCGAGTGGTGCGAGACATGAACGACTCCTGCGGGATGCGGGACGGCGAGCGGCGGTCTGATCGGAGCGGACTGCCCGCGGTGTCATCGTTGACTTATGTCATCGTTGACACCGCCTGGCGAGGATGATGGACTCCGGCTCGCGGCAACGTCAATGCCTTGCACTCGTCACAAATCGGCAACGTTCCCCCGCTGCAGGTCCGCAGCCGGAACGCAGCAGGAATCCAGCCGGAAAGCAGCCGGAAAGAAGGCCAGCCCATGAGCCCGCGTCAGATCACCGTCCTGGGAGAGTGCGTCGCGGACGCCTTCACCGAACCGGCGAGCGCCCCGCACGAGCTCGCCCTGCGGGTGCTGCCAGGCGGCGGACCTGCGAACACGGCCGTGGCGCTGGCCCGACTGGGCACCCCGGCCCGCTTCCTCGCCCGGCTCTCCGGCGATGTGTTCGGCCGGCTCTTCCGGGAGCGTCTGGAGGCCTCCGGAGTGGACCTGTCCCACGCCGTCGAGGCCGCCGAACCCAGCACCCTGGCGGTCGCGGAACTGGACGCCCTGGGGCAGGCCGCGTTCTCCTTCCACGCCCAGAACACCGCCGACTGGCAGTGGACACCAGCGGAACTGGCAGCGGTGGACCTGGCCGAAACCGCCTGTCTGCACACCGGTTCCCTGGCGCTGGTACGCGAGCCCGGCGCCGCCGTGGTGGAGGACTTCCTGGCGGCCGCCGCGCCCCGCACCACCATCAGCATCGACCCCAACGTACGGCCGCTGCTGGTGCGTCCCGAGGTCTACCGCTCCCGGCTGGAGCACTGGTGCGGCCTCGCCGACGTACTGCGGCTGAGCGAGGACGACCTGGCACTCCTGCTGCCGGACACGCCTCCGGAGAAGGCCTGCGACATCTGGCACACCGCCGGAGCGCGGCTCGTCGTGATCACGCGCGGCGCCGAAGGGGCCCTGGCCTCCCTCGACGGCGAACGGATCCAGGTCCCAGCGGTCGCCACCCGGGTGGTCGACACGGTCGGCGCCGGGGACTCCTTCACGGCCGGCCTGCTGCACCACCTCGGCGCCCGCGGATTCCTCGGTGGCCGGCTCAAGGAGCTGGACCTCGCCGCCGTCGCCGAAGCCTGTGTGTTCGCCACCCGGATCGCGGCCCTGACCTGCGCGGTCGCCGGGCCCAACCCGCCGTGGCAGAGCGAGCTGGCGCAACCCTGACCACCCACCGGACATTCCCGACAACGCAAGGAGAGGAACCGCTGTGACCAAGACCCTGTTCGCCGAGTTCACCGCCCGCGAGGGAACGGAGGACGAAGTCGCCCGTCTGCTGCGGGAGTACGCCGAGAAGGTCCGCGAGGAGGAAGGCAACCTCGCCTTCGACGCATACACCAAGGCCTCCAGCCCGCGCGCCTTCTGGATCTTCGAGGTGTACCGCGACGAGGACGCCTTCCAGGCGCATCTGAAGCAGCCGTACGGCGCCCCCTTCAACGCCGCTCTCGCTCCGCTGATCGAGGAGGACGCCTCCGTACTGACGTTCCTCGACCCGCTGACCTGACCTGACCGGACGGACCCGCTCGCGAGGTCAGACGTCGACCGAACCGGCGGGCAGGGCCTGTTCGGTCCAGATGGACTTGCCGGTGCGGGTGTGGCGGGTGCCCCAGCGCCGGCAGAGGGCGGAGACGAGCTGCAGGCCGCGGCCGTCCTCGTCGGTGGCGGAGGTGTGCCGGATGTGCGGTGTGGTCAGGCTGCCGTCGGAGACCTCGCAGATCAGTGCCCGGCTGCGGAGCATACGCAGCCGGACGGGACCGCAGGCGTGCCGGATCACGTTCCCGACCAGCTCGCTGACCAGCAGCTCGGTGGTCATGACCAGGTCCTCGTCGGCCAGGTCCCAGTCGGCGAGCTGGGCGCGGACCAGCTCACGGGCCCGGCCCGCCGCCACCGGGTCCTCCGGCAACGGCCACTCGGCGACGTTCTCCGCGGCGAGCGGGTGGGTGCGGGCCAGCAGCAGCGCGGCGTCGTCGGTCAGCGCGCGGTGGGCGGGCAGCAGAGCGGAGGTGATGGCGGCGCAGAGGCCGTCCAACCCGTCCGCGGGTGCGCCCGGCCCGGCGTTCACGGACTCGAAGAGCAGCTCGGCGAGGCGGTTCATGCCGGTGGTGACGTCCCTGTCCTTGCTCTCCACGAGTCCGTCGCTGTAGAGGGCGAGCAGGCTCTCGGCGGGCAGCTCGGCCTCCAGGGTCTCGAACGGGGGAGTGGCCACACCCAGCGGCGGATCCGGCGTCATGGGCAGGAAGGTCACCGTGCCGTCGGGCCGGGCCACGGCCGGGGGCGGCTGACCGGCGCTGGCGTACGACAGCTGCCGGGTCACCGGGTCGTAGATGCCGTACAGGCAGGTGGCGAAGGCGTCGGTGCCCGGTTCACCGACGATGTCGTTGAGGTGACCGAGGATCTCGTCGGGCGGCAGCTCCAGCTCCGAGAGGGTGCGCACGGCCGTGCGCAGCCCGCCCATGGTGGCGGCCTCGGCCATGCCGTGGCCCATGACGTCGCCGATGACGAGCGCCACCCGGGCCGCGGAGAGCGGGATCACGTCGTACCAGTCGCCGCCGACGTCGGCCCCCTGCTTGGCCGGGTGGTAGCGCGCGGCCACCGTCACCTCGGGCAGTTCGGGCAGCGCCTGTGGCAGCAGGCTGCGCTGGAGGGTACGGGCCCGGGTCGTCGCCTCGTCGTAGAGCCCCGCCCGCTCCAGGGCCTGTGCGATCAGTCCGCTGAGGGCGGTCAGCAGCGTCCGTTCGTCGTCGTCCAGTGCCCGCGGCCGGTCGAAGCAGATCACCGCCGCGCCGATCCCGCGCCCCGACACCGCGAGCGGCAGAAAGGCCCACGCCTGCTCGCCGCCCTCCCGGATCAGGGCCTCGGCCCCCGGATAGCGTTTTCGGAACTCCTCCGGGGAAGCGATGTGGAGGGGGGTGCGGGTGTGCAGGGCGTCGCCCACCGGGTTGGTGGTGTCCCGTACCGTCCACTGTCCTTCCAGCACCCGGGTGAAGTGCTGCGGGTATCCCCGGGAGCCGACCACGGTCAGCCGGTCGTCGACCACGCCGAGCATGATCAGCCCGGTGGCGCCGAGCGGGGTCATCACCCCGTCGGCCACCGCCGCCATCACATCCTGGGCGGTGACGGCCTCGGCCAGCTCGCGGGTGATCCGCTGCACCAGGGCCGCCCGTTCCGCCGCCGCCCGTTCCGCGGCGGCCCGCTCGACCTCCCGCAGATGCCGCTCGGTGGTGTCGGTGATGTAGAGGGTGAGGCCTTCCGGCACCGGCACCAGCCGCAGGTGGTACCAGGACGTCCCGTCCGGCCACGGCACGTCGAAACCGGCGGGCCGGCCCTCGGCCGCGATGGCCCGGCACCGCTGCTCAAGACCCGGCACGGCACGCACCGCGGGAACGTCCCGGAGCAGCGCCCCGGCCACCTCGCCCGCAGGTCCGAAGAGCCGCTCGGCGGCCTGGTTCAGGAACTCGATGCGCCAGTCCGTGTCCAGGGAGACGAAGCCGTCGCTCATGTGCCGCAGCGCCCGCCCCACCGACTCGGCGGCCGTGTGCGTCTCGCTGCTGTCCCGGATGGTGCCGGTCACCTTCACCGGCACCCCCGCCCCGTCCGTGATCGTCCGGGCCCGGGCCTCGATCCAGATGTACGTGCCGTCCTGGCGTCGGATCCGGTACTCGTGCTGGAAGCCGCCGCGCTCCTGGATGCCCGTGTCGAAGCCGGCCACCGCCGCCGGCAGGTCGTCCGGGTGGATCAGCGCCGCCCACGCCTCGATACCGCCGGTCATGATCTCCGGATCGATGCCGGGCAGCACCTCGCCGACGGGCCCGCCGGCGGTCAGCTCGCCGGTGCGCAGGTCCCAGGTGTACGTGAGGGCCGGCGCCCCTTCCACCTCCTCCGCCGGAGCGTCCCGCGGCCCCGGCCCGTGCTGCAGGGCGCGCAGCAGGGTGCAGGACGGATTCAGGATCCCGGACGACCTGAGCCTCCCGGACATCCAGGCCGCCACCTCGTGCAGAAACACATGCTCCGCCGGGCCGGGCTCGGTGCCCGGAGCGAAGAGCACGGAAAGCGCTCCGCGCCTGCCGCCGGCGCCCGGAACGGGGACGGCCAGATGCCCGATGCCCACGGGAACCCCGGAAGGCCACAGCGCGGCGGGGTCCCGGCCGGGCACCGGGTCGGGCGGGGCCAGGTCCGGCTGCCAGGCGACGGTGTCACTGCGGGCGGCCCTGCTGGGCGGCGCCTTGCCCCGGGCCGGGATGATCAGCCAGGGCCGGGTCATCGACTCCGGCAGCCCGCTGTCGGCGACCAGGTAGAGGACGCCGCTCATTCCGCCGCCCGGCAGATGCACCATGCCGCCCAGGCCGTGCACCTCGGCCACCGCCTGCTGCAGCGCGGTCAGCAGCACCTCGACATCGCGCCGGTCCTCGTCCACGGCGCCGAGCAGCCGTATCCGCATCTGCTGCCGCTCCGGCCGCACGGCGCCTCTGGCATTCACCACGCCCGACTGTCGCCTCCGCTCACCGCTCGGGGATCCGCCCCGAGCAATTTAGGCGATTTCATCGACCTTGGGGAGGTTTTGGCAGCCGATCGGCAAACCTTACCGGCCGTAGCGGTCCAGTACACCGGGGTCAGCACGCCGTCGACGGCACCCCGAGGACGCCGAGCATCGCCCGGGTGGCCGGACTGGGGTTGAACCGGTTCCACACCAGATACTCGGTCCGGCGCGGTCCGTCGACCACCGGGACCAGCGCCAGTCCGGGATCGCCGGCGGCCCGCGGCCGGATGAACGCCGACGGCAGCAGCGCGATGCCGAGCCCGCGGGCGATCAGCCGGGTGATCAGCTCCACGACACCGGCCTCGTAGGCGACATCGCGCACCAGGCCCGCGGCCGCGAACGCCTGATCCGACTGGGCCCGGGCGGGCGTCCCGCTCACGAAGTCCACGAACGTCTCCTCGGCGATCTCCCGAAGCGCGACCCGGGCAGCACCCGCCAGCCGGTGCCCACTCCCGCAGGGCCGTGGACGCCGTGGTGCTGACCGTGCGGACCGTGCCGGTCGACGAGGAGTTCCTGGTCGGCACCACGCGTACGGTGCTGGACATCGCCGCAGGCCTCGGCATCCGCGTCCTCGTGATCGGCGGCGCCGGAGCCCTGCGCAGTCCCGAGGACCGCCACCTGCTCGTCGCCGACGACGAGACGTACGTGCCCGCGGAGATCAAGGCCGTCGCCACCGCCGGAATCGCCCAACTCCGCACCTGCCGGCCCCACATGCATGCCGATCAGGTCTATCTGAGCCCACCGGCCCTGCTCGAACCGGGCGTACGCACCGGCCGCTACCACCGCGGCACCGACACCCTCCTCATCGGTGCCGACGGCCGGTCCTGGATCAGCGCGGAGGACCTGGCGGTCGCCGTGGTCGACGAACTCGAGAGCCCTGGCCCCGACCCTCTCTTCACGGTCGGCCACCACCACGAGCACCCGTCGCCGTGAGGAGCCGAACGGCGCAGGCCGCCTCACGCTCACGACACCGCCGCACGGGTGGTTTCCGCGCGGAGCGCCTACGCCCGCTTCGTCCTCGCGATGCCTTTCCGTACAGGGGACTTGGGCCGGAAGCCGGCCCGTCGCCGACGCTCGTTGATCGGACGATCCGGCGTGCCGACGAGCAGATATAGGAAATTTGCGCATTAACCTCCAGTCACCCTAAGACGTGGCGGATCTCGGTCGCGTCCGTTTCAACACCCGGAGAAGAAATGCGCAAGCCTCGCAAGACCGTTGTCGTGGCAGTCCTCCTCGGCACCGTCGGCTTCCTCGGCGCCGGCACCGCGTACGCCCACGGGGACGGGCACGGGAGCAAACACGGACAGGGTCACTCGCGCGAGCACCACGGCCCCGCAAGCCAGACGATCCGTGTCAACCAGAGCACCACCTGCACGGTGACCGAAGACAACAGCGACGTACAGGGCGAGACCGCCTCGTTCGGCCCGGACGGCCGACCCGCCACGCAGAACACCAACGTCGGTTCGAGCCTGGGCTGCAACAACACCGTCAGTTTCGGCAAGTAACCCGCAAGCAGCCCACCCGGGCACACATGAGGAAGGCCCTCCGTGATCTCCACGGAGGGCCTTCCTCATGCTCATACAGCCCTTGACCCGGCTTTCTCAGGCAGCCTCGGATCGCGCGGCACGGGTGTCCGGGACGGGCTCCTGCGCGTCCTCGGGCCAGAAGGTCTCGTCCTCTCCGAAGTCCGGGGCCTGGAAGGGGGTCGTCGTCGGAGGCGGCGACGGTGCCGTGGAACGGCGGGGTCGCCCTTCCAGCGGGGCGGAGAACAGCGACGTCGAGTCGATGACAGGTCTGCCTTTCGTTACAGGTCCCTGATGGGCCCTGGCGTGCCGCGGCCGGGCACGGCGGCGCTACAGCTTGGTCATCTTGGCGTACGGGCTCAAGATCCGCATCTGCGTCGAACCGAAATCGACGAGCGCCGCGATCCCGTCCTCGACGCCGATCACCCGGCCGAGGCCGTACACATCGTGTGTCACTTGGTCGCCCATCGCGAAGTGCTTGGGGGCCGGTGCGACCGGGGCCTTGAAGGGGCTGGTGGGCAGATGACGCTTCGGTGCCACGGGCTTGGTCATGGCTCAGTATGGACCCACGTGCCTCCCGAACGCTGTGGCCGTCGGCACAGATCCACACGGGGGACCTCCGCACCACGCTCGTCCATCGCCGAAAACCCCCCGCACGCACTGCATACCGGCGGGTACGGTGGCATGCCCGCTGCCCCGAACGCACGACGGAAGTCCGAGATGATCCGAGTTCCCACCTGCGTACTCAGCAGCTTCGAGCCGCCCCAGCTGCGCAATGGCCACAGCCTGGACCTGTTCGTGCAGATCGGGTCGTTGACCAAACCGCTCACCGCAACCGTCCTGACCGCCTTGGCCGGCCGCGCTGCCCTGAGCCTCGACGACCCGCTGGAGTCCTTCCTGCCCGCGCCCGAGGGCACCGGAATCACCCTGCGCCACCTCGCCGAACACACCTCGGGCCTGCCACGGCTGCCCCCTGGAATCGGCGGCCGCGACCCCTACGCGGACTTCGACGCCCAAGCCCTGGAAGCGGTCGTACGGCAGCTGGACACGCTGGTCACGGCGCCCGCGGGCACCACGGAGGAATACTCGAACCTCGGATACGCCCTGCTGGGCGCCGCCCTGGTCGCGGCCACCCGCACCCCGTACGAGGAACTCCTGCACCGGCATGTCCTCGATCCCCTCGGCGTCACCGACGTCGCGGCCGACCCGCCGTCCGGCAGACGGCTGTGCCGCCGGGGGCTCTTCGGGCGACCGCAGGGGCCCTGGACCATGACCGGCGCGATCCTGCCCGCCGGCGGCCTGTGGGCCACTCCCGAAGCCACCGCCCGTCTCGTCACCGGTCTGCTCGTCGACCGCAGGCTCGGCGAACCCGCCCCGGCCTGGCAGAAGGCAGGACACCTCCTGTGGCACAACGGCGCAACGGGCAGCGCCTCGGTCTTCGCCGGGGCCGTGCCCCAGGGCTGGATCGTCGTCCACCGCCTGTCCGGCCGGAGCGCGGCGACGGACCGGCTGGCCGTGCAGACGATCAGACGTTTCCTCGACGGTGCGTCCGCCCAGGCATGAGGTCCAAGTCCACAAGATGCCGCACAATCAAACGCGCCAAAAGGGCCGCCACTTCATCCCATGTCTGCTGACAAATATGCGTACTGAGTCTTGACCCCCTTGTTGGGCGCAGGCAAGCTCATTTCCGGTCCTCGCAAGTCGGGTACGGGGCTACGCCGTAGAGACCATGCAAGCCGCCCCGTCTTTTTCATCCCATGTATCGAGCGGGCGATGCCGCCTGCCGTCGATGCGTGCTGCATCGCAATGGATTGGAACCGAACACAAATAAACAAGGCCCCGTGAGGAGACATCGTGAACATCACGACGACGCGCTTACCGAGACGGCCGGGCGCCGGACGCAGCGGCCTCCAGGCCGGCCGGCGCCTCATCGCCGGCGCAGCCGCCTCCGCCCTGGCGCTGCTGGGACTGCTGACCGGCGGCACCGCCCAGGCCGCCACGCAGGCGCAGGCCGCCCCGGCGGCGGCCACCAGCCAGTTCCACGGAGTGAACTGGGCGGACCCCAACGACAACTTCATCACCGGCCCGAACATCCCCGTCGGCCTGTCGACGTCGGACGACTACGCCACCACGTACACGAAGTCCACGGCCATCCTCAAGGGCTTCCAGAACCTGGGGGCCAACACCGTCCGCATGGGATTCAACGCGGCGACCACCTCGGGAGCCTGGTGGGGCAGCTACACCGCGGCGCTGGACGCCGCCACCGCGCTGGGCATGAAGGTCATCGTCGCGCCGTGGCTGCAGAACGGGAAGGTCAGTGACACCGCGTCGTTCTACGCGATGTGGAACACGATGATCAACAAGTACGGCACGAAGAGCAACTTCTACTTCGACATCATGAACGAGCCGTACGGCTACAACGCCACCGACCTCACCAACTTCGAGGCCGACTGGCTGGCGCACTACCCCAGCCTCCCCCGCGACCACGTGATAGTCCCCGGCCTGTGGTCCGACGGGAATCTGTGCGCTGTCGGCGGCGACTCGCGGCTGTCCAACACCCTGCTGTCCATCCACATCTACAGCATGTTCGGCACCTCCCACAGCACCGAGGCCGACTGGGTCAAGGAGTTCACCAACAACCTGTGCGGCTATGCCGACCGCGCCGTGGTGACCGAGTTCGGCGTCCCGATGAACACCGGCGTCGACTACAACGGCCCCAAGGACGGCACCAACAACATCTCCTACTTCTACGCCATCACCGACACCGTACGCAGCCTCGGTATGGGCTCCGTCCTGTGGACCGGCGTCAAGGAGACCAACCAGACCCAGGGCCCCGGTCCCTGTGACAACGCCTCCTGCGCCATCACCTCCCTGAGCGGCACCGGCACCAACCTGTCCCTGACCCTCACCAACCGGTCCGGTCTCGACCGCCTCCAGTGGGGCTGGGGCACCGGCACCAACCCCGGGGGCGGCAGCGGCAGCGGCAACGTACTGCGCGGCGTCGGCTCCAACCGCTGCCTGGACGTGCCCGGCGCGAGCACCACGAACGGCGTGCAGACCGCGATCTGGGACTGCAACGGCGGCACCAACCAGCAGTGGACCGCCACCTCCGCCAAGGAACTGCGGGTCTACGGGAACAAGTGCCTGGACGCCAGCGGCTTCGGAACCTCCCCGGGTACCAAGGTCGTCATCTGGGACTGCACCGGCGGCACCAACCAGCAGTGGAACCTCAACAGCGACGGCACCGTCACCAGCGTCCAGTCCGGGCTGTGCCTGGACGTCACCGGAGGCTCCACCGCGAACGGCGCCCTCGTCGAGCTGTGGACCTGCAACGGCGGCACCAACCAGAAGTGGACCCGGCAGTAACGCGGAAGAAGCGGCGCCGGGGGCTCGCCGGAGCCCCCGGCGCGCACCAGCATCTGGGCTTCCTCTTCCCGCAGATGCAGCAGGAGGGCATCGCGCCCGAGGACTGGGAGCCGCAGTACATGGACCAGCTCTATGCCGCCCTCACCAACGCCACAGCCTTCAGCCCCCGCCGACACCTCAACGTCCTGAAGTGACCCGCGACCCCTTGCCCGGGTCCCATGGCCGACGGGAACCCCGCCCCCGCATCCGTCATCAAACAGGGTGATCATGCCTCTTGATGATCAAGATATTTTCATTCAGGCCAGGCATCACATTTCTGACCAAGCGTCATATTCCGTACGGAAGCGAGGAACGGTGCAGCGGATGAGCCGGGGCAGGCTGTACACGTCGGTGGCCGGGGTGATCGCGGTGACGGTCGCCGTCAGCGGCTGCGGTGCGGGCGGCGGCAGCGCGACCGGTCACTCGACCCCCACGGCACAGGGCGCCGTGCCGAAGGGCGACGCGGCCGGCACTGCCCGCGCCGCCGAACTCGCGGCCTGGCACCGGTGGGGTCTGACACCGCTGCGGACCGCTCCGCAGCCGCCGGTAGACAAGCCGGTGAAGCTCTCGGCCACCGGAACCGTCCCGGTCTTCACCCACATACCGACCTCGCAGAAGGTCGTCTTCATCACGGTGGACGACGGCCAGGAGAAGGATCCCGAGTTCAGCAAGATGATGCGGGACCTGAAGGTCCCGATCACGATGTTCCTGATGAACGACGCGATCAAGTCGGACTACGCGTACTTCAAACCGCTGCAGGCGCTGGGCAATCACATCCAGAACCACACCCTGCACCATCCCGTCATGAGCTCCGTCCCGCTGGCCCGTCAACGGGAAGAGGTGTGCGGAGACCAGAGGATCCTCACCAAGGAGTACGGCACCGCTCCGCTGCTCTTCCGGCCGCCCTACGGCGCGTACAACACCAACACCAGGACCGCGGTCGGGGAGTGCGGACCCCGCGCGATCGTGTGGTGGCGGGAATCGATGCAGATCCGCAGCATGCAGTACCAGACACCGGACAAGAAGCTGCACGACGGCGACATCATCCTGGCCCACTTCCGCGGCCCCTCCGAACTCAAGGGCCGCACGATGACGCAGATGTTCGCCAACATGCTCAGGCTCATCCAGAAGCAGGGCTTCGCCGTCGCCCGCCTGGAGGACTACATCCAGCCGCCGGCCCGCTGACGAAAGGGCCTCGTCGGGGCGAGGGGTCATCCTGTCACTGGATCGTCCAGGCCTGGTCGGACTGGTTGAGGGGCATGCACTGGGCGATGGCGACTCCGTTCGCCGTCGATCCGCCACTCGCCGCCGACTGGTGCGCAGCGCCAGGTCAGACCTGCCCCAGGTCGATCTCCACCGGGAAAGGGGCCACTACCTTGAGGACGCCGGTGAACACGTCTCCATCCCGGTATGTCTTCGTCGCGGGGTCGAGAACGTAGGTGTACACGAGAGGAACGCCTGTCGCCGCCTGCTCGATCCGCCAGTAGAAGCCGATGCCCGCCTTGGCGTACTGGTCGACCTTCACGATCCGGTCGGTGGTCTCCGAGCCCGGCGACACCACCTCCGCGACCAGCAGCACGTGCTCAGGTCGAGTGGGGGTGATGTCGATCGTGTCTGCGCGGTACACGACGACGTCCGGGCGGCGATTGGTGAGCGGGACGTCCTGAAGCCGGACGTCGAAGTCCGTGTCCGCGTTCCACTCCGGGCCTGCGGCGCCATCCAGGGCGTTCGCCAGAATCCGAGCGAGCCGGTTGTGCCGCTTGGACGCACTCGGACTCACGACGACCATCCCGTCCACGACCTCGATACCGGCGCACTGCTCCTCGGACCAGGAGTCGTACTCCTCAGCGGTGATCTGCTCATGCATCCACGCCGGGGCCACCATCTCGGCCGTCATGAAGCACCTCCCGGACGCTGTGCTGCGGGCCCGATCCCGCTGGATTCAGCGTACTGTCTGCCATCCGTCCGGCACGCTGATGTCGCTCGCGCTCCCTTCCCGTCGGTCGGCATCCGACCAGCGAGCCCACTCCATCCGTCCCGACGGCCCACGCGGTGCACGAGACGGTCGACCGCGCCCCCCGTCGGGAGCCGTACCGGCCCACGGCCTGGGCGTCGTACGTCCACTTCGGGCCCTGGCCAGATGAATGAGCGATCTCCGACCTCTTTCTGTAACCGTTCCAGTTCGCCCCGTTGACACCCCGCACACCCGCCCCTAGCGTCACGCCAGCATTCCGAACATGGTACGAGATTTCGAACATTCGAAAGGCGATTGTCCTGTGCATCCCCGGAATCAGCACGCACGTGGCCGGAACGCCGTGGCGAAGCCCGGTGTACGTACAGGAACACACCGGCGACCGGATCGGTGATCTGCGGGACATCGAGGCGCATGAGCACCGACTCGTGCAGCGTGCCGGGCCGGCCTGGCCTCAACCACTCGAGCGAGCCCGCCGGTTGTTCACTCGCCTTGAAACTCGTGCACCAAGACCCCCGACGACATCGGCGGCTACGTGCGGATCTACGAGCGCGCCGAGCTGGTCCGCCCCAGCGCACCGCGCTGTCTGAAGTTCGGTCCGTCCAGGGTGCCCGGGCATCCACCCGTACGGCACCCCTCTGCGGGACCTGACTCCGGAACCCCGGGAGCGGGTACGGCGCGTCCGACTCGCTCGCGATTCGCCTGCCTACCGCCCGTCGGCTCAACCGCCCGCGCCGACGCCTGATACGCCGTCATCCTCCTCAACGACGAGAAGAACAAGGAACGATCACCATGCTCAACCGAAGATCGGCCCTCGCTGGAGCCGCCGGCCTCGCCCTCGCCTTGTCCGCCTGTGAGCAGACCGGCGAGAGCAGCTCCGTGCGCAGGTCCGGGCGCGGTACCGTCGGCCTCGCCATGCCGACGCGGGCCTCCGAGCGCTGGCTCACCGACGGCAAGAGCCTCGTCGAGGACCTGAAGGGCAGTGGGTACACGACCAAGCTGGTCTACGGCGACGACGACCCGAAGGCCCAGGTCTCACAGATCCAGAACCTGATCAAGCAGGGCGTCGACGCACTGATCATCGCGGCCATCGACGCCAGGTCGCTGAACGGCGTGCTTCAACAGGCCGCCGATGCGCACATTCCGGTGATCTGCTACGACCGGCTCATCCTCGGCACCAAGAACGTCGACTACTACGTCAGCTTCGACAACGAGATGGTCGGCCTGATCCAGGCCCACCACATCATCAAGAAGCTCGGCCTGGAGGACGGCAAGGGGCCGTTCAACATCGAGCTGTTCGCCGGATCCCCCGACGACAACAACACCAAATACTTCTTCAACGGTTCGATGACGCTCCTGCAGCCGTTCCTGGACAGCAAGCAGTTGGTCGTCCCGTCCGGCCAGACCGAACTCAGCAAGATCACCACCCTGCGCTGGGACGGGCCCACCGCGCAAAAGCGCATGAGTGCCCTCCTCACCAAGTGGTACGGCAGCAAGAAGGTCGACGCGGTCCTCTCGCCGTACGACGGCATCTCCAGGGGCGTCCTGTCCGCACTGAAGCAGGACGGCTACGGCTCCGCCGGCAAGCCCCTCCCGGTCATCACTGGTCAGGACGCCGAACTGCCCTCGGTGAAGTCCATCATCGCGGGCCAGCAGTCCCAGACCGTCTTCAAGGACGTCCGCGACCTTGCCAGAGCCGCCGCAGACATGGCCGACGACATACTCAGCGACAGGGCGCCGTGGGTGGACAACAGAAGTGACTACAACAACGGCGTCAAGGACGTGCCCGCCCGTTTGCTGCAGCCGGTCGACATCGACAGGACCAACTACGAACTTCTGCTCACCGACGGCTACTTCACCGCCGACGAGCTCAAGTAGCAGCACGGCCCCTGCGTGATATGCCGGCACGACGCTCGCCACGGCACTGCCACTCTTCTCCCACCCGTGGCCGGAGTGCGCGCCGGCCACGCGGATGAGGGCCGTTGGGGACTGTTCGACCTGTACCCATCCTTCGAGGCGGGCACCGCCGCTCGGTTCGGGGATGTCGCGGTGCCGGCGGGCCTCACAGGAAACGGTAGGCCCGCCATGAGGTCCGCGCATGGCTGTGGCGTGGGCTCCTCGACGACGGCTCGTGGGCGCGGTGCTCGCCGAGCAGAACGACCAGTGGACCGAAGCCCGCCGCTACATGGGACTCGCCCTGCTCGCCAAGACCCGCCTCCGCCCGATCGAGTCAGAAACCGACGAGAGCGTCCTCCCGACCGAACTCACCTCCTAATGATGTTGTCAAGTCGTGGCGGCTCATGTCGCCGGCGGAGGGGCCGAGAGGAACTCGTCGGAGCCTTGCCGATCATGCTCGCTCACGCCGCACAGACCCGGAGCATCGCCGAGTCCGGTGAGCTGTGAGGCAAGATCCCGAGGTGGGGCGGCAACGCCACGGCTCAGGCACACGCCCACGTGGGTCCCATTCTCAAGGACGCCAAGCCGGGAAGCCTGGAGTTCTACACCACCGTGAAGCCCAAGGCCAACAACAGGCCTGGTTATGCTTCCTGGGAGGCCGGTGTGGAAGACGGCGTCAAGGGATTCGAAATGGACGGCGACGAATGGGCCTCCATTCCGGTCATCGTCACGGAGACGCGGTAGAGATGGCCGTGAGAGAGTTGAACCCTGTGGAGCTGAAGCGGATTCCTGAAGGGGATGTCAGTTCGCGCGACATCAAGTGGCTCGCAGAGGTCGATATCGACCGTGCGGCGCTTGAGGAGCGCTGGGGCAGCGGGGAGACAGCCTGCGACAGTCTCGCGGAGTGGCTCTGTTTCGCCTTCTCTCCGGCGGAGGGGGAGGCGTTCCTCCTGCTGCGCGAGACGGAGCATCCTCCCACGCCGCAATTCGGCCTGAGCGTGACCAGCGGCCTCTTCTCCGCGTCCATCGCAGGACGGATCGTCGAGGCACTGGGGATCGCCGGCGCACGAGTGATCAAGGTGAGCGCCGACGCTCCGCCCCCTCACGCATTCACGACTCAAGTCGTCAGCGCAGGCCCAGGGCTTCGCGGATCGTCGTGAACAGGCCGGTCTGGTTGGTGACGCCCAGGACGAACCGGCGGACCTCCACCGCGATGTGGATCCGCCGGGCGGCCCCAGCGCGACGCCCAAGCCATGCAGCTGCCATCGGTAGCGATCGTGCATCCGGGAGGACGGGCACCCACAGCGAGCACAGCCATCCTGCGGGGACGACCACGGGGCCGCGCACCCGTACCTTCCCAGGACGGGGACGAATCGCGGGCTGTCCGCAGCCTGACCTGCGGTCGGCACGAACGCCAGCAGATGGCACTTGCGCTCGGCGGCGAGGTGAACTTTGGTGGTCTGGCCGCCCCTGGAACGTTCCAGGAGGGCGGCTTTGCCTGGCTCGGAAAGCCACTGGAGTACGGGGGCGATGCGGCTGCGGCGTCCAAGATGTTCACCATGGACGGGGACCTCACCACGGAGACCGTCGCGCGTTCCACGAAGATCCGGAGCCGAGCAGTGGGGCAAGTACGCCATTCCGCGCATGAACCCCGACTACAAGGTCAAGCTGGGCGGAGGGACAGAAAGTGAGAGTCCGCTATCTGGGCGCCCCGGACGCGCCACCCGATCCTGTCGACGGCAGGTACCACTTCACCCCGGGACAGGAATACGTCGTACTCGAACTCCATGTCTGCAGCGACGGGTCTTCCTCCCTACGCATCGAGCACTCGCCGCACGATCTCGCCGGCCTGTACAGCGGAAAATTCTTCGAGCAGGTGTCGGATGTCATCCCGGCCCGGTGGAGTGTGGAGATCTATCGGCGGGGTGGGCTGAGTATGGGGCCGAAGGAATGGATCGCGGGAGATTTCTGGGAGCGCATGATGGAACGCGACCCGGAAGCGGAGGCTGCTTATGAGGTGACACGCGACGCGATCCTGGCAGAGGAGTCCGCCGCCTGATTTAGTGACTGCGCGCTGCCCGGTGTGGACATTCCTTCGTGGACGTCCACACCGGGCATCCACTTTGCTCCAGAGACAACCGTTATGTCGGCGCGAAGGGGGAAGGCCATCGCCGCGGCGCTAAGGAGCCGCAACTGCTGGTCCGCCAGGCATCCGCGCCAAGGAACGCCTGCACCACAAGCGCACCAGATGAGCACTTCTACAGTTCTGCGATCAGCTGACAGTACCCAAGGCCTCTGCAAGGCGGATGTCCTGATCGAGCGAGAGGCCGAAGCCCCCCGTACGCGGACTCCAGTTGCCCGTGCAGCGCAGAACTCGACTGGGGCGGGGGGTTGCGTTTCCACCGCTGAGAGGGGAAGCGTCAGGCTCATGGAAGTACCAGGGAGGAGCTTCCCAGAAAGGGTGGTCCAGCAACGCTTCGGCGAGAACCGTGCGAGTCTGCGGCGGTGCGCCAATGGCGGCTAGGGCACTCTCGACAACTTTGACGGCATCCGGGGGTAGTGCCTCGTCGCCTAGAACGGGCAATAGAAGGAGCAGGCGAGCATGCAGGGCGGTGACCCCGGGGCCCGTACCTGGATTCTGAGCGATATGGACCAGTTCGCGCCAGGCGAGACCGGGGCCGGCGAAGTGACCGTCAATGCTGCCGAGCGACCGTGGTCGGTCCCAGCTGGGGTGGGTCAAGTAGTAGTCGATCCCGCAGTCCTCGGGAAAGTTGCGGTAGAGGATCAGAATCGTGTGTCCGCGCTGCAAGGGCAGCCGGAGGACTGGCCAGGCAGCCGGGTCAGTGAGAGTCCCGTAGGCCTCCTCGGTGTCCGCGCCGTCGGCACCGAACCATCCGGGCTCAGGATCCACGTCCTCGCCTTCGGCAAGCCACAACAGGTGCGCGGGCCAGAAACCGGGAAGGGCGAGCCATTCCTCACTGACCGCTAGAGGGTCGTCCTCATATCCAGGGATCACCACGCCGCCATCCTGACACCTCACCACCTGCCTCCTGGGATGAGTATCCACGGCGGGACAATGCTGACGAACAGCGCGAACGACCGCGGAAGCCTGCGGACCGCCGCAGCAGGTGAGGGATACAGCGGTGCAAGGTCAAGCGCCCAGCGAAGTTCGTTCAGGACGAGGAGGTCGTGCCAGACGCGTGCCAGGTCCTGCGGGGAACGACGGCGAACTCCGGGGAATCAACGGACCCGCAACCAGGCGTCGACACCCTTCCACCGCAGGTCAGCCCTGCCTCGAACGCTGGATCACCTCAGCTTCCCAAGCTGAGAGCGCGAGTTCGATTCTCGTCACCGCTCTTCTTGAAGCCCCAGGTCAGCGGCCTGGGGCTGTTTTATTGGGGGCGCTTTTGCTGCGTTTTGCGAGTGCTCCTGTAGCCCGAGATTTGGGCACGCAGAGGGCACGAGCGCCTTGAGAGCGCGCCCCCATTGCGTCGCAGCGTGGCGTTGACCTGCACTCTCACGTAGATGAGCCGGAGGCGAGCCCCTCAGCCCGCTGTTCCTGGGCGGCGGCGGACACCCGTCCTGCATGTTTTCGTCGTGGGCGCTGCCCAAGGCCCTTGTGGAAGCAGGCACTTGACCGCTTTGGATCCTGCGTCAGAGCGGGAGGTCGTCGGGGAGTACCCGGAACGCCTTGTAGCGGCCCAACGGGCGTACGGCCCGGAAGTCCCGTCGGTCCAGGGTGAGAATCGCGTCCGTGTCGTAGTCGGCGGCAAGCGCCACGTTCACCGCGTCCGCGAGGTCGAGGTCCAGCGCGCGGTAACGGCCACGGACGGACTGGGCTGCGCCCAGGTGATCCTCGGTGATCTCCGGCATGACGACACGCCCCCGGCTCATCCAGCGCCGTAGGTCGTCGACCGCGCTGAGGGCAGCCTCCCTGCCGAGCTCACGCGTCGCCACGTGATCCAGTTCGGCCAGCAGAAGAGGGGACATGACCAGCAGGCCCGCCGCCATGATGGCCTCGTTCGCCGCCCGGTGTTCCGGATGAGCCGAGTCCAGGGCTGCCAGAAGGCCGGACGTATCGGCGATGACAATGATCACGCGGCGGATCCGGACCCCGAGTCGGTCTCACGCCGAACCGCGTCGGTGACCGTGTCGCGGATCTCCGACTTGGAGAGCGTGCGCCCCGGGCCCTCGAAGGTGCGTGAGAACAGCGGCTCGTCCCAGACCCGGTTCGCCATCGCTGCTAGGTGGATACCCTGGCGGATGATCTCGGCCTCGCTTATACCCCGGCGCTTGGCGGCCTCCTTGATGATCGCCAGGTCCTCGGGGTCGGCGTACACGTTGGTGCGCTTCATGGACATGTACCAAGAGTAGTCCATGTACCGGATTGATGTATCCGGGACACCTCCCCATGTCGTGTTGCCGAGGACCAGCCGAGCCGACCTCACACGCCCCCCGGGTGCCAGACTGTTCCTGGGGAGAGGGGTACGTCATGGGGTTCGGTTTCCGTGTGGTGTACCTGGGATGAGTGTGCGGGTCTCGACTCGTGGAGTGCGCACCTCGGTCGGGCCCCGTGCGGCGAGACTCAGCGCGGGCAGCGGCGGCGCCAGGATGTCGACCGGGCTCGGCCCCTTCTACGCGTCGAGTTCCCTCGGCGGCCATCGACGGCGCACGACTACACGGCGTACGACACGCTCTCGTACGGTCGCCCCCTCAGCCGCACAACTTGACCGGGCGCGCCGTCAAGGGGAGCGGGCTCAGCAGGAGGCGGAGCGCGATGCCGCCCCGCCCGACGACCGGGCGCCACTCACCGATCCCTACCGGATCAAGCCGTTCGCCGAATGGAAGCAAGAGAGGTCGGCAGGACCGCCTCCTGTACCCGCCACACCGCCCGCGCTGCGTGCCTCGCTCATCCCCGGCCAGACCCTCGTCCTGCCCGAGGACGCCTGGCAGGGCCTGCACGTCGCCTTCAGCTTCGCCGGCGCAGACGCGGACCTCACCCTCTTCCTGACCGGGGAGGACGGCCGGGTGGCGGCTGACGAGGACTTCGTCTTCTACAACCAGCCCTGCTCCGCCGACGGCGCCGCACGGCTCCTGGGCAAGCAGCAGGAGGGCCCGTACTCCGTCGAACGCGCCACCATTCACCTGGCTGCCCTGCCCGAGCGAGTGCACCGCGTCGCCATCGCCATCAACATGGACGTCGACACGGGCCTGAACTGCGGCTCTCTCACCCACGCCGCCTTGCACATGGACTGCGTGACCGGGGCGGCATGGGCTTTCCAGCCGTCCGCAAACCCGGACATCCGAACCATGGTCGTCGCCGAGTTGTATCGGCACCCCGTCGACGGCCTACCCGCATGGAAGCTACGGGCCCTCGGTCAGGGATGGGCGGACGGCCTCGACGGCCTCGCCCGGGCATACGGAGTCGACGTCGAATGACAGCCGGAAGCCGAACCACCTACGCATCCGCAACCACGCATCTCCTGGGTAAGAGGCACCTGGACGCAGGATCCTCCGAATGTCCGTCGCCCCGTCCCCCAGACCAATGGCTCAGAGACGTGCCCATAGCGTGCCCGTAAGGGCGGAAAACCACGGTCAACAGCGGCGCAATCCCGCCCACACGGCCACCTCAAGGACCAGGTATCTGCGCTGGCCAGGGTCCATGAACCCGCCCAAGCGCCGTCGCTTCCCAAGCTGAGAGTCCGGCGACGCGCGTGACCGCCGAACGTCGTGTGAACCCGTCTAATGCGCACATCTCACAAGGCCCCAGCAGATCCCAGGACCCACCCCGAGTTAGGCTCACGGCCTTGGCATGGATCTGCCACCCGATCTTGGCCGCCCCGGGCCCTGATTCCTGGATGGCGGTCATCACGACATCCACCTCCCGGCCAACTAGCCGCGTGGGCTGTTCCCTTCGGCGAGGACAGGCATTCCCAAGGCTCCGTGCCCTCGCGGGGTTCGATCTCGCAGCCCGGATAGAGGCGCCGCACCATGGAGGACGTCCGTGCCAAGTCCGCCGCGCCCACGTGTCGTAGAAGTCCCGGCACCACGCCGTCGGCGTACACGAGCAGTCCCGGCTTCGCTCCCACAGTCCCTCTCCAAAGCCTCGACCTCGGTGGCGCTCGCACCAAAGCCGACAGCACGGGCAGTGGAAGGAACCGAGACCACGCCCTACGTATCGGGCCGCCTTCGGGCCGTCCGAGAAAGACCGCCGCCGACAGACGACGACAGTGGACGACGACCCTTTCCTGCTCAGAGGTGGCGCATTGGATGCCGCTGCAGGCTCCACCCCCGAACGCAAGTTGAGGAACGACAGAGGCAGGCCTCCTGCGGACTCACGAGGCATGGCACGGTCCCAGGGCCGAGCCACTCTGGTACCAGTACGAACGGGGAGTCAGGGTACGGAGCGGTGAACTCGGCCAAGCTCCGCCCAAGACAGGTAATCCGCACGGCACATGTGTGATCGCCCCACATCGCCCCTGAAGAGGCGAGTCCCCGATCCTGCTCAGCCGGTGTGGTTGAGCTGCAGCACCGCGTCGACCTGGTGGAGAGGTTTCGTGCGGGCCTTCTCCGCTTCGGGGAGCGTCGCGGCCTGCTCGTAGAGGTAGATCTTCTTCTTTGTGAGCGGATCGCGGCCGACGTAGACGCTCGCTTGTTAGCCGGATCCATTGCGCCGGATGCGGCCTCGTTGGGTGGTCTCGACCTTGGTGTTTGCCATGACGTGGAACCTACTGACGGCTAATGCCACGGCTACGACGAACAGCGCGCCTACCTCGGAGAGGTAAACGCGCTGGTCAGACCTGGTGCCCCCGGCAGGATTCGAACCTGCGACACCCGCTTTAGGAGAGCGGTGCTCTATCCCCTGAGCTACGAAGGCGGGGTCGTGGCCGTGGAGGCCACAGGCGTCAGCGTACCGGATCTGTTCGGGTGGGGGGTGGGGTCAGGTCGTCGGTACTCGGGTGAAGCGGCCCGCCACGTGGAGGTCCTGCTCGATGCGGGTCGCCGTGGCGCGGAGGTGGGGCAGGATGTCCCGTTCGCACTCCTCGGGCGTGTGGCGGGCCGCGTGCATGGCCACGTTGAGGGCGGCGACCGCTCGGCCCGTGCGGTCGCGGACCGGGACTGCGATCGAGCGGAGGCCCTCCTCGAGTTCCTCGTCGACCAGGGCGTGGCCCTGGGACCGGATCTCGGTGAGGAGGCGGGACAGGGCCTCCGGGTCGGTCAGGGTGTGGGGGGTGAGGGGGTGCAGGGGGAGGGGGAGAGGGCGGTCGGACGGGGGGAGGTCCGACAGCAGTACGCGGCCCATGGATGTCGCGTAGGCCGGCAGCCGGGTGCCCACCGTGATGTTCACGCTCATGATGCGGCTCGTGGCGACGCGGGCCGTGTACCGGATGTCGTGGCCCGACAGCACAGCCAGGGACGTCGACTCGTGGACCGTCCGGGCGAGTTCGGCCATGTGCGGGGCTGCGATCTCAGGGAGGGACGTACGGGAGAGGGGCGGGAAGCCGAGGGCCAGGACGCGGGGGGTCAGGGTGAAGGTGCGGTCCTGTGCGTGGACCAGGCCGAGGTGTTCGTAGGTGATCAGGGCTCGGCGGGCCGTCGCGCGGGCCAGGCCCGTCGCCTTTGCCACCTCCGTCAGGGTCAGGGCGGCGCGGCCCTCGCCGAAGGCCGTCAGGACCGTCAGGCCGCGGGCCAGGGATTCGACGAACTCCCGGCCCAGTTCCTGCTTCGACGCGCCGGTCCAGGTCGCGAGGCCGGAGGGCGCGGCGGACGGCTGGGGCGGCGGTACCTCGCGCAGGTCGTCCTCCATCACCCGTACTGCCGCCCGCAGCCGGGGGAGCAGGGTGTCGCGCAGGTCCGCGGCGGTGTGCCGGCTGGTGTGGCTCACCACGTTGGCCGCGCAGGCGATACGGCCGGTGCGTGGGTCCCGTACGGGGACGGACACGGCGACCAGGCCCGGTTCGATCAGCTGGTCGTCCAAGGCCCAGCCGTTCGCGGTCGATTCGGCCACCCGTCGCTCGAAGTCCTCGTCGGGGGACGGATGTTGGGGTGGGGGCACGGCCGGGAAGAGTGTCCCCTCCGGGTCCGCTGCTCTGCGCTGCCGCCAATCCCGCCAGTCGTCCTGCGTCCACTCCGTTGCGAACAGGGCGCCCGGCGCGGTGCGTTCGGCCGGCAGCAGGTCGCCGATGCGGAAGCTCAGGGACATCGCGCGGCGGCGGGTGGCCTGGTGGATGAAGCGGATGCCGTCGCGGTCGGCGACCGCCAGGGACACGGATTCGTCCAGTTCGTCGGCGAGGGCGTCGGCGCGTGCGTCCAGCAGGGCGGGCAGGCGCAGGGCGGAGAGGTAGGCGTTGCCCAGTTCCATCAGGCGGGGGGTCAGGATCACGTCCCGGCCGTCGAGGCGGACGTATCCCATACGGGCGAGGGTGGCGGTGATCCGGTCGACCGTGGAGCGGGCGAGGCCCGTGGCCCGCTCCAGGGCGCTCGGGCTCAGCGTCCCGCCTGCTTCGGTGAGCCGTCGCAGCACGGCCACCCCCCGGATGAGCGGCGCGACCGCCTCGGCCGGTACGTCGACAGAGCCGTCGGCCGGTGCGGCGGACGACGCGGCCCGTACGTCGGGAGCAGCGGCGTCGGCGTCCATCATGGGCTTGGCGGGCATCGGGTCTCCGGTACGGCGGTCGGGGCATGCCTACCGTAATGCGGAGAACCCCGGTGCATTGCGGGCCGCTCACCGCCGGGTCACCAGCACCCGGTAGCTTCGCGAGCCTCCGGAGCCGTCCGTCCCCGCCACCGCGATGCGGATTCCCCGCTTCGGGTCCTTGAAGACCTCGCCGGGGGTGAAGGGGGCGTCCGAGAGTTCCGCGTGCACGTTGGGGCTGCGGGTGCAGCCGCCGCTGTCGCGCCGGGAGTCGTAGACCTTCACCGGTCCCATGCCGGTGTCGACGGCCGCGTCGACCTTGTAGATCAGTACGCCCGGGCGGCACACGGCCTCGTCGTTGCCCGCGTGGGTGCGCACCTCCACGGCGTACCCGGTGCGGCTGCTGAGCGGTACGAAGACCAGCTTCGGGCCGCCCGTGCGCTCCAGCGGGGTCAGTGTGTGCTCCGTGGTGCCGTGCCGTGAGGCGCAGCTGACCTGGGACGGGTCCAGCCAGCCGAGCTTCCACTTGTGCCAGCCGAGCAGGTCGTTGTTGGCCCCCCAGTCCTCGCTCATGATGTCCCAGTGCCCGACCGCGCCGCCGCCCGCCTGGGTGTAGAGGTCGGGCAGGCCGAAGACATGGCCGTTCTCGTGCGGCAGCACCCGGTAGCCGGTCCTGCCGTAGGAGCCGGAGCCGTCGTCCTGGCGGGAGTAGACGAAGGAGACGTTGGCGACGGGGATGCCGTCGGCGACCGGTGCCTCCGTGTTGCCGGCGAAGGTCACCGACAGGACCGTGTCCAGGGCGGACGGGCCGGCGTTCGGCGTCACCAGCACGTTCAGGAAGTCGTAGTCCTGGAAGTTCACCTTGGGGTCGGCGGCGCTCACGATGTCCTGGACGAGCTCGCGGTAGCCGGAGTCGAAGGGGGCGCCGCGTTCTATGCCGTACGCCTTGAACGGCTTCGGCATGCGCAGCCAGTGCCGGATGGGGGTCTCGGGGCGGTAGTCCAGGCGGCCGTAGGAGGCGGTGCGGAACCACTGGCGGGTCTTCGGGAAGAACTCGTGGAAGCGGTCGAGGGCGTT
Source organism: Streptomyces sp. NPDC001604 (assembly GCF_042893475.1). Lineage (NCBI taxonomy): Bacteria > Bacillati > Actinomycetota > Actinomycetes > Kitasatosporales > Streptomycetaceae > Streptomyces > Streptomyces sp. NPDC001604. Next base: position 68,114 of record NZ_JBIAUY010000029.1, on the reverse strand, counting down.
GCCGGGGCCGGGTGCGTCGGAGAAGTCGACCATCAGGGTCAGGGCGTGGACGGTGCCCGTGGAGCGGGAGTAGCCGGCGCCCGTCGGGACGCCCTCCGACAGCTGGATGGCGTGGCCGCCCCTGATCATGCAGGGGTTGAGCACGGCGCTGCGGGCCGGCGCGATCGGGCCCGCTCCGGCGGTCGCGGAGGGCACCGTCAGATGCCCGGTGCCGGCCGAGGTGCTGACCGCGAAGGTCAGGGCGGTCACGGACGCGAGGGCGGCCGCGCGGCGTGGACGTATCCCACGGCAGAGCTGCATGCACGCGTCCTTCGTCCATGGCAGCCGGCGGCATCGGACTGCGCCCTTTCGATCACCCTGGGTCGGGGGCTGCGCGGGCGCGCGCTGGAGGAGCCCGAACGTGGGGTTTCGCCGAGAGGGAGCTGTGACTCAGGTCACATTAAATCTCTTCGTCAACCTGAAATAAGCGGGGAGCGTCTCCCCGTTTAGTCAGTGTCCGAGTGAAACGGGGAGTGCTTCCCCGGATCGCAGCACCATCGGTCATCGCAGCACCACCGACCATTCGCAGAAACTCTCAACCGAGGAGCACACCGTGATCGCCACGACGACCGCGAAGGTCCCGCAGCGCAAGGTGACCCGGCCGCGCGCCGACGCCCTGCGCAACCGGGAGCGGATCGTCACTGCCGCCCGGGAGATGTTCACCGAGTTCGGCCCCGAGGTGCCGCTCGACGAGATCGCCCGCAGGGCCGGCGTGGGCAACGCCACGGTGTACCGCAACTTCCCCGACCGCGACGCACTCGTACGCGAAGTCGTCTGCTCCGTCATGGACCGGACGTCGGAGGCGGCCGAGTTCGCGCTCGCCGAGACCGGGGACGCCTTCGAGGCGCTCGAGCGCTTTGTGCACACCGCCGCCGACGAGCGGATCAGCGCGCTGTGCCCGATGGTCCAGAGCACCTTCGACCAGAACCACCCCGACCTGGAGGCGGCCCGCAAGCGGGTCGAGGAGTTCGTGGAGGAGCTGATGGACCGCGCCAAGCGGGCCGGACAGCTCCGCCCGGACGTGGGCGTCGGGGACCTGATGATCGTCGTGGCGCAGCTCAGCCGGCCCCCGGCCGGCACCGACTGCGTCGTCAGCGACCGCTTCGTACACCGCCATCTGCAACTGTTCCTGGACGGACTACGGGCCCCGGCCCACTCCGTCCTGCCGGGTGCAGCCGTGACCGTGGAGGATCTGCGCCGCCCCTGCACCGACTAGGGCTCTGCACCGACCAGGGCCCTGCACGGATCAGGGCCCGCACCGACTAGGACCCGCACCGACTAGGACCCGCACCGATTAGTTCAGGACTCCAAGCGAGTCGACACTCTCGAAACTCACCGGCCGTCTCGGCAGGCGAGCCGTCCCCGTCACGACACCTTTTTCCGTCACGAAGTCCCGAAGTGGGTACCCCCATGTCTGCAACAGCCTCAAAGGCTCCAGGCGCTGTCGAGAACACCGGCGACGCCAACCGCTGGAAAGCGCTCGTCTTCATAGCGCTCGCCCAGCTGATGGTCGTGCTCGACGCGACCATCGTGAACATCGCCCTGCCGTCCGCCCAGACCGACCTGGGGATCTCGGACGGCAACCGGCAGTGGGTCGTCACGGCCTACGCCCTCGCGTTCGGCGGTCTGCTCCTGTTCGGCGGCCGGATCGCCGACCTGTGGGGCCGCAAGCGTGCCTTCGTCGTCGGCCTCGTCGGCTTCGCCGCTGCCTCCGCGCTGGGCGGAGCTGCCACCACCGGCGCCATGATGTTCGGCGCCCGTGCCCTGCAGGGCGTCTTCGGCGCGCTGCTCGCGCCCGCCGCGCTGTCCCTGCTCGCCGTGATGTTCACGGACGCCAAGGAGCGCGCCAAGGCGTTCGGCATCTACGGTGCGATCGCCGGTGGCGGTGGCGCCGTCGGCTTCATCCTCGGCGGCGTGCTCACCGAGTACATGGACTGGCGCTGGACGTTCTTCGTGAACATCCCGTTCGCCGTGATCGCCGCGCTCGGCGCGTACTTCGTCATCCGTGAGCCGGAGGGCGGCCGCAACCGCAACCCGCTCGACATCCCGGGTGTGCTGCTCTCCACCGCCGGCCTGGTCTCGCTGGTCTACGGCTTCACCCGCGCCGAGTCCGACGGCTGGGGCGACACCACCACCGTCTCGCTGTTCGTCGCGTCGGCCGTCCTGCTGATCGCCTTCGTGGTCACCGAGGCGAAGGTCAAGGCGCCGCTGCTGCCGCTGCGCGTGGTGACCGACCGCAACCGGGGCGGCATCTACCTCTCGCTCGGCATCGCGATCATCGCGATGTTCGGCACGTTCCTCTTCCTGACCTACTACCTCCAGGTCATCAAGGGCTTCTCGCCGATCAAGACCGGTTTCGCCTTCCTGCCGATGATCGCGGGCATGATGGTCGGCTCCACCCAGATCGGCGCCCGGCTGATGACCCGGGTTCCGGCCCGGGCGCTGATGGGCCCCGGTTTCCTGGTCGCGGCCGGCGGCATGTTCTTCCTGACCCGGCTGGAGATCGGCTCGTCGTACGCCTCGCTGGTCCTGCCGGCGATGCTGCTGCTCGGCCTCGGCATGGGTACGGCGTTCATGCCGGCGATGTCCCTGGCCACCCTGGGCGTCGAGCCCCGGGACGCCGGTGTGGCCTCCGCGATGGTCAACACCTCGCAGCAGGTGGGCGGCGCGATCGGCACGGCCCTGCTGAACACGATCGCGGCGTCCGCGACGACGGCGTACATCAAGGACCACATCGCGACCGCGACCTCCAAGTCGCAGGCGCAGCTGGTCCAGATGCAGGGCGCGGTGCACGGCTACACCAACGCGATCTGGTTCGCCGTCGGCATGCTGGTGCTGGCCTCCGCGATCGTCGTGACCCTCGTCAACGCCGGCAGCCCCGGCTCGACCACCGTGTCGGGCTCGGCGGACGGCGTCGAGGACGAGCTGGCCGTCCCGGTGGTCGCCCACTGACGGCGACCGTCCGGCGGTACCCCTTCGGAACCATCCGTACGCGAGAGGAAGGGGACGCCTCTCGCGTACGACCCCAGGAACTGTCCTGGCTTCCTGAGTGAGCGGCTCAGCGGAGCCAGGGCAGGTCCGCGCCCGCATCGCTGGGCTGCAGGCCCTCGGCGACGATCTCCATGATCTCGCCGAGGGCCTCCTGCTGCTGCGGGGTGAGCCGCTCGAACACCGCCTGCCGTACGGCCGTCACATGGCCCGGCGCGGTCCGCCCCAGCACCTCGGCGCCCGCGTCCGTCAGCACCGCGAACTGCCCCCGCTTGTCGGAGGGGCAGTCCTCGCGCCGCACCCAGCCGTTCTTCTCCAGCCGCGCGATCGCGTGCGAGAGACGGGACCGGGTGATCTTCGACTTCATGGCCAGCTCGGTCATCCGCAGCCGCCGGTGCGGGGCCTCGGCGAGGCCGACCAGCAGCCCGTAGTAGATGTGCGGCATGCCCGCGTCCCGCTGCAGCTGGCGGTCGAGATGGTCCTCGAGAAGCATGGTGGCGTGCAGGTAGGAGCGCCAGATGCGCTGCTCGTCGTCGGTGAGCCAGCGGGTCTGCCCGGCGGGTTTCGCCGCTGCGTCTGCTTCTTCAGCGGATGCGGGTGCCGTATTCATGTATCCATCGTACGAGAGGGCTCCTTGAATATTAAACAAATGGGGCGTATGCTCTGAAGCAGGGAGTTTGAGAGTTCAAGCATTGGGAGCAACTGTCATGTCCGCCGCCACTCAGGAGCGCATGCCCGCCCTCTATCTCAGCCATGGCGCGCCGCCGCTCGCGGACGACCCGATCTGGCCCGGCGAACTCGCCGCCTGGTCCGCCGACCTGCCGCGCCCCAAGGCGATCCTCATGGTCTCCGCCCACTGGGAGGAGGCCCCGCTCGCGCTGGGCGCGGTGGAGACCGTCCCGCTCGTCTACGACTTCTGGGGCTTCCCGGAGCACTACTACCAGGTGAAGTACGAGGCCCCCGGCGCGCCCGAACTCGCCGATTCCGTACGGAAGTTGCTGCGCGCCCCCGGCATACCCGTGCAGGACATCCCGGACCGCGGCCTCGACCACGGCGCCTACGTCCCGCTCGTCGAGATGTTCCCCGCCGTCGACATCCCGGTCCTGCAGATCTCGATGCCGACCCTCGACCCGGTGAGGCTGATGGAGATCGGCCGCAAGCTCGCGCCGCTGCGCGACGAGGGCGTACTGATCGTCGGCTCCGGCTTCTTCACCCACAACCTGGCCGCGCTGCGGCACACGGGCGGGGGAGTGCCGAGCTGGTCCTCGGAGTTCGACGACTGGGGCCGCAGGGCGCTGGAGGCCCGGGACTGGGACGGGCTGCTGGACTTCCTCCACAAGGCCCCGGCCGGTCGCTACGCCCACCCGCGCACCGAGCACTTCGCCCCGCTGTTCGTGACCATGGGCGCGGCGGACGTCACCGGCGAGCTGGACGCGCAGAAGTCCGTGATCGACGGCTTCTGGATGGGGATGGCGAAGCGGTCGGTGCAGTTCGGCTGAGGCCTCGTGACCGTGTGGGCCTCATGACCTTGTGGGCCTCAAGACCCTGTGGGCCTACAGCTCCTTCTCGTACCAGGCGACGTCCCAGTACCTGCCGAACTTCCGGCCCACCTCCCGGTACGTGCCGACATAGCGGAACCCGAAGCGTTCATGCAGCCGCGTGGACGCTTCGTTGGGCTGTGCGATGCCCGCGTAGGCGCGGTGCAGGTCCTCCTCCGCCAGGGCCTCGAAGAGGGCCTTGTACAGCAGCGTGCCGATGCCGCGGCGGCCCGCGTGCGGGGCCACGTACACCGTGACCTCGACCGACGTCCCGTAGGCCGGTTTCGCACGGTAAGGGCTGGATGTGGCGTAGCCCAGAATTTCCTGTGTGTCCGCATCCGTGGCAACCATCAGCCGGTGCGGCCCGTCTACAGGGTGGGAGAGCAGCCAAGGACGACGCTCTTCCGGAGTGAAGACGGCGGTATCGAATGTGATGGGCGTCTCACGTACGTAGTGGTTGTAGATGTCGGTGAGGGCGTCGAGGTCCTCCTCGACTCCCGGTCTGACCTGCACCTCTGTACGTTCCGACACCCTCCGGCCTCCCTCTGTGGCCGGACAGGGTACTGCATGATCAGAAAAATCGGGGGGCGGGTTGGGAATTCTGTCCGGATTCCAGTCGTTGTTTCCATCGGATGCAGGGCACCCGACCAAAGTGCTCAGCGGCACTCGAAGGCGAGTGCCCGGCGTCTGAGAGACCACCCGCCAGCCCACCATCGCAAGGGAGCACGCATGGCAACCCGTGCCGTCGCCCGTCGTAAGTCCGCCACCGGCGAGACGGCCGACGCGGCAAGCAGTGTTCGCGCCCACGCCGGCGAGATCGCCGACCGTGATCTGGTCGGCATGTACCTCGACGAGATCGCGCGCACACCGCTGCTCGACGCCGCCAAGGAGGTCGAGCTGTCCCAGATCATCGAGGCGGGTGTGTTCGCGCGACAGGTTCTCGACGGGTACGAGGAGTCCAAGGCCGAGGCCACCCGCGAGGAGCTCGAGGCCCTCGTGGCCGAGGCCGAGCGCGCCAAGGACATCTTCATCCGCTCCAACCTCCGCCTGGTCGTGGCCGTGGCCCGCCGTTATCCCCGTAGCGGTCTGCCCCTGCTCGACCTGATCCAGGAGGGCAACGCCGGTCTGGTGCGCGCGGTCGAGAAGTTCGACTACCGCAAGGGCTTCAAGTTCTCGACGTACGCGACCTGGTGGATCCGTCAGGCGATCACCCGCTCGATAGCGGACCAGTCGCGCACCATCCGCCTGCCCGTCCACCTGGTGGAGGAGCTGGGCCGGATCCGCCGTGTGCAGCGCGAGTTCAACCGCGAGCACGGCCGCGACCCGGAGCCCGCGGAGATCGCCGCCGAGCTCGGCTCGAACGCGGACCGCGTGATCGACGTCCTGGACTGGGCCCGCGACCCGGTCTCGCTGAACATGGCGGTGGACGACGAGGGCGAGACCCAGTTCGGCGACCTGCTCGAGGACACCTCCGCGGTCTCCCCCGAGCAGTCCGTCCTCACCCTGCTGCGCAGCGAGGAACTCGACCACCTCATCGGCCGGCTCGACCCGCGCACGGCGTCCATCATCAAGATGCGCTACGGCATCGAGGACGGCCGCGAGCGCACCCTGACGGAGGTCGGCAAGGAGCACGGTCTGACCCGCGAGCGGATCCGGCAGATCGAGAAGCACGCCCTGCTGGAGCTGAAGAAGCTGGCCCGCGACACGGGCTTCGAGGCGGCGGCCTGACGAGCGGTCGCAGGGCGCGTACGGCACGCGGTCAGAGCCGGGTGGCGTACGCGCCGGAGGCCGCGCACGCCGGGTGGCGAAAGACCGCGCAAACATGGCGGTTCGACGCCGCTTCAACCGTCAGAAGCAGGGAACAAGACTTCAGGGCACAGGAGTTCGGCGGCACCGTCCCACCCCCTGAACGACCGGACCCACTGCAACCACCGGACCAAGTCCCGACGCACATCCCCCCCGGCGGCGGGACTTTCCTGAGCCGGGCCTCGGCGCCCCTCCCCCCGGGCGCCGGGGCCCGGCTCTCTTTCGGGGCGCACTGAGATCTCGCCGGGACACACATGACGGCGGGCCACCCCAGACCTGAACACTGGGGTGGCCCGCCGTCGCATGTGTCCCGCGGCGTGACACTCTGCCATAGGGTCGTCACGTTTCGCTAACCCGCCCGAGGTGAGACGTCCGTGGGCGGATCTCGTGTGATCCGTCTGCGGGTCTCTGGGGGGTTGCTCGCGCAGCTCCCCGCGCCCCTTCAGGGTGCGGTTGTGCCGCACGGCGAGGCCACTTGCAGGATGCGTCAATTACCCGCCGCCCGTACGAGCCGTCCGCCCAACTCTCGTACGCTCTCCGCCAGTTCAGGTGGTTCCCGTACCGTGAACTCGTAGCCCAGCAGGGCCAGCCGGACCGCGAGCCAGTCCGCTGCGTCGCTTGTGCGGGCGCGTAGGCGGCAGCTGTGGTCGTCGAGTGGTTCCGGGGTGCCCAGCCAGGACGGGATGCGGGTCGCGACGGTTTCCGCGGGGGCGGCGAAGGTGACCTCGAAGTCGTACGACTCCTGGTGTCGTTGCATCGAGCGGCGCAGATACTCCGCCGCGTTTCCGGTCGGCAGCTCGCGCGGGGCGAACCGGGCGCCGGTTGCGAACGGGTCGCTCACCCGGTCGACGCGAAACGTGCGCCAGTCGGCGCGGTCGAGGTCGTAGGCGACGAGGTACCAGCGGCGGCCGGTGGAGACGAGGCGGTACGGCTCCGTCAGGCGTCGGGACTCGGTGCCGTCGCCGGCGCGGTAGGCGAAGCGCAGGCGCTCGTGCCCGGCCACTGTGGACGCCATGACGGTCAGTGTCTCGGGTGCGATGCTCGCCCCGTCCCCGCTGGTCAGCGGTGTGGTCGCGGCCTGGAGCGTGGAGACGCGGTGGCGCAGGCGGGAGGGCAGCACCTGTTCCAGCTTGGCCAGGGCCCGTACGGAGGCCTCGTCCACGCCCTCCAGGGCGTGTCCGGCGCCCGCCCGCAGCCCGACCGCGATCGCCACGGCTTCCTCGTCGTCGAGTACGAGCGGTGGCATCGCCTTGCCCGCGACCAGCCGGTAGCCGCCCTCGGCACCCAGGGTCGCCTGCACCGGATAGCCGAGCTCGCGCAGCCGGTCGATGTCCCGCCGCACCGTGCGCCGCGACACGCCCAGCCGCTCGGCGAGCTCGCCGCCGGGCCATTCGCGGGGAGTCTGGAGGAGGGAGAGGAGTTGGAGGAGTCGCGCCGGGGTGTCCGTCGTCATGGTGAGAGCATGCCGCAGAACTAGGACACGATCTGACCTAGTAGGGGTCTAGCTTCGAGGTATGACCTCCACCGAGATCCCATCCGTTTCCGCCTCCGGCGACCGCAGGCGCTGGTTCGCCCTCGCCATCGTGATGACCGCGGCCTTCATGGACCTCGTCGACGTCACGATCGTCAACATCGCGATCCCGTCGATCCGGCGGGACGCCGGCGCCTCCGTCAGCCAGATCCAGTGGATCACCGCCGGCTACGCGCTCGCCTTCGCCGCGGGGCTGATCACCGGCGGGCGGCTCGGCGACGTCCACGGCCGCAAGCGGCTGTTCCTCGTCGGCATCGGCGGCTTCACCCTCGCCTCCGCGCTGTGCGGCTTCGCCGCGAACCCGGAGATGCTGGTCGCCTCCCGGATCCTGCAGGGCGGCATGGCGGCGATGATGGTGCCTCAGGTGCTGTCGATCGTGCACGCCACCTTCCCGGCGCACGAGCGGGGCAAGGTGTTCGGCCTGTTCGGCGCGATCGTGGGGCTCGGGGCGGTCTCGGGCCCACTGCTCGGCGCACTGCTGACCGAGTGGAACCTGTGGGGTCTTCAGTGGCGGCCGATCTTCCTCATCAACCTCCCGGTCGGTATCGCGGGCCTGGTCCTGGGCAGCCGCTTCATCACCGAGTCGAAGGCGCCGCGGGCGCTGAAGCTGGACCTGGTCGGGGTCGCCCTCGTCACCCTGGGGCTGACGATGCTGCTCTACCCGCTGACCCGCGGCCGTGAGCTGGGCTGGCCGCTGTGGGGGTACCTCTCGATGGCCGGCGCGCTCGTCGTCTTCGCGGTGCTGGTGGCGTACGAGAGGCGCAAGGCCGTACGGGACGGGTCTCCGCTGGTGGAGCTCTCGCTGTTCCGGGTGAAGAGCTTCGCGGCCGGTATCGCCGTGCAGACCGTGTTCGGGATCGCGCTCGGGGTCTTCTTCCTGGTGTGGACGCTCTACATGCAGACCGGGCTGGGCTGGAGCCCGCTGCGGGCGGGGCTGACCGGGGTGCCGTTCTCGATCTCCGTCTCCACGGCGGCCGGCCTGTCCGTGCAGAAGCTGGTGCCGCGCTTCGGCCGCAAGGTGCTCCAGGCGGGCGCGCTGCTCATGGCCGCGGGTGTCCTGATCTACATCTGGGAGTCTGGCCGCTACGGCCTCGCCATCGCGTCCTGGCAGATGGCGCTGCCCCTGGTCGTGATGGGCGTCGGCATGGGCCTGATCGTGGCCCCGCTGACGGACGCGGTGCTCTCGGACGTGCCGCGCGAGCACGCCGGCTCGGCGTCGGGGCTCATCAACACCGTGCAGCAGATGGGGAACGCGCTGGGGCTCGGGCTGGTCTCGGTGGTGTTCTTCGGGGAGATCGGCGACCGGCTGACGCAATCCGAGGTGGGCCCGGCGTTCGTGAACGCCTTCCAGCATGCGCTGGGGTGGGTCGCCGCGGTGATGGGGGCCATCTTCGTCCTGATGTTCGCTCTGCCGAAGCGGGCGGGGGAGCAGGCGGAGGGGGCCGATGCTGCGGAGCTGCGCACCGGGGGCGCGCAGGATGCCCCCGCACGCCAGGGGGATCTCGCTTCGGTCCGCTAGCGCCCCTGACACCCTGCCCCGAGTCTGTGCAGGGGCAGGGTGTTGTGTAATCTTCGACACATGTCTATCCTGCGCGGGCGACCGTTCCGCGTGTAGTGGAATCTGGGGAAGCGGCGGGACGTCATGGCATCGAGGAATCAGGCCACTCCATCCGAGGTGGCAGTGTCGGAAACAGCCATGTCCAGCTGGCTTCCCGACCTCTCGGGGCTTTCTCTCGGAGAGCTCAGCAGCCTGGACAGCATGGTTCTGGAGCCCTCCGTCAAACACCTGAGGCTCTGCGTCAACCAACCGCTGTCCACCATCGGTGGCAGCAACGGCAGCTAGTTCCCGCACCGCCCCTGCACAGTCCCCACGAGACTCGGCAACGCAGTCTCCGCGCCGGGTGTCACCGACTAGATTGCACCGCACGTCACCCTGGCCGGGATCGAGGAAATCGTGCCGATGCACCATCACCAGCTCTCCGTGTCCGTCCTGCGCTCCCTGCTGGCCACCACCGAGGACGACACTGCGGTAGCCGTGCTCCTGGACGTGGAGTACAGCCGCCGGCTGCTGCTCATGCGGGGAATCCTGGACTCCTGCGCCGGGACTCCCGAGGCCGAGACCGCCGGGGTCGAGGAGGCTTGGCGGCTGCTGGAGAGCGTCGAGAAGCGGGCCCCCGAGGCCGTTCGCGCCGTACTGCTCGATCCGCAGGTCGGCTTGTGGGCTGCCGCCCTGCTCCGGCGGCTGTCCCGGGCCGAGCGGGACGAGAGCGCGCAGGACGTGCCGCTGTGGGTGGAGCTGGGTTTCCTCGCCCAGTTCGCGGCCACCGTGTCGATCATGGCGGGCGCCCCCTTCCGGGTGCGGGTCCCCGTGCGGGACTCAGCCGTGTTCCTGCCCTGTCTGGGGCGGGCGCGTCTGGACACAGCCGAGCCCTGGGGGACCGCAGAGGTGCGGGCACAGGACGGTGTGGTGAGCATCGTCGGGGCCGGTACGGCGGTGACGCTGCCGGAGGATCCCGAACGCGACGCGCCCGGCTGGCAGGGGCTGCGCCGGCTGCGCGCCACGGCCGACGGCCTGACCCTCACGCTCGCGATCGACGACCTCGGCCCTTATTCGGCGGTGTCCGGGCTGGCCGCCTCCCGGCGGCTGGCACCCGAGCAGTTCGCCGACTGGGAGCGCTGGATCTCCGCCATGTGGCCCCTTCTGGTGGCCGACCACCGGGCCGACGCCCGCGCGCTCTCCGCAGGGCTGCTGTCCCTCGTCCCGCTGCCCCACCGGGAACGCCTGCGCGGGCGCACCGCCTCCTCCAGCGACGCCTTCGGCTGCGTCCTGCTGACGGAACCCGACCAGGACACGGCGGTGCTGCCGGCCCAGCTCGGTGTAGCTCTCATCCATGAGTTCCGGCACACCCTGCTCAACGGCCTCATCTTCCTCGCCCCGCTCTTCGAGGACTGCGCCGACCTGTTCTACGCCCCCTGGCGGGACGATCCGCGTCCGCTCGGCGGGCTGGTGCACGGGGCGTACGCCTTCTCGGGGGTCGCACGCTACTGGCGTGCGCGCGGGGAGGAGGGTCTCGCGGGCTTCGAGTTCGCGCTGTTGCGGGACGCCCTGGACCAGGTGCTCACCACCCTGCGGGACCACCCCCTGCTGACCCCGCTGGGGCGCCGGCTCTGCGAGGCGCTCTCGGAGCAGACGGCACACTGGAGCGCGGAGCCAGTGGGGCAGCACGAGCACAACCTCGCCCGGCTGGCGTCCGCCCACCACCAGGCGACCTGGCGCGCCCACCACCTGCACACCCCCAAGACCTACGCCCAGGCGCTGGCGCAGGCCTGGCAGCACGGCGGCGCCCCGCTGCGGCCGGTGCCGGAACCCGAACTGCGCACGGACCCCGGCGCCTGCCGGCTCGACACCCTGGCACTGCTGTCCCGCCTCAGCCTCGTCGACCCCGCGGAGTACGCAAGGCTGCTCACCGACCCCGACCCCGCCGCCCAGATCCCCGGCGCCGCCGCGGCCGACCTGGCCCTGGTGGCCGGCGACGCACAAACCGCGGTCAAGCTCTATGCCGAGGAACTGGCGCTTCCCGGAGCCAGACCCGCAGCCTGGGCAGGCCTGGGCCTGGCGCTGACCGAGACGGGCGAGGAGGCCGCCGGGGCCGCCCTGACCAACAGTCCCGAACTCGCCGTAGCCGTAAGCCGTTTGCTGCCGGAACCTCCGGATCCAGTAGCCCTGGCGCAGTGGCTGGCGCCCCTTTAGGGGCGCGGGGAACGGCGCCACCAGCCCCCACGCAGCCGCAGACAACCGACGGCCGAACCCCTGTTACAACGGCATGGGATCGATGTCACAGTCGGCTCGGTGTTCCCAGTCGGCAGACATCCGCACCGCAGGGTGGCTGCTCCCCAGCTTGCGGCTGAGGCGTTCATGGGTGTCGGTATGGAGCGTGGCCGCCTCCTCGGTATGGCCGAGCGCACGCAGGTCCATGGCGAGATTGGCGGCACAGGCGAGGGTCGACGGATGATCGTCGTCGAAGACCTCACGGGACCGCCGCAGGGTCTCGGTGTCCAGTTCGTGGGCGGTGGCCGGGTCGCCGAGGGCGTAGTGGTCGCTGGCGAGGTTGGTGCGGCACACCAGGGTCGACGGATGCGTCTCGCCCAGGGTCGCCGTGAACTCGTCCAGCACCAGTGAGTTGATGTACTGGGAGGCCGCCGCGTTGCCCAGCAGCCGGTAGGTGATCGCCAGGTTCAGTGCGGCCGACAGGGCGTGCGGATGGTGTTTGCCATACGCCTTCTCGTAGCGCTCGCAGATGTCGGTGCCCAGCCGCAGCGCCTCGGGGAGGTCGCCGCTGTGTCGCAGATGCACCGAAAACTCCAAGGTGGCGGCCATGGATTCGGGGTTGTCGGTGCCGTACCGGCGGATGATGTCGGTGCGGGCCTGTTCCGCCGTCTCCATCGCCTCCTGGTGTTCGCCCGCTTTGCGCAACGCCACCGCGAGGTGCCGGAAGCAGGAGAGACTGAGCGGATTGCTGCCGCCGAGCAGGGAGCCGGCCCGGTCGACGATCTCCCGGTGGTATGTCAGCGCGACGGCGTACTCGCCCAGTTCCCTGGTGTCGAGGATGAAGCCGAGCCAGCTGATCAGCGAGACCACGTGGTCCTGGCCGTAGATCTCGGTGTAGCCGTTCCAGGTCTGCTGGTCGAGATCGCGGGCGCGGGCGAAGTCGCCTACGAGGCGGAGGCTGACGCCGAGGTTGTGGGCGGCACGCAGGGTTTCCGGGTCGTCGGGACCCAGCAGCCGCAGATACTGCTGGTGGACGGATTCCGAGAGGGTGAGGGCCTCGCTGAAGGCGCCGCTCACGCGGTGGTCGATGGCGACGTTGCCCAGGGCGTCGGCGGTGTCCTGGGCGTCGGGGCCGACGGTGCGCCGATAGGCCTCCAGGGTGGCCGAGTTGAGCTCGGCGGCCTGCTGGTAACGGCCCAGGTTGAAGAGGAGGAAGCCCAGCCAGCGGGCCACCTGGAGGGTCTGCGGGTGGTCCGGGCCCAGCTTCTCGGACCAGGTCTCGTGCGCGGTGCGGGCGAGCTCGAGGCAGGGACCGTAGTCTCCCCAGCGCAGCAGGTAGATGATCTCGTTGACGACGAGGTTGCGTACCCAGCCCTCGTCGGAATGGGCCGCCTCGGAGACGAGCACATGCGGGTAGAGCGAGCCGTACCGCTCCCAACGCTGCACGTTCTCCGGGTCGTTGGGGTCGCTCGCCGCCAGCAGCAGATGCGCCCCCCGCCGCATCGTCGACCGGTCCTCCTCCGTCATCCGGTACAGCAGGGCGGCCTGGACCAGACGGTGCATCTGGAGGGAGTTGTTGCGGTGGTTGAAGCGGGCCAGTGAGTAGCGGCCTATCTCCCGTATGACCTGGCCGAGCCGGATCGGGTCCTCCAGGGCCAGGTCCAGTTCCGGTGCGATCGAACCCCGTGGCATACGGGCGAAGAGGGAGCGGGCGATGGGTTCGGGGGCGTAGAAGGAGCAGACCTGGAGGAGCTGGTAGGCGGCCGGGTTCTTGGTCTCCAGCTGGTCCAGGGAGATGTTCCAGGCCGCGATGACCGGATGCTGGTTGTCCAGCGGGGCCGTGCCGCGCAGCAGGTCCACGCGTTTCTCGGTCAGCAGGCGCAGGTATTCGTCGACCAGCATGCCGGTCTCCGCGTGCCAGGCGGCCGCCTGCTCGATGGCCAGCGGCAGGTCGCCCAGCGCCTGGGCCAGCCGGTCGGCGTCCTCGTCGCTGATCTCCGGACCGCGCAGCCGCAGCAGCTGCTTGCTCTCCTCGCGGAGGAAGACGTCGACCTCCAACGGGCGGGCGATGGACGCCCATTGGGGGTTGCGGGAGGTGATGAGGATGTTGCCGGGGCCGCCGGCCGGGAAGAACGCCCGTACCGCCTCAGGGCTTTCGGCGTTGTCGAACACCAACAGCCAGTTGGCGTACGGCCGTCCGATGCGCAGCGCCTCCAGGACGGCCGCGACCGTCGAGGAGGCGTCGCTGCCTGCGGTGATGCCGAGGCGCGGAGCGAGCTCCACCAGGGACAGGGAGATCTGCGCGGTGCGCTCGGCGGAGATCCACCACACCACGTCGTACTCGGACATCCGGCGATACAGGTACTCCACCGCCAGCAGGCTCTTGCCGACGCCGCCCATGCCGTGCAGGGCGTGCGGCAGGACGGCTGTCGTCTTCTCCTGCAGCAGCCGCTGGTGGAGGGCCTCCAGGAGCTCCTTGCGGCCGGTGAAGTTCGGGTTGCGCGGCGGGATGTTCCCCCAGACCGTGGGGGTGTTCCTGGTGCGCTCGGTACCCGCCGTGTGCGCCGGGGCCTGCTCTGGCATCACCGGCCTCCTGTTCCCCTGATGCGTCGGGTGGTCGGCGTCGCCCGGGGTGCGGGCGACGGGGTCGCTGAGTGTGAACGGTGCGGTGGTGCTGGTGCGGGACGAGTGCCGGTGCGCAGGCTCCTCACGGAGGCCTGCGACCGCCTCGTCCACCTCTCCGGCCGGTTTCAGGAACGGCCCGGACAAGGCGTGGAGCACGGCGCTTTCCGCCAGCAGCCACGGACCGGACTCCGCGTCCACGGAAGGGACTCGGGACACGGACTCGCCGCGCAGCAGCCGGGGCAGTCGCCACAAGTGTTCCCCGCCGGGTCCCCGGCGATCCCCCACCAGTTCGACAACCCGGACCAGGTCGGTACGGCGTCCGGCGGCCAGCAGCTCCTCGCGTACGCCGGGCGCGAACTCGTAGGCGGGGAACGCGCGGTCGGCCGGGCGGACGATCCCCTGCGCGAGCAGCAGCGCGAAGTCCGTGAGCGAGCTGCCCGGCAGCAGTGCGTCCTGCACCTGCCGGACCAGTGAGTCGGTGAGGGGGATCGCGGCGAGCATGGTGGCCAGCGTGAACACCTGCTGGGGCGCGGCCGACCGCAGCCGGGCCACCAGCGCGGGGGCGTCCTGCGGCAGCGGATCCGGCTCGGGAGGGGCGGGCACGTGCGCGCGGGGGAAGGTCACGGTGAGCGGCAGCCAGCGCGGGGGCGCCCCGCCCAGCAGGCTCGACCAGGCGTCCAGCCAGCGGGCGGACAGCTCCAGCACGGGGACCGGTACGTCGGGCCGTCCCGGCGCCTGCGGCAGATCGTAGGGGTCGGGGCCCAGCCCACGGGCCCGCCAGCGCAGCCGGTCGTTGGGGGCTCCCGGGGCGGGGGAGCGCAGCTGCACCTGCCAGCCGCGCAGACCCGTCACCGGCCACACCGGGTGCGGCAGGAGATGGAGCACGCAGAGCGGTCCGGACTGCGCCCAGCGGCGCAGCAAGGGCTCCACGCCGTGGTCGCGCCAGTGCGCCCCGGCACCGTCGGTGAGCAGCAGGGTCAGCCTGCCCGCCGTGCCGTGCCGAGGCAGCGTCGCCGGGGCCCTGCCGCGCCCGTACGGCAGCCGGTGCACGGTGATCCTTCCGAAGGACCCGGTGCGGTGCAGTTCGCGCGCGAACGCCCGCACCGTCGGCTCCCAGATCCCCATGGTGGGACCGGAGTCGGCGACCACGGAGACGTCCCAGCGGGTGCCTGCGGGGTGTCCGGCGGGCCGTCGTAGTGCGGTGCCGGTGCGGCGTAGTGCGTCGGGTAGCCCGGCCGGCAGCGGGGGCCAGGTGGGTGGTGGGGTCATGGTGTGTGGGCCTCGGTTCCCGTGGTGGGGGTGGGGCCGGCGGGTCGTGGTGCGTCGGGTAACGCAGGCCGCGCCCTGAAGGGGCGCGGGGAACTGCGCGACCAGCCACAACGGCGCCGCAGATGACAGACGGCATATCGCGCTCTCTCCAGCGGAGCGCCGCTCACGGCTGCTCCGCCTCCGTCCACGCCCACACCGTGTCCAGTGCCTCCTGCCAGCTGCGCCCTTCGGACAGGGAGGTCAGTGCGCCCTGGGCCGCCAGGTGCAGTGCGTCGAGGAGCCGCCGCACCACCGCCCCCTGGGCTGCCTCGGCGCGGTCCAGGAAGGCGGTCAGGACGTCCTCCGCGAGGCCCTGGGGGAAGCGTGCTGTCGCGATTGCCTCCAGGGTCGCCCTGGTCGGCGGCGGGAGCGTGAGCGGCACGCACTGCTCGGCCAGCGCAGGCGATATGTCGCGGTCGCCGCCGGTGGTGATGACCACGAGGGGGAAGGCGTGACACTGTACGGCGCCGCCGCGCAGCGCCACCGCGGCCTCCGCGTCGTCGTCGGTCGCCACCTGCGCGGGAGCCCCGGGCACCGTGAACCCGCCCGCGTCCAGCACCGTGCACAGGTCCTCCGGCAGCGCGATCTCCGCGCGGTCCAGACGGTCGAGGAGCAGCACCCGCGGTCTGCGGTACGGCAGCAGGGCGGTGCCCAGCGGACCGAGCCGGCCGGCCCCGTCGTAGAGGCCCTCCCGGAGCGTGGACACGCTGGTGATGCGCCAGCGCAGCACCCGGCCCAGATCCAGTTCGCGGGCGATGCGGTATGCCAGCGCCGACTTGCCGGTGCCGGGCTCGCCGGTCACCAGCAGGGGACGGCACAGTGCCAGCGCCGCGTTGACCCGCTCGGCCTCGCCGGGGGCGGCCGGCAGCGGCTTCGTTCCGTCGCCGAGCACGGACGAGGCGTACGGGTCGGCGGGCGGCGCGGGCAGGCAGGGGCCGTTGTGGAACCGGCGCCAGGGCGGCGGCTCCGGCCAGGGGCCCGTGGCCGAAGCGCCGGGCCGGCCGGTTCCTCGGTAGACGCCCCAGGGCTCGGCGGTCGGCGACATCAGCGGTGTCCTCTCCGGTCGTACGGCTGTGCACGTGCCCCCCGGCCGCGGTCAGGCCGGGTCCGGGTCCATCGGATTGCGTTCGGCGTCGTCCCACAGGACCGTCAGATGGCGGCCGATGTGGCCGGTACGGCCGGTACGGCCGGTGGCGGCCTCGCCGTTCTGGCCGGCGGCCTCCCGGCGGTACGCGTCGACCCTGGCCGGGAACCGCTTCAGGCCGCCGCGGAGCAACTCGTCCAGGACCTCCCGCAGCCCCTGCGTAGTCCGGTCGGCCCGGTTCCAGATGACCACCGGCAGCCCCATGCGCAGGGCGGTGTGCAGCTCCTCGCTGCCGTGCCCGGTGCCGGTCAGCGGCGGTTCGCTCAGCACCAGGGCGACCAGGTGCTCGTCCTCGCCGAGACGCTGCTCCAGGGCGTGCGGCCCACCGGACCGGGCCCGGGTGTCGGCCGCGTAGCAGACCGAGCGCGAGGGCGGCTCGTCCACACCGAGCTGCTGCCAGCGGGTGTTCCAGAACTCGTGCCACTCCCGGGTCTGCAGGCGGTCCAGGCTGCGGATGACCACCGAGAACTCGCTCGCCGAGGTCACCTGCGCGGCCCAGTCCCAGTCGTGCGGCCACCACTCCACCGGCAGGTTCAGCAGTTCGAACGGCAGTACGAACTCCAGGAAGAGCGGCGCCGGTTCGGCCGCACCGGCGGGCCCCGCCTGCCGGTGCCGCTCGGTCTGCCGGACGATCGAACCGACCACGTCCTCCAGCTGCTCCACCGGCACCTGGTGCCGCGGCTGCCCCTGCACCCAGCCGCGGCCCGGCCCGTCCGACATGTGCGAGGGGAACACGTTGTACTGGGTGTTGTTCAGCGGGTCCGCCTCGATACGGATCGCCAGGTACCGCCTCAGCTGCCGGGCCACCCCGGACACCGACGCCCCGCGCGCCCTGTTCCGCTCCTCGTCCAGCAGCTCGGACAGGCCCAGGCCCAGCGACCAGTGCCGGTTGCGGGCCATCACCTCCTCGCTGAGCTCCCGGCTCATGTACGGGGCGCAGACGTCCAGGTGGAGCATCCACGGGGGCAGTTCACCCGGTGCCGTGTTCTGCCCGGCGAGATAGAGGAAGTCGTGCCACGGGTTCTCGGCGTGCGGCGGCGGTTCGCTCAGCCGCTTCCCGGTGGCGAGCCAGACCAGGGCGGACCGCATCTTGTACGGGTACGGCAGCGGCTGCAGCGGGCGCAGCGCCTCGGCGAGATACCTCCACGACCCGAGGACGGCGAGGCCCTCCAGCGAGCCGACCGCGGTCCACTCGTCGGCGAGCCGCTGCACCGCGAACACCTGCGGGCAGTACGGATCCATGCCGTGCAGCACGTCAGCCAGCACCGACAGCCCGTCCGGATCCAGAGAGCAGTGCCGGAACACGTCCAGAAACTGCTCGGGGACGGTGTCCTCGTCCCGCGTCGCGAACGGTCGCCCGGTCTCCCGGGCCACCGCGGCGGCCAGCTCGGCGCGCCCCTCGGACGTGCCCAGCGCGCGCATCCCGAGCAGCGTCCGCGCCGTCTGTGCGCCGATCCGGCGGCGTATCCGGGAGGCGTTGCGGTCCTCGCCGCCCGCCTCCGTCAACGCGGCCCCTCCGAGCGGGGGAAGGGCGGCTCCACGGCGGGTTTGGAGCGGCCGGTGCGCGCACCGCCGACGCCCGCCAGCAGCAGCTCCTGGGCGGCCTCGTCGCCCAGCTCCGGCGACGACAGATCGATGTACACGACCGAGCCCAGCAGGCCCTGCGGAGCACACCGGTCGACCATCACCGGCACGAGAGTGCGCAGCAGCCCGTCCGGGTCGCCGTTCTGGACCGCCTGCCACTCCAGCCGGCCGTAGACGGAGTCCAGATACGCCGGGGAGAGGACCGCGATGGTGCGTTCGCACTGTGTCACGCCCCCGTCCATGCCGAACAGCCAGTTGGTGCCCGGGACGAAGTCCCAGTCCTGCACCAGGACGCTGTAGCCCGCCTTCTCCAGTTGCCACGAGATCCACACCGCCCACCGGCGGTCCGTGGCGGTGTACGAGACGAAGAAGTCCCGGCGGTCGTCGATCCGCCGGTGCGCCGGTACGGCGGCCCCGTTGACCCCGGCCGACGGCGCCCGGGCCAGCCGCTGCCGCACCAGCTCGCCCACCACATGGGAGGTCCAGCTCGGGCCCTCGATCTGCTCCACCGCGTGCGCCAACGCCATCAGACCGCCCTGCTGCTCCTCGCAGTACCGCACCAGCTCCAGGAACTCGCGCATCAGGCTCGGCTGGTCCGCCGCCTCCAGCGGCTGCTCCAGCTCCGCCCCCACCAGCTCGAACAGCAGTGCCCGGGTGAGACCGTCCGCGAGCTTGGGCGAGGCGAGCAGCGCCTGGACCACACTGATGGGCCAGTTGCGACCGCCGTCCGCCCGGGCAAGCGGGTTGGGGTCGTCCGTGTCCACAACACCCCCCGAAGAAGTTGCGTCCCACCGTCCAGGATACGGACGGGGTGACAGCCCGTCAGGGCTTCCGCAGGCAGCTCATAACGGCATGGGGTCGATGTCGCAGTCGGCTCGGTGTTCCCGGTCGGCGGCCAGTCGCACCGAAGGGTGGCTGCTGCCGAGTTTGCGGCTGAGGCGTTCGTGGGTGTCGGTGTGGAGGGTGTCGGCTTCGTCGGTGTGGCCGAGTGCGCGGAGGTCCATGGCGAGGTTGGTGGCGCAGGCGAGGGTGGAGGGGTGGTCTTCGTCGAAGACCTCGCGGGAGCGGCGCAGGGTTTCGGCGTCCAGTTCGCGGGCTGTGGTGGGGTCGCCGAGGGCGTAGTGGTCGCTGGCGAGGTTGGTACGGCAGATCAGGGTCGAGGGATGCGTCTCACCGAGAGCCGTGACGAAGCCCTGCAGGGCAAGTATGTCGATGCGCCGGGCAGCGGCCGGGTTGCCTGTGCACCGGAACGTGACGGCCATGTTCACCGCGGACGACAGGGTGTGCGGATGCATGCGTCCGTACGTCTGCTCGAACAGGTGCCAGGTCTCCATGCCCAGGTCGAGCGCGGACCGGTGCCGGCCCGCGTGGCGCAGCTGGACGCTCAACTCCAGTGCTGCGCACATGGATTCTGGGTTGTTCGTGCCGTAGCTGCGGGCGAGCGCGGCATGGGCTCGTTCCGCTGCGGCCAGTGCCTCTGCAGATCTGCCTGCCTTGCGCAGTGCGACGGCGAGGTGTCTGTAGCAGGAGAGACTGAGCGGATTGTTGCCGCCGAGCAGGGAGCCGGACCGCTCGACGATCTCCCGGTGGTGCGCCAACGCTTCGCCGTACCGGCCGAGTTCCCGGGTGTCGACGATATGGCCGAGCCGACTGTGCAGCGAGGCCACATGGTCCTGGCCGTAGATCTCGGTGTAGCCGTTCCAGGTCTGCTGGTCGAGTTCGCGGGCGCGGGCGAAGTCGCCTACGAGACGGAGGCTGACGCCGACGTTGTGGGCGGCACGCAGGGTTTCCGGGTCGTCGGGGCCGAGTAGCCGAAGGTATTGCCGGTGGGCGGATTCCGAGAGGGTGAGGGCCTCGCTGAAGGCGCCGCTCACGCGGTGGTCGATGGCGACGTTGCCGAGGGCGTCGGTGGTGTCCTGCGCGTCGGGGCCGCTGGTGCGCCGATGGGCCTCCAGGACTGCCGAGTTGAGCTCGGCCGCCTCCCGGTAGCGGCCCATGCTGAAGAGCAGGAAGCCCAGCCAGCGCGCGACCTGGAGGGTCTCGGCGTGGTCCTGGCCGAGTTTCCCGGACCAGGTCTCGTGAGCGGTGCGTGCGAGTTCCAGGCAGGATTCGTAGTCGCCCCACCGCAGGAGGTAGATGACTTCGTTGACGACGAGGTTGCGCACCCAGCCCTCGTCGGAACTCACCGCACCGGACACCAGGACGTGGGGATGCAGCGAGCCGTACCGCTCCCAGTGCTGCACGTTGTTCGGGTCGTGGGGATCGCTCGCGGCCAGCAGCAGATGAGCTGCCCGGAGCATGACGCTCCGTTCGTCGCCGGTCATGCGGGACGACACAGCGGTCTGCACCAAGCGGTGCATCTGGAGGGAGTTGTTGCGGTGGACACGGGCCAGCGAGTACCGACCGATCTCCCGGATCGCCTGTCCGAGTCGGATCGGATCGCCCAGGACCGGATCCAGCTCGGGCGTTACGGCGGCGCGTGGCCTGCGTCCGAACAGCGAGCGGGGGATCGGCTCGGGAGCATACAGGGAGCAGATCTGGAGGAGTTGATACGCGGCCGGGTTCTCGGCCCGGAGCTGGTCCAGGGAGACGTTCCAGGCCGCTATGACCGGGTGCCGGGCCGACGGCAGTGCGGTCTCGCGCAGCAGGTCGACGCGTTTCTCTTCGAGGAGCTGGAGGTATTCGTCGACGGGCATACCGGTCTCGGCGTGCCAGGCTGCCGCCTGCTCGATGGCCAGCGGCAGATCACCGAGCACTGCGGCGAGCCGGTCGGCATCCGTGTCGTCGATGCCCGGGCTCCGCTCGCGCAGCACACGCTTGCTCTCCTCCCGGGTGAATACATCGACCTCGAAGGTGCGCGCGATCTCCGCCCAGTGCGGATTGCGGGACGTGATGAGAACGGTGCCGGGTCCGCCGGCCGGAAGGAACGGCCGTATCGCCTCCGGGCTTTCGGCGTTGTCGTACACCAACAGCCAGTTGGTGTACGGCCGTCCGGCGCGCAATGCCTCCAGAACGCAGCCGACGGTCGAGGCGACGTCCGGGCCGGTCGGCACATCGAGGTGTGGGGCGAGTTCCACCAGGGATGCGGAGACCTGTGCGGTGCGCTCGGCGGAGATCCACCACACGACCTCGTAGTCGGCCATCTGCTGGTACAGGTACTGGACGGCCATCGATGTCTTGCCCACACCGCCGAGGCCGTGCAGGCTCTGCGGCACGACGGCGGCTCCCTTGTCCCGCAGCAGGCGCTGGTGCAGCTCCGTCAGCATGTCCTCGCGGCCGGTGAAGTTGGGATTGCTGGGCGGGACATTTCCCCAGACCGCCGGGGCGGCCCGGGTATGCCCGGCATGGGCCCCGATGGCATCGTGCGGCATCACACCTCTCCCTTTTTGCGGTCGGACGCTGGGAACCGGGGGGGTGTGAGGGGCTTCGACCGGCCTGTGCGCACGGTGTCCATGCCGTGGAGCAGCTGGGAGCGCGCCTGTTCCACGGTCAGCCCCACCAGGTCGATGAAGACCAGGGCCGCCAGCAGCCCGCCCGGACGGCAGGGGGTCACCCGCACGGGTACGAGCCTGCGCGCGAAACCGGTTGGATCGCTCCCCTGTGTCACCTGCCATTCAAGCCGCCCGGACACCGACTCGACATAGGCCGGGGACAGGACTGCCACGACGCGTTCGCACTCCGACACGCCCCGTTCCATCCCGAGCTGCCAGTTGCTGCCCGGGACGAAGTCCCACTCCTGCATCAGGACTCGGTAACCGGCACCCTCCAATTCCCACGCGATCCATACCGCCCATCGCTGGTCGGCGGCGGCGTAGGAGATGAAGAAATCCCTGCGGTCGTCCTGGTGGTGCGGTACCGGATGGGCATCAAGGAGGGCGGGCTGCGGTACGCCCTGTGCAGGTGGGTCGGCCTTGCGTTCCTCCGCCAGTTCGGCCACGCGCTGCGCGGATCCGCTGTCCGGCTGCAACAGCCGTAACGTGGCGGCCAGGGTGCGTAGCCCCCCGGGCCGGCGGTCGCAACGCCGGACGAGTTCCACGCACTCCAGCAGTGCGGTGGTGGGGGCTCGTTGATGGTTGGCGGGAGCACCTTGGGAGAGAGGAGCCGCCGAAGAGCTCTGTTCCGCCAGGGCGGCTTCGACCAGCCAGATCAGCAGGGCTCGTGCGTGCGGGTCGGCGAACGTCTCCGAGTGGAGCAGCGTTTCGACGGTCTCCGTCTGCCAGTCGTGCTCCGGACGATCACGGAGGCCGGCCTCGCTCTGGTCCACAGCGTCCCCCCGAAGGTGTGTCCCCAGACCAGGGTAATGCTGATGCTCCTTTCTGCATCGATGCCCGTTTGTGTCCGAGTGGCGCCCGAACCTGTTTACTTTCCAGAAATCCGGGCGTAGCCTCCCAGTGAAACCACAAGTTCGGGCATGAGGTCGGAGGTGAACGGACATGTACGCACCGGAGCGGCAGCAGGAGATCCTCCGGCTCGCCCGTGACGGCGGCCGCGTGGACGTGGTGTCGCTGGCCGAGGAGTTCCAGGTGACGGCGGAGACGATCCGCCGGGACCTGAAGGCCCTCGACCGTGCGGGGCTCGTCCGGCGGGTGCACGGCGGTGCCATACCGGCCGGGCGGCTCGACTTCGAGCCCGATCTCGCCGAGCGCGAGGGCACCTCCACCGACGAGAAGGACCGCATCGCCAAGGCCGCCCTCTCGGAGCTGCCGAGCGAGGGCACGGTGATCCTCGACGCCGGTACGACGGTGGCGAGGCTCGCCGCCGCGCTGCCCCTGGAGGCGTCCCTCACCGTCGTCACGCACAGCCTGCCGATCGCGGCCCGCCTCGCGGACCACCCCGGCATCCAGCTCCACCTCGTCGGGGGGCGCGTACGTCACCGTACGCGCGCCGCCGTGGACGCCTGGGCGCTGCGTGCCTACAGCGAGATCCGGGCGGACGTGCTGTTCGTGGCGGCCAACGGCTTCTCGGCCGACCACGGGCTGACCACCCCGGACCTCGCCGAGGCCGCGGTCAAGCGCGCGGCGGTGGCCGCGGCCCGCCGGGTGGTGCTGCTGGCCGACTCCTCCAAGCACGGCCAGGAGCACTTCGCCCGCTTCGGCGACCTGAGCGACGTCGACCTGCTGATCACCGACAGCGGGCTGAGCCCGGAAGACGCCACCGCCATCGAGCGCGGCGGCACAGAAGTGCTGAGTGTGTAGAGCGGCACGGAAGTGCTGTGTGTCGAGAAACGAGTGCGCATGATCCTCACCGTCACCCCGAACCCGTCCCTGGACCGTACGTACGAGGTCCCCGCCTTCCACCGTGGCGAGGTCATCCGCGCCACCGGTGAGCGCATGGACCCGGGTGGCAAGGGTGTGAACGTCTCGCGTGCGGTCGCGGCAGCCGGGCAGCGCACGGTCGCCGTGCTGCCCCTGGGCGGTGCGCCGGGCGCGCTCGTCGCCGAGCTGCTCGACGCGCAGGGCATCGAGGTCGCGCCGGTCCCGGTCGCCGGGGCCACCCGCTCGAACATCGCGCTCGCGGAGGCGGACGGGGTGCTCACGAAGATCAACGCTCCCGGTCCCGAGCTCTCGGCCCAGGAGCAGGAGCTGCTGCTGAACACCGTGCACCGGCAGTCGCCCGACGCGGACTGGATCGCCTGCTGCGGGAGCCTGCCCCGAGGGCTCGCGCCGGCCTGGTACGCCGATGTCGTCGCCCGGGTGCACGCCGGGGGCGCGCGGATCGCCCTGGACACCTCCGGGCCCGCCCTGCTCGAGGCGCTGCGCGAGCGGCCCGACGTGGTGAAGCCCAATGCCGAGGAGCTCGCGGAGGCCGTCGGGCGCCCCCTGTTCACCGTGGGCGACGCGGTGAAGGCGGCCGAGGAACTGCGCGAGATGGGCGCGCGCGCCGTCCTCGCGAGCCTGGGTGCCGACGGGCAGCTGCTCGTGAACGCCTCGGGCGTCTGGTTCGGCAGCGCGCGCGTGGACACCGTACGCAGCAATGTGGGTGCCGGTGATTCCTCGCTGGCCGGTTTCCTGATCGCCGGCGGCAGCGGTCCTGAGGCCCTGGCCTCGGCGGTCGCACACGGCGCGGCGGCCGTCCAGCTGCCGGGCAGCGTGATGCCGACGCCGCGGGACCTGGATCCGGCGGCGGTGACGGTGACGGCCGACGTGCCGGTGGATCGTGTACTTGAGGAGCCGGTGTCATGACGTACAGGCGAAAGACGGCGCATCGCGACCCCACGGTGAAGCCGCGAACGGACACAGCCAGTGGAGCGCATGGGCGGCGAGGCTCCCCGTTACTCCTCGCGGCCGACCGGAGGCGGGGTTTCCCCGGCCCCGCCTCCACCCCCACTGATCCCACCCCCCGCAGCACCCCC
The DNA here is from genome assembly GCF_042893475.1 of Streptomyces sp. NPDC001604. Lineage (NCBI taxonomy): Bacteria > Bacillati > Actinomycetota > Actinomycetes > Kitasatosporales > Streptomycetaceae > Streptomyces > Streptomyces sp. NPDC001604. Next base: position 43,430 of record NZ_JBIAUY010000029.1, on the reverse strand, counting down.
GTCCCCACCCCCGCCCACCCCACCCCCCGGGCGATACGCGTGCGAAGGAGCCCGCGATGAGCGACATGATCACCGCGGACCTGGTCGACCTCGACCTGTCCGCCGATACGAAGGAAGCGGCGGCGCGTGCCCTCGCCGAGCGCATGGTGGCCCTGGGCCGGGTGACCGACCTGGACGGCTTCCTCGCCGACGTGGCCGCCCGCGAGGCACAGATGCCCACCGGCCTCGACGGCGGCATCGGCATCCCGCACTGCCGCAGCGAGCACGTCACCGAGCCGACGCTGGCCTTCGGGCGCAGCGCCGCCGGCATCGACTTCGGCGCGGCGGACGGCCCAGCCGACCTGATCTTCCTGATCGCGGCCCCCGCCGGCGCCGACGACGCCCACCTCACGATCCTCTCGTCGCTGGCCCGGCAGCTGATGAACGCCGAGTTCACCGACGCTCTGCGGTCGGCGGGCGACGCGGCGGCCGCGGCCGCACTGATCCGCGGGGACGAGCCGGCCGCGACCGGCTCCGAAGACTCCGCTGCGGCGTCGGGGGCGGCCTCCGCCGACGCCGCAGCGGGCAGCACGGCCCCGGCGCCGGGCGCGAGCGTCGAGGACGCGTCCGCCCCGGCGTCGGGCGCCCCCGCCGCGGACGAGCGCCCCTTCCGCATCGTCGCCGTCACCTCCTGTCCGACCGGTATCGCACACACGTACATGGCGGCCGAGTCGCTGGAGAACGCGGGCCGCGAGGCGGGCGTCGAGGTCACCGTCGAGACGCAGGGCTCGGCGGGCTTCACCCGGCTCGACCCGGCCGTCATCGCCGCGGCGGACGCCGTGATCTTCGCGCACGACGTCCCCGTACGGGAGAAGGAACGCTTCGCCGGGAAGCCGACCGTCGACGTCGGTGTGAAGGCCGGCATCAACCGGCCCGGCGAGCTGATCACCGAGGTGCGCGGCAAGGCCGAGCGCGGTGAGGTGACCGCGGGGGCCGCGCCCGGCACCCCGGTCGAGCGCGCCGGCGAGTCCGGCGAGGGCTACGGCACCAAGCTGCGCAAGTGGCTGATGTCCGGCGTGAGCTACATGGTCCCGTTCGTCGCGGCCGGCGGTCTGCTGATCGCCCTCGGCTTCGCGATCGGCGGCTACAAGATCAAGTCGGCGCCGTCGGTGATGGACCACTTCGTGTGGACGCAGACCGACAGCTGGGCCGCGCTGATGTTCCAGATCGGCGCCGTGGCCTTCGGCTTCCTGGTCCCGGTCCTGGCGGGCTACATCGCCTACGGCATGGCGGACCGGCCGGGTCTGGTCCCCGGCTTCGTCGGCGGCATGATCGCCTCCACCATCAACGCGGGCTTCCTCGGCGGTCTGGTCGCCGGTCTGCTCGCCGGTGGTGTGGTGATGGCCATCCAGAAGATCAACATCCCGGCGGTGCTGCGCGGCATCATGCCGGTGGTGGTGATCCCGCTGATCTCCTCGGCGATCGTCGGGTTCCTGATGTTCGTCGTGGTCGGCAAGCCCATCGCCTCCGCCCAGAAGGGCATGACCGACTGGCTGAACGGCCTCTCCGGCTCCAACGCCATCCTGCTCGGCCTGCTGCTCGGCCTGATGATGTGCTTCGACCTCGGCGGCCCCGTCAACAAGGTCGCGTACACCTTCGCCACGGCCGGTATCGCGGTCTCCAACCCGAGCGACTCCGCGATGAAGATCATGGCCGCGGTGATGGCCGCCGGCATGGTCCCGCCGCTGGCGATGGCGCTGGCCACCACGGTCCGCGGGAAGCTCTTCACCGAGACCGAGCGGGAGAACGGCAAGGCCGCCTGGGTGCTGGGTGCCTCCTTCATCTCCGAGGGAGCCATCCCCTTCGCCGCGGCCGACCCGCTGCGCGTCATCCCCTCCTCGATGGTGGGCGGCGCGATCACCGGAGCCCTGTCGATGGCCTTCGGCGCCACCCTGCGCGCCCCGCACGGCGGCATCTTCGTGGTCCCGCTGATCGGCAACGCCTTCCTCTACCTGATCGCCATCGCGGTCGGCGTCTGTGTCACCACCGGTCTGGTGGTGTTCCTGAAGGGCATGCGCAAGCCGGCCCCGGGGGCCGTGAAGCCCGGCACGACGGACGACACGGCGACGGCGACGTCCCAGGCGAAGCAGCCGGTGGCGGCGTAACCGCGAGTGCACATATCCCTTTGGTGGGATACATCACGGTCCGGGGCCAAAGTCCCGGACCGTGATGTCTACTGGGACGCATGCCCGATGAGCACGTCTCGATCCTCCAGTCGCTGGGTGTGGCCGTCCTCGCCTTCGCGGCCGTCGTCTGGACGCTCGGCCTGGTCGGCCTGATGCGCCGCGGCCGCTCCGGTGCCGGCAGCCTGCGGCTCGCCTTCCGCACCCTCTGGTACACCGGCCGCACCCCGCGGCGGTCCCTTCCGCACCAGCGGCACTTCCCTCCGCATCTGGAGTACGTCGAACTGACCCCGGCGGAGCGGACCGCCTTCGCGGGCCTGGTACGACAGCTCAGCGAGGGCCGCTGAGCGCTCCGCTGGGTTTGGCGGGGTGCTGGGCAGCCGCCGGGGGGCGATGCGCCGTCCTTCGTCTGAGGCCTTGTTCGGGGCTGGTCGCGCAGTTCCCCGCGCCCCTGGGGGGCGCTGCCCGAACCGGCAGGGTCGGCTCAGGGCTCAGGAGACCTGCGCCGCCCGCCGCTCCATCGCCTCCCGGGCCGCGTCCTCGCTGACGTACACCTCGCACATGTGCCGTCCGTCGGGCGTCGCCGTGTGCTCGACCTCCCAGAGGGAGACCTCCACGCCGTCACGCAGCAGGAACGCGTGCTCGTAGAGCGAGAAGCACAGCCCGGCCCGCCCCGCCCGGCACGGGCGCCCGAAGGCCTGTGTGATCTGGTGCGCGAACGCCGTGGTCAGCAGCGCGGCCGTCTCCGCGCCCGGCCGGTCCGGGTTCTCCGCGCGGCGCAGCAGCCGACGCGCATGATCCGCGGAGTCGTCCGGCTGATAGGCGTGCCGCGGCGCCGGGATCGGCGACAGCTGCACGGTCACCGGAAGCTCGAAGTCCGGTGCGTCCGGAGACAGCGGCAGCCGGGCGGTGGCCGCACGCAACTCCTCCTCGTCGACATACACCTCGTGCTGCGCGGGGCTGCCCGGCGCGGTGTTGTGCACGAGCTCCCACAGGGTGAGCGCCGAGCCGTCGACCAGCAGCCAGGTGTGCCGGTACGTCTCGCGGTGCAGCCCCGCGCTGTGGTGCGCGGAGTGCAGCGAGCTGTCGTGCGCCAGCGCGCAGTCCAGCTGCCGTATCGTCTCGTCCGGCAGCTCGAAGGAGTTCAGGGCACGGCCGAGGAGTCGCTCGAGATGCTCCTCCGGAGACTCGGGCGACTCGGCTGGTTCGTACGCTGCCGTCTCGTACGGAACGCTCAAGGTTTCTCCCGGCGTTGCTGCATGTCACCTTGTGGGTGCATACCGTAGCCCCTCGATCGGACATCATGTCCGGGAACCGAGAAAACGTACGCCCGGAGAACGCGCGGGCCGTGTGAGGAATTCCCACACGGCCCGACGATCCGTCAGAAAGTGCTGCTCAGGCGATTACGCGGCGCTCCCCGCCACCCACTCGCTCCACGGCATGTTCCAGCCGTTGAGCCCGTTGTCGGGGGCGACCGTCTTGTCGGGGGAGTTCTTGACGATGACGACGTCGCCGATCAGCGAGTTGTCGTAGAACCACTTGGCGTTCGTGGCGCCCTGGGCGCCCTGCACGTCCGCGAGCCCGACGCAGCCGTGGCTGGTGCCCTGGCGGCCGAAGGGCGGATTGCCCCTGTTGTACCAGTAGTTGCCGTGGATGAAGGTGCCGGACCGGGTCAGGCGCATCGCGTGCGGCACATCCGGGATGTCGTACTCGCTGCCCAGGTCCACCGACTCGCTGTTCATGCGTGTCTGCACGAACTTCTCGGAGATCACCATCTGACCGTTGTACGTCGTGTGCTCCGGGCTGCCCGAGGAGATCGGCACCGACTTGAGCGTCTGGCCGTCCCGCACGACCGTCATGGTCTGCGTGTTCACATCCACCGTGGAGACCTGCGAGCGCCCGATGGTGAAGGTGACGGTCTTCTTCTGCACCCCGTAGACGCCGTTCGCACCCTCGACGCCGTCCAGGTCGATCTTCATCGTGACCTTGGAGCCGGCCTTCCAGTACTCCTCGGGCCGGAAGTCGAGCCGCTGCGCTCCGAACCAGTGCCCGACCACCTTCTGCCCGCTGCTCGACGTGACCGTGATGTGCGACTGCACGGCCTTCTTGTCGCTGATCACCTTGTTGAAGTCGAACGACACCGGCATGCCCACGCCGACGGTCGTCCCGTTGTCCGGCGTGTACGTCCCGATGAAGCTGTTGGCCGAAGTGACGGTGGTGAAGATCGAGTTGGCCGCCGCGGTACGGCCGCTGCCGTCCTTCGCGGTCGCCGAGATCCGGTACTTCGTCCCGCGCTCCAGCTGCTCCTTGGGCTTCCACTCCCCGCCGTCCGCGGATATCGACCCCGGAACCGCCTGACCCGACCCGGCCACCGTCATCTTCACGTCGGTCAGCCTGCCGCCGCTGACCTTCACGCCGGTCGTGTTGATCGACGCGTCGGTCGAGCCGTCCTTCGCCGAGATGACGATCTTCGCCGTCGACGTCTTGGACGGGCTCTGGCCGCTCTTGCCGTCGCTCGACGAGCCCGAGGAGTCGGCGTTGGCGTCGCCACCGCAGGCGGTCAGGGTGAGGGCGCCGACCATCAGGGCGGCACAGGCTCCCAGTACGCGTACGCGCCGCGCTGCAATGTCCGGCGTTGTCACGGGCTGCTCCAGGTTCGTGTGATGTGCGTTGTCCGTTCCAGTGCGTGTGAAAGGAGGGATTCGGCGGACCGTGAGGTTCCCTCCGTCCGCGATGAACGCGATCACGTGACAGAACCGGGACAATCGCGTGCGAACGCAGCCCTGTTGTTACCGACTCCCGTACAACTCCTCGTACGACGGCCACATCCCGCCGGGCCCGTCCACCGGCTCGGCGGCGCGCACGGCCCGCACGATCGCCCGCGTCACCAGGTCCGCGCCGGCCGCGAGGATCTCGTTCAGCGCGAGGGGGTGCCCGGCGTCGAGCGGGCGCGCTCCGGTCGCCAGGGCGAACACCGTGTCCCCGTCGTTGAGCAGGTGCACCGGCCGCACGGCACGCGCGATGCCGTCGTGCGCCGTACCGGCGAGCTTCTGCGCCTGCGCCTTCGACAGGTCCGCGTCGGTGGCGACCACGGCGAGCGTGGTGTTCAGGGGAGGGAGGGCGTTCTTCGCGGCGCTCTCGGTGAGGCGGCCGCGCGCGGCCTCGTGGACGTGCGGCTCGGGGTGGCTCACGCGCCCCTGGAACAACTCCCCGTACAGAACCCCCGTTTCCGGATCCATCGCCGAGCCGGCCGCGTTGGCCACCACCAGGGCGGCCACCGTGATCCCCGAGCCGAGCACCGTGCTCGCCGTGCCGACCCCGCCCTTCATCGGCCCCACGGCCGCCCCGGTGCCGGCGCCCACGCACCCTTCCTGCACCCGCGCCCCGGCCTCGCTCGCCGCGGCCGCCTCGACCGCCGCCCGCCCGGTGGCGGCATCGGGCCTGGCCCGGAAGTCGCCGCCCCGCCCGAGGTCGAAGACGCACGCGGCGGGCACCACCGGCACCACGTGCGCAGGGTCCACCCCCACGCGCACCCCGCGGCCCTGCTCCTCCAGCCAGGCCATCACCCCCGACGCCGCATCGAGCCCGTACGCGCTGCCGCCGGTCAGCACGATCGCCTCGACCTTCTGCACGAGGTTGCGCGGGTCGAGCGCGTCGGTCTCCTTGGTGCCGGGACCGCCGCCGCGCACGTCCACGGCGGCGACGGCGCCGCCTTCCGGGGCGAGGACGACCGTGGTGCCGGTGAGCCAGCCGCCGCCGGTGCGCGTCGCATGCCCCACCCGCACTCCGGTGACGTCCGTCAATGCGTCAACTGTCATGGAGCCAGTCTGGCCCGGCCCGGCACGACAGTGACCCGTCAGCCGACCGGACTCGTCGCGCGCTGCCCGCTCGATCCGCTCGCCCCGCGCTCCCCGGCACCTCTGCTCGCCGCCAGCGCCACCCCGGACGCCACCGCCAGTGCCGACACCAGGCCCGCCGCGAACACCGCCCAGTGGCCCAGGAAGGTGCAGACGATCACGAGCAACGCCGTGCTCGGCAGCACCAGTTGCTGGGCGATGCCCACCTTGTAGTAACGCGAGTGCAGCGCCCACACGGTGAGCAGATACAGCGCCGTCGGGAGGGTCACCGCCGCCGACGCCTCCAGCGTGGAGATGTGCGCCTTGCCGACCGTCTGCTCCACCGCCACCTCCAGGCCCGCCCCGACCGCGGCCGCCGAGGCGAAGATCAGGTAGTGGCCGTAGCCCCACAGGAACGCCTGCCCGTTGCTGCGCAGATGACCGTGGATCGGCACCGCGAAGTAGATCCACCAGGCGGCGAAGATGATCAGCAGCCCGCCCGCCGCGATGGGCAGCAGATCGCCCAGGGCGTCGTTCTCGTCGATGCCCGACTTCACCGCGACGGTGGCCGCCGCGATGGTCTCGCCCAACACGATGATCGTGAACAGCCCGTACCGCTCGGAGATGTGGTGCGGATGCCAGGACGTGGGGTGGTCCTTCTCCGCGTACGGCGGCACGCACATCTCCAGGACCGCCATCACCACGAAGACCCACACCCGGGCATCCACCGGCAGCACCACCAGCCCGAGCCAACCGACCATGCACAGCGACACACCCGCGGCATAACGCAGCCCCATGGTCCGCTCCGCGCCCTCGGCCGACCGTGCCGCACGCAGCCACTGCGCCGTCATGGCGACCCGCATGATCACATAGCCCAGCCAGACCACCAGGAACTCGTGCTTCTCGAACGCCCGGGAGATCCCGGCCGCCAGCACCAGCACCCCGGCGATCTGCACCAGGGTGACGACCCGGTAGAGCACGTCGTCGTTGTCGTACGCCGAGGCGAACCAGGTGAAGTTCATCCACGCCCACCAGATGGCGAAGAACACCATCCCGTAGTTGAGGATCCCCTCGCCCGCGTGCCCCGTGGTGATGGCGTGCACCAGTTCCACGCCCGCCTGGGCGACGGCCACGACGAAGCACAGGTCGAAGAAGAGCTCGAGGGGCGAGGCGACGCGGTGCGCCTCCTCGCGGCCCCGGGCCGCGAGCCTGCGCAGTGGTCGGCGGTCCGCCGGGGTGCCGGAGGACGCGGGCGGCGGAGTCGAGCTGGTCGTCATGGGACCAAGCACAGCAGATAACCGGCGGGAATTCCTCGGCGGCAGCGACGGGCCTGCCCGCACGGCGCACGGCCCGCGGGCCCGACGGGTCACCGGCGCGACCCGGTCGCCGCGCGCCCCCGGGGCCGTACCCTGGACGCATGACCTCCGCCCCGACCCCCGAGCCGCGCGCTCCGAAGCCCGCGCTGATCTTCGACGACCCGCTGGACCAGCAGTCCTCGGACGACACCGACCGCGGCTGGGGCGAGCGGCCGCGCTCCGACGGGGACTCGGCGGCCGACCTGAAGCGCTTCCTCGACGAGAAGCCGCCCCACCACCTCTGAGCCGCGCGGGCCGCTGCCGCTAGCGCCCGTTGCGCCCGGCCGCGCGCTGTGCGACCAGCTCGTCGCGGATCTGCTTCAGCACTTCCAGCTCGGTCACCTCGATCACCTCGTGGGTACCCTCCCGCGCCTTGCGGCGGGCCTCCACGCGGGCGAGGTACTTCGCCATGGGCAGCACCATCAGGAAGTAGACGACGGCCGCGGTGATCACGAAGCTGAGGGTGGCGCCGAGGACCGAGCCCCACAGCAGCTGGATCCCGTGGTTGCCCTTGCACGACTCGCTCAGGCACGACTTGTAGTTGTCGAGGTTCGTGGTGCCGATCGCCCCGACCAGCGGGTTGATGAGCCCCTTCACCACTGAGTTCACGATGTTGGTGAACGCGGCCCCGATCACCACCGCCACCGCCAGATCGACGACGTTCCCGCGCATCAGGAAGGCCTTGAAGCCGTGCCAGATGCTCGGTTCCTTCTTCTCGCTCACCTCGGGTCCTCTTCTCGCACGCACAGGTTGGGGAACAAACAGTTCCGCAACCTACGGCACCGCCGGACCGGCCTGCCCGTCCGGGTGGCTGGATCAGCACACCGTCACCGCCAGCCGGGCCGTCGCGCTCGCGCCGGCGAGGTGCGCCGCGGTGGAACGAGGAACCGAGAGCACCACCAGCGCCCCGCTGTCGGCCCCACCGTCCAAAGGCTCCGGCACCTTCGTCACCCGCGCCCCGCGCGCGACCACGCGGGCGTCGCCGCCCGTCGCCGTCTCCTGGGCGGCGACGACGTCCACCCGGTCGCCGGGCCTGAGCAGCCGGACCGTGGCCCCGTCGGCGATCCGCACCGGCGCGGCCACCATCTCGACGGCGCGGTGCTTCCGTACGGGATCCGCCACCGGATGCCCACGCGCGGGACCGGTGACCCGTGGCCCCGCGGCCACCAGCGCGGCCGCGGTCACCGCGAGACCTGCGGCCACGGCCCGCCTCCGCTGCCGTACGAGCCGTCGTAGCTGATACCGCCCGCCGCGCACCCGCACGGGAGCGAAGTGCGGGACCTCGCAAGTGGCGGGGGCGTCGGTGCCGGGCGGGCGAGGGGCGGAAGGGGAGGGGAAGAGCGACGGGGGAGGGAGGGACATGCGGATCACCGCCTGCGTCGAGGAGCCATCGAGGAATCGCCTTGCAGGCCCACGATGAGGCCTCATCGCGATCTCCGCCGACGCCGGTGGACTACCGACGGGTTGTGGACAACTCCCTCACCCGAACGGGAAGTTCCGGAATCTCGAACCGCCCGAGGCTCCCCCGGCCCCTGTTACGGCAGCTCGAACCCCGGATCCATCCCGCCCAGCGCGTTCGTGCACAGGCAGTCCCGTTCCTCGTTCGCCGGCAGCGCGGCCACCGCGTCGAACAGCACGCCCCGCAGCCGGTCCACGTTCGCCGCGAACACCCGCAGCACCTCGTCGTGCGAGACGCCCTCGCCGGTCTCGGCACCCGCGTCGAGGTCGGTGACCAGCGTCATCGTCGAGTAGCACAGCTCCAGTTCACGGGCGAGCGCCGCCTCGGGATGGCCGGTCATGCCGACCACCGACCAGCCCTGCGCCTGATGCCACAACGATTCTGCGCGGGTCGAGAAGCGCGGCCCCTCGATCACGACCAGGGTGCCGCCGTCCACCGGCTCCCAGTCCCGGCCGCGCGCGGCCTTCAGGGCGGCGGCACGTCCGACGGGGCAGTAGGGATCGGCCAGGGACACATGCACCACGTTCGGGATGTTGCCGCCGGGCAGCGGCAGCCCGTCGAAGTACGTCCCCACCCGGGACTTCGTACGGTCGACCAGCTGGTCCGGCACCAGCAGCGTCCCCGGCCCGTACTCGGGTCGCAGCCCGCCCACCGCGCACGGACCGAGCACCTGGCGCACGCCGAGCGACCGCAGCGCCCACAGGTTGGCCCGGTAGTTGATCCGGTGCGGCGGCAGATGGTGGCCGCGGCCGTGACGGGGCAGGAAGGCGACCCGTCGGCCGGCGAGCTCACCGAGGAAGAGGGAGTCGCTGGGCGGCCCGTAAGGGGTGTCCACCTGGACCTCGGTCACGTCGTCGAGGAACGAGTAGAAGCCCGAGCCGCCGATTACACCGATCTCTGCGTTCGCCATGGCCGCACAGTATCGGGCCCCGGCGGCGCTCGGTGAGGGGGATCAGGAGACGGCGAGAACCCTGACGTCGTACGACGTCAGGGTCCCGTGAGCAAGCCTTAGGCGGCGGAGCTGGAGGCCGTCCCGGTGCTCGACGGCTTCGAGTCCGAGGACGACGAGGACGGCGCCGAGGACGAGGTGGACGTCGACGACTTCGAGGACGACGACGGCGAGCTGCTCGAAGAGGAGCCGCGGCTGTCGTTCCGGTAGAAGCCCGAGCCCTTGAAGACAATGCCGACCGCGGAGAACACCTTCTTCAGGCGGCCACCGCAGTTGGGGCACTCGGTCAGAGCGTCGTCGGTGAACTTCTGCACCGCCTCGAGGCCCTCGCCGCACTCGGTGCACTGGTACTGGTAGGTGGGCACTGTCTTCCTCCTGGCACTCTCACTCAATGAGTGCTAACGAAGGTCCATAGTGACGTATTCCTGAGGATCAGTCCACCGTCAACGGCACTCGGTGACCCACGCCACGTGCGACGGTCAGGCTGCGGGGCCGCGTCACGAGCCGCGACCGAAGGGCCACGAGGGTCGTCAGCGCCAGTACGGTACCGGCCATCGGCACCAGGAATCCGGCCCCGCCCCAGAAGCGGTCCTCCAGCTGTCCGGCGACCGTGACGGCCGCCGCCTGGCCGAGTGCCACCGCGCCGGTCAGCCAGGTGAAGGCCTCGGTGCGGGCGCCTGCCGGGACCAGACCCTCGACCAGCGTGTAGCCGGTGATCAGCGCGGGCGCGATGCACATGCCCACCAGCAGGCCGAGACCGGCCAGGACCAGCACCGAGTGGGCGGCCCACAGGCCGGAGGCCGCCAGGGCGAGGGCGCCGTACCCGAGCACGAGCCGCCGCTGCGGGGCCACCTTCCAGGCGACGGCGCCGCAGACGATGCCGGAAAGCATGTTGCCCGCTGCGAAGACCCCGTAGAGGACGCCGTTCAGGCCGGGCTCGCCGATCGACTCGGTGAACGCGGCCAGCGAGACCTGCATGCCGCCGAAGACGGAGCCGATGCCCAGGAAGGCCACGACCAGAACGCGCACACCAGGGACGCGCAGTGCGGAGGCGTGCTCCACGCGCGCGTGCCCCGTCACGGTGACCGCGGGCTGTGTGCTCTTCTGCGCCGCGAACAGCAGACCGCCGACGAGCGTCAGCGAGGCCTCGGTGACCAGGCCGGCGGCCGGGGTGACGGCGGTGCACAGGGCGGTGGCGAGCAGCGGCCCGAAGACGAAGGTCAGCTCGTCCGTGACGGACTCGAAGGCGGCCGCGGTGGTCATCAGGGGCGAGCCCTGGAGCTTCACGCCCCAGCGGGCGCGCACCATGGGTCCGATCTGCGGCACCGAGGCGCCGGTCGGCACGGCCGCCGCGAACAGCGCCCAAAGGGGTGCGTGGGCCAGCGCCAGCGCGGTGAGGGCCAGGCCCGACAGCGAGTGCAGCAGTACGCCGGGGGTCAGCACGGCGCGCTGCCCGTAGCGGTCCGCGAGACGACCGCTGTAGGGCGCGAACAGGGCCATGGAGACGCCGGTGACGGCCGCCGCGGCGCCCGCCGCGCCGTAGGAGCCGGTGGTGTGCTGCACCAGCAGCACGATGGAGATGGTGAGCATCGCGAACGGCTGGCGTGCCGCGAAGCCGGGGAGCAGGAAAGTCCAGGCGCCGCGGGTGCGCAGCAGCTGTCCGTAGCCCGGGCGGGAGGTGACCGTGGATGCCACGGCCCGTGCCTTTCTGCCGCCTGGTAGCGCGCCCCTTTTGTACGGGCGGCGCCGAGAGCTGTCCTCTTGCGCGGAACTGCGGTAGATACCGGCGGTCCACTCTCTGGGGACGTCCCGGCCGCCATACGGTCGCGCCAGCACTGCGTCAGGCAGAGTTGGTTCGATCTGGGTGCGCCTTCATCGTACAGGGGTCAGCCTCTGATGCGCCTGTGAATACGAGCACCATGTGGGCGTTCACCTGCGATTACCAAGGGTGTGAACCGTACGAAACACGCCATTAACGCCCGGCTCCCGCCCCGTCCGTCCCGAGCCATCCGGCCAGCTTGCCGCCGTGGCCGACGGAGCGCAGTCGCCGCTCGGCCGCGTCCCGCACCGGGTCCGTGGTGACGACGAGCAGTTCGTCGCCGCGTCGCAGCACCGTGGTGGGCAGGGGGACAAACGATTTTCCTTCGCGGACGACCAGGGTGACGGCGGCCCCGGCCGGCAGGCGCAGCTCGGCCACCTCGACGCCGTGCATCTTCGAGCCCTCCGGGATCGCGACGGACAGCAGATGCCCGCGCAGTCGCTCCAGCGGGGCCGACTCGATGCCGAGGTCGGCGGCCTCCGCGTCCTCGCCCAGCCGCAGCTTGCGGGCGAGCCAGGGCAGCGTCGGCCCCTGGACCAGGGTGTAGACGACGACCAGCACGAAGACGATGTTGAAGATGCGGCGGCTGGCGTCGACGCCCTGCACCATCGGGATCGTCGCCAGGATGATGGGGACCGCGCCGCGCAGCCCGGCCCAGGACATCAGGGTCTGCTCCTGCCACGGCACCCGGAACGGCGTCAGGCACAGCACCACGCTCAGCGGGCGCGCCACCGTGGTCAGCACCAGGCCGATGACGAGCGCGGGCACCACGTCGTCGCCGAGCTCGTGCGGGGTCACCAGCAGGCCGAGCAGGACGAACATGCCGATCTGGGCGATCCAGCCGAGTCCGTCGGCGAAACCGCGGGTGGCGGGCCAGTGGGGCAGCTTGGCGTTGCCCATCATCATCGAGGCGAGATAGACGCCCAGGAAGCCGCTTCCGTGCGCGAGTGCGCCGCCCGCGTACGCGGTGACGGCGATCGCCATCACGGCGATCGGGTAGAGGCCGGAGGCGGGCAGCGCCACGTGCCGGAGGCCCCAGGAGCCGAGCCAGCCGACCGCGAGGCCGATGGCCGCGCCGATGGCGAGCTCCAGGGCTATCTCGCCCAGCAGCACATACCAGTGGTCGACCGGGCCGGCCGTGGAGAAGGCGACCACCAGGATGACCACCGGGGCGTCGTTGAACCCGGACTCGGCCTCCAGCGTGCCCGTCACGCGCGCGGGCAGGGGGATCTTCCGCAGCACCGAGAAGACCGCCGCCGCGTCCGTGGAGGAGACCACCGCCCCGACGATCAGCGCCTGCCGCCACTCCAGCCCGATCAGGAAGTGCGCGGCCGACGCCGTGACCCCGACGCTCACCGCGACCCCGCCCAGTGCCAGCGCGGAGGCGGCCGGCAGGGCCGGCTTGATCTCCTTCCACTTCGTGCCCAGACCGCCCTCGGCCAGGATCACGACGAGGGCCGCGTATCCGATGACCTGGGTCAGCTCGGCATTGTTGAAGTGGATGTTGCCGATCCCGTCCTGGCCCATGAGGACCCCGATCCCCAGGTACACGAGCAGGCTGGGGAGCCCGCTGCGCGAGGAGATCCGGACCGCTGCCACGGCGACGAGCAGGACGAGCGAGCAGACGAGCAGAAGCTGGTTGAGGTGGTGGACAGTCAGCGGCCGTTCCCTTCCCTGACTCACACGCATCCCGCGCGGGAGCTCACGTACATAGGACACGAAGCCGAGAAACTCCGCACCCAAGTACTTCGTTACCTTACCTAACTCTTGACGATTTCTTGACGCTCGCCGAGGCAAGATCGAACACCTGCCCCCGCCGGTTCCCGACTCCGCGTCAAGGGCCGCGGGGCCCTGCGCCTATGGTTGCTCCAGCGCTCATTCAAAGTCACAGCCCCGCCTGCCGCTCGCGTTAGGACAGCAAGGACAGCGATGCCCCCCAACATCACCGCCACAACGGGTGACAAGCCCGGCAAGTCCGGCAGGAAGAAGGGGCGCAAAGCCCGATTGGTCGTGCTGGTCCTGGTCCTGGCCATCATCGGGGGCGTCGCCTACGGGGCGTACTGGTCCATCAGCACCGTCCGGGCGTCGTTCCCGCAGACCAAGGGATCGATCACGCTCGACGGCCTGTCAGGACCCGTCGACGTGAAGCGCGACGGCAACGGCATCCCGCAGATCTACGCCTCCTCCGACGAGGACCTGTTCATGGCGCAGGGCTACGTCCAGGCGCAGGACCGGTTCTACGAGATGGACGTGCGCCGCCACATGACCTCCGGCCGGCTGTCGGAGATGTTCGGCAAGGACCAGGTCAAGGACGACGAGTTCCTGCGCACCCTGGGCTGGGACCGGGTGGCGAAGAAGGAGTACGACACCAAGTTGTCGGCCTCCACCAAGAAGTACCTCCAGGCGTACGCCAAGGGAGTCAACGCCTACTTGCAGGGCAAGGACGGCAAGGACATCTCCCTGGAGTACGCGGCCCTGGGCTTCGTCAACGACTACAAGCCGGCGCAGTGGACCCCGGTCGACTCGATCTCCTGGCTGAAGGCGATGGCGTGGGACCTGCGCGGCAACATGCAGGACGAGATCGACCGCGCCCTGATGACCAGCCGTCTCGGCCCCAAGCAGATCGCCGACCTGTACCCGGACTACCCGTACAGCCGCAACAAGGCGATCGTCCAGGAGGGCCAGTACAGCACGCTCACCAAGACGTTCGAGCAGAACGGCAGCTCGTCCACGAGCGGTACGTCCGGTACGTCGGGTACGTCTGGTACATCGGGTACCTCCACGAGCAGCGCGGCCGGATCGGCCCTGACCAGCCAGCTGTCGGGTCTCTACAAGGTCCTGGACAACGTACCCACGGCCGTCGGCGTGAACGGCCAGGGCATCGGCTCCAACTCCTGGGTGGTCGCCGGGGATCACACCATCACCGGCAAGCCGCTGCTGGCCAACGACCCGCATCTGTCGGCCTCGCTGCCGTCCGTCTGGTACCAGATGGGTCTGCACTGCCGCACGGTCTCCAGCAAGTGCCAGTACGACGTGACCGGTTACACCTTCGCGGGCATGCCCGGCGTGGTCATCGGCCACAACCAGGACATCGCCTGGGGCATGACCAACTCCGGTGTCGACGTCACCGACCTGTACCTGGAGAAGGTCTCCGGCGACGGCTACCTCTACGACGGCACGGTGCGGCCGTTCAAGACCCGCGAGGAGACCATCAAGGTCGCCGGCGGCACGTCCAAGACGATCGTCGTGCGCCAGACCGCCGACGGGATGCCCCTGCTCTCCGACCGCGACGACGAGCTCGTGACGGTCGGCAAGAAGGCCACCGTGAACACCGCGGCACCCGACCGCGGTGACGGCTACGGCATCGCGCTGCGCTGGACCGCGCTCGACCCGGGCACCTCCATGGACGCCGTGTTCGCCATGGACAGGGCGTCGAACTGGAGCGACTTCCGCTCCGCGGCCGCCCTGTTCGACGTGCCCTCGCAGAACCTGGTCTACGCCGACAAGAACAACATCGGCTACACGCTGCCCGGGAAGATCCCCACGCACGCGAAGAAGGACGACGGCTCGATCCCGGCGCCGGGCTGGGACTCCAGCTACAAGTGGACTGGGTACATCCCCAAGGACGCACTGCCGTACGAGTTCAACCCCAAGCGCGGCTACATCGTCACCGCCAACCAGGCCGTGATCGACAAGGACAAGTACCCCTACACGCTCACCACGGACTGGGGCTACGGCACTCGCAGCCAGCGCATCACCGACCTGATCGAGTCGAAGATCAGGGGTGGCGGCAAGATCTCCACCGACGACATGCGCCAGATGCAGCTGGACAACAGCAGCGAGATCGCCAAGCTGCTCGTGCCCAAGCTGCTGAAGATCGACATCACGGACAAGGACGTCCGCGGGGCGAAGGCCGTCCGCGAGGCGCAGGACCTCCTGGAGGGCTGGGACTACACCCAGGACGCCGACTCGGCGGCGGCCGCCTACTTCAACTCGGTCTGGCGCAACATCCTCAAGCTCGCCTTCGGCAACAAGCTGCCCAAGGAACTGCGGGTCGAGGGCCAGTGCCTGTGGGTCGATCCGGTCAACAGCACCGGGCCCGCGGACGAGACGAACAAGGTGCGCGAGTGCGGCGACCGCGCCGCCGACCAGGCGCAGCCGGACGGCGGCGACCGCTGGTTCGAGGTCGTCCGCAACCTCGTGGACGACCAGAAGAGCGACTGGTGGTCGACGCCCAAGTCGCTCACCCGGCCCGGGGCGAGCGACAACCGCGACGATCTGTTCAAGCGCGCCATGATCGACGCCCGTTGGGAGCTGACGGCCAAGCTCGGCAAGGACATCGACACCTGGAGCTGGGGTCGGCTGCACCGCCTGTTCCTGAAGAACCAGACCCTCGGCACCGACGGCCCCGCCTTCGTGAAGTACATCCTCAACCGCGGTCCCTGGAAGCTCAGCGGCGGCGAGGCGACGGTCAACGCCACCGGCTGGAACGCGGCGGGCGGCTACGGCGTCGTGTGGGTGCCGTCGATGCGCATGGTGGTCAACCTCGGCGACCTCGACAAGTCGAAGTGGATCAACCTCACCGGTGCCTCGGGGCACGCCTACAGCGCCCACTACACCGACCAGACGAGCAAGTGGGTCAAGGGCGAACTGCTCGACTGGAACTTCTCGGACAAGGCCGTCGACAAGAACACGAGCGACACCCTGGTCCTGAAGCCATGAGCCGCCGGCCCTAGATCACCGGTCGCGGAAAGTGCCCTCCACGCGTGCGTGGAGGGCACTTCTCATGTGAACCGCCGTACCCCCGACGGTGTCACCACCGCATGCACCGGCCGGTCGTGCGCCTCCTCCGGGACATGCCCGACGACCTCCGAGTCGTACAGCAGCACCACCAGCGCGGGATGGGCGTCCGCGCGCTCCAGACGCGCGAGGACGCGGTCGTACGACCCTCCGCCGCGCCCCAGGCGCATCCCGCGGGCGTCGACGGCGAGACCGGGCAGCAGCACGACGTCGGCACCGGTCACGGCGTCCGGTCCGAGGCGTTCGCCGGCGGGCTCGAAGAGGGCCATTTTCCCGCCGTGTTGGATGCGCGCGAGGGAGCCCTCGCCGGTGTAGGCGCCCCAGTCGAGATCGTTGTCCGGGAGAAGGGCGGGAAGCAGGACGCGCACGCCCCGCTCGCGCAGCGCGTCCAGCAGCGCGAGCGTGCCCGGCTCGCTCCCCACGGAGACGTACGCCGCCACCGTGCGCGCATGCGCCAGCTCCGGCAGCTCCAGGGCGCGGCCGGCCAGCGCGTCCGCGGATTCCCGCACGTCATCGGCCGTCAACCTGTTTCTCACCGCGAGGAGCTCTCGCCGCAACATTCGTTTGTCAGCCTCGGTCGCACGTCCGATGTGACTCATAGGTCGGACCCGTACCCTTCTATATGTGCTCATATGAGAGCCAATTAACCGGAGCCTCAGATTCCCTGCCAAGGCACCGGATAAGGTTGCCGCCATGACCCAGTCGCACCCCAGGATCAGCAAGGCTGTCATCCCTGCAGCGGGCCTCGGCACCCGGTTCCTGCCGGCCACCAAGGCCACTCCCAAGGAGATGCTGCCGGTCGTCGACAAGCCGGCGATCCAATACGTGGTCGAAGAGGCGGTGTCGGCGGGCCTCGACGACGTCCTCATGATCACGGGCCGCAACAAGCGCCCCCTCGAGGACCACTTCGACCGCAACTACGAGCTCGAGTCCGCCCTCCAGAAGAAGGGTGACGCGGGCCGGCTCGCCAAGGTCCAGGCGTCCAGCGACCTCGCGACCATGCACTACGTGCGGCAGGGCGACCCCAGGGGCCTCGGCCACGCGGTTCTGTGCGCCGCCCCGCACGTCGGCCGCGAGCCCTTCGCCGTCCTCCTCGGCGACGACCTGATCGACCCGCGCGACCCGCTCCTCGCGCGCATGGTCGAGGTCCAGGAGCAGCGCGGCGGCAGCGTGATCGCGCTCATGGAGGTCGCCCCCGAGCAGATCCACCTCTACGGCTGCGCGGCCGTGGACCCCACCGAGGACGCCGACGTGGTCAAGGTCCACGACCTGGTCGAGAAGCCCGCCGCCGCCGACGCCCCGTCCAACTACGCGATCATCGGCCGGTACGTCCTCGACCCGCACATCTTCGACATACTGCGCAAGACCGAGCCCGGCCGCGGCGGAGAGATCCAGCTCACCGACGCCCTCCAGCAGCTCTCGCAGGACGAGAAGGTCGGCGGCCCGGTGCACGGCGTCGTCTTCAAGGGCCGCCGCTATGACACCGGCGACCGCGGCGACTACCTGCGTGCCATTGTCAGACTCGCATGCGAACGTGAAGACCTGGGCCCGGACTTCCGGGCCTGGCTTCGCAGTTACGTAGCCGAGGAGATGTAGCAACGTTGAGCAGCGCCGCGCCCCGCACCACCGGCCAGGACCACCTCTGGTCGGTGGACGAACACCTGGAGGACATCCTCACGACCGTCCGCCCCCTGGAACCCATCGAGCTGCAACTCCTCGACGCCCAGGGCTGCGTCCTGGTCGAGGACGTCACGGTGCCCGTCTCCCTGCCGCCGTTCGACAACAGCTCCATGGACGGGTACGCGGTGCGGGTCTCGGATATCGCGGGCGCGAGCGCGGAGTTCCCCGCCGTCCTGGCCGTCGTCGGGGACGTCGCGGCGGGCCAGGCCGGCCTGCTCCATGTGGGTCCCGGCCAGGCCGCCCGCATCATGACCGGCGCTCCGCTGCCGCCCGGCGCGGAGACCGTCGTCCCCGTCGAGTGGACCGACGGCGGCCTCGGCGAGGGCCCGGCGACCGGTATGCGCGCCCGGTCCCTGGCCCCCGAGGGCGCCGAGGGACATGTGCACGTGTACCGCCCGGCCGAGGCACGCGCGCACGTCCGCGCGAAGGGCAGCGACGTGAAGTCCGGCGACCGCGCCCTGGAGGCCGGCACGGTCCTCGGACCGCCGCAGATCGCCCTGCTCGCCGCGATCGGCCGCGGCACGGTGCGTGTGCGCCCCCGCCCGCGCGTGGTCGTCATGTCCACCGGCAGCGAACTCGTCCAGCCCGGCGAGAAGCTGGGCAGCGGCCAGATCTACGACTCCAACAGCTTCGCCCTCACCGCCGCCGCCCGCGAGGCCGGCGCCATCGCCTACCGGGTGGGCGCCGTCGCCGACGACGCGGAGACCCTCCGCTCCACCATCGAGGACCAGCTCGTGCGCGCCGACCTCATGGTCACCACGGGCGGCGTGAGCGTCGGGGCGTACGACGTGGTCAAGGAGGCCCTGTCGTACGTGGGCGACGAGGACGAGCCGGGCAGCGGCATCGAGTTCCGCAAGCTCGCCATGCAGCCGGGCAAGCCCCAGGGCTTCGGCTCCATCGGCCCCGACCACACCCCGCTGCTGGCCCTGCCCGGCAACCCGGTGTCGTCGTACGTCTCCTTCGAGCTCTTCGTCCGCCCCGCCATCCGCACCCTCATGGGACTCGAGGACGTGCACCGGCCGCGCACCCGCGCGACCCTCACCGCCCGCAAGGCGCTGACCTCGCCGAAGGGCCGCAGACAGTTCCTGCGCGGGACGTACGCCGACGGCTCCGTGACCCCGGTCGGCGGCGCCGGATCCCACCTGGTCGCGGCCCTCGCGCACGCCGACGCGCTGATCGTCGTCCCCGAGGACGTGGAGTCCGTCGAGCCCGGCTCCGAGGTGGAGGTCGTCCTGCTCGGCTGAGTGCTCCCGGCCCGCGGTACCGTGTCGCGCACACAGACCCACGCGCCGCACCGCGAGGGGCCCGGACGGGAGCGCCACACAGCCAATGAGTACGGACGATCGACTGACCCACATCGACGACGCGGGCGCCGCCCGCATGGTCGACGTGTCCGGCAAGGACGTGACCGCGCGCACCGCCCGCGCCAGCGGACGCGTCCTCGTCTCGCCCCGCGTGGTCGAGCTGCTGCGCGGCGAGGGGGTCCCCAAGGGCGACGCCCTCGCCACTGCGCGCATCGCGGGCATCATGGGCGCCAAGCGCACCCCGGAACTCATTCCGCTCTGTCACCCGTTGTCGGTGTCCGGTGTGAAACTGGACCTGTCGGTCGCGGACGACGCCGTCGAGATCCTGGCCACCGTCAAGACCACGGACCGCACGGGCGTCGAGATGGAGGCCCTCACCGCCGTCTCCGTCGCCGCACTCACCGTGATCGACATGGTCAAGGCGGTCGACAAGGGAGCGGTCATCACGGACGTACGGGTGGAGGAGAAGACGGGCGGCAAGTCGGGCGACTGGAGCCGGACATGACGTATCGCGCTCTGGTCGTGACCGCCTCGAACAGGGCGGCCGCCGGTGTATACGAGGACAGGGGCGGCCCGCTGATCGCCGACGGCCTGAAGGGCTTCGGCTTCGCCGTCGACGGACCGCAGGTCGTGCCCGACGGGGACCCGGTGCAGGCCGCCCTGCGGGCCGCAGTCGACGCCGGGTACGACGTGATCGTGACCACCGGCGGCACCGGCCTTTCGCCCACCGACCGCACGCCCGAGGCGACGCGCGCGGTGATCGACCACGAGGTGCCGGGCATCGCCGAGGCCATCAGGGCGTTCGGACGGGACAAGGTGCCCGCCGCCGCGCTCTCCCGGGGCTTGGCCGGAGTGGCGGGAAGCACACTGATCGTCAATCTTCCGGGCTCCACCGGCGGGGTGAAGGACGGCCTGGCCGTCCTGGAACCCGTCCTGGTCCACGCCGTCGACCAGATCCGCGGCGGCGACCACCCCAGACCCGGCTCCACCGGTGGGGGTGCGAGCTGAACACCCCATCCTGGCCCGTCGTGCTGACGGACGGCGACGTCGTCCTGAGGCCGATAAAGCTGCGCGACCAGCGGGTCTGGCGCGAGGTCAACCGGCGCAACCGGGACTGGCTGCGCCCCTGGGAGGCGACCATTCCGCCGCCCACTCCGAGCGGGCCGATCGCGCACCGGCCGACCTACCGCCAGATGGTCCGGCATCTGCGTTCCGAAGCGAACTCCGGCCGGATGCTGCCGTTCGTCATCGAGTACCAGGGGCGTCTGGTCGGGCAGTTGACGGTCGCCGGAATCACCTGGGGCTCCATGTGCTCGGGCCACATCGGCTACTGGGTGGACGAGTCGGTGGCCGGACGCGGAGTGATGCCGACCGCCGTGGCGCTTGTCGTGGACCACTGTTTCCGCACCGTCGGACTGCACCGCATCGAGGTCTGCATTCGCCCGGAGAACGGGCCGAGCCGCAGGGTCGTGGAGAAACTCGGATTCCGCGAGGAGGGCCTCAGACCGCGTTATCTCCACATCGACGGAGCCTGGCGCGACCACCTCGTCTTCGCGCTCACCGCGGAAGAGGTCCCCGACGGGTTGCTCAACCGCTGGCAGCGGGCACGTACTCGCGGGAATCCCGCATAACCCGCAAGGCCGGAGGCACGGGAAGCCCGGGAGCCCGGGAATTGAATAAGTGTTCGAAATTGATCGAGCGGCGACCGCCTTGAGGCGCTAAATTCACGCCCTCGGTGGGGTGCTGATCGCATCGGTCACAAAAAAAGTTCGAAATATCAGCCAGATCGTGCGACACACCGGCTCAATTGGCAGATGGCCTCACGCAAACCCCTCTACCGTGTGAGGCGTGAGCAGCAGCGGCCTCATCTACGCAGTCATTGTCGGGGCCTGGGCCGCCTACTTGGTGCCGATGTGGCTCCGTAGGCAGGACGAGCTGAACGAGGCCCGTCCGACGGAACGCTTCAGCACCGCCATCCGGCTGCTGTCCGGACGGGCGGGAATGGAGCGCCGGTACGCCAAGGACCTGCAGGCGCGCTCCACCGAAGAGGGGGAGTCCAGCGCCGGTCGTCCGGATGTCGTCACCGACTCGGTGGACGTCCGGGCCTTCGCCGTGCCTCCGACCCGTCCCCAGGCGCGTGCGGACGTACCGGCACAGGCGTCGGCGCGCGCGCAACCGGCGCGAGAACAGGCGGAGGCCCCGGCACCCGCACCGGCCCCCGCCCCCGCCCCCGCCCCCGCGCGGAAACGGGTGCCCGCGGCCCGGCGCTCCCCCTCGGAGGAAGCGGCCCTGGCACGCGCCCGGCGAATGAAGGCGCTCGCGCGGCGCCGGCGCACCACCGTGATGCTCTTCATCGCGTTCACGCTCGGCGCGATCGTCGCCGCGGTCGGGGGGCTCGCGTTCCTCTGGGCGCCCGGCGTGCCCGCCGTGCTGCTCAGCGCGTACATCGCATACCTGCGTTCCCAGGAGCGCCGCCGGTTCGCCTACCAGATGGACCGGCGCCGCGCCGAGGACGCCGCCGAGCGGCTGCGCGAGCGCGCCCGCCAGCCGCGCCGCCGCACGGCCGCCACCGAGGCGGACGCCGGCGAATCGGACGAGGGGCCGGCGCAGGACACCGACCCCGGACTGTCCGCGCTCGCCGCCGACCGGCGCGCCCTCGTCGAGCAGACCGACCACGCCGAGTGGGTCGACCAGCAGCGCGAGCGGCAGCGGCGGCCCGGGCACGGGGACAGCTGGGACCCGGTGCCGGTGCCGCTGCCGACGTATGTGACCGCGCCGGTCGCTCCGCGGGCCACCGCGGACGTCGACCTCGGGGCGCCGGACACCTGGAGTTCGGCGCGCTCGGGCTCCGTGGCCCGGGGCCAGGAGATGCCGGCCGCCGAGACCGCGGAACCGGCCCCCGCGGAGGACAAGGCGGACGACGACGGGCGCAGTGACGCCCGTCGGGCGGCCTCCGCGCGGCGGGCCCGGGAGCGGGGGCGTACGCCGCTGTTCGACCAGTACGAGGACGGCGAGCGGCCCCGCGCCGCCAACGAGTAGCCCCCCGACCTGTGCCGCTGCCCGGCCGCAGGCCAGGAACGGATTTCCAAGCACCCGGATCGGGGTGCTAGAGTTTCACTCGTTGCAAGGGCCTGTGGCGCAGTCCGGTAGCGCACCTCGTTCGCATCGAGGGGGCCAGGGGTTCAAATCCCCTCAGGTCCACCGCAACAACTGGTCAGGGAAACCTGGGGCAGTTGATGAGATCCCGTCCGATCGGAAGATCGGGCGGGATCTTTGTTGTGCCCGGCGGTTGTGCCTGACGTTCTGTCAGGCAGGTCTGTCACAGCTCCCTCGCCAGGTCTGTCACAGCTCCTTCGCGAAGCAGCGGCTGCTCTCGTGGTGCCGGTAGTAGCCGAACTTCTCGCAGGGCTCGTACCCGCTGGACGTGTACAGGGCGATCGCCTCCGGCTGCTTCGTGCCCGTCTCCAGGACCATCCGCAGGCGGCCGGCCGCGCGGGCGTCCTCCTCCAGGGCGGCCAGGATGCGCCGGGCGAGCCCGCGGCCGCGCGCCGCCTCCACCACGTACATCCGCTTGACCTCGGCGTCCCCGTCGAGGTTGCCCTCGCCGTTGGTGTCCTGGGCGCGCCAGCCGCCCGTGGCCACGGGGGCGTCGTTCTCGTCGTAGGCGATGAAGTACACGCCGTTCGGCGGCTCGAAGTCCGCCGGGTCCAGCGATGTGGCGTCCCCGCCGTCGCCGTAGCGCACGTGGTACTCCGCCTGGACCTCGTCGTTCAGCTTGACGGCGTCGGGGTGGTCGAAGGAGACACGACGGATAATCATGTGGGGGATCGTACACCTATGCATGGAGGGGGTCCGGTCTCGATCCAGTGTGCCGGTATCGTTCCCGGGTGCTCACTGTGACCTCCGTCAACGTCAATGGACTGCGCGCCGCCGCGAAGAAGGGCTTCGTGGAATGGCTCGCCGGCACCTCCGCCGATGTGCTCTGCCTCCAGGAGGTGCGCGCCGAGCCGCAGCAGCTGCCCGAGCACGTGCGCACGCCCGACGGCTGGCATGTCGTCCATGCGCCGGCCGCCGCCAAGGGCCGCGCGGGCGTCTCCCTCTACACCCGCCGCGAGCCCGACCGTATCCAGGTCGGCTTCGGCGCGGCCGAGTTCGAGACCAGCGGCCGCTATGTCGAGGTCGATCTGCCGGGTGTCACGGTCGCCTCCCTCTACCTCCCCTCCGGCGAGGTCGGCACCGAGCGTCAGGACGAGAAGATCCGCTTCATGGGCGAGTTCCTCGCCTATCTGAAGGCCCTGCGGGAGCGCGCCGCCGCCGGCGGACGTGAAGTCGTCGTCTGCGGCGACTGGAACATCGCCCACCAGCCGGCCGACCTCAAGAACTGGCGCGCGAACCAGAAGAACTCCGGGTTCCTGCCGGAGGAGCGGGCGTGGCTCTCCCGGGTCTTCGACCCCGAGGACGGGGGCTACGTCGATGTCGTGCGCGCCCTGCATCCGGAGGTGGAGGGGCCGTACACCTGGTGGTCGTACCGGGGGCGGGCCTTCGACAACGATTCGGGCTGGAGGATCGACCTCGCCGTGGCGACCCCCGGGCTGGCCGCCCGGACCGTCAAGGCGGTCGTGGAGCGGGCGGCCACGCATGCGGAGCGGTGGTCGGACCATGCTCCGGTGACGGTGACCTTCGAGAGGTGAGGCCCTGGCGGCCTCACGTCGACAGGTGCTGCAACGGCAGTTCGACGACGGCGTAGGCGATCGCCGACAGGGGCAGCGCCACGAGCAGGCTCAGCACCCGCTCCTTGTGTCCGCGCGCCATCAGCAGCGGGATCGCGACCAGG
This sequence comes from Streptomyces sp. NPDC001604, assembly GCF_042893475.1. Taxonomy (NCBI): domain Bacteria; kingdom Bacillati; phylum Actinomycetota; class Actinomycetes; order Kitasatosporales; family Streptomycetaceae; genus Streptomyces; species Streptomyces sp. NPDC001604. The sequence continues at coordinate 19,232 of NZ_JBIAUY010000029.1, read as the reverse complement.
AGTGCCGCACAGGCCCAGGCCTGCGGGGCGTAGTGGAGCACCCATGCGTACTGGATGGACTCCATTCCGAAGACGCCCGCCAGTGCGGCCAGTGCGACGACACGACGGGACGCGGTGCGCCCGCGCCGCCACCACGCCCCCGCGGCACCGAACAGCGGGCCGCTGACGAGCGCCATCGCCAGCCACACCAGCGGCCAGAACGGACTGCCCATCCCGCCGCGGCCGAATTCGGCGTACCCGTAGTAGCCGATGACCAGGCCGACCGTCGTGCACAGGCCGGCGAGCACCGACTTGCGCAGCGCCGGCTGTCCGCCCGCCACCAGTGCACCGGCGGCGAACGCCGGGACGCACCACACCGCGCCGGAGTTGGCGATCTGGTTGGCGGCGCCCGGCAGTACGCCCTGGGCGAGGTTGGTGAGAATGCCGAGGCCGACGCCTGCCAGCGGCGCGGTTGTCCACCACCGGTCCGGCCCGAGGATCGGGCGGATGGCTGTGCTGAGTGTCATGGGCGCGACTATACATTGCGTCTATACGTAGTGTGTATAGCTATCGGTGCGTATAGCTGGTCGGTCGCAGCATCACGCGAGATCCTGAGGGGGCTATCCCCGCTTGCGCAGCCGCCGGTCCAGCGCCAGGGAAAGTTCCGCCTCCACCACGCTCCGGGCCAGCGGGCGCAGGCGTTGCAGGTCCTCCTCGCCGGTGTGGCGCAGGACCAGTTCGGCGAACATCTCCGCCAGGTCGTCCACGTGTTCCCGGACCCGTTTGCCCGCTGCCAGGACCTCCGCGAGCGGGATGCCCTCGCCGACCAGGGCGGAGGAGACGTCCAGGAGGCGGCGGCTGATGTGCACGATCTCGTCGCCGTCGGTGCCGAGGTAGCCGAGGTCGAGGGCGGCGGCGAGGTTCTCGGGGGTGACCTGGCCCTCGAAGCGGGCGGCGAGCTCCTCGGGGGTGAGACGGACCGGTTCCTCCTCGGTCGGCTCGACGCCCAGCAGGTCGGCGACGTCCCGGCCGTGGTCGAGGGCCTCCGCCAGTTCCGCGATGCCGGTGAGGGTGTGGCCGCGTTCCAGCAGTGCCGCGATCGTGTGCAGCCGGGCCAGGTGGTGGTCGTCGTACCAGGCGATACGGCCCTCGCGGCGGGGCGGCGGGATCAGTTTGCGTTCTCGGTAGAAGCGCAGGGTGCGTACGGTGATGCCGGCCAGACGGGCCAGTTCCTCCATGCGGTACTCGCGCTTCTCGGTCACGGACGCAGCCTATGTTGTACCGCCGGTAACTTTCCTTTCGCTGCCCCCTACCCATCGGTACGCGGCTGCTCTACTCTCCCCATTGCGCCAGTGTTCACTGGCGGAGTCGCGTGAGGAAGGGCGTCGGCATGGCTGAGCGGGAGCATGTGCGGGTGGCGGTGATCGGGTCCGGGTTCGGCGGGCTCGGGGCCGCCGTGCGGCTGCGGCGCGAGGGCGTCACCGACTTCGTCGTCCTCGAACGGGCCGGCACCGTGGGTGGCACCTGGCGCGACAACAGTTACCCGGGGTGCGCCTGCGACGTGCCCTCCCACCTCTACTCCTTCTCCTTCGCGCCCCATCCCGACTGGCCGCGCACCTTCTCCGGGCAGGAGCACATCCGTGCCTATCTGGAGCACGTCACGGACGTCTTCCACCTGCGGCCCCACATCCGCTTCGACTCCGAAGTGAAGATGATGACCTGGGACAGCGAGAAGCTGTGGTGGGAGATCGAGACCAGCAGCGGGTCGCTGTCCGCGGATGTCGTCGTCTCCGCGACCGGGCCGCTGTCCGACCCGAAGGTGCCCGATGTCCCGGGGCTCGACTCCTTCCCCGGCAAGGTCTTCCACTCCGCCCGCTGGGACCACGACTACGACCTGCGCGGCAAGCGCGTCGCCATGGTGGGGACGGGCGCCTCAGCCATCCAGATCGTGCCCGCCATCCAGCCCGAGGTCGGCCGGCTCACCCTCTTCCAGCGCACCCCGCCCTGGGTCATGCCGCGCGTCGACCGCGCCATCAGCGCCGCCGAGCGGGCCCTGCACCGCGCGCTGCCCTTCACCGCTCAGGCCCGCCGCGGGCTGCTGTGGGGGATCCGGGAGCTGCAGGTCCAGGCGTTCACCAAGCACCCCAATGAGCTCGGCTTCGTCGAGCAGTTGGCCAAGCGGAACATGGCACGGGCCGTCAAGGACCCTGCCCTGCGCGCCAAGCTCACCCCCGACTACCGCATCGGCTGCAAGCGGATCCTGCTGAGCAGCACCTACTACCCGGCGCTCACCCGGCCCAATGTCGACGTCGTGGCGAGTGGGCTGAGCGAGATCCGCGGTTCCACCGCCGTCGCTGCCGACGGCAGCGAGGCCGAGGTCGACGCGATCATCTTCGGTACGGGGTTCCATGTCACCGACATGCCGATCGCCGAGCGGGTGGTCGGCGCGGAGGGCAAGACCCTCGCCGAGGCGTGGAAGGGCGGGATGGAGTCGCTCCGGGGCGCCTCCGCCGCCGGGTTCCCCAACTGGATGACCATCATCGGCCCCAACACCGGCCTCGGTAACTCCTCCATGATCCTGATGATCGAGTCGCAGCTCAACTACATGGCCGACTTCCTGCGGCAGTTGGACGTCCTCGGCGGCCGTGCCGCCCTCGACGCCAGGCCCAGCGCCGTCGACGCCTGGAACACGCGCGTACAGGAACGCATGAAGCGGACGGTGTGGAACACCGGCGGCTGCACCAGCTGGTACCTCGACCCGAGCGGCCGCAACACCACCATCTGGCCCGGTACGACGACCGAGTTCCGGCGGGCCACACGGCAGGTGGATCTCGCCGAGTACGAACTGCTCCGGGCGCCCGCCCAGCAGAAGGCGGAGGTGGACGCGTGAGCCGGCTGATGCACGTCACGTCCGGGCCGTACGCCCCGCCCACCCCCGTCCGCGAACTCGTCGCCGTCTCCGCCGACGGCGCCCGGCTGCACGTGGAGGTACACGGGCCCGAGAACGCGCCCGCCGTCGTCCTCGCCCACGGCTGGACCTGCTCCACCGCCTTCTGGGCCGCGCAGATACGGGACCTCGCCGCCGACCACCGCGTCATCGCCTACGACCAGCGGGGCCACGGACGCAGCCCGGCGAGCCCGGCGTGCAGTCCGGACGCCCTCGCCGACGACCTCGAAGCCGTACTGGAGGCGACCCTGGCGCCGGGTGAGAAGGCCGTGATCGCCGGGCACTCCATGGGCGGTATGACGGTGATGGCTGCGGCCACGAGGAAGAGCTTCCGGGAGCATGCGGCGGCCGTACTGCTGTGCAGCACGGGCTCCTCGCGGCTGGTGGCCGAGTCGACCGTCGTACCCCTGGGGCCCGGGCGGCTGCGGACCTGGCTCACCAGGCACATCCTGGGGGCGCGGGCACCGCTCGGGCCGGTCACGCCCCTGGCGCGGCGGATCCTCAAGTACGGGACGATGGGGCCTGCTTCGGCGCCGCACATGGTGGAGGCGTGCGCGCGGATCGTGCACGCGTGTCCGCGCAAGGTGCGTCACGCCTGGTCTCAGGTGCTCGCCCTGCTCGATCTCGACCATGGCGTACGGGAGTTGAGGGTGCCGACGGTTGTCGTCGTCGGGACGGCGGACCGGCTCACGCCGCCCGTGCAGGCGCGGGCGCTGGTGGCCGCGCTGCCGAACTGCGTGGGCAGCACCGAGCTGCCGGGCGTGGGCCACATGAGCCCGGTGGAGGCGCCGGAGCCGGTCAGCGGCCGTATCCGGGAGCTTGTGACGACGTACGCAACGATCAAGGAGGGCGCATGAGCAGGGTCAGCCTCGAAGGACAGGTCGCCGTCGTCACGGGCGCCGCGCGCGGTGTCGGCGAGCTGCTCGCCCGGAAGTTGTCGGCCCGGGGCGCCAAGGTGGCGCTCGTCGGCCTTGAGCCGGACGCCCTCAAGCAGGTCTCCGAGCGGCTGCACGGCGACAGCGACCACTGGTACGCCGATGTGACGGACCATGAGGCGATGGCACGGGTCGCGCAGGAGGTCAAGGAGCGGTTCGGGAAGGTCGACATCGTCGTGGCGAACGCCGGTGTCGCCACCGGCGGTCCCTTCGTGGACTCCGACCCCGAGGCCTGGCGGCGGGTGATCGAGGTGAACCTCATCGGGTCCGCGGTGACCGCCCGTGCCTTCCTGCCGGTTCTGATGGAGAGCCGCGGCTATCTGCTGCAGATCGCGTCCCTCGCGGCGATCACTCCGGCACCGATGATGACCGCGTACTGCGCCTCAAAGTCCGGTGTGGAGGCGTACGCGCACAGTCTGCGGGCCGAAGTCGGCTACAAGGGCGTACGGGTCGGGGTCGGGTATCTGTCGTGGACCGACACCGACATGGTGCGGGGCGCCGACCAGGACGAGGTGATGCGGGAGCTGCGGCAGCGGCTGCCGTGGCCGTCCAACAAGACGTATCCGCTGGGGCCGGCGGTCGACCGGATCGTCGCCGGGATCGAGCGCCGGTCGAGCCATGTGTACGGGCAGTGGTGGCTGCGCGGGATGCAGGGCGTGCGGGGGTATCTGCCGGGCCTCATCGGGACGGTGGGGCAGCGGGAGATGCGGCGGTTCGGGTCCCGGTTGGAGGGCATGCGCTCGGGGCTCGTCGGCGCAGGTGGGGCGGCAGACGAGGAAGCCCGCGCTACGCACCGTAGTTGATCGAAATGCGTTCCGTGGTGGGCCGTGTGAATCTGGTCGAGGCCCGGTCAAGGGCCTTCCCCCCACCCACTACGGGAGTGAACCCACATGGGTATGAAGGACAAGTTCCAGGACCAGTCGCAGCAGTGGCAGGAGCAGGCCAAGCAGAAGGCCCAGCAGGGCCGCGAGCACGGTCAGCAGCGCGGCCAGCAGCCGCAGCGCGGCAAGCCGGGTGAGCGCATGCGCGACGAGGAGACGGAGCGGTTGCAGCGCGAGGAGCAGGACCGCTTCGACCAGGACTACGACGTCTGACGTCGACGTCCTGCACTGACTGGAAAGGGTGTCCCTGACGAGGGGCACCCTTTCTCACTTCGTCCTGGGCGGCAGCTTCGGCCGTGAGCGGTCCGGGACGTTGCTGTAATCCGGAGGGGTTGCCGGAGGGTTGGTCTCCAGCAACTGCACCGCCAGTTGCACCGCGTCGTCCAGCTGTGCATGCCTTCCCTCCGCCCAGTCCAGGGGGGTGCGGAGGATCTCCAGGTCCGGGGTGACGCCCTTGTTCTCCACGGTCCAGCCGTAGGCGTCGAACCAGGCCGCGTTCATCGGGACGGTGATGATCGTGCCGTCGCCGAGGCGGTGGCGGCCGGTCATGCCGACCACTCCGCCCCAGGTGCGCTGGCCGATGACGGGGCCGAGCCTGAGGAGCTTGATGGCGGCCGTGATCATGTCGCCGTCGGAGGAGGTCGCCTCGTCGGCCAGGGCCACCACCGGGCCGCGGGGCGCGTTGGAGGCGTACGAGACCGGCTGGGCGTCACGGGTGAGGTCCCAGCCCAGGATCGTGCGGGACAGTTTCTCGACGACGAGTTCGCTGATGTGGCCGCCCGCGTTGCCGCGTACGTCGACGATCAGGGCGGGCCGTGACACCTCCATGCGCAGGTCCCTGTTGAACTGGGCCCAGCCCGAGCCGCCCATGTCCGGGATGTGTAGATAGCCGCAGCGGCCACCGCTCAACTCCCGCACCACGGCGCGGCGTTTGGCCACCCAGTCCTGGTAGCGCAGGGGGCGTTCGTCGATCAGGGGGACCACGGCAACCCGGCGTGAGCGGCCCGCCTCGCCCTCCGCCGCGGTGAAGGTGAGCTCGACCGTGGTGCCGCCCGCGCCCGCCAGCAGCGGGTACGGCCCGGTCAGCGGGTCCACCGGGCGGCCGTCCACGTGGGTCAGTACGGCGCCCTCCCTGATGCCCGTGCCCGCCAGCGGTGAGCGGGCCTTGGAGTCCGAGGACTCGCCCGGGAGGATCCGCTTGACCACCCAGCCCTCCTGCCGGCGGACGAAGTTGGCGCCGAGCAGGCCCTGGAGGCGCTGGTAGTGGGGTGGGCCCTCGTTGCGGCGGGCCGCGGTGACATAGGCGTGCGAGGTGCCCAGTTCGCCGAGGACTTCGCGCAGCAGGTCAGCGAACTCGTCGGGGGACGCGACCCGTTCGACCAGTGGACGGTACTGGTCGAGCACCGCGTCCCAGTCGATGCCGCACATCCCCGGGTCCCAGAAGTACGCGCGGATGAGACGCCCGGCCTCCTCGTACGACTGGCGCCACTCGGCGGCCGGGTCGACCTGGTGCAGGATGCGGCGCAGGTCGATCCAGACCGTCGTGTCGCCGTCTCCGGACTCGGACGACGGGACGGCTCGCAGATCGCCCTCGTCGACCACGACCAGGCGGGTGCCGTCGCCGCTGAGCGCGAACCAGTCCAGGTGCTCCAGGAGTTCGGACTTCTTCGCCTTGCTGATGTTGAAGTGTTCGAGGGTCGGGCGGCCGGTGGTGTCGTCCGGGTTGGCGAAGGTCTCGCCGAGCGCCCCCGAGATCGGCCAGCGCAGCCAGACCAGGCCGCCGCCCGCCACGGGGTACAGCGCCGAGTACTTGGAGGCGGTGACCGGGAAGGGGGTGACCCGGTTCTCCAGCCCTTCGATCTCGACGGTGACCGCGCCGTCGCCGCCCTCCTCCTCGTCCTCCACGGGGTCGAGGCCGCCGGCGGCCGGCCGGCCCTCCGGGGTCAGGGCGAAGGGGGAGGGGGTCGCGGAGGACAGGGGGACCAGGTACGGGCGGCAGCCCAGCGGGAAGGACAGGTCCCCGGTGTGGACGTCGTACACCGGGTCGAAGCCGCGCCAGGACAGGAAGGCGAGATAGCGGCCGTCCCTCGTGAACACCGGGTTCTCGTCCTCGAAGCGGCCGTTGGTGACGTCGACGATCAAACGGTCCTTTATGCGCGCCATCTTGATCTGCCGCAGGGAGCGGCCGATGCCCGGGTGGGACCAGGTCAGCCAGGCGCCGTCCGGTGAGAACGCGAGGTCGCGCACCGGCCCGTTGACCGAGTGGATCAGCTCGGTCACCTCGCCTCCCCCGGACTCCGTCCGGGAGGTGCCCGCGGAGTCCTCCGCCACATCGAGCAGCAGCAGCCGGCCGTCGTGCGAGGCGAGGGCGAGGCGCTCGCCCTGCGGGTCGGCGACGAGTTCCTGTACGCGGCCCAGCGCGCCGGAGGCCAGTCGGCGCGGCTCGCGGTCGCCGGTCGCGCGCGGCAGGTGGGCGATCTCGACCGCGTCCTCGCCCTCCGCGTCCGTCACATAGGCGACCCGGCCGGTCGAGCCGAGCATCTCCGGGAGGCGGACCCGTACGCCCGGGGTGTCGGTGATCGTGCGCGCCGGACCGTCCCGGTGGGTGAGCCAGTACAGGCTGCCGCGTACGACGACGGCGCTCGCGCGGCCCGTCTCGTCGACCGAGATGCCGTCGATGTGCTGGGCGGCCGGGACCTGGTACGTGCGCCGGCCCGCGCGCGGACCGCTCAGCCGTACGTCCAGGCGGCGCGGCCCGGAGTCGGCGGCCAGGTCGTCGACGATCCACAGGTCCCCGGCGCACTGGTACACCACCCGGGCCCCGTCGCTCGAGGCGTGCCGGGCGTAGAAGGCGTCGTGGTCGGTGTGGCGGCGCAGGTCGGAGCCGTCGTAGGCGCAGGAGTAGAGGTTGCCGATGCCTTCGTGGTCGGAGAGGAAGGCGATCCGGCCGCCGACGAACATCGGCGAGTGCAGATGGCCCTCCAGATCGGCGAGCAGGCGTTCGCCGTGCAGCCAGAGGCGGCCCATGGCGCCGCCGCGGTAGCGCTTCCAGGCGGCGGGTTCGTGCGGAGGGGTGCCGGTCAGCAGGAGGGTCCTGCGTTCGCCTTCGATGTCGGCGACCTGGATGTCGGAGACCGGGCCCCAGGGGAGTTTGCGTCCGGGGTCGCCGTCGGGGGAGACCTTGTAGGCCCAGGTGAAGTACGAGAAGGGCTCGCCGTGGGAGGCGACGGCGAGGATGGTGCCCCCGCTGTCCCCTTGGGAGGGTGTCCATCCGCAGACCTGGGTGTCCGCGGACCCCCAGTAGGTGAGCTGCCTGCCCGGGCCGCCGTCCACCGGGACGGTGTGGATCTCGGGGACCAGACTGCGCCAGCTCGTGTACGCGATGGTGGTCCCGTCCGGCGAGAAACGGGGCTGGCCGAGCTTCGTACGGTCGACGGTGAGGCGCCAGGCGCGGCCCGGGCCGTCCAGAGGGGAGAGCCAGAGGTCGTCCTCGGCCACGAAGCACAACAGGTCACCGCTGAGATGGGGCAGGCGCAGATAGCTCACCTCCCCATGCTTTTCCGCCGGATGGGGCCGGGCAACTCGTGGGAACTCATGGATCCTTCACCTACGTGAGCCACCACACGTACGAAACTGTTTCGTTTCGCAAGCGGACAGGGTATCTTCATGAACGTACGAAGCAGGCGCCGAGTCGGCGCATCCCGAGCGGGAAGGTGAGTGGCATGACTGAGGTCGCAACGGCGCGTCGCAGTCGGATCACGCCCGAGCGTGAGGCCGAGTTGTACGAGGCCGTGCTCGACCTGCTCCGGGAGGTGGGCTACGACGCGGTCACCATGGACGCCGTCGCGGCCCGCACCAAGTCCAGCAAGGCGACGCTCTACCGCCAGTGGGGCGGCAAGGCCGAGCTGGTCGCGAAGGCGGTGCGGCACACCAAGCCGGGCGGTCTGGCCCTCGGCGAGATCGACACCGGGTCCCTCCGGGGCGATCTGCATGCCCTCACGATGCGGTCGGACGACTGCGAGATGGAGCAGAACTCCGCGTTGATGCGGGGTCTGGCCATGGCGATCCACAGCAATCCGGATCTCCTGAAGGCGTTCAAGGAACATCTGATCGAGCCGGAGATGGCGGAGTTCCGCCGTGTCGTGCAGCGGGCGATCGACCGGGGTGAGGTCCGCGCGGACAATCCTGCGGTCGACTACATGATCCACATGATGATCGGCGGGTTCGCCGCCCGCACGCTGATCGACGAGCGGCCACCGAACCAGGCGTTCCTCCTCTCGTACATCGACGCGGTGGTCCTCCCCGCCCTCCGCGCCTGACACTTCCCCACCCTCTCCCCAGCACCTGACGTCACCGCTCAAGTCGTCGGGACGATCACCCCTGCCTCCCCGCCGGGCTGATCACCCCTGCCCTGAAACACCCACGACTGACCGGGAGTACGTCTCCGTGGCCACGTTCCTCTACAAACTCGGCCGGTTCGCCTTCAGGCGACGGCACTTCGTCGCCCTGTTCTGGGTGGCGCTGCTGACCCTCGCGGGGGTCGGCGCCGCCAACGCACCCGCCGCGGGCTCCACCTCCTTCTCCATACCCGGCACCGAGGCCCAGAAGGCCTTCGACCTGCTGGAACAGCGCTTCCCAGGGATGAGTGCCGACGGCGCGACCGGACGCGTCGTCTTCAAGGCGCCCGCGGGCGAGAAGATGACCGACCCCGCCAACAAGGCGACCGTCGAGAGGACGGTGAAGGAGCTGGCCGACGGCTCCGAGGTGGTCTCCGTCGCCGACCCCTACCAGGGGCACGCCGTCAGCAAGAACGGCACGGTCGCCTATGCGTCCGTGAAGTACAAGGTCTCCGGCATGGAGCTCAAGGAGACCTCCCGGGACGCCCTGAAGGAGGCCGCGCAGGACGCGCGGCACGCCGGACTGACCGTCGAGATCGGCGGTGACGCGCTGCAGGCCGGCGCCGAGCCGGGAGCGGCCGGTGAGGTCGTGGGCCTCGCCATCGCCGCGGTCGTCCTCGTCATCACGCTGGGCTCACTGGTCGCGGCAGGACTGCCGTTGCTGACGGCCGTCATCGGCGTCGGAATCGGCGTCTCCACCATCACCGTTCTGGCCAAGGCGCTCGACCTGGGCGACACCACGTCCACCCTCGCCCTGATGATCGGTCTCGCGGTCGGCATCGACTACGCGCTGTTCATCGTCTCCCGCTACCGCAGTGAACTGGCCGAGGGCCGCGACCGCGAGGAGGCCGTCGGACGGGCCGCCGGGACCGCGGGTTCGGCGGTGGTCTTCGCGGGCCTCACGGTCGTGATCGCACTCGCGGGTCTCTCGGTCGTCAACGTGCCGATGCTGACGAAGATGGGCCTCGCGGCGGCGGGCACGGTCGTCGTGGCCGTCCTCATCGCGCTGACCATGATCCCCGCACTGCTCGGATACGCGGGCAGGAAGGTCAAGGCGGCGGGCGAGAAGCGCCGGGGCAGCACGGCCGGCACACCGGCGAAGCCGGGTCTGGGCGCCCGCTGGGCGAGCTTCGTCATCCGCCGTCCGGCCGCCGTGCTGCTGCTCGGCGTGGTCGGCCTCGGCACGATCGCGGTCCCTGCCACCCAGCTGGAGCTGGGCCTGCCCGACGACGGTTCGCAGCCGACATCCACCACGCAGCGCCGCGCCTACGACCTCCTCTCGGAGGGCTTCGGGCCCGGCTTCAACGGCCCCCTGATGATCGTCGTCGACGCCAAGGACAGCGACTCCCCCAAGGCGGCGGCCGACAGGGTGCCCGAGGGGATCAAGGGCCTCAAGGACGTCGTGACGGTGACCCCGGCGGTGTTCAACAAGGCCGGTGACACCGCGACGATCACCGTCATCCCCGGCTCCAAGCCGTCCTCGGTGCAGACCGAGGACCTGGTGCACGCCATCCGTGACCAGGGCGGCGAGATCAAGGCCGACACGGGTGCGAAGGTGCTGGTCACCGGCACCACGGCGATGAACATCGACTTCTCGCAGAAGCTCAACGACGCCCTGATCCCGTATCTGGGCCTGGTGGTGGGCCTCGCCTTCCTCCTGCTGATCGCGGTCTTCCGCTCCGTGCTGGTCCCGCTGAAGGCGGCACTCGGCTTCCTGCTGAGCGTGCTGGCCGCGCTCGGTGCCGTGGTCGCGGTCTTCCAGTGGGGCTGGCTCGGCGGCCTGCTGGGTGTCGAGCAGACCGGCCCGATCATGTCGATGATGCCGATCTTCATGGTCGGCGTGGTCTTCGGTCTCGCCATGGACTACGAGGTGTTCCTCGTGACCCGGATGCGCGAGGCGTACGTCCACGGTGAGACGCCGGGCCAGGCCGTGGTGACCGGCTTCCGGCACAGCGCGCGGGTCGTGGCGGCCGCCGCGGCCATCATGATCGCGGTCTTCGGAGGCTTCATCACCTCCAGTGAGTCCATGATCAAGATGATCGGATTCGGCCTCGCGATCGCCGTCTTCTTCGACGCCTTCGTCGTGCGGATGGCGATCGTCCCTGCGGTCCTCGGCCTGCTCGGCAGGAAGGCCTGGTGGCTGCCGAAGTGGCTGGACCGGGCGGTGCCGAACGTGGACGTCGAGGGCGAGGGCCTGAAGACCCTCGGCGACGCGAAGGACAGCGACCCGGACGAGGACCGGGAACTGGTACGGGCCTGACGCTCCGGCCGGTGGCGGGCGGGCTGGTCGCCGGGAACCGCGAGCGCCGGGCGATTGTCAGTGGTGCCGCCTAACGTGGCGGCATGACCACTCTTCAGGAACGCCCCCGCACCGCCCTGCTGGTGATCGACGTCCAGCAGGGCGTCGTGGCGTCCGCGCACGAGCGGGACGCCGTCGTCGCCACCATCGCCGCCCTCGTCGACAAGGCCCGCGCCGCGGACGTGCCGGTCGTCTGGGTCCAGCACTCCGACGAGGGACTCAAGAAGGGCAGTGACGACTGGCAGTACGTGGCCGAACTGCCCCGCCGTGACGAGGAACCGCTGGTGCACAAGAACTACGGCGACTCCTTCGAGGGCACGGACCTGGAGCAGGTCCTCGCCGCGGCCAGGGTCGGCCATCTCGTCGTGACGGGCGCGGAGACGGACGCCTGCATACGCTCCACGATCCACGGCGCGTTCGTGCGGGGCTACGACGTCACGCTGGTCGCCGACGCGCACACCACGAACGACAACAGCAAGTGGGGTGCCCCGCCGCCGGACCAGGTCATCGCCCACACGAACCTGTACTGGCAGTACCACTCGGCACCGGGGCGCACGGCGGCGGTGAGGGAGGCGAAGCAGGTGACGTTCGGGGGCTGACGGTCGCTACAGCTCCGTCATGTTCGGGCGAGGTGCCGGACGGTGGCGGGCGGCCGGGCCCTCCGCGAAGGCGTGCAGGAGGTTCTCCGTCGTGCGGGTGACGAAGGTGCGGGTGCGGGCGTCCATACCGTGGTCCCGGCCCCCGTCGGGGGTTTCGGCCATCAGCGCCTCCACCCACCGCATGGTGCCGGTCGCGAAGACGCCGGCGCCGCTCTGCGCGGTGTAGTACGCCGAGTCGCTGCTGCTGCGGACGCCGTTGCGCACCACGGGGGAATGGGCCGTTATCTCCAGGGGTGCGGGGACGGGCGCACCCGGGGTGACCCGGTCGTACTCCACCCCGACCAGATGGTCGAAGCCGTCACCGGGGCGTACGCCCGTCCCCTCGTACAGCCAGTGGTCCGCCGCGTGGACGACATAGGGGGCGTCCACCGGATAGCCCTCGTAGAGCACGCCGGTCAGGGAGGACTCCGGGTCGGCCGCCGGGGAGCGGCGGAAGTCCGTCGTCACCAAGGAGGGGTGGGTGGTGTAGCAGGGGTCGGACGGGAAGGAGGACTTGTAGCAGACCACCGTGCGCTCGGGCTGAGCCCCGGCGGGCTCCAGGCGGATCCGGCGGAAGCAGGTGTTGGCGCCCAGGAAGGCCACGTTGGTGCCGGCGTCGCGGGCCCGGGTGATGTGCCGGCGCTGCTCGGGGGTCCAGTACTCGTCGTGACCGAGGCAGATGACGGCGGCCGCCCCGTGCAGCACCTGCGGGTCCCGGTGCACGTCGACCCCGGTGGTGTACGCAAGCGGGACACCGAGCCGTTCCGCGAGGACCACCGCCGCCCGCTCGTACACCATGAACTTCTCGGCGCCGTCCAAGTCGTAGGGCCGGTCGAAGCTCACGGCGAGGGACCGTCCGGCGTACGCCCCGGAGGGGCCGGCGTAGAGGCTGTAGCCGCCCCACCGGTTGTACGCCTGCCAGGTCGCGGGCGCGTGCATCAGCACCGTCCGGCCCGCGCCCTGCACGGAGCGCACGACCAGCGGGACGTAGCGCTGGTGACCGTCCTGCGTGTCGAGCCGCAGCAGATACGCGCCCTCCGGCCAGCCCGTCGTCCCGAAGCTCAGGGTCCGGCGCCAGTCCGCGCGGACCGTGCGGGTGTCGGTCACAAAGCCCGGCTCCGGCTGGACGCCGCCCGGCACCCGCCCGGACGACCAGACCAGCCGTGCCTCGGCCCCGCCGTACCAGCCGACACGGAACGCCGAGACACGGAAGGACGGCGCGGTCGTGGAGACGTACAGACCGCACTCCTCACCCGGGGTCACACTCACCCGGTCGGCATACCCCACGACGGCCGCCGGCGGACCCGGCGAGCGGATGCGCCAGTCGGGTGTCCCCGGGCGGTCCCGTTCCGCCTCGGGCCGGTGCGCGGCCGCCGCCGCCCGGGTGCCCTGGGCGGCATGAGAACGGTCGCAGGCACCGGCCGCCGCCGTGACGAGCCCCGCACCCGCGCAGGCCTCCAGGAAGGTCCTGCGGCGCAGCGCCGAGCCGCCCTCCGTCCCGTGCCGCGGTGTTTCCCGCCTCTCGGGGCCCACATCGCCTCCCGTGTGTGCGCACTCGCGGAGCGTCCGACCTGGGAACAGCCTGCAACGGCGCGGCCCTGGACGCCATGACAGGGCGAGGGCCCGGGAAGGCGACGTTACTGTGGAACAACTGTGCCCGTGGGGGTGTGAGGTGCCTTGCCCGGCACCGATACCTCCTACAGGTCGCAGTAGCTTCGTTCCGCAGTAGAACTAGCCGCCCGCAGTCGGCCGGAGGTCACGCGTGGAGTCGTCCCAGGTGCTGATCAGCCTCGTTCTCCCGGTGTACGGGGTGGAGGAGTACCTGCGTCCCTGTCTGGATTCGATGCTCGGGCAGTCGTTCTCCTCGTTCGAGGTGATCGCCGTGGACGATGCCTCGCCCGACGGGTGCGGGGCGATCCTCGACGAGTACGCGAGCAGGGACCCGCGGGTCCGGGTCGTGCACCTGGAACGCAACGGTGGGCTCGGCGAAGCCCGTAACGCCGGGCTGGAACATGCTCGCGGGGAATATGTCTGGTTCGTCGACAGCGACGACCTGATCGCCGACGAATCGCTGGCCGCGATAGCCGACAGACTGACCGAGGCCCGGCCCGACGTGCTCTTCTTCGACTACGCACGACTGCTTCCCGAGGGCGGGGTCGAGCCCGCTCCCCGCGCGCACCTGCTGCGTGACCCGACGCCGCCCGAGGCGTTCGAGCTGCGGAGCCGGCCCAGTGTGCTCGAGCTGATGATGACCGCGTGGAACAAGGCGATCCGCCGTGACTTCCTGACCGGTCTGGGCGTGCGCTTCGGGCAGGGTCTGTACGAGGACCTGCCGGTCACCTACCCGATCCTGGTGGCCGCCGAGCGAATATCCCTGCTCGACCGGGTCTGCTACCTCTACCGCGAGCGGCGTACGGGCGCGATCACCACCACCGTCAGCGACCGCCACTTCGATGTGTTCGGCCAGTACGAGAAGGTCTTCGCCTTCCTGGACGACCGGGGCGCGGCGGCCGAGGAGTTCCGCGGCCGGCTGTTCGACCGGGCGATCTGGCACTACACGACCATCATCGACGAACCCGGCCGGGTCCCGGCGGCCCGGCAGCGGGAGTTCTTCCGCCGGATGGCCGAGCACTTCGCCCGCTTCCGGCCCGCGGACCACAGCTATCCGCCCGGCGCCCGAGGCGTGAAGTTCCGCCTGGTCGAACGGGGCGACTACCGGCTGTTCGCCGCGCTGCGCCCGGTCAACCGGCTGCGCCTGAAGGCCCGCCGGGGCGTGCGCGGAGCGGTCGGCGCGGCACGGACGGCGACGCGGCGGGCCCGCGCCCTGCCGGCGCTCCTCTACTACGAGGCGTACAAGCGCCTCCCGGTCGACGACAGGCTCGCCGTCTACGCGGCGTACTGGTACCGCAGTTACTCCTGCAACCCCCGCGCGGTCTACGAGACGGCCCGCGAACTCGCCCCGGACATCCACGGGGTGTGGGTGGTACGCAAGGACGCGGTCGCCTCGCTGCCCGCCGGGGTGGACCATGCCGTGGAAGGCTCGCTGCGCTCCCTGCGTGTCCTGGCGCGGGCGAAATACCTGGTCAACAACGTCAACTTCCCGCACACGGTGTCCAAGCGCCGCGGCTCGGTGCATCTCCAGACGCTGCACGGGACCCCGCTGAAGGCCATGGGCCTGGACCAGCAGCACTACCCGGTGGGTGCCCAGGGGATGAACTTCGCGCGGCTGCGCGAGCACTCCGCCCGCTGGGACTTCCTGCTGTCGGCCAACCCGCACTCCTCCGAGGTGTGGCCGCGCGTCTACCCCGGCAGCTACGAGCTGCTGGAGACCGGCTATCCGCGCAACGACCGCTACTTCCGCACCGGCCCGGAGGAGATCGCCGCCATCCGCGCCCGCCTGGGCATCGAGCCCGGCCAGAGGGCCGTGCTGTACGCCCCCACGTTCCGGGAGTACGGGGGCGCCGGTCCGCTGCCGGATCCGTCCCGCCTGGCGGCCGCGCTCGGACCGGATCATGTGCTGATGCTGCGCTCCCACTACTACGACGCCGAAGGCGCACAGACGGGCGCCGAGAGGCGGGCCGAGGGCGCCGCCCGGGTCGTCGACCTCTCGTCGTACCCGGTCGTCGAGGACCTGTGCCTTGCGGCCGATGTGCTGGTGACCGACTACTCGTCGATCATGTTCGACTACGCCTGCCTCGACCGGCCGATCGTCGTCTACGCCCCGGACTGGGACACGTACCGGGCCACCCGGGGCGTCACCTTCGACCTGCTGGCCGAGCCGCCGGGCGCTGTCGCGGAGAGCGAGGAGCAGCTGATCGAGGTGTTCCGCTCCGGGGCGGTGACCTCCGCCGCGGCGGACGAGGCGCGGGCGGCGTTTCGGCGGCGGTTCTGTGCGTTTGACGACGGGCGTGCGGCTGAGCGGGTCGTGCGGCGGGTGTTTCTCGGCGAGAAGCCCTGACGGGCCGTCCGGGCCGGGGACGCGGTCGTCTGCGGGTTCGTTGTGGCTGGTCGCACCCCGCGGCGGAGCCGCTGAGATATACAGCCCCGCGCCCCTATAGGGCGCGTTTGGCTCGGACCAAGAGATCGTCCAGGGCCCGTTCGAAGGGGGCCAGGGGGTCGGGTGTGGACGGGCCCAGCAGGTAGGTGCGCAGGCGCTTTCGTTCGTCGGCCAGGGGATCGGTGCCGTCGAGAAGGGCGGTGAGGCCGGTCAGGTCGGGGCCGATGAGGTGGGCGGCGCGGGCGGCCGGGTAGCGGGCGCGGAAGGTGTCGGGGGCGAGGCCTGCGGGGTTGGCGACGGCGTACGGCCTGCCGGTGGCCAGGTAGTCGGTGACGACGCCGGAGACGTCGGCGATGAGCAGGTCGGCGTGGTCGAAGCAGTCGTACAGGCCCGGTCGGGAGCCGCCCGTGACGCGGTGGCGCCACCAGCCCTCGGCCGCCCAGTACGCCTCGTTCCACTCCGCCAGTGCCGACTCCCAGGCGGCCGAGGGCGGCTCTTCGGGCGCTCCGGCGTCCCGCGCGGCCTGCGCCTCGTCCCCGCGTGCGGGCCGGCGCAGCTCGTCGAGGCGGCGGGTGAGCTCCGGGAGCCGGGCCGCCTGCGCGGCCTGTTCCCGCGTGTCCTGCCGCCGGAACTCCTCGCGGGCGTCCCGGGCGGTGTTCGCGTCGTCGATCATCGCGAGGATCTCGGCGTGCGCCGCGCGCGCCCGGGGGTCCAGGGTGCCGGTCAGTGGGTGCGGACGGTAGAGCAGGCGGACCGGCGGCTCGCGCTCCAGCAGGGTCTTCACGATCCGGGGCCCCATGCCGATCAGGGACGTCGCCGCGCCCGGGTCGCCGTGGAAGCCCTCCCAGGTGGGCGCGTAGAGCACGGTCGGCATCGGCGACGAGGAGGTGCCGCCGGTGGCGTTCAGCCGTCCGAGCGACGGGCGGCCGACCTCGACGACGTCCGCGTCGGCCACGCCGGACCCCGAGCGCGCGTAACGCTCGCGCCCGGCGGGCCCCGCCACCCACACCTCGTCGTACACCTTGGTGAACGGATTGGAGCTGGTCGGCTTGTCGCTGTCCCCGTGACCGAGGTAGACGCTCCGGAACTCCGGCAGCCGCAGCAGATGGGTGTTGTTGGCGGCGTTGGCCACGAACAGCGCCACATGCGCCTCGGGCAGCCGGAAGGCGGTCAGGTCCTTGCCCAGCGGCAGGCACACCACGGGCCGGGACGTCGGATCGAGCCGGGTGAGCATCTCGCGCTCGCGCAGCACGACGACGACCCGCCGCCGCAGCCGGTCGAGCACCGGCAGCCAGCCGTTGAGCTGGTACGCCGATTCCAGGGCGCCGGAGAAGTACGCGACGACCTCGGGACGGTACGCCTCCACCTGCTCGTTCACCGCGCGCAGCACCTTGCCCTTCGCCGCCAGGTGCCGGCCCCGCCAGGCGTGCAGGGCCAGCCACCCGGCGGCTGCCAGGGCGGCGAGCACCGCGGCCCCGGCGCCGATCGCCGCCCACTTCGCCCCGGCCGCCGCCGCGACGGCCGCACCGACGACCAGCGGCAGGTCCACGAAGGTGAGCGGTCCCCGGTGGAGGTCCATGAGCAGCCGCGGCGGCGCGTCGGGGATCCGCAGCGCGGACAGATCCACGTTCCGGGTCACCACCGGCAGTCGCCTGCACCACCAGACGAACAGCAGCAGTCCCGCACAACCGCCGCGCAGCGCCTGCAGCGCCAGGAAGCCGAGGGCGGTCAGGACGAACGCGCCCGACTGCGCGTCCCCCAGCCGTGCCAGCAGCACGAGCGCCGCCGCGCCCCGCAGCAGCGAGCCCGCCGTGACGCTCAGGCACACCTGGCCGAGGGGCTGCATGGAGCCTGCGATCCGGCGCAGTGCCTTGGGCTCCGCGAGGTAGTCCGCGGCCGCGAACACGGCGAACGCCCAGCCGCTGGGCACCACCGCGGCCACGAACAGCCCGAGCAGCGCGACCGGGAACCCCGCGATCCCCGCAACCGCCGTCACCGGCACCCTGCCCAGCAGTTTTCTCGGGTTTATCGTGCTCACCGCCATCCGACACTTGTATCAGAGCGGCACGCGAAGCTCCGCCCAGACCGTTTTCCGTGGATACGGCCCCGGAGCGACGCCCCACCGGTCCGCGAGCGCGTCCACCAGGAGCAGGCCGCGGCCCGACTCGGAGGCGGGGTCCGCCGGTGCGGGGCGGGGGAGGCGGTCGGGGCGGGTGTCCGTCACCTCGATACGGAGGGTGCTCCCGACGACGTAGAGGGTCAGGCGGAAGTCTCTCCCCGGTACGCGGCCGTGTGTCGCGGCGTTGGCCGCCAGCTCGGCGACGATGTGCGTCGCGCGCTCCAACGGGAGCCCCCAGGTGAGCAGTTGTTCCTCCGCGAGGAGACGGGCGAGGCGGGCGCCGAGGGGTGTGGGGGACAGGCGGACGCTGAAGTTGCGGATGGGGTTGTCGCGTTGGGGGCGGAGCTCGGCGGCTTCTTGATTCATGTCACTCAGCGTGGCCGGTTCTGGTTCTCTGGGTGAGTGATGGCGCGTGTGCGTAGGGTGACTGTCTTGCTCTTGTCCTGCGCTGTCTCGGCTGTCTCGGGAGTTGGACGGGTACGGAGGTGGGCATGAGCGAGGACGTGGATGAGGTCGGCTGGGACCTTGAACCTGGGGACGAGGTCGCGCCGTTGGTGTACGCGGTGGGCCGCTTGATCAAGGTCTGTCGAGAGTCGGCCGGTATGAAGGCTGCCGAACTGGGCGATCTCGTTGGTTACGGCGAAGACATGATCCGCAAGATGGAGCGGGGCCAGCGGATCCCCCGGCCGGAGTTCCTCGACAAGGCGGACCAAGTCCTCGGAGCGCGAGGGCACCTTCGGGCTTTCATGGAAGACATCGACAAGGCCCGCTATCCGAAGAAGGTGCGGGAGCTCACGGACCTGGAGGGGCGGGCGGTGGAGCTGATGTTCTACAGCAGCCACAACATCCATGGGTTGTTGCAGACGCCGGAGTACACACGGGCGCTGTTCGAGGTGAGGCAGCCCGCTTACTCGCAGGACGAGGTGGACCGTGGAACCACCGCACGCGTAGCCCGAAAAGTGATCTTCAAGCGGGAGCCCGCTCCGATGCTCAGCTTCATCCAGGAACAGGTGACGCTGGAACGGCCCATCGGTGGAAGG
>NZ_JBIAUY010000028.1:0-118403 GCF_042893475.1 Streptomyces sp. NPDC001604 | reverse complement strand
TCCACCCTCGAACGCGGGATCCGCCGAGACGACGACCTCGCCCACGCCTACCGCAACTGGCTCCAAGCCGCTTGACGGGCAATAGGAGCATCAGCGACCCACCGGATTTCCACGGGCCTGTGGACAACTCGGCGCCGCTTGCCCGGCGTCAGAAAGTGAGCACCCCCCTGGCCACCCGCCCCGCCTCCGCGTCCGCCTTCGCCTTCTCGAAGTCCTCGATCGGGTAGGTCTCGGTCACCAGCTCGTCCAGCAGCAGCCGTCCTGCGCGGTACAGGTCGGCGTAGAGCGCGATGTCACGCTGCGGGCGCGAGGAGCCGTACCGGCAGCCCAGGATGGACTTGTCGAGGTACATGGAGGAGACGAGGAAGGAGGCCTCCGCGGTCGCCGCGGGCACGCCGAGCAGCACCGCCTGGCCGTGCCGGTCGAGCAGGTCGACGGCCTGCCGGATCAGTTCCACCCGCCCGACGCACTCGAAGGCGTGGTCGGCGCCCGTGGGCAGGATCTCCTTCACCCCGTCCGTCGACGTCAGGAAGTGCGTCGCCCCGAACTGCCGGGCCACCGCCTCCTTCGCCGGGTTCGCGTCGACGGCGACGATCCGCAGGGCGCCCGCGATCCGCGCGCCCTGGATGACGTTGAGCCCGATGCCGCCGGTGCCGATGACCAGCACGCTGTCCCCGCGGTCCACCCTCGCCCGGTTGAGCACGGCGCCCACCCCCGTCAGCACCCCGCACCCGATCAGTGCGGCGGCCGGCAGAGGAATGTCCTCGGGAATCCGGACCGCCTGCACCGCCTTCACCACGGTCCGTTCCGCGAACGCCGAGTTGGAGGCGAACTGGTAGACCGGCCGCCCGCCTTGCACGAACGGCCGCCCGGGACGTCCGATCGCCTGCCGGCACATCGTCGGCCGCCCCCGGTCGCACTCCGCGCACGTACCGCAGTTGGCCAGCGTGGACAGTGCGACATGATCACCCACCACCACATGGGTGACCCCGGCGCCGACGGCCTCCACCACCCCTGCTCCCTCATGCCCGAGCACCACAGGGACGGGGAAAGGTATGGTCCCGTCCACCACAGACAGATCGCTGTGGCACAACCCGGCAGCCGAGATGGCGACCTGCACCTCCCCCGGCCCCGGCTCCCGCACCTCCAGGTCGTCCACGACCTCGAGCCGCTTGCCGTCGAACACCACACCGCGCATCAGAAGACCCCCTTGGGCTCCCTGGGCAGGCCGAGCACACGCTCGGCGATGATCGTGCGCTGGACCTGGTCCGAACCGCCGTAGATCGTGTCGGCCCGGGAGAAGAGGAACAACTGCTGCAACGAGTCGAGTTCGTACGGCGCCGTCGACGACCAGTCCACCGGCCCGACCCCCGCCGCGGCCCCGCGCACCAGCATCGCCAGCTCCCCGAGCCGCTGATGCCAGCCGCCCCACAACAACTTGGCCACGCTGGAAGCCCCGGCGTCTCCGGAACCCCCCAGCGTCCGCAGCGCGTTCCACCGCATGGCCCGCAGTTCGGCCCACTGCCGCACCAGCCGTTCCCGTACGACGGGATCGGCGACCGCCCCCGTCTCGACGGCAGCCCCCACCACCCGCCCCAACTCCCCCGCGAATCCGATCTGCTGGGCCAGCGTGGAAACCCCCCGCTCGAACCCGAGCAGACTCATCGCGACCTTCCACCCGGCCCCTTCACCCCCGACGACGTGCTCCACGCGCGCGCGTGCCCCGTCGAAGAAGACCTCGTTGAAGTCGCTGGTCCCGGTCAGCTGCCGGATGGGCCGCACCTCGATCCGCCCCGGCTGGTCCATGGGGACGAGCAGAAAGGTCAGCCCGTGGTGCCGCCGGGACCCGGGTTCGGTCCGGGCCAGCACAAAGCACCAGTCGGCCTCGTGCGCCAGCGAGGTCCAGATCTTCTGCCCGGTGATCCGATAGCCGGCCCCATCACGTACGGCCGCCGTACGAACCCCAGCCAGATCGGAACCCGCACCGGGTTCGCTGTACCCCTGACACCACAGCTCATCACCGGCTGCGACGGGAGGAAGGAACCGGCTCTTCTGATCCGGTGTTCCATGAGCGAGCAGGGTGGGCGCCAGCAACTTCTCCCCGATGTGTCCCGACCGCGGCGGCGCCCCCGACCGCGCATACTCCTCGGCCCAGACGACCTGTTGGGTGAGCGTGGCAGTCCGATTGCCGTACCCGGCCTCCGACCACCCGAGCCCGATCCAGCCCGCCTTGCCGAGGGTGCGTTCCCAGACCCGCCGATCCTGCCCGACCTCGGCGTGCTCCGACAGCCACGCCTTCGCCTCCCGGCGAAACGCCTCATCATCGGCACTGAACCCAAAGTCCACTGGGGTCTCCTCTTGCCACCGGTCAGGTTGAGCTTCCTAGGGGCGCGGGGAACTGCGCGACAAGCCACAGACAACCCGCACCCGCCACACCACAAGGCCCCCCGACCTCTCAGGCGTTCGGCCTGTCGCCCCGCGCAGCGGCTTGCTCCATCCCCGCCAACCGCTCAAGCATCGGCATCGGATCCACCCCCACCGCCCCCGGCAAAACCTCCGCAACCCGCTCCGGAGTCCAGGAACCCTCGGCATGAGCGGACCGCAGCTCCCGCGGCTGCGCCCAAACCGCCAGCTTCGGCCCCGCGATCGTGTACACCTGCCCGGTGATCCCCTGCTCCTTCGCCCGGTCGGACAGCAGATACACCACCAGGGCAGCCACATCCTCCGGCTCCCCGATCTCCGTCAGCTCCATGGGAACGTTCGCCGACATCCGCGTACGGGCAACGGGCGCCACCGCATTGGCACTCACCCCGTACTTGTGCAGGCCCAGCGCAGCGCTCCGCACCAGCGAGATGACCCCGCCCTTCGCGGCGCTGTAATTGGCCTGCGAAACCGACCCCTGATGGTTCCCGCTGGTGAACCCGATCAACGTCCCCGCCCGCTGCTGCCGCATGACCGCAGAAGCTGCCCGAAACACAGTGAACGTGCCCTTCAAGTGAGTGGCGACCACCGGGTCCCACTCCTCCTCGGACATGTTGAACAGCATTCGCTCACGCAGGATCCCGGCAACGCAGACCACACCGTCGAGCCGCCCGTACGACGAGAGAGCGACGTCGACCACCCGCTGCCCGCCGGCCATCGTGGACACGTCGTCGGCCACCGCTACGGCGTCCCCGCCCGCCGCCTCGATCTCCTTGACGACGCTCTCGGCGACCGCGCTGGTGGGTGAAGCGCCGTCGACGGCGACCCCGTAGTCGTTGACGACGACCTTCGCGCCCTCGGCCGCCGCGGCCAGCGCCACCGCACGGCCGATGCCCCGTCCGGCGCCCGTCACGGCGACGACCTTGCCTGCCAAGAAGTTCCCCACGTCCGGCCCCTTCCCGCGGTTTCTGACGGACCGTTAGATTTTATGACCCGTCAGATACCTGGAGACAAGCCCCGGGGAGAGCCGATGTCGATGCCCGCGGAGTTCGACGAGATCGCCAAGCGCGTGAACAACTGGGGCCGTTGGGGCGCCGACGACGAGATCGGCACCCTCAACCTGATCACCGACGAGGTCGTGCGCGAGGCCGCCGCGACCGTCCGCACGGGCCGCCGCATCCCCCTCGCACTGCCCCTGCAGCAGGACGGCGTGCAGACCGGGATGATCCCGGGGCGGGTCAATCCGCTGCACGCGATGGTGCAGATCAACCAGGAGCTGTTCGGACCCGGATCGGTGGCGTGCAGCGACGACGCCGTGACCATGGGGCTGCAGGCCGCCACCCACTGGGACGCACTGCCCCATGTCTCGCACTCGGGCCGGCTCTACAACGGCCGCCCGGCCGGCACCGTCACCGCGCACGGCGGCGCCGAGTTCAGCGGTATCGACAAGGCGCGGCACGTCGTCTCGCGCGGGGTGCTGCTGGATGTGGCACGCGCGCGTGGCGTCGACCGGCTGGAGGGCGGGCACGCGGTCACCCCCGAAGACCTGGAGGCCGCCGAGGAGATGGCCGGTACGCGCGTGCGCGCCGGCGACATCGTGCTCGTACGCACCGGGCAGATCCAGGTCTGTCTCGCCGGGGACCGGCACGCGTACGGCTACCCCTCCCCGGGTCTGTCGATCCGCACCCCGGAGTGGTTCCACGCGCGCGACGTGGCCGCCGTCGCGAACGACACCCTCACGTTCGAGATCTTCCCGCCCGAGATCGAGGACCTGTGGCTGCCCGTACACGCGCTCGACCTCGTGGAGATGGGCATGCTGCAGGGCCAGAACTGGAATCTCGAAGAGTTGTCCACAGCCTGTGGAGAAGCTGGCAGATACACGTTCCTGCTGTCGGCGATGCCCGAGCCCTTCGTCGGCGCGACAGGGACTCCGGTGGCCCCCGTCGCCCTCCTGTGAGGTTCGTCGACCGGCGGCGCGGTGCTCCCGCCCCGAGCACGGCACCACGCGCCGCCGACCGACTCGGCGCACCCCCCCCACTCTCGACCTCGCTCGAGCGGGGGGACCCCCATCGGCTCCTCCTGGCCCTGAGGGAGCCGACGCCGAATCACGATCCGCACTCGTCGAGGGCTCCCGTCACCGAAGCCCTCGTCGTCCCCTCACGGCGAATCGCTGACCACAAGCGTGATCAAACGGACACGATGCGTCAACACCCGTACGGGGATTTATTACTTAAGCCCAATTTGTCGTGGGCGCGCACAGAAGCACATCCCGGCGCATCGCCGCAGCCGACCAGGGCGTGAGAGCGGTTTCTGCGACCGTGCACCCGAGCCGGCGGATCCTCCGCACCCGTGCGCCGGTCACACCGCCTCGAACGCCAGCCCCTCGTACGCCGTTGCGCCGCCCACACAGGCCTGTGCGGCCTGCCGGGTCTGTGCACAGCGGTCGAGTTCGCACCAGATGCGCTTGCCCGCGCCCTCGGGGCTCCAGCCCCAGCGGTCGGCGAGACCGTCGACGAGGGCGAGGCCACGGCCGCCGGTCGCGTCACCGTCGGCGCACCGGGGCACGGGGGCCCGGTCGCTGGTGTCGGCCACCTCGAGGCGAACGGTGGCCGATTCGGCGGCCACACCGGGCAGGGAGAGCCGCAGCACGGCCGGACAGCCGGTGTGCACCACGGCATTGGTGACCAGTTCGGAGACGAGCAGGATCAGCGTCTCGGCGAGCGGCTCGTCGGCCTCTATCCCGGACCCGGCGAGGCGGGAACGCGCCCACCGCCGGGCTCGCCCCACCTCAGCGGGGTCGGGCCGGACTTCCAGCTGCACCTGAAGCACCTGCACCGCTCACACCATCCGAACCGGCGGACACATGACCTCGCGCCACGCGCGCGCCGCAACGAGGGCCACGATCGTAGCCATTTTCTGCATGACCAGAACAATGGCCAGTGCAGAGCCCAGAGCAAGGGTCACGGAACGTGAATCCCTTAAGAGACAGCATGGTTGACGTACAGTCACGCCAACAAGCGCTTCGGGCATATTCCAGCGCGAAGGAGTACCCGTGCGGCATACTGTGCGACGCTCACTGCGGGGACTCGAACAGGCCAGTTCCGGCATCACCCCGGGGGTAACACCGGTACGGCTCATGCTCGCGGCCTCTCGCATCCCACAGAAGGTACCGGAGCGGGACGCCGACTCCAGGACGTGACGGGTCACGCGTAGGACACAACCCGATATCAACGCTCCGTAATTCCGGTATGCCACAATCCGCGACAACTGCGAGCGCGACTTCCGTGACATCCCAGGCCGGCGCCGTTCAGGCCACCAGATCGGCCGCGAGCAGTTCCTCACTCTCCGTGACGCTGCCGCCACGTTGTGCCCGCACCCATGCCCGCTTCAGATGCAGATGCACCTCGGAGTCCCAGGTGAAGCCCATGCCGCCGTGCACCTGAAGGCAGTCGCGGGCGCCGCGCACGGCGGCCTCGTCGGCGAGCAGCCGGGCCGCTGCGATGTCGCTGCGGTCGGCGGTGACGGCGGCCGCACAGACGGCGGCGCGTGCCACTTCGGCGCGCACCAGCATCTGCGCACACAGATGCTTGACCGCTTGGAAGGCCCCGATCGGCTGCCCGAACTGCTCACGCGTCCGGGCGTGTTGCACGGCCAACTCGCACACACGCGTGGCCGTACCGAGCTGCTCGGCGGCGGTGAGCAGGTCTGCGACGGGATCGGAGGGGGCCGGCGCGGGCACCCGGTGCAGGGGTGTCAGCGGGTCGACCGACCGTAGCGGTACGGCCCCCTCGGCCCCGCGCCGCACGACATCGGCCTCGTCCAGCCACTCCACGATCCTGCCGTCCGCAGCGGCGACGACGACCTCCCCCGTGGCGGCACCGGGCACTTCCCCGGCCGCGAGATGCGTGGCAACCAGCGGCCCGGGCATCAAAGCCCGCCCGGCCTCTTCGAACGCCAACGCGGCCTCTGGCAACCCGAGTCCGGCGCCTCCCTCCACTTCGGGCAGTCGTAGCGAGAAAATGCCCAGCTCTCCGAGAGTGCGCCACAGCACCCGGTCGAGACGGGGCTGGTAAGCGCCGGGTCCTGGAGTGCCGTCTAGGGGCGCGGGGAACTGCGCGACCAACCCCCACCCACCCGCAGACGACCGACGACCAATCACATCCCGCACAGCGGCCTGCAAGGCCCGTTGCTCCACGGTCAATTGAAAACGCACGCCTCACCGCCCCTTCGGCAACCCAAGAATCCGCTCGGCCACGATGTTCCGCTGAATCTGCGAAGTCCCGGCCGCAATGGTGTACGCCAGCGACGACAACCGATCCGCCACCCACGGCCGATCGAGATCGAGCGCGTCCTCCCCGAGGACGTCCGCCGCGGCGTCGTACAACTCCTGCCGCGCATGCGAATACCGCAGTTTGAAAACCGAACCCCCCACCCCGGGAACCCCGCCGGAGGCCTCCGCCTCGCTCACGTTCCACTGGATCAGCCGCCACAGCCCTCGGAACTCCGCATTGAGCCTCCCGAGGCGGCGCCGGAGCGCCGGATCGTCCCAGCGCCCGCGCCGCCGTGCCTCGGCGGCGAGTTCGCCCAGCACCCGCCGGCAGGCCACCACCTCGCCCACGAACGCCGTACCGCGCTCGAACGACAGCGTCACCATGGTCACGCGCCAGCCGTCGTTCTCCTCCCCGACCCGGTTCGCCACCGGCACCCGTACGTCGTCGAGGAACACCTCCGCGAACTCCGCCGACCCGGCCAGGGTCCGCAGCGGCCGTACCGTGACGCCCGGCAAGGACATGGGCATGGCCAGCCAGCTGATCCCGCGATGCTTGGGTGCCGCCGGATCCGTGCGGACCAACAGCTCGCACCAGTCGGCCACTTCGGCGTGCGAGGTCCAGATCTTGGACCCGCTCACCACGTACTCGTCGCCGTCCCTGCACGCGCGCGTGCGCAGTGCCGCGAGGTCGGAGCCGGCGTCCGGTTCGCTGAATCCCTGGCACCAGACCTCCTCGCCGCGCAGGATCGGCGGCAGCCAGCGCGCCCGCTGCTCGTCGGTCCCCTCGGCGGCGATGGTCGGCCCGGCGTGCAGCAGTCCGACGAAGTTCGCGCCCACATAGGGCGCGCCCGCCTTCTCGGTCTCCTCCAGGAAGATCAGCCGGGTGGTCGGGGAGGCGTCCCAGTGGACGTCGGCGTATCCGGCGTCGTACAGCATCCGCTGCCACCCGAGGTCGTACGCCCTGCGCCCGGGCCAGTCCTCCGGGGAGGGCTTCGTCGGCAGCGTCGGCAGCACCTTGCCGAGCCACTCCCGCAGCCGCGCCCGGAACTCCTCCTCCTCGGGCGTGTACGACAGGTCCATCAGCGGTCGAGGTCCAGGTCGAGCATGCGGATGGCGTTGCCGCGCATCAGCTTGTAGACCGTCTCGTCGTCGAGGCCCTTCACATGGTCGAGGGCGACTTCCTTGGTGTGCGGGAAGGTCGAGTCGACGTGCGGGTAGTCGGTCTCGAAGGTGGCGTTGTCCCGGCCCACCACGTCCAGCGAGGCCACCCCGTGCTTGTCGCGGAAGAAGCAGCAGAACATCTGCCGGTAGTAGTACGTCGACGGGGGCTCCGGGATCAGGTCGCGCACGCCTCCCCAGGCCCGGTGTTCCTCCCAGACGTCGTCGGCGCGTTCCAGGGCGTACGGGATCCAGCCCATCTGGCCCTCGGAGTAGGCGAGCTTGAGCCGCGGGAACTTCACCAGCACCCCGCTGAACAGGTAGTCCATCATCGAGGCCATGGCGTTGTTGAAGCTCAGCGAGGCCTGTACGGCGGGGGGTGCGTCGGGGGAGGCGGCGGGCATCTGGGAGCTGCTGCCGATGTGCATGTTGACGACCGTCCCGGTCTCCTGGCAGACCGCGAAGAACGGGTCCCAGTAGCCGGAGTGGATGGAGGGCAGGCCGAGGTAGGTGGGGATCTCGGAGAAGGTCACCGCCTTCACCCCGCGCGCGGCGTTGCGCCGGATCTCCGCGACCGCCAGGTCGACGTCCCACAGCGGGATCAGGCAGAGCGGGATGAGCCGGCCGCCGCTGTCGCCGCACCACTCCTCGACCATCCAGTCGTTGTAGGCGCGCACACAGGCCAGCGCGACCTCCTTGTCGTGCGCCTCGGCGAAGGTCTGCCCGCAGAAGCGCGGGAAGGACGGGAAGCAGAGGCTGGCCTCGACATGGTTGAGGTCCATGTCCTCGAGGCGGGCCTTGGGGTCCCAGCAGCCGCGCCGCATCTCCTCCCGGGTGATGCCCTCCAGGGTCATCTCGTCGCGGTCGAAGCCGACGGCGGCGATATTGCGCTTGTAGGGGAACTTCAGGTCCTCGTAGATCCACCAGTCGGTCGGCTGGCCCTCCGGGTCCATCGTGATCCGGTACTTCCCACCGACGTAGGCGAGCTCGCCGATCCCGGCGGTGAGGGGCTGCGGGCCCCGGTCGCGGTACTTCTGCGGCAGCCAGGTCTCGAAGAGGTGTGCGGGCTCGATCACATGGTCGTCGACGCTGATGATGCGGGGCAGTTCGGTCATGGATCCCCCACTGGGCACTCAGTTATCTGATGGACCGTCAGATTCTCTTCATCCAGCAGGCTAGTCGCGCGCCTCTGGACCGACAAGGCGCCGAGCCCTACGCTCTGCGCACGATCTGACTGCCCGTCAGTTCGACATCAGCTCCGTGTCCGCTCCACGAGGGGGCCGCCGTGAACGACACCGCCCACGCACTGAGCGCATCCCGCACCCTCTGGGACCTGGTCGCCCGCCGCGCCGACCTCACCCCCGACCGGCCCGTCCTCCTCCAGGACGACCGCACGCTGAGTTTCGGCGAGCTGCGCGCGCGTGCCGAACGCGTCGCGGCCGGTCTGTACGACATGGGCGTACGTCCCGGCACGGTGGTCGCCTGGCAGCTGCCCACCCGGATCGAGACCGCCCTGCTGTCCTTCGCGCTGGCCCGCCTGGGCGCCGTACAGACTCCGGTCATCCCGTTCTACCGGGACCGCGAGGTCGGCTTCGCGCTGCGGGAGTCGAGGGCCGAGTTCTTCGCCGTACCCGGTGAGTGGCGGGGCTTCGACCACACCGGGATGGTGCGACGGCTCGGCGCGAAGGGGGTCTTCGAGGCGTACGACGTGCTGCCGGACGGTGATCCGGGGGTGCTGCCCCCGCCGCCCTCCGAGGGCACCTCCGTGCGCTGGATCTACTGGACCTCGGGGACGACCTCCGACCCGAAGGGCGTGCTGCACACGGACCGTTCGCTGATCGCGGGCGGCTCGTGTCTCGCGCACGCGCTGCGGCTGTCGGCAGACGACGTGGGCTCGATGGCCTTCCCGTACGCCCATATCGCGGGGCCCGATTACACGGTGATGCTGCTGCTGTACGGCTTCCCGGCGGTGATGTTCGAGCAGTTCGCGCTGCCGGACGCGCTGGAGGAGTACCGCAGGCACGGGGTGACGGTGGCGGGCGGGTCCACGGCGTTCTACTCGATGTTCCTCGCGGAACAGCGCAAGCAGCCCGGGCAGAAGGTCATTCCTTCGCTACGGCTGCTCGCGGGCGGCGGGGCGCCGAAGCCGCCGGAGGTGTACCACTCCGTCGTACGGGAGATGGGGGTGCAGCTCACTCACGGGTACGGCATGACCGAGGTGCCGATGATCACCATGGGGGCGCCGGACGACACCGCGGAGAACCTGGCGACGACGGAGGGACGGCCGCCGGAGGGGATGGAGATACGGATCGTGGACGGCGAGGTGCGGCTGCGCGGGGAGGCCGTGTGCCAGGGGTATCTGGACCCGGCGCAGACGGCGGAGGCCTTCGACGAGGAGGGGTTTCTGCGCACCGGCGACCTGGGGTTCGTCACGGACAGCGGACATCTCGTCCTCACCGGGCGGCTCAAGGACGTGATCATCCGCAAGGGGGAGAACATCTCGGCGAAGGAGATCGAGGACCTGCTGGCCGCCCATCCGGCCGTCGGGGACGTCGCGGTGATCGGGCTGCCGGACGCCGAGCGCGGGGAGCGGGTGTGCGCGGTGATCGAGGTGGGGGCACAGCCGCAAGGCGCCGGTGAGTTGACCCTGGACGCGGTCACGTCGTACCTGCGCGCGGAAGGGCTGTCGGTGCACAAGCTGCCGGAGCAGCTGGAGGTGGTGGACGCCCTGCCGCGCAACGAGACGCTGCGGAAGGTGCTCAAGTACCAGCTGCGGGAGCGCTACTCGGGGACGGTGAAGTAGCGGGCGAACGCCGGGACGATCTCCGCCTCGCCGACCTTGCCGTCGCCGTCGGTGTCGAGCGCGGCGGCGACAGCGTGGACGATGCCCTCGTCCACGCCCAGGATCTTCAGCACGCGCACGGTGTCCTCGACGGTGGCGGCCCCGTCGCCGGCGGTGTCGGCGAGGTCGAGGGCCGCGTGCAGGAAGGGGCGGGCGATCTCGGCGAACCGCTCGGGGTTGTCGCGCAGGCGCTTGACCGCGCCGTTCACGAACTCCTCGCGGTCGATGCGCTGGTCGCCGTCCCGGTCCGCTATCCCGGCCATGCCCTGCCAGAAGGCCTCGGCTCCGCCGTACAGCGCCTGGCCCTTGTCGGAGCGGGCCGCGACACCGAACTCGGCGAGCAGCGCCTTGGCCGCTCCGCTGAAGTCCTCGCGGTCGATGAAGCCGTTGCCGTCCTGGTCGAAGGTGGCGAACCGGGCGGCGATCCTGCGCTCGTACTCGCTGCTGACCATGTCTTTCGGGCCGCCTTACGTCATCTCGGGTGCATCTCGTCGGAGCGTACGACGCGGGAGACCGTCCGGGCGCGGGAAAGCGGCGCTTGTGCCAAGACCGGGGGAATTTCGGGACAACTGTGTGGCACATGGAGCTGAGCTGCGACCCCTTGCACAGCTCTGGCCCAGGTCAGGCCGAAAGCGGATCGGCCTCTTCCGCGACCGCCGACGCCACGTCGGCGTACACGTCGAACAATCGGCGCACGCCCAGGGCGCCCAGGACACGGTTGACGTGTGAGCCCTCGACCGCGCCCTGCGCCGGGAGGATCAGACGCAGGGTGCCCTGGCAGGAGCGGATGAGGCGGCGGGCGGCGATGAGCACGCCGACGCCGCTGGAATCGCAGAAGAAGACCTCGGAGAGGTCGAGGACGAGGCCGTGGCGGCCGTCGGCCACCACGTCGTGCACCCGCTGACGCAGCACCGGCGACGTCACCAGGTCCAGCTCGCCCGACACATGGAGCACGGTCCAGTCGCCCTGCTCGCCGCCGGTCACATAGAACGCCACCACCATGCCCTTCGCTCGCCGGAGTCCCCGCAAAACGGAAGCCATCCCTACGCTTCCTTGCAGCGCGGCTGCCCAGCGGCCGTTCCCTGAAACACGACGCAAGAAACGGCAACCGATCAGAAGAGGCTTGTTTTAATCGACTTCGATCCTGTTCGATCAGGTCTGATCGAAGGTCGAGCGGGTAGGCAGGCACAGGACGCCGGCTGCACACATTGCGACAAAGCGACGTGCACTGTCGTAGCTGCCGACTACATTCGAGGAGACGATGGACGCAGACCGGGCCGACGAACGGGCAGGGGTGAGGGGGCCGTATGACGAAGAAGGACGCACCGCCCCGCTGGGACCGCAAGATGCAGCAGCGACTTGCACGCGGTGAGGCGGCCGCCCTCGGCGAGCTCTACGACCGCTTCGCCTCCCTCGTGCACGGCCTGGCCCATCGCGTCCTCGGGGACGAGCGCGCGGCCGACGGCATCACGCGTGACGTCTTCGCACACGTCTGGGAACATCCCGAGGCCTACGACCCCAAGCAGGGCCCGCTGCGTTCCTGGGTCGCCACGCTGACCCACCGCCTCGCCGTGCAGCGGCTGCGCACCACCGAGACCGCCGCCCTGGCCCAGGGCTCCGGCGGCTCCGCCGAGGAGCTGGAGCGCAAGGTGCGCCGCGCCTCGGTCGCCGCCCGCGCCGACTACATCGTCACGTCCATGCCCGCCCCGCTGCGCGCCGCCCTGGACCTTGCCTACTTCCAGCGCCGCGACTACCGCCAGACCGCCGCCGACCTCGGCGTCACCGAGGACGAGGCCCGCCGCCGGCTCCGCCTGGGCCTGCAGCTCCTGGCCACCGCCCACGACGCCGGCGCACCCGGGGCACCGCCCGGTTACGGGGGTGCCGTGTGAGCGACGCAGGCAGCGCGGACCGCTTCGAGCCCGGGGGATTCGACGGCGAGGACGACCCCGTCGGCGGGAACGGCACTGCGGGCAAGGGCGACTTCGAGGACAAGAGCAGCTTCAAGGACAAGAGCGACAAACGCGACGAGCAGGACGAGGCCGAGCAGCAGGAGGGGTACGGCATCCCGGGCGGACCCGCGCACGACAACGGCAACGACATCCCTCCGGGCCCCGACCAGCCTCCGCGCATACCGATGCCCCGCGCCTCCGTAGAGGACGGCGGACGGCCGCTGCCCGCCCTGGAGGACCTGGACGAGACGGCGCAGCGGCCCGCACGGTTGGTCCTGGAGCACCGCGTCCTGAAGTCGCTCCTCGGGGCCTGGGCGCTGGCCGCCTGCTCGCCTGACGAGACGGCGGCCGTCGAGGAACACCTGGGCGACTGCGGCTCCTGCGCCGACGAGGCGCTGCGGCTGCGTGAAGCGGTCGGCCTGCTGCACCAGCCCGAGAGCCTCGACCTGGACCCGGGCCTGCGCACCCGCGTCCTGGACGGCTGCCTCGACCGGCGGCCGCCCCGCATCCCGGTGCCCGAGTGGGCGGCTCCGTACGACGCGGAGGCCGCCCGGCTCGACGCCCTGCTGCAGGACATCGGGGACGCCGAGTGGCACCGGCCCGTGCGGCTGCGCTGGTTCGAGGCGGAGAGCCCGATGACCCGTCGTACGACGGTCGCCGGGGTCATCGCCCACCTGCTGTCGGTCGACGGGCTGGTCGCGGTCGCCCTCGGCATGGACGACCCGCTCGGCGACGTCGCCGAGGCGGGCTCCACACCCCGGGCCCGCACCGAGGCGTACTGGCGCGCCTCGCACTTCCCGCCCAACCGTTCCGTACGGGCCCCCTGGCGCGATCAGACCCATGACCTCGTCCGCACGGCCTCCTTCATCAGCGACTCGGGGCCGGCCCGGCCGGCCGTCTCCTACGGCGACTTCGAGTTGCCGCTGCGGGACGCGATGCTGGACCGGGCCTTCGAGTGCTGGGTGCACGCCGAGGACATCGCCGAGGCCGTCGACTACCCGTACGAGCCGCCCGCCCCACGCCATATGAACCGCATGATCGACCTCGCGGCGCGGGTCCTGCCGGACGTGCTCGCAACCCGCCGCCGGGCCGGCCTGGCCTCGCCTCCCCACCACCGGCACCTGGTCCCGGCGGGCGAGCCGGGCCGCAGCCTGCGGCTGGAGATCGAAGGGATGGGCGGCGGCGAGTGGCTGATCCCCCTCGACTCCCCGGCGGCGGTCGGCTCCGCCGCGCACGAGGTGGCCCACGTGGCCCTGGACGGCGCGGAGTTCTGCCGCCTGGCAGCGGGGCATGTGCCTCCGGCGGAGGCGGCGGTGGGGCAGGTCGGTGACCGGGAGGCGATCAGGGATGTGCTGTTCGCTGCAGCGGCCTTGAGCCGGATGTAGGAGGCGGTGCGGTTTCGTCGGCGGCTGCGGGTGCGTGGGGGCCGTTCGCGCAGTTCCCCGCGCCCCTTTCAGGGGCGCGGGGAACTGCGCGAGCCGACGACCAGCCGCCCCGAGCTGCTAGGCGAACACAACCGTCCGGCGCCCGTTGAGCAGAATGCGCCGCTCGGCATGCCACTTCACCGCCCGCGCCAGCGCCTGGCACTCCACGTCACGACCGATCGCGACGAGCTGATCCGGTGTGACGTCATGCCCCACCCGCTCGACCTCCTGCTCGATGATCGGCCCCTCGTCAAGATCCGCGGTCACGTAATGCGCCGTCGCACCGATCAGCTTCACACCCCTGGCATGAGCCTGGTGATACGGCTTCGCACCCTTGAAGCTCGGCAGGAACGAATGGTGGATATTGATGATCCGCCCGCTGAGCTGCTTGCACAGGTCGTCGGAGAGGACCTGCATATAGCGGGCGAGCACCACCAGCTCGACCCCCTCCTCACGGACGATCTCCAGCAGCCGCGCCTCGGCCTCCGCCTTGGTGTCCTTCGTCACCGGAACGTGGTGGAAAGGAACGTTGTACGAGCCGACCAGCTCGGCGAACTCCGTGTGGTTGGACACCACCGCCGCGATCTCCACCGGCAGCGCCCCGATCCGGGTCCGGAACAGCAGGTCGTTCAGGCAGTGCCCGAACTTGCTGACCATGAGGACGATGCGCATCTTCTCGTCGGCCCGGTTGATCTGCCAGTCCATGTGGAAGGAGTCACCGATCGCCGCGAAGCTCGCTCGCAGCTTGTCCACCGTCACCGGCTCCTCGGCGGAGAAGTGGACGCGCATGAAGAACAGACCCGTGTCGTGGTCGCCGAACTGCTGGCTGTCCTCGATGTTGCAGCCGGTCATGAAGAGATAGCTCGACACGGCGTGCACGATGCCCCGCTTGTCGGGGCAGGAGAGCGTGAGGACGTACTGGTCGTCGAGCGCCGCGGCTCGGGTGGACTGCTCGTTCATGCAGGACAGGGTCCCATAAACGGGCCCCGGTCCGGACCGGAGTCCGCTACGCGGACCTGGTCATGATCCGCAGCACCTCGAGCGTGCGCGGCGGCGCGTCCGGGTCCTCGCCGTCGGCTGTAGCCATCCGCACATGCGCGTCCCGGGCCGCCCTGACGGCTTCCGGCCAGGCCTGGTTCTCGACGTATGCGGAGACCGGCGCGTCGGGCCCGACCTGGTGCATGATCCGCAGCACCCGGAGCACGGCGGTGTCGACGAGGGCCGCCTCCTGGGAGTCCCGGAATATCGTGCCGACGTACTTCTCGGCGGACCAGTTGTCCAGCCAGGTGTCCTCGACGAGGCGGTACACGGCGTCGGTCACGTCCCCGTATCCGTCGACGCCGGCCAGCCAGACGTTCTGCTGGAACGCCGGGTCGGAGAGCATGTGCAGCGCGGAGCGCACATTGCTGCGCCAGCGCCACCACGGCATGTCGTTCAGTGGCATGCCGCCCATGGTGGAGGAGCGACGGCCGCGACGGGAAGAGTTCTCCGAACCTTGCACGGTCATCGATCGTACGTTCTGCCGCTCGGGCGTCCTACCGACCCCCGTAATTCACCTCGGTGTCACCGTTCGACAACCGAAGGTCACCCCCGGGTTGGCGATGTGGCGGAAGCGTGTGTGCCCATGACCGGCAGGCGACGCAATCGCAGCACCTTCCTCCCCACACGCACCCGGCCTCTCAGAGCCACCGCCCTCTCGGCGGGGGCGCTGGTCGCCTGTGCCTCGCTCGCCGCCGGTTGCGGGGTCATCCCCGGTACCACGGGGGGTTCCGGGGATGGCCCGATCACCGTCATGACCTGGGCCCCTTCGGACACCAGCGCGACCAACAAGCCCGGCATGCCGGCCTTCGCGCAGGCCTACGCCCGCTGGATCAACGCCCAGGGCGGCATCAACGGCCGCAAGCTGAAGGTCCTGACCTGCAACGAGCACAACGACAGCGTGGCCGCCGCGAAGTGCGCCCGCCTCGCCGTCAAGGAGAACGTCGTCGCGGTCGTCGGCTCCTACAGCCAGTACGGCGACTCCTACCTCCCCGAGCTGGAGGGCGCAGGCATCCCTTACATCGGCGGCTACGGCGTCACGACCGCCGAGTTCACCAGCCCCATGTCCTACCCGGTCAACGGCGGCCAGCCCGCCCTGCTGGCCGGTCTCGGCAAGGAACTCGCCGACGGCTGCGGCCCGGTGGCGCTCGTGCGGCCCGACAGCATCGCGGGCGACGAACTGCCCGCCATGCTCGACTCCGGCCTGAAGGCGGGCGGCCACCGTCCCGCGATCGACCAGCGGGCGGCGGACGACACCACCGAGTACTCGGGGCCCTCGCGGCAGGCGCTGACGGCCACGACCGGCACCCCGGCGAAGAGCGGGTGCGTGATCCCCGCGCTCGGGGACCGCACCGACACCTTCATGGACTCCTTCCGGCGCGACCGCCAGGGCTACCCCGCGGTGAAGACCGCCGCCACGCTCGACAGCGTCGACCAGACGGTGATCAACGAGTCCGGCGGACAGTCGGGGCCGTACGAGGGGTCCTACGTCACCGGCTGGTACCCGGTGTCGAGCGATCCGCGCTGGGACGCCATGAAGAAGGTGATCCAGGAGCAGGCCTTCGGCGACAACCGCATCGACGCCTCGGACACCGGGGTGCAGACGACATGGATCGCGTACACGGTGTTCAGGTCCGTCGTCGCGTCGCTGGGCAGCGGCGACGTGTCCGCCGACACGGTGCGCAGGGCCCTCGACGACGGGCTGAAGGTCGACACGGACGGACTGACGCCGGCCCTGCAGTGGTCCTCCGAGGGCCCGCTGGCCAGCATCGGCTTCTCCCGCATGGTCAACGCCGACGTGACGCTCCAGGTGGTACGCCAGGGCCAACTCGTGGCGGTGAACAAGGGGTTCGTGGACGTGACGAAGACGCTGCAGAGCGCGGACGTGAACTGAGGCTCACGTCCGCGCTTTCACATCACAGCTGGGTCGGCTGGCGCCGGCTCAGACCGTATGTCTCCGCGATGGCGTTCCACAGCCGGGCCGCCTTGACCTTCTGCTGGCTGGCGGTGCCGCTCTCGCGGTTGCCGGCCGCGGTCTGGCCGGTCGGGCGGGCCTGGCCCTTCTTGCAGCCCTTCTTGCCGCCCACCTGGTCGGCCCAGGCCGCGTAGTGGTTGTCGGCCGCCGCGGACGCCTGCCAGGCCCTGGTGAGCGCGGCGGTCAGCGCGGCGTGGTTCGGGAGCTTGTCGACGGACAGGCCGGACAGCCGGTTGACCAGCTCGGCGCGCTGCTTGGCCGCGTCGCGCAGGTCCGAGGCGGCCTGGCCGAGGTCCCTGCACCCCTTCACACTGTCCACCGCCCGGATCACCGAGGCCCGGCTGCCACCGCTGTCGGCGAGCAGCTTGTCCAGGGCGACGGCCTGCTGCTTCGCCGGATCGCCGGCTGACGAGGCGGAGCCGTCGGTCGCCGGGGCCGTGGCGGAGACGGTCTGGTTCTTGTCCTTGCCGCCGCTGTCGCCCCCGCCGTTGAGCAGCGCGCCGGCACCGATGCCGAGCACGACGATGCCGACACCGATCGCGGCGATGAGCGGCACCCGTGAGCGGCTGCGGCCGCTGCTGCCGTCACCGGGCCCGGGCGGGGCGTACGCGGCCTGCGGGGGCGGCGGCTGCTGGAAGCGCGGCATCTGCTGCGTGGCCTGCGCGGGGCTCCCGGCACCGGGCCCGCTGCGGAACAGGTTGTCGAACTCGGCAGGCGGCTGCCGTTCCCCGCCCTGCGGCATGCCGTACGGCGCCTGCCCGGTCACGGGCGGTATGTACTGGGTGGCCTGCGAGTCGGGCCCGGCCGCATGCGGCGTATGCCCGAGGAACTGCGTCGCCTCGGAGACCGATCCGCCCCCACCGACCTCGGGCGGCAACGCTCCCGGCGCAACGGGCGGAATGTACTGAGTCGCCCCTTCGGTATCGGAAGCAGCAGCAACGGGCGGTATGTACTGCGTGGCCCCCTCGTCCACAGCGGGCGGAAGCGGAGCGCCACCGGGGGCGGCGGGAGGCAGCGGGGCGGCCTCCGGAGCCGAGGCGCCATACGCGTTCGCGGCGGGCGGCAGGGGTGCGTTCGCCGGGGGCTGCGGCATCGCGGGCTGACCGCCGTACGACGGGGCCGGGGTGCTCTCGGGGGGCAGCGGCCCGGACCCGTGCGCACCCCACTGGTCCGGGGGCGGCGACTGCTGCTGGTCGGGTGCCCCCCACGCCGGGGCCGGCGGTGTCGGCCAGCCCTGGCCCGGCGACGGGGCCGCACTCTGCTGCTGGTCGGGGCCCCACGGCGTGCCCCAGGCCTGGCCGCCGGGTGGGGCCGGGGCCTGCGGGCCGCCGTACGGGCCGCTCTGCTGTCCGCCGTACTGGCCTGACGGCTGACCGCCGTAGGAGCCCGCCTGCGGGCCGTTGTACGCGCCTGGCTGCTGCCCGGCGGGGTCACCGGCAGGCGGTCCGCCGTAGGGGCCGGGCTGCGGGCCGGCCGGGGCCTGGGCGCCCAGCATGCCCGGCAGCAGGGGCTCGCCGCCGTCGGAGGGCAGCACGATGCCTTCGCGCGCTTCGCGCGGCGAGGGCTCCTCGCCCTGTCCACTCTGCGTCACCGGGACTCCTACGAATGGGGGACCTTCGGAATCGTCGGCTCACGCTACCGGGTCCCCCGAGCCGGGTGCCACGCAGCTCAGGGCGCAACCTCCTTCCCTGTGACAGCAGTAACAAAACCGCTCTGCATACCGCTGCATCTGTTGCATCTGTCACGCACTCCGGCCGACCCCCAACGGCCACCGGCCGTTGTCCGCAGGTTCACGCAGCCGCCTGCAGGTCGAGGCGGGCTCCGAACTCCCGCACCACCGGCTCGTCCCGGTAAGGGTCCAGCCGCTGCTGGAAGTCCTCCAGGTACTCGGCGCCCCGGTTGGAGCGCAGGGACTCCAGGAGCTCCACGGCCTTCAGTCCCGTGTTGCAGGCCTGCTCGATCTCCCGCTGCTGCACCTGCGCGGTGGCCAGCAGCACATACCCGATGGCCCGCCTGCGGGCCTTGGTCTCGGGCAGCCCGGCCAGCGACTCCTGCGCGCGCCGTGCCGCCGCCTCGGCCTGTCCGAGGTCCCGGTGGCAGTGCGCCAACTCGTCGGCCAGATACGCCTCGTCGAAGTGCGTGATCCACGCGGGGTCGTCTCCGGAGGCGGAATCGGCGGACTCCAGCGCCGTGACCGCCCGCCCGGACGCCACCTGGGCCGCCCGCGCGTCCCCCATCAACGCATGCCCGCGCGCCTCCGCCGCGTAGAACATCGCCTCCGCGCGCGGGGTCACGCGCCCACGCGCCCCCTCCTGCGCCGCCCGCGCCAACTGCGCGATCTCACGCGGGTTTCCGAGCTGCGCGGCGAGATGGCTCATGGAGGCGGCGAGGACGTACCCGCCGTAGCCGCGGTCCCCGGCGGCCTGCGCGAGCCTCAGCGCCTGGATGTAGTAGCGCTGGGCCAGGCCCGGCTGCCCGGTGTCGACGGCCATGTACCCCGCGAGCTCGGTCAGCCGGGCCACCGCGGCGAACAGATCACGGCCGACGGCCTCCCGGTACGACCCCGCCAGCAGCCCCGAGACGACGCTGTTGAGGTAGTGCACGACCACCGGGCGCACATGCCCGCTGCCGTACTGGTGGTCCAGATCCACCAGCGCCTGTGTCATCGCGCGCACGGCCGCCACGTCGGACTGTCCCACCCGTGGTCCCGCCGAGCGCGACACCTGCGAGTCGGGCGAGGAGATCAGCCAGTCCCGGCTCGGCTCGACCAGCGCGGACGCGGCGACGGACGAACCGGACAGGAAGTCCCGGCGCCCCACGTCACTGCGCCACAGCTCGCAGACCTGCTCGATGGCCCCCAGTACCGTCGGCGAGAACTGGAGACCCACGCCCGAGGCGAGGTTCTTGCCGTTGGCCATGCCGATCTCGTCGATCGTGACCGTACGGCCCAGCTTGCGTCCCAGCGCCTCTGCGATGATCGCCGGGGCGCGCCCGCGCGGCTGCTGCCCGCGCAGCCAGCGGGCCACGGACGTCTTGTCGTAGCGCAGGTCGAGGCCGTGCTCGGCGCCGCACATGTTGACCCGACGGGCGAGCCCGGCGTTCGAGCACCCCGCCTCCTGGATGAGCGCCTGCAACCGTTCGTTCGGCTGTCGCGCGACGAGAGGCCTTGCGGCCATGGCGTACCCCCTGGGAACAATTCCCTGAAGCGAAAAGATCCGGCCGTGAAGATCAATGCCCCGCCGACAGACCTAAAATGCGAGGCTTGCGCGGATTGCCGGGGTAAAGGCGGAACCCGACCCCACCGGTGGCTACCCAGCTCACGCCGAGGTTCCTCCCGCGCGCCCCCACACGTGCATCCATGCGCCCCAGATACGGAATCAATGCTCCTCCCCCGCGCGCGCTACCCCCGTAACTCCAGGTAGGTACGGGAGTTGAGTTCACCGTGGAAGAGACGATCGCCGGCCCCGAAGCCGCTCAGATTCCGAAGCAGCGTGGGGAATCGCTGCAGGAGACCGCCGTCCGCTACGCCGAGGAGCGCCACTGGGACGTCTTCCCCGGCACCTGGCTGGAAGCCGTCGACGGGGTGTGGCACTGCTCCTGCGGCGACACGGCGTGCGCCGCGCGCGGCGCGCATCCGGCGGACGACGACTGGGAGGCGCTGGCGACGGGCAGTGCG
Organism: Streptomyces sp. NPDC001604; assembly: GCF_042893475.1. Classification (NCBI taxonomy): domain Bacteria; kingdom Bacillati; phylum Actinomycetota; class Actinomycetes; order Kitasatosporales; family Streptomycetaceae; genus Streptomyces; species Streptomyces sp. NPDC001604. Next base: position 97,650 of record NZ_JBIAUY010000028.1, on the reverse strand, counting down.
ACCGTCGCCCGCCGGATGTGGCAGAAGCATCCGACGGCGTCGATCCTGCTGCCGACGGGGCGTACCTTCGACGCGATCGAGGTCGCCGAGACCGCGGGGTTCCTCGCGCTGGCGCGCATGGAGCGCATGGAGTTGACGCTCGGTCCTGTGACGTTGACGCCGGATCGCCGGATGCACTTCTTCGTGCTGCCCGGGGCGGCGGCGAAGATGCCCGAACTGGTGCGGAAGTTGGGCTGGTCGCCCTCGTCCCTGGATCTCGTTGCGCTCGGGGAGGGGGCGTATGTGGCTGCGCCGCCCACCCGGTACGGGGCGCGGGGGGCCGTTCAGTGGGCCTGTCGGCCCACGCCCGCCAATCGGTGGCTGCCGGATGCGGAGGAATTGATTTCGCCTCTCGCCTATGCGTGTGGGCGGGATCGGTAGCCCGGCGAGAGCGGGTTGTATGTGGTTGCTCGCGCCCCGCGGCGGAGCCGCAGATCAGCACAGTCCCGCGCCCCTGTCGGGCGGCTGCAGCGCCGTAGGGTTGATCCATGACGTCAGCCGCCGTGCGCGTACAGGGACTGTGGAAGCGGTTCGGGCAGCAAGTTGCCGTTGCCGGGATCGATCTGGAACTGCCCGCGGGGAAGTTCATCGGGCTCGTCGGGCCGAACGGGGCCGGAAAGACGACCACCCTGTCCATGGTGACCGGGCTGCTGCGGCCCGATCAGGGGAGTGTCGAGGTCGTCGGGCACGACGTGTGGCGGGATCCGGTGGCGGTGAAGGCGCGGATCGGGGTGCTGCCGGAGGGGCTGCGGCTCTTCGAACGGCTGTCGGGGCGTGAACTGCTCTCGTACAGCGGGCGGTTGCGGGGGCTGCCCGGTACCGAGGTCGACAAGCGGGCCACGCAGCTTCTCGATGTGCTCGACCTGGCCGGCGCCCAGCACAAGCTCGTCGTCGACTACTCGACCGGTATGCGCAAGAAGATCGGCCTCGCGGCCGCGCTGCTCCACAACCCCGAAGTGCTCTTCCTCGACGAGCCGTTCGAGGGCGTCGATCCGGTGTCCGCCCAGACCATCCGCGGGGTCCTGGAGCGGTACACGGCGTCGGGCGCCACCGTCGTCTTCTCCTCCCATGTCATGGAGCTCGTCGAGTCGCTGTGCGACTGGGTGGCCGTGATGGCCGCCGGCCGTATCCGCGCGCACGGCACGCTCGCCGAGGTCCGCGGGGAGGCGGCTTCGCTGCAGCAGGCGTTCCTCGAACTCGTCGGCGCGGGCGGCCGCGACACGGGGTCGAACCTGGACTGGCTGGGCGGCGGCGCACGATGACGGGCGAAGCCGACCTCACTCCCGTCTTCGTACGGCTGAAGCTGTCGCTGCTGCGCAACGGGCTCAGGCAGTCCGGCGGACGGCGGGCCGCCTATGTCGTCTCGGCCGTCGTCGTGGTGCTGTTCGGGGCGCTGCAGCTGCTCGGACTGATCGCGCTGCACGGCAACACGCACGCCCTGTCCGTGGTCACGCTCGGGACGGCCGTGCTGGCGCTGGGCTGGGCGGTGATGCCGCTGTTCTTCCCGAGCGGCGACGAGACGCTCGACCCGACGCGGCTTGTGATGCTGCCGCTGCGGCCCCGGCCGCTGGTGCGGGCGCTGCTGGCGGCCTCGCTGGTGGGCATCGGGCCGCTGTTCACGCTGCTTCTGCTGGCCGGTTCGGTGATCGCGGTCGCGCACGGCGGCGCGGCCTACGCCGTCGGTGTCCTCGCCGTCGTCCTCGGGCTGCTGGTGTGCGTGGCCCTGGCGCGGGCCGTCGCCGCCGCCAACATCCGCCTGCTGACCAGCCGCAAGGGCCGCGACCTGGCGGTACTGAGCGGCCTGGTCATCGCGATCGGGGCGCAGCTGGTCAACTTCGGGGCGCAGCACCTGGGTTCCTCCGGGCTCTCGCAACTCGACCCGGTGGCGGACGTCCTGAAGTGGGTGCCGCCCGCGTCGGCCATCGGCGCGGTGCACTCGGTGAGCAACGGCTCGTACGGAGTCGCCGCCCTCCAACTGGCCCTGAGCGTAGCCGCGTTGACGCTGCTGCTCGCCGTGTGGTCACGCCATCTCACCCGGCTGATGACCTCACCCGACGGCTCCACCCTCCAGGCCGCCGAGCCCGCCGCCCGCGAACGGACCACCGGCGGCCTCGCCCGCCTGCTGCCCTCCGGCCGCACCGGCACGGTGATGGAACGCAGCCTGCGCTACATCTGGCGCGACCCGAAGACCAAGGCGGCCTGGGTGACCTCGCTCGCCATCGGTCTGATCGTGCCCGTGTTCAATGCCCTGCAGGGCACCGGCTCGATCTACTTCGCGTGCTTCGCCGCGGGGATGCTCGGCATCCAGATGTACAACCAGTTCGGACAGGACACCTCCGCGTTCTGGATGGTCGCCACGACCATCTCCTCCACGCACGACGCCTATGTCGAGCTGCGCGGCCGGGCCCTCGCCCTGCTCGTGATCACCCTGCCGTACGCCACCCTCGTGACCGTCCTGACCACCGCGATGCTCGGCGACTGGCCCCGCCTGCCCGAGGTGCTCGGCCTGTCCTTCGCGCTGCTCGGCGCGATGCTGGCGACCGGCGCATGGACGTCCGCCCGTTTCCCGTACTCCATCCCCCAGGAGGGCTACAAGAACGTCGCCCCCGGCCAGGCCGGCCTCGCCTGGATCTCCATCTTCGGCGGCATGGTCTCAGCGGCCCTGCTGTCCGCCCCCGTCATCGTCGCCACGATCTGGGCCAACGTGGCCAAGGACGGCGACCGGTGGGGCTGGCTGCTGCTCCCGGCCGGCGCGGCATACGGGGCAGGCATCACCCTGGCAGGCCTACGCCTGGCGGCCCCACGAACAGCGGCCCGCCTCCCGGAGATCCTGACGGCGGTGAGCAAAGGCTGACGGTACGTCTGTGCCGCCGGCGTGCCCCGTCAGGGGCGCGGAGAACTGCGCGACAAGCCCCCACCGACCCGCACCCGCCGAACAACCAGCACCCCCGAGCCATCAGGCGCCCCGCCCAGCCTCACGCGGTGAACACCGCGTCGAGGAACGGCTCGACGGCCGCCCGCCAAGCCGCCGGCTGGTCATAGTGCACAAGATGCCCCGCATCAGCCACCTCCGCATACTCGCCGAGAGGCAACACCCGCACCATCTCCTGGGCCTCCGCCCGCCCCAACTCCCCGTCGACCCCGCGCACGACAAGTGCCGGACACCGCACCTGCGCAAGCTCCTCCCAGTGCGCGTCATACACCCAGGTCTCCCGGGAGCGCAGCATCTGCTCGTAGTCGAAGACGGGCCGCCAGCCGTCGGGCGACTCGTGCATCACCTCGGCGTAGAACTCCCCGCGCGCCGGATTCGGCCGCTCCACCCACGGATCGTCCTCGCCGAACCACTTGCGTACGTCGGCGAGCGTGGCGAAGGGGACGGGCCAGGCCTTGAACCAGTCGGCCCACTCCCGCTGCGAGGCGACACCCAGCGCGGAGGCCCGCATATCGCAGATGACCAGGCCCCGCACCAGTTCGGGGCGCTTGGCGGCGAGCTGCCAGGCCGTCAGCGCGCCCATGGCGTGGCCGATGAGGACGGCCGGGGCGAGGCCGAGCTGCTCGAGCGCGGCCTCGGCATCCTCGACGTACGCCTCACGGGTGAAGGAGGCCCCCGGGGGCTTGTCGCTCTGGCCGTGGCCGCGCTGGTCGAGTGCGACGGCACGGTGCCGCCCGGAGAGCCAGCGGGCAGTGGACGCCCAGTGCGAGGCGCGGCCCATCAGGCCGTGCAGTAACAGCACGCCGGGTGTGTCCTCGGGCGCGGGTTGCGCCGGGTCGGCCTTGGGAGGGTCGCCGAACTCCCAGGCCGCGAGGCGTACGCCGCCCGCACCCGTCACGTCGATGCGTCGCGCCATGGTCCTGGCACCCCCCTAGCTCCGCTCGGACCGCTCGCTCCCGCTCGAGCCGGCCGGTCCTGTGAACCGTGTCCTGCCGTGCCGTGCAGCTGCCTGTTCGTATGAGCTCAGTTCGTTGTGCGCTCGGTGCTTGTGCGCTCAGTGCTGGTGCGCTCACTCCTGAAGCGCACGTTCCGCGTGACCTGTCACCGAAGACTATCGAATGGGTATTCGAAAATAGGGTCCCTGCGGCCAACACCCCTCGTACGAGTGACCTCGCCCGAGGAATGATCGCCGCCGCCGAGGGGAGATCTTCAGCGGGAGGCGGACCGCTCGGGGAAAACGGTCCGAAGGGGATGACCCTGAGAGCTCGGGGCTCCGGGTCAGCACAGGGGAGGACAGGCCCCGGCGCCACACGGCGCCGGGGCCCTCCACACGTCTGCGGCACATCCTCCCGACCCCCCTCAGGTCATATGCCTCACGCGACAGCCTCGCACGCGAAACGTCCGAGCGCTGCGATTTCGACGCACCGGATCCCGGCGGCCGAAAGAGATCGACGACAAGCCCGCAGGACTCCCCAAACACCCCTGGAACAACGGAAGTTGACGGCGTCAGCGCTTGGCGACGAACACATGGGAGGCGACATCCGCCTCCAGCTCGGCCGCCTCACCACCGCTGCCCACCAGCACACCGCCCGCCGATTCCGTCACACTCACCACCGAACCGGGCTGCACACCCGCCCGCCGCAGCGTGTACATCAGCTGCGCATCCGTCTGGATCGGCTCACCGATACGGCGCACCACGACCGTCTTGCCGTCGGCGCCCGGGTCGAGGTCCGCCAGCGACACCATGCCCTCGTCCAGGAACGGGTCCGCGCCGTCCTTCTCGCCCAGCTCCTCAAGGCCCGGAATCGGGTTGCCGTACGGCGACTCGGTCGGGTGCCGCAGCAGCTCCAGCACGCGCCGCTCCACGGCCTCACTCATCACGTGCTCCCAGCGACACGCCTCCGCGTGCACCTGCTCCCACTCCAGACCGATCACATCGACCAGCAGACACTCGGCGAGCCGGTGCTTGCGCATCACGCGCGTGGCGAGGCGACGGCCCTCGTCCGTCAGCTCCAGATGGCGGTCCGTCGCCACGGACACGAGACCGTCCCGCTCCATCCGCGCCACCGTCTGGCTGACGGTCGGCCCGCTCTGGTCCAGCCGCTCGGCGATCCGGGCGCGCATGGGGACCACACCTTCCTCCTCCAGCTCGAGGATGGTGCGGAGATACATCTCCGTGGTGTCGATCAGTCCGGACATACGTGCCCCTCGATGAGATCTGCCGGAAGCACGACAGCTTCCCGGCGTGTGCGCTGGCCCTGGATCCAATTCTGACGCATACCACTGACAACCGTGCCTCGCCGCTGAAACCACGGCGTTACGAGCGGGCACTCACCCACCGTATTGACACGGCACTGGTCCAGACCGCACGGTGATCCGCGACACATCCGCGCCCGGTCACCCCACACCGCCCCGGAAGGACCCGCATGAGCGACGGCAAACTGGCCGACCAGTTCTTCGACGCCGCGATCGACCTCCTGCAACGGGTCCGGGACGAGGAGGCACAGTCCATCACGGCGGCCGGCACCCTCCTCGCCGACACCGTCACGGACGGCGGCCGCCTCTTCGCCTTCGGCGCCGGTCACTCCTCCCTCGCCGCCCAGGACGTCGTCTACCGCGCGGGCGGACTCGCCCTGATGAACCTGCTCGCCGTACCGGGCGTCGTCGGCGTCGACGTGATGCCGGCCACCCTGGGCTCCGCCCTGGAGCGCGTCGACGGCCTCGCGACCGCCGTCCTCGACTCCTCGCCGCTCCGCGCCGGGGACGCCCTCGTGATCATCTCCCTCTCCGGCCGCAACGCCCTCCCCGTCGAAATGGCCGTCCACGCCCGCGAGCTCGGCGTGAAGGTCATCGGCGTGACCTCAGTGGCGTACGCGACCGGGACCCGGTCCCGGCACAGCTCCGGCACCTATCTGCGCGACCACTGCGACCTCGTCCTCGACTCCAAGATCCCCATCGGCGACGCCACCCTCACCCTGGACACCATCCCGGCCCCCTTCGCCCCGGCCTCGACGGTCGTCACCAGCGCAATCCTCCAGGCGGTCATGGCCACGGCAGCGGGCACCCTCGCCGAGCGGGGCATCGAGCCACCACTGCTGCGGTCCGGCAACGTGGACGGCGGCCACGAGTGGAACAGCCGCGTGATGCAGAAGTACGGAGACCGGATCTTCTACCAGCAATAGCAGCCGGCTGAGCCTGCGGGCAGCCATCACCTGCGCAGCCTGCGGGCATTCGTGCCGCCTGGGGCGGCACGGGTGGGCGCAGGCGGCACCCCGCACCGCCGGGCCTCGCTACCGCCCCACAACCCCCGCCAAATCCAGCGCCGCGGCAATCCGCACGGCGACATCCTCCGCGTACACCGCGTCCACCCGCTCGAACTGACTCCGCCCACTCCCCCGCAGAAACGTCACGACCCCCAACGTCCGCCCCCGGCTCCGCAGCACCGCGCACAACGCGTGCACGGCATCCTCCGGCCACTGCCGGGCCAGCGCCCACTCCCGCGCCTGCTCCGCCGGCACCGCCCCCACGCTCGCCCGCACGGACCCCGCCCGCTCCACGCACTGCAGCGCCGGATGCCCCTGCCCGTACCGCACCGGCAACCCCGCCTGCCCGGTCAGCAGACTCGGCCCCGGCGCCCCCGACGGCGTAGTGGCGACCCGCACCAGCCGTACGGGACCCTCCGCCGCCCCGTCGGCCACCGCACCGCCCGCCACTCGGTCGATCAGCGCATGGTCGGCGAACCCGGCGAGCGCGAAGTCCAGATGGACGGTCGCCGCCTCACCCGGGTCCTCGCACTCCGCGGCCGCCCGGGCCGCCCGATGCAGCTGATTGGTCCGGAACCGCAGCAGAGCCGCCTCCTGCTCGCCCTGCTTGCCCTCCGTCACGTCCTGGAACAGCCAGGCGACACCCAACGGCACCGGCTCCTCCGCGAGCGGTGACGCCAGCCGTACGAAGCCACAGCGCCAGCACCGCCGCTGATCGCCCTCCGGCGTCCGCACACTCACCCAGATCTCCGCCGGCGCCGGCGGCGCACCCTCCGCCAGCACATGCGTGAGCGCGCTCTCCAGCTCCTCCACACCCTGGGCGAGCAACTCCCCCAGCGGCCGGCCCAGCGCCGACGTACGCCCGATCCCGAGCGCCCGCGCCGCATGAGCGTTCACCACCGCGGGCCGCAGATCGGCATCGACCAGTACGACACCCCAGCTCGCGTCCTCGAACAACGCCTCGCTGAGCGCGATCGACCGCTCCAGATCGATCTGCGCATGCACCTCGCTGAAGGCGCAGTACACCCCCGCGGGCTTGCCGTCGGGCCCGCGCACCGCCGCGGACTGCGTCCGCACCAGCACCCGCCCGCCGTCCTTCGTCAGCAGCGCGAACTCGTGCACCTGCCGACCCGGGGCCTCCATGGCGGACATCAGCCGCCGCTCGACCTCCTCGGCATCCGCAGGGCGCACCGCCCACCCAGCGAACCCGTGCCGGCCCACCGCCTCGGCCGCGGTCCAGCCCAGAATCCGCTCGGCCTCACGATTCCAGTGCGTGACGACCCCGCCCGCGTCGAAGGCACACAGCGCCGCATCCATCCCGTCGAGCAGCGCGGCCAGCAGATCGGAGCCGTCAGGACCCACCGGGCCGGCCCGCTCGGGCTCATCGGGCCCCAGCTCGTCGGTGGTCCCACTACGCCGGGAAGCACTCACCTGGACCCCCTGCCAAGCTGCGTCCGCACGTACGGCGCGTCGGTTCGCTCACTCGCAATCATCTAACTGGAACGTGACGCAGCACACACCGAGTTCCCCAAGATTGAAGGAATCGTTGCAACCCGCCGATCCCTATGATCCGGCCATCACCAGCCGAAGATCAATCCACAGATCACTCTCGCCGTCCAGCACATACCGGTCGGTCTCGACGAACCCGCACTTCTCGGCAAACCGCAGCCCACCCTCGTTGGCCGCCAGCACACAGGTCTCGACCACCCCGGCACCCAGCACACGCGCGTGCGCCAGCCCCTTCTCGTACAGCGCCCGCCCGAACCCGCGCCCCCGGAACTCGGGCAGCACCCGCGCGATCACCGTGGCCACACCCTCATCACCCTCCGGCGGCCGTACGGTCGAGCACCCGACGAGAGCATCCCCCAGATACGCGTTCTCCAGCCGGTAACGCCCGAGCCGCTCCCGAGCCTCCTCCAGCGACATGGCGGCAGGCGGCACTGTCTTGTTGTGGACGAACCGCCACTCCTCCAGCATGGCCTCGGAGTCCACGGCCTCGATCCGCAGCACCGGACGCCGCGCATACACCTCGATCTCAATCTTCATCCGAGGGTCCGCCAGCCCGACCACCATCATGGTCGCCGCCGGCCGCACCTCCCCGAACGCCCGCCGCAGCACGGGCCAGCACGGCTCGAAGTCGTCGCGCTCGGGCAGCAGGTACCGCACCCGTACGACATCGGAAAACCCGCACCCCGCGTCCGCGAGCGCCGCCCCGATGTTCCGTAGGCACTGCTCGGCCTGCTCGACGACGTCGTCCGAGATCGTCATCGTCGCGTAGTCGAACCCCGTGGTCCCGGACACGTGCACCCAGTCCCCGTCGACCACGGCCCGTGCGTAACCGATCTGCTCCTCGAAGGTCGATCCACTGAGAATCGCGCGTCGCTCCGTCATGGTCGAAAAGCTAGGTCACCGGCCCCCGTCAAAAAAGTGGTTGATCGTGCGCCGACCGGTTCTTAGGGTGTGGGGTACACGAGAAGGGAGGTGGTTCGGCAGATGTATGAATACCGGACGCGTGAGGTGACTGCGGGCTAGCGGCTCGCCACCACACCGAGTGCGGTGCCGGACCAGCGCGGGAGAGAACCGTGCAGCCGGCCCAATCCCAAGCAGTCACCCGACCCGCGAGCTCGCCGGTACGTCCGGCCGGCTCCTCCGCCCAGGCGGAGGGACCAGAGCTCGCGGGTCGTCTGCGTTCCGGTGCTGCCGCTCCCTCAGCGGGCGATGCCGTCGTAGCCCTCGATCTCCTGCGGCCGCCGTACGCCCGGGCCCACGTATCGCGCGGACGGCCGCACCAGCCGGCCCGTGCGCTTCTGCTCCAGGATGTGCGCCGACCAGCCGGCCGTGCGGGCACACGTGAACATCGAGGTGAACATGTGGGCGGGCACCTGGGCGAAGTCGAGGACGATCGCCGCCCAGAACTCGACGTTCGTGGCGAGCACGCGGTCCGGGCGCCGCGCGTGCAGCTCCGCCAGTGCCGCCTTCTCCAGCGCCTCGGCGACCTCGAATCGCGGGGCACCCAGCTCGCGGGCCGTGCGCCGCAGCACGCGCGCGCGTGGGTCCTCGGCGCGGTACACGCGGTGTCCGAAGCCCATCAGCCGCTCGCCCTTGTCGAGGGCCTGCTTGACGTACGCCTCCGCGTCGCCGGTCCGTTCGATCTCCTCGATCATGCCGAGGACCCGGGAGGGCGCGCCGCCATGCAGCGGGCCGGACATCGCTCCTACGGCGCCGGAGAGCGCCGCGGCGACGTCCGCTCCGGTGGAGGCGATGACGCGGGCGGTGAAGGTGGACGCGTTCATGCCGTGCTCGGCGGCGGAGGTCCAGTAGGCGTCGACGGCGGCGACGTGCTTGGGGTCGGGCTCGCCGCGCCAGCGGATCATGAAGCGCTCGGTGATCGAGTGGGCCTTGTCGATCTCCCGCTGCGGAACCATGGGGAGGCCCTGGCCGCGGGCCGACTGGGCGACGTAGGAGAGTGCCATGACGGCGGCTCGGGCGAGGTCCGCGCGGGCCTGCTCGGCGTCGATGTCCAGGAGGGGTTTGAGGCCCCAGACCGGTGCCAGCATGGCCAGTGCCGACTGGACGTCCACCCGGATGTCGCCGGAGTGCACGGGGATCGGGAACGGTTCGGCGGGCGGCAGGCCGGGGTTGAAGGCGCCGTCGACGAGCAGCCCCCAGACGTTTCCGAAGGAGACGTGACCGACCAGGTCCTCGATGTCGACGCCCCGGTACCGGAGGGCGCCGCCCTCCTTGTCCGGTTCGGCGATCTCCGTCTCGAACGCGACGACTCCCTCGAGTCCGGGTACGAAGTCGGACATCAGGCGGCTCCTCGTGATGTGTACGACAGATGTGCAGGGCAGAAAAACGGCGGCTCGGCCGCTGGATCCCCGGTCGTGTCGTGCGACTCGTGGTCCTGGGGGCCACCCTGGTGATGCCCCACGCGGCTGGTCGCTCAACCAGAACGCACCAGCACGATATCTCTGAGTGCCACTTTTGGGGAGGCTTCGCGGCACTCAGTGCCACGGTGCTCGTGGTCGGCGAGCGCCCATGCCGAAATCATGACGGACGCCATGGCGAACGGCACCTGCGCATACGGCAGGATGATCGGGTGACCGACCGAGACGCCGTCCCCTTCGATCCCGCCTCGATGCGCAAGCAGTACCGGGCCGAGGGCCTCGCCGAGTCCGATCTGGCCGCCACCCCGGTGGCGCAGTTCGCGCGCTGGTTCCAGCAGGCCGCGACTCAGGCCCATCTCTTCGAGCCGAACGCCATGGTCGTCTCCACGGCGAACGCCGAAGGCCGTCCCAGCTCGCGCACCGTGCTGCTGAAGCACTTCGACGAGCAGGGTTTCGTCTTCTACACCAACTACGACTCCCGCAAGGCCCGCGACCTCGCCGAGAACCCGTACATCTCGCTGTTGTTCCCCTGGCATCCGATGGCCCGCCAGGTCATCGTCACGGGCATCGCGCGCCGCACCGGCCGTGACGAGACCGCCGCCTACTTCCGCACCCGTCCGCACGGCTCGCAGCTCGGCGCCTGGGCCAGCGCCCAGTCGAGCGTGATCTCCACCCGCGCCGACCTGGACGCCTCGTACGCCGAACTGACGGCCCGCTACCCGGAGGGCGAGCAGGTGCCCGTGCCCCCGAACTGGGGTGGTTTCCGGGTCGCCCCGCAGGCGGTGGAGTTCTGGCAGGGCCGCGAGAACCGGCTGCACGACCGGTTGCGGTATGTGGCGGAGGCGGACGGGGGGTGGCGGGTGGAGCGGCTCAGTCCCTGAGTTCCCGGTCCAGGACGGCCGCCCACTGCGCGACGACCCGCTCCCGGCGTCCGGTGTCGTCCGTGAGGAGGTTGGCGAGGCCGAGGCCGCGGGCCATGTCCAGGAGGCCCTGGACGGTTTCGCGGACGCCGGGGCGGGATTCGTCGGCGTCCAGGAGGTCGACCGCGATGCGGTGGGTTTCGCGGCCGACGTGGGCTTCGAGTTCGGTGACGCGCGGACGGAGCTGTTCCTCGTTGGAGGCGGCGACCCACAAGTGCAGCGCCGCCCGGAAGAGGGGGCCGGTGTAGAGGTCGACGAGGGCCGACACGACCGCCCGTCGGTCTCCGGCCGCTCCCTGCGGGAACAGGGCGCGCAGCGCCGTCGAGCGTTCCTCGGCGACGTATTCGACGGCTGCCGTGAAGAGGTCCTCGCGGGTGGGGAAGTGGTGCTGGGCGGCGCCGCGGGAGACGCCGGCGCGTTCGGCCACGACGGAGACCGTGGAGCCTGCCCAGCCGTGTTCGGCGAGGCAGGCCACGGCGGCTTCCAGGAGGCGCTGCCGGGTGGCTCGGCTGCGGTCCTGCTTGGGTACGCGGTCGGCGCGGTCGACGCCGTTGTCGGTGGTCACAGCACCCATGTGGGATCCCGTCGTTCCAGGAAGGCCGTCATCCCCTCGCGGGCCTGCGGGGAGGCGAACAGCCGGGCCGAGAGCGCGGTGAGGTCGGCCGCGTCCCGGTCGAATGTTTCGAGCACCTTAGCTGTGAGCAGCGCTTTCGTCTCGGCCAGGCCCTGCGGGGCGGCTCGGCGCAGTCCGTCCAGGATCGGTTCCAGTACGGCGTCCACGTCGTCGCCGGTGGCGGTCAGCAGGCCGATGCGGGCCGCCTCGGGGGCCTCGAAGCGTTCGCCGGTGAGGTAGTAGCGCGCGAGGGCCCGGGGGTCCGTGCGGGGCAGCAAGGGCAGGGAGATGACCGCGGGGGCCACCCCGATGCGTACCTCGGTGAAGGCGAAGGTGGACGCCGTCGCCCCCGCCGCGATGTCGCAGGCGGCCAGCAGACCGAGGCCGCCTGCGCGCACATGGCCGGTGACGCGGGCCACGACCGGTTTGCGCAGCTCGACGATCTGCCTCAGCAGCCCGACGAGTGCGTCCGGCGCCGGCGGGTCGCGGAGGTCGGCGCCCGCGCAGAACGTGTTGCCGGTGTGGGTGAGGACGATCGCGCGGACGTCGGTGTCCTTGGCGCAGTCCGTCAGCGCGTCGGCCAGTTCTCCGACGAGTGCCGCGGAGAGTGCGTTGCGGCTGGCCGGGGAGTCGAGGCTGAGGGTCTCGATGCCACGCGCGCGTGCACGTCCGATCAATGTCATGTGCGCTCCTGCAGTGCCCGCAGTTCACGGCGGAGGATCTTTCCGGAGGCGGCCCGCGGGATGCAGTCGATGAAGGTGACCCGGCGGACGCGTTTGTAGGGAGCGACGCGTTCGGCGACATACATCATGACCTCTCCTTCGGAGAGGTCGGTGGCGGTGGGCCGGCGGACGACGTAGGCGTGCGGGACTTCGTTGTTGTCGTCGTTGTAGACGCCGATGACGGCCGCGTCGGTGATGCCCGGGTGGGTGAGCAGGAGGGCTTCGAGTTCGGCGGGGGCCACCTGGAAGCCCTTGTACTTGATGAGTTCCTTGACGCGGTCGACGACGAAGAGCCAGCCGTCGTTGTCGACGTGGCCGACGTCTCCGGTGTGCAGCCAGCCGTCCGGGTCGATCATCGCGGCGGTGGCGTCGGGGCGGCCGAGGTAGCCCTTCATGATCTGGGGGCCGCGGATGAGGATCTCGCCGGACTCGCCGGCGCCGAGGTCCTTGTCGGGGTCGTCGAGGGAGACGATGCGCATCTCGGTGCCCGCGATGAGTTTGCCGACGGTGCCGGGAGGTGCCTCGTGCATGGCGGCGAGGGGGACCACATGGGTGCCGGGTGACAGCTCCGTCATGCCGTAGGCCTGGCCGACGGGTGGCAGGCCGAGCCGCTCGGAGCAGGCGGCGGCGAGTTGGGCGTCCAGGGGGGCGGCGGCGCTGATGACGTGCTTCAGGGACGAGAGGTCGTACTGGGCGACCAGGGGGTGTTTGGCGAGGGCCAGGACGATGGGCGGGGCGACGAACAGGCTGGTGATGCGGTGGTTCTGGATGGCCGCGAGGAAGGTTTCGAGTTCGAAGCGCGCAAGGACGACGACCGTGGCGCCCTGCCTGAGGGGTGCGTTCATGAGGGCCGTCAGGCCGTAGATGTGGAAGAAGGGCAGGACGGCGAGGATGCGTTCGCCGGGGCCGGCCGGCATGACGGGTTCGAGCTGGGCGAGGTTGGTGGCGATCTGGCGGTGCGTGAGCATGACGCCCTTGGGGATGCCGGTGGTGCCCGAGGAGTACGGCAGCGCGGCGACGTCCTCCACCGGGTCGATGGCGACCTCCGGCTCGGGCGCGGCGGAGGCCAGCATGTCGATCAGCGACCGGTGTCCGGGTGCGCTGTCGCAGACGAAGATCTCCTCGACGCCGCCGGCGAGTTCGGTGGCCCTGCGTGCCGTTTCCAGCAGGGGTGACACGGTGACGATCCAGCGGGCCGCCGAGTCCTTCAGCTGCTTGGCGAACTCCTCGGCGGTGGCCAGGGGGTGCACGGTGGTGACGGTGGCACCCGCGCGCGTGGCCGCGTAGAAGGCGGTCGGGAAGGCGACGGTGTTGGGGCTGTGCAGGGCGAGCACGTCGCCCTTGCGTACGCCGGCCTCGGCGAGCGCGGCCGCGATGCGCCGGTGGAAGCGGTCCAGTTGCTCGTACGTGAGGGTGGTGCCGTCGGTTCCGTCGATGAGGGCGGGCGCGTCACCGTACTCGGCGGCCCGGCCCAGCACCGCTTCGTGGATGGGGAGTTCTACGGGCGGAACGTCTGCGTACTCGCTGCGGAACACGGTTCCTCCAAGGCGGCCACGACGGTCTAGTACGACTTGGGAAGGCCCAGAGTCTGGTGGGAGACGTAGTTGAGAATCATCTCCCGGCTCACCGGAGCAATACGAGCCACGCGTGCGGCCGTTATCAACGAGGCGAGTCCGAATTCGCGGGTGAGGCCGTTTCCGCCGAGGGTGTGCACGGCCTGGTCGACGGCTTTGACGCAGGCCTCTCCGGCCGCGTACTTGGCCATGTTGGCGGCCTCGCCTGCGCCGACGTCGTCTCCGGCGTCGTACAGGTGGGCCGCTTTCTGCATCATCAGGCGGGCGAGTTCGAGGTCGATGTGCGCCTGGGCGAGGGGGTGGGCGATGGCCTGGTGGGCGCCGATGGGGGTTTTCCAGACGGTGCGGTCGCGGGCGTAGGTGATCGCCTGGGCGAGTGCGTAGCGGCCCATGCCGATGGCGAAGGCGGCGGTCATGATGCGTTCGGGGTTGAGGCCGGCGAAGAGCTGGAGGAGGCCTGCGTCCTCGTCGCCCACGAGGGCGTCCGCCGGGAGGCGTACGTCGTCCAGGGTCAGCTCGAACTGCTTCTCCGCGGCCTGGAGTTCCATGTCGATCTGGCGGCGGGTGAAGCCGGCGGCGTCCCGCGGGACGATGAACAGGCAGGGTTTCAGGTTGCCGGTGCGGGCGTCTTCTGTGCGGCCGACAATCAGGGTGGCGTCCGCGATGTCGACGCCGGAGATGAAGACTTTGCGGCCGGTGAGCAGCCAGTCGCCGGTGTCGGGGTCGCGGCGGGCCGTGGTGGTGATGCGGTGGCTGTTGGAGCCGGCGTCGGGTTCGGTGATGCCGAAGGCCATGGTCCGGGTGCCGTCGGCGAGGCCCGGGAGCCATGTGCGTTTCTGGTCCTCGGTGCCGAAGCGGGCGATCACTGTGCCGCAGATCGCCGGGGACACGACCATCATGAGGAGCGGGCAGCCTGCGGCACCGAGTTCTTCCAGGACGATGGAGAGTTCGGCTATGCCGCCGCCTCCGCCGCCGTATGCCTCCGGCAGGTTGACGCCCAGGTAGCCCAGCTTGGCTGCCTCCGACCAGAGTGCCTCGCGGTCGAATTCGCGGCCGTGGCGCTTGCCGAGGGCGGCGACTGCAGAGCGGAGGGCTTTTTGTTCTTCGGATTCGATGAGGGGCATCTCGGCTCCTTCGGGGTGCGGGTTGTAGGTGGCTGGTCGCGCTCACGCGGCGGTAGCCGCAAATCGATGCAGTCCCGCGCCCCTTACGTTTCCTCCACTACTGCCAACAAAGTGCCGACCGTCACCTGCTGGCCAGGTACTACTTCCAAAGCGCTCAGCGTGCCTGTGACCGGCGCTGTGATCTTGTGTTGCATCTTCATCGCTTCCAGCCAGAGCAGGGGCTCCCCGGCCTTTACGGCGGCTCCTACGGCCAGACCCTCGGCGACCTTGACGACCGTTCCCGGCATGGGCGCCAGGAGGGAGCCCGGGGCGTGCTGGGTCGTCGGGTCGGGGAAGCGGGGCAGGGCGGTCAGGCGCGTGGTGTTCACGAACACCTCGTCGCCGTACCGTGCCACCTCGTACTTCTGCTGTACGCCGTCCACTTCGAGTACGACGAGACGCGCGTCCGCGTGTACGACCCGTACCCCGTCCGCCTCCAGGCCCGTGCGCGTGTGGCGGTAGCGGGCCTCGTGTTCCTCGCCCGCCATGGCGTACCGCTTGGTCTGCGGCTGGGAGGGGAGGTTGCGGAAGCCGCCGAAGCGGGAGGGGCAGGAGCGGGCGTCGGCGAGGGCGGCGGCCAAGGGGGCGCAGGGGTCCGGGGTCGGGGTGGTCAGTTCGGGAAGGTGGCGGTCGTAGAAGGCCGTGTCCATGGCCGCCGAGGTGAACTGCTGGTGGCGCAGGGAGCGGACGAGGAGGTCGCGGTTGGTGGTGGGGCCGTGGATCGTGGTGCGCTCCAGGGCTCCGGCCAGTCGGCGGACGGCCTCCGCGCGGGTGGTGGCGTGGGCGACGGCCTTGGCGAGCATGGGGTCGTAGTGGACGCCGATGTCGTCTCCGTCGCCGTAGCCGGTGTCCAGGCGGATGCCTTCGGGGGCGGTCAGGCGGTGCAGGGTGCCGGTCTGCGGGGTCCAGTCGTTCGCCGGGTCCTCGGCGTAGAGGCGGGCCTCGATCGCGTGGCCACGCGCGCGTGGGGGGTCGTTCTCCAGGCGGTGGCCCTCGGCGACCCGGATCTGCAGGGCCACCAGGTCGATGCCGAAGACCGCTTCCGTGACGGGGTGTTCGACCTGGAGGCGGGTGTTCATCTCCAGGAAGTGCGCGCGGCCGTCGGCGACCAGGAACTCGACGGTGCCGGCGCCCTCGTAGGCGACGGCGCACACGGCCTGTGTCGACAGCGCGTACAGGTCCTCGACGAGGCTGTCCGGGAGGCCGGGTGCCGGGGCCTCCTCGATGACCTTCTGGTGGCGGCGCTGGAGCGAGCAGTCGCGGGTGCCGAGGGTCCAGATCGTGCCGTGGCTGTCGGCGAGGACCTGGACCTCCACGTGGCGGCCGTGCTCCAGGTACGGCTCGACGAAGACCTCGCCGTCGCCGAAGGCGCTCGCGGCCTCGGCCCGTGCGCCCTCCAGGGCGGCGTCGAGGTCCTCCAGGCGGCGCACGATGCGCATTCCGCGCCCTCCGCCGCCCGCGGCCGCCTTCACCAGGACCGGCAGATCGGCCTCGGTGATCCGCCCTCGTTCCAGGGAGGCGATGCCCATGAGCTCCTTGGCGCGTGTCTTGGACGCCATCGCCTCGATGGCCTCGGGGGGCGGTCCGATCCAGGTCAGGCCGGCGTCGATGACGGCGCGTGCGAAGTCGGCGTTCTCGGAGAGGAAGCCGTAGCCGGGGTGGACGGCGTCCGCGCCGGAGGCGACGGCCGCCTTCACGATCAGGTCGCCGCGCAGGTACGTGTCCGCGGGCGCCGCGCCGGGCAGCCGTACCGCCGTGTCGGCCACGCGCGCGTGGAGGGCGTTCTCGTCGGCGTCGGAGTGCACCGCGACCGTCCGGATTCCCAACTCACGGCAGGTGCGGAAGATACGGCAGGCGATCTCGCCGCGGTTCGCCACCAGGACAGACGTAATCATGAGCCTCACATCCGGAAGACGCCGAAGCCGCCGCGCGCACCCTCGTACGGCGCGGTGTGGATGGCGGACAGGCACAGGCCCAGGACCGTGCGGGTGTCGCGGGGGTCGATGACGCCGTCGTCGTAGAGCCGCCCGGACAGGAACATCGGCAGCGACTCGGACTCGATCTGCTGCTCCACCATGGCGCGCAGGGCGGCGTCGCCGTCCTCGTCGTACGGCCGGCCCTTCGCGGCCGCCGACTGCCGGGCGACGATCGACAGGACGCCGGCCAGCTGCTGCGGCCCCATGACAGCGGACTTGGCGCTGGGCCAGGCGAAGAGGAAGCGGGGGTCGTAGGCGCGGCCGCACATGCCGTAGTGACCGGCGCCGTAGGAGGCGCCCATCAGGACCGACAGATGGGGCACCTTCGAGTTGGAGACCGCGTTGATCATCATTGCGCCGTGCTTGATGATGCCGCCCTGCTCGTACTCCTTGCCGACCATGTAGCCGGTGGTGTTGTGCAGGAAGAGGAGCGGGATGTCGCGCTGGTTGGCCAGCTGGATGAACTGGGCGGCCTTCTGGGACTCCTCGCTGAAGAGGACCCCCTGGGCGTTCGCCAGCACCCCCACGGGATAGCCGTGGAGCGTGGCCCAGCCCGTCGTCAGGCTCGTCCCGTACAGCGGTTTGAACTCGTCGAAGTCGGAGGCGTCGACGATCCGGGCGATGACCTCGCGCGGGTCGAAGGGGGTCTTGAGATCCTCCGGGACGATGCCCAGCAGCTCGTCGGCCGAGTACTTGGGCGGTTCGGCCGGTCCCGGATCGTCGTACGCCTTGCGGTGGTTGAGGCGGGCGACCACCCGGCGGGCCTGGCGCAGGGCGTCCGGTTCGTCGACGGCGAAGTAGTCGGCGAGACCCGACACGCGCGCGTGCATCTCGGCGCCGCCGAGGGACTCGTCGTCGCTCTCCTCGCCGGTCGCCATCTTGACCAGGGGCGGGCCGCCGAGGAAGACCTTCGCGCGCTCCTTGACCATGATCACGTGGTCGGACATGCCGGGGATGTACGCGCCTCCGGCGGTCGAGTTCCCGAAGACGACGGCGACGGTGGGGATGCCGGCCGCCGACAGCCTCGTCAGGTCCCGGAAGATGGCGCCCCCGGGGATGAAGATCTCCTTCTGGGAGGGCAGATCGGCGCCGCCCGACTCCACCAGGCTGATGCACGGGAGCCGATTGGCGAGCGCGATGTCATTCGCCCGCAGGGCCTTCTTCAGCGACCAGGGGTTGCTGGCGCCGCCGCGCACGGTCGGGTCATTGGCGGTGATCAGGCACTCCACCCCCTCCACCACCCCGATGCCGGTGACGAGCGAGGCGCCCACCGCGTACTCGCTGCCCCAGGCGGCGAGCGGGGACAGCTCCAGGAAGGGCGTGTCCGGGTCGAGGAGCAGTTCGATGCGTTCGCGGGCGAGCAGCTTGCCGCGCTTGCGATGCCGTTCGACGTACTTCTCGCCGCCGCCCGCGAGGGCCTTGGCGTGCTCGGCGTCGAGGTCGGCCAGCTTGGCGAGCATGGCCTCGCGGGCCGCCCGGTAGTCCGGGCCGTCGGTGTCCAGGGTGGTCGGCAGAACGGTCACAGGAGGGCCTCCGGGAGGTCCAGATGGCGGGAGCGCAGCCATTCGCCGAGGGCCTTGGCCTGCGGGTCGAAACGGTGCTGGGCGGCGACGCCCGCGCCGAGGATGCCCTCGACGACGAAGTTGAGGGCGCGGAGGTTCGGCAGGACGTGCCGGGTGACGGGCAGGTCGCGGGCCTCGGGCAGCAGCTCACGGAAACGGTCGACGGACAGGTCGTGGGCGAGCCACCGCCAGGACTCGTCCGTACGGGCCCAGACCCCGACGTTGGCGTCCCCGCCCTTGTCCCCGCTGCGGGCGCCGGCGACGAGGCCGAGCGGGGCACGCCGGGTGGGTCCGTCCGGGAGCGGCTCGGGCGACTCGGGGCTCGGGAGGTTGTCGAGTACGAGGGTGTCGTGTGCCGGGGCTATAGGGACCCGACGCCCGTCGTAGAGGACCGCCACATGGTCGACGGCACCATGGGGGACGTACACATCCTCGAAGACCCCATAAGGCGCGCCCTTTCCGGGTGGCGCCAGCACATGGAAGCCGGGGTAGCTGGCCAGTGCCAGCTCTACGGCCGCTCCGCTCAACGCCCGCCCGACGAGCCGCTCGTCCGGGTCCCGCACGACGAGCCGGAGCAGCGCGCTCGCCGTCTCCTCGGTCGGGGCGTCGGGACGGTCGGTGCGGACGAGGTCCCAACTGATGTCATGAGGACGGGACTTGGCGTCCGCGAAAGCGGCCTCCATCTGTTCCCGCACGAGGGCCGCCTTGGCCTCGATGTCGAGGCCGGTGAGGACGAAGGCGACCTCGTTGCGGAAGCCGCCGAGGCGGTTGAGGCCGACCTTGAGGGTGGGCGGCGGGGCCTCGCCACCCACGCCCTCGACGCGGACGCGGTCGGGGCCGTCCTGGGTGAGGCGGACGGTGTCCAGGCGGGCCGTCACGTCCGGTCCCGCATACCGGGCGCCCGCCGTCTCGTACAGCAGCTGCGCGGTGACCGTGCCGACGTCGACGAAACCGCCGGTGCCGGGGTGTTTGGTGATGACGCAGCTGCCGTCCTCGTGGATCTCTGCGAGGGGGAAGCCGGGGCGCCGGAGGTCACCCGGGTGTTCGGTGAAGAAGGCGTAGTTCCCCCCGGTGGCCTGCGTCCCGCACTCCAGCACATGCCCGGCGACGACGGCTCCCGCGAGCCGGTCGTAGTCCGTCCGGGCCCACCCGAAGTGGGCGGCGGCGGGCCCGGTGACCAGCGCCGCGTCCGTCACGCGCCCGGTGACGACCACGTCCGCGCCCTCCCGCAGGCAGGCCGCGACGCCGAAGCCGCCGAGGTAGGCGTGGGCGGCGAGGCTGTCCGGGTAGTCGGCCTTGAGGTCATCACCTTCGACATGTGCGACACGGACGGGAATGCCGAGCCGGTCGGCCAACTGCCGTACGGCGTCGGCGAGTCCGGCGGGGTTGAGACCGCCGGCGTTCGTGACGATCTTGACGGAGCGTTCATGGGCGAGGCCGAGGCACTCCTCCAGCTGGTGCAGGAAGGTGCGGGCGTATCCGGCCGCGGGGTCCTTCAGGCGGTCGCGGCCCAGGATCAGCATGGTCAGCTCGGCGAGATAGTCGCCGGTCAGCACGTCCAGCTCACCGCCGGTGAGCATCTCGCGCATGGCGTCGAAACGGTCGCCGTAGAAGCCGGAGGCGTTGCCGATGCGCAGGGTCGCCGTCATGCGGTGCCGCCGCCCTTCGGCGGGCGTCCGTCACCCGGTGGGCCCGCGAAGGCCTGGGCGATGTCCAGCCAGCGGTCGGCGTCGGAGCCCTCTGCGTGCAGGGCGAGGTCGGTACGGTGGGCGCGCTGGGTGACCAGGCGGCAGAAGTCGAGGGCGGGGCCGGTGACGCGGTCGTCGGCATCCTCAGGCCCGTACACCCACAACTCGCCGCTCGGGGCGGTCAGTTCGACACGGAACTCCTCGAACGGCGGAGTCAGCCCGTGCACGCCGAAGGCGAAGTCGCGGGTGCGGACCCCGAGGCGGACGATGTGCCGGAGCCGGTCGGTGGGGGTGCGTTCCACGCCCAGCGCGTCCGCCACGTCCCCGCCGTGCGCCCAGGTCTCCATGAGGCGGGCGGTGGCCATGGAGGCGGTGGACATGGGCGGGCCGTACCAGGGGAAGCGGGCTCCGTCGGGTGCGGCCCGGAGTGCGTCCGCCAGGGCCTTGCGCCCGGCCCGCCAGTCCGCGAGCAACTGCTCGGGCGGCTTCCGGGCGCCCTCCTCCGCGCCGTTGTCCACGAAGTCCCCGGGCTGGGCCAGCGCCTTCTCGACCTCGCGGGCGAAGGCGTCCTGGTCGGTCACGGCCAGCACGGAGGAGTGGTCGGTCCAGGCAAGATGCGCGATCTGATGGGCGACGGTCCAGCCGGGCGCCGGGGTCGCGAGCGCCCACTGCTCCGGACTCAACTCCGCCACGAGCAGGTCGAGTTCCTCGCTCTCCGCGCAGAGATCGTCGATCACGGGCGTCGGGTCAGCCATGGGGCGAGCATGGCAGGGGGTTCAGAAACAAGCAAGCGTGCTTGCATTAATTTGTTTTCCACAGGTCCGGCACCTGTGCGCAGTCAACTGGCTACCCTCAGTGAGTGGAGGTGGTCGCCGTGCATATCCGCGAACTTGATCCCAGTGCGTCGCCGCTGGACTACTACGGCTTCGAACTACGGCGTGCCCGTGAGGCAGCGGGGCTGACTCAGGCGGCGCTCGGTTCGATCGTGTTCTGTACGGGGTCGCTGGTCGGCCAGATCGAGACGACCTTGAGGGTGCCGACCCGGGAGTTCTCCGAGCGCGTGGATGCGGCGCTGGGGACGGACGGGACGTTTTCGCGGTTGGTGGGGCTGGTTCTGCGGAACCAGTTGCCGAGTTGGTTTCAGCCCTTTGCGGAGCTGGAGGCACGCGCGACGAACATCGCCACGTTCCAGGCCCAGGTGGTCTACGGGCTGCTCCAGACACCGGCGTACGCGCGTGCGGTGCTGGAGGCAGGCTGGGCGGACAAGCTCGACGAGCAGGTGGCGGCGCGCCTGGAAAGGCAGCGCATCCTGACTCGGGAGAAACCGCCCCTTGCATGGGTGGTGCTGGACGAGGTGGTGCTGCACAGGCCTTTCGGCGGCAGGGAAGTCATGCGTCAGCAACTGACGCACCTGTTGAACCTCCAGAAACGCCGCCAGCTGCGTGTGCAGCTGTTGCCGTTCGGGGTGGGGCAACATCCGGCCACGGCGGGCTCCTTCACCATCCTGCGTTTCAATGACGACCCCGACATCGCCTACTCGGAGAACTACGACAAGGGATACATGACCGCCAACCCGGACGTCGTCAGGGACTGTTCGCATCGTTACGATCATCTGCAGGCCGCAGCCCTCTCAGTCGAGGACTCGGCAGCGCTGATCGCCCGCGTACGGGAGGAACGGTATGCAGAACAGCCAGGACCTGACCGGAGCTCGCTGGCGTAAGTCGTCCTACAGCGGCGGCACCGGAGGCGAATGTGTCGAGTGCGCCCCTCTCGGCACCGCGACGTGGCGTAAGTCGTCGTACAGCGGCAGCAGTGGCGGTGATTGCGTGGAGGTCGCCGACCTCACCCCCCGCACAGCCCTCATAGCCGTCCGCGACTCCAAGAACCCCCCGGCAGGGATCCTCACCCTCAGCCCCGCCGCCTTCTCCGCCTTCCTCCGAGGCACCGCCCAGAACCCCCGCGCCTGAGTACAGGTGCTCATGCGCGCCACCGCCCGGCGCGGCACGCTGCACGCATGACCGACACCCTCGTACGCCCGGCCCGCCGGTGGCCCTGGTCGCGCAGAACGCGGCTGGGCGTGGACCTCGCCCTCGCGATCCCGCTGTTCCTGCTGGAGGCCGGGTGGCTCGTGCTGGACTGGATGTACGGCTACGGGCTGGAGGTATGGGCGGCGCAGGGCGACCAGGCGCGGATCGACGCGGCTGCCCTCGCGCACATGGACCGGTTACAGGAACTGCAGATCGCCGTACTCGTGCCGGCGGTCGTCGCGGGAGTCTTCCGTGCCCGCTGGACCGTGGTCGCACACCTGCTGGTGGCCCTCCTGGCCGGCGGAGCGCTGACGGCCGCGCATCGCGAGTGGAACCACGACCACTCCCCACCGCCCGGCTGCGTCCGCTACAGCGCGAACTGCTGAACGCGAATTGCTGGACGCGAAACGCTGAAAATGAGGCGCGCCACGCCCGGCGCGCCGCCATCCCTTCAGCTGAGCGGATCAGGGGTTGCTTGCCAGATGGTGATGAGTTCCGAACGCGGAGTGATCATGTAGACGAAGAAGCCGCCGGCCACGAAAGCGTGCTTCGCCCCCTCGTCCGCTCCCTGATAGTCCGGCCCGTGGAGATAGAGGGCTTCGGCGGCCCGGACCAGTTCATCGGCTTTCTTCTCCACCTCGGCCAGGAACTCGGGCGGCGCCCCGGCCGCCACGGTTTCCTCGTCCGGGACGTACTCCCAGTGCCAGTTCACTCCACGCGCACCGCTTCGGCCGCGGCGCGATAGATGTCGCTGGCGACGGTCAGGTGTTCGCGGGCCTCAGTCGGCTCTGCCGCGATGTGGCCGAGATACTCGGCGCGGTGGTACGCCTTTGCCGCCCCGGGATGTCGCTCGATCTCGATCAGGGCCGCCCAGTGGGCAAGGTACGCGTGAACGGGCCCCAACGAGCCGTGTGCGACGGCTTCCGCAAGTGCCTGGTCCTTGGCTCGGTCGTACGCGGCCACCAGCTGAGGAGCAACGACGGCACAGGCAGCGCGCAACGCTGCCGGGGTGCGCTCGGGTCGGGGGATCAGCGGCGCGTCTCCCGACGCCTCGGTGTGCTGCAGACTCATGCGCCGTTCCCTCCTCGCCCCGCGTCCTCGTTCCCCACCACGAGCCCGACTCTAATGCCGCCGCACCCAACCACGCCCCGTCAACCGTCAGAAATCCACCTCTGGCGCCTTCGCCCGCCCCCGCCCCACCTGCGTCCGCACCGCCCCCATGCTCGCCCCGATGACCAGGGCGATGGCGGCGGCCTGCCAGGCGGAGAGGGACTGACCCAGGATGAGGAAGCCGGCGGTCGCTGCGAGGGCCGGTTCCAGGCTCATCATGATCGCGAAGGTGGATGCGGGGAGGCTGCGCAGGGCCAGGAGTTCCAGGGTGTACGGGAGCACCGAGGACATGATGGCCACTGCCGAGCCCAGCGCGATCGTCGTCGGGTCGATGAGCTTCGCGCCGGATTCGGCGATCCCCAGCGGGAGCATGAGCAGCGCCCCGACCGCCATGGCCAGCGCCAGCCCGTCCGCCTGCGGGAACCGTCGGCCCGTACGCGCACTGAAGACGATGTACGCCGCCCACATGGCGCCCGCGCCCAGCGCGAAGGCGACGCCGAGGGGGTCGAGGCCGTCGAAGCCTCCGCCGCCGAGCAGGAAGACACCGGTGAGGGCGAGTCCGGCCCAGACGACGTTGAGCGCGCGGCGGGAGGTCAGGACCGACAGGGCGAGCGGGCCGAGGACCTCCAGGGTGACCGCCGGGCCGAGCGGGATGCGGTCGACCGCCTGGTAGAAGAGGCCGTTCATCGTGCCCAGGGTGACACCGAAGACGATCACCGTGCCCCAGTCGGTGCGCGAGTGGCCGCGCAGCCGGGGCCGGCAGACCAGCAGCAGCACCACGGCCGCGGCGAGGAGGCGGAGGGTGACCACGCCGAGCGCGCCCGCCCGCGGCATCAGGTTCACCGCCAGGGCGGCGCCGAACTGCACCGACACACCGCCGGCCAGGACCAGGCCGACCGGGCCGAGGGAGCCTCGTCGGTGCGGTGCCGTCGGGGTGTGCACCGCTGACGGAGAGGTGGTGGTGCTGGGGCTGGTCACGGGCGGTCCAGGTGCTCGGCTCGGGGTTCACGACTTGTTCATCTCGATGCACTGCCAGGTCCAGGGTAGTGGACTCGGTCAGGCGTGTGAACCCGTTTTGCGACTGTCCTGAATGGTGGACACGGCAGCCTCGGATGCCGGACCAGGGCCGACCTCGTCACGGAAGAGATCGGAAGAGGGGGCCTTATGAAGCCGGGAGCGAGCGCCCCTTCCCCAGTCCGTCCGCCAACACCTCGGCCAGGTGCCTTCCGCGCACCCCGGCGAGCTGCTCCAACTGCGTCCGGCAGGAGAACCCGTCCGCCAGCACGACCGTCCCCTCAGCCGCGTCCCGCACCGCCGGCAGCAGCTGTTCCTCCGCACAGGCCACCGACACCTCGTAATGGCCCTTCTCGAAGCCGAAGTTGCCCGCCAGACCGCAGCATCCGCCCGCCAACTCGCCGGTGAGCCCCGCCGCCTCGCGCAGCCGGCGGTCCGGGCCGTCACCGAGGACCGCGTGCTGGTGGCAGTGGGTCTGCCCGGTGACCGGGCGGTCGAGGGCGGGCGGCACCCAGTCGGGGGCGTACCGCTCCAGCGCCTCCGCGAAGGTCATGACCGAGGCGGCGAGGCGGGCGGCGCGCGGGTCGTCGTGCAGCAGCTCCGGCAGGTCCGTGCGCAGGGCCGCGGCGCAGCTGGGCTCCAGGACGACGAGGGGTGCGAGGGTCTCGGCCGCGTCGGAGGAGACCAGGACGTCGAGCTGGTCGAGGGTGCGGCGCAACACCTCGCGGGCACGATCGAGTTGGCCGGTCGAGAGGTAGGTCAGCCCGCAGCAGACGGGGCGGTGCCGGGGCAGCCTGGGCAGCGGGACCGGCCTCAGCCCCGCCGCTTCCAAGACCCGCACGGCCGCCTTCCCCACCTCCGGCGAGAGGTGCTCCGTGAAGGTGTCCGGCCACAGCAGGACAGGCCTGCCGGAGGACTCCTCGTACTCCGGTCCCAGCTCGCGGATCATCCGCCGCTGCCGCGCCCTCGCACGGCGCCCGAACCACCGGGTGAACCTCTCGGTCGCCACCCGCGGAATCCGCCGCTCGGGCGCGATCCCGCCCAGCCGCTTGGCGAGCGCCGCCAACGGGCCCACGGAGGCGGAGAGGTTGACCAGCCGGGCGGTGCGGGTGCGGTCCACCAGCCGCAGCCACACCGGCAGCCATCCCATGCTGTAGTGCGCGGCCGGACGGCGCCGTCCCGCGTAGTGGTGGTGCAGGAACTCCGCCTTGTACGTGGCCATGTCGACCTCGACCGGGCAGTCGGACCGGCATCCCTTGCAGGACAGGCACAGATCGAGCGCGTCCCGCACCTCCGTCGACCGCCAGCCATCGGTGACGACCTCGCCGGCCAGCATCTCGTGCAGCAGCCGGGCCCGTCCGCGCGTGGAGTGCTCCTCCTCGCCGGTCGCCCGGAAGGACGGGCACATGACGGACGTCCCGGACGCAGAGGTCGTACGGCACTTGGCGACGCCCACGCAGCGCCGTACGGCCGCGGAGAAGTCGCCGCCGTCCGCCGGGTACCCGAAGGCCACATCGACGGGCTCGCGCGGCAGCACGGAGAAGCGGAGGTCAGCGTCGAGCGGTGCCGGACGGACCAGCATGCCGGGGTTGAGGAGGTCGTCCGGGTCCCAGACGCCCTTCACCCGCTCGAAGAGGGCGACCATCTCCTCGCCGTACATCCTCGGCAGCAGTTCCGCCCGCGCCTGCCCGTCCCCGTGCTCCCCGGACAGCGATCCGCCGTGCGCCACGACCACGTCCGCGAGTTCCTCCGAGAACCGCCGGAACCGGCCGACACCCGCCTCGCTCAGCAGGTCGAAGTCGATACGGACGTGGATGCAGCCGTCCCCGAAGTGCCCGTACGGGGTGCCGCGCAGTCCGTGGGAGGTCAGCAGCCGCCTGAAGTCCCGCAGATAGGCGCCGAGCCGCGCGGGCGGCACCGCGCAGTCCTCCCAGCCCGGCCAGGCCTCGCTCCCGTCCGGCATCCGGGTCGCCGTCCCACTGGCGTCCTCGCGGATACGCCACAGCGCCCGCTGCCCGCCCGGATCGGTGACGACGAGCGAGTCGACGACATCGGCGGCCCGGACGATCGCCTCGGCACGCGCGCGTGCCTCCGCCTCCGTCTCCCCGCCGGTCTCCACGAACAGCCAGGCCGCGCCGCGCGGCAGCCCCGCCGTGGACGGCACCAGATCGGCCGCCATCCCCTCCACCGTCAACGGCCCGTACGGCAGCAACCCGGCCGCGGCCTCCGCCGCCGCACTCTCGTCGGCGTACGCCAGCACGGCCAGCGCACGCGCGCGCGGCGCCTCGACGAGCCGTACGACGGCCTCGGTCAGCACCCCCAGCGTGCCCTCGCTCCCGCAGAAGGAACGGGCGACATCGGCCCCCTTCTCCGGCAGCAGCGCGTCCACCGCATACCCGGAGATCCGCCGGGGCAGCTCCGGAAACCCCGTCCGCAGCCGCGCCAACTCGCCCTCGACCAGTCCCCGCAGCCCGTCCGGCGCCCCGGCCCACCCCTGCCCGAGCCGCAGCCGCTCCCCGCTCCCGGTGACCACGTCCAGCTCCCGCACGCTGTCCGCGGTGGTCCCCCACGCCACCGAGTGCGAGCCGCACGAGTTGTTCCCGATCATCCCGCCGAGCGTGCAGCGGCTGTGCGTGGACGGATCGGGCCCGAACCGGAGCCCGTGCGGCGCGGCGGCCTCCTGCAACCGGTCCAGAACCAGCCCCGGCTGGACGACAGCGGCACGGGCCTCGGCGTCCAGGGAGACGATCCGGTTCATGTGCCGGGTGAAGTCCAGCACGACACCGGTACCTGTGGCCTGCCCGGCGATCGAGGTGCCACCACCACGCGGCACGACGGGCACGCCGTGCGCCCGGCAGACCTCCAGCACGGCGGCCACGTCGGCGGCGTCCCTCGGGGCGACCACCCCCAGCGGGACACGCCGATAGTTGGACGCGTCCATCGTGACCAGTGCCCGGGCGGCCACGTCAAACCGCACCTCACCCCGGACAACCTCGCGCAAACGTGCCTCGAGATCCGCCATGGGGCCAGCCTCTCAGCCCGTCCGGCGTTTGAGGACGAGGCCGTTCAGGCCGAAGGGGGGTCTGGGGGCGCAGCCCCCAGTTCCGACGTCCACGACACCGCCGTCTCACCCGACGGACGAGGTTTCACCCACGTTTCGCGAAAGAGCTAACCTCACCCCGTGGCTGAGATCCAGATTCCCGCTGACATCAAGCCCGCCGACGGACGTTTCGGCGCGGGCCCCTCCAAGGTGCGGACGGAAGCGCTGGACGCGCTGGCCGCGACCGGTACCTCCCTCCTCGGCACCTCCCACCGCCAGGCCCCGGTCAAGAACCTGGTCGGCAAGGTGCGCGAGGGCATCAGTGAGCTGTTCTCCCTCCCCGAGGGCTACGAGGTGGTCCTCGGCAACGGCGGCTCCACCGCGTTCTGGGACATCGCGACGCACGGCCTGATCGAGAACAAGTCGCAGCACCTCAACTTCGGCGAGTTCTCCTCGAAGTTCGCGAAGGCGGCCAAGCTGGCCCCGTGGCTGGCCGAGCCGACCGTCATCGCGAGCGACCCGGGCACGCACCCGGAGCCGCAGGCCGAGGCGGGCGTCGACGTCTACGCCTTCACCCACAACGAGACGTCCACCGGCGTCGCCATGCCGATCAAGCGTGTGGCGGGCGCCGACGAGGGCGCCCTGGTCCTGGTCGACGCCACCTCCGGCGCCGGCGGCCTCCCGGTGGACGTGTCCGAGACGGACGTCTACTACTTCGCCCCGCAGAAGTCCTTCGCCTCCGACGGCGGCCTGTGGATCGGCATCTTCTCCCCCGCCGCGATCGAGCGCGCCGAGCGCATCCACGCATCCGGCCGCCACGTCCCGGAGTTCTTCAGCCTCCCCACAGCGATCGACAACTCCCGCAAGAACCAGACGTACAACACCCCGGCCCTCGCCACCCTCTTCCTGCTGAACCAGCAGCTGGAGTGGCTCAACGGCCAGGGCGGCCTGGACTGGTCGGTCCGCCGAACGGCGACCTCCGCCCGCACGCTCTACGGCTGGGCCGAGGACATCAAGTACGCCAACCCGTTCGTCACCGACCCGGCCAAGCGCTCGGCGGTCATCGGCACGATCGACTTCACCGACGAGGTGGACGCGGCCGCCGTCGCCAAGGTGCTGCGCGCCAACGGCATCGTCGACACCGAGCCGTACCGCAAGCTCGGCCGCAACCAGCTGCGCGTCGCGATGTTCCCGGCGATCGACCCGGCGGACGTCGAGGCGCTGACGAAGTGCATCGACTACGTGATCGAGAAGCTGTAACTCCCGCGTCAAACCCCGTAGTTCCGTAACTTGTTGCAGGGCCCTGTCGGTGACAGGGCCCTGTGCGTTGGGTACGGCCGTGGCATGAACAGACCGATACCGGGCACCGTGCAGGTCGCGGTGCGCCACATCCTCAGCGACAGGACGACGGGCTTCCTGACCAGGACCCGCAGGATCACCTGGCGGGACGGCATCTACCGGGTGCGCCGGCCGGCGTCGGGCAAGCACACCGTCGAGCTGACCTGCCCCGAGTGCGAGGCGTCCCTGCTGGCCGAGGTCCGCGACGAGGCCCGGACCCGAAGGACCGCGACCATTCTGCTGGTGTTGGCCGCCCTGTCCGTGCTCGTGCTCCTCATGGCGTTCGGCTACGCCGTCCACGAGGGCGGAAAGACCCTCCCCGAGGGCCAGTCCCTCCCCACGCTCTTCCCCATCAGCGTCGTCTCGGTCTTCGTCACCTTCGTAGCCGCTCCTGTGCTCTTCCTCCGGGGCCGCCGCTACAACGGAGTCAGCATGCTGGACGCCCCCAAACCACGCCGGCTGCACGGGATCATGCCGGTACGCGGCTGAGCTGCGGCCACGACGACGAGGGCGCCCGGCGAGCACCGGGCGCCCCTGGTTCCTGGCTCAGGCCGCTGTACAGCTCACGCTCGGCACCGCACCCCCGCCCGGCGCGCCCCCGAACCCGAAGCTCACCGAGCCACCGGCCGGGACACTGCCGTTGTGAGCGGCGTTCACCGCGGTCACCGTCGCACCGCTCTGGGTGTACGACGCGTTCCACATGTTCGTGACCTGCTGTGACCCGCTCCAGGTCCAGGTCACCTTCCAGGAACCGATCGCGCTCGTCCCGGTGTTGGTCACCTTCACCTCGGCGTTGAAGCCGCTGCCCCAGTCGCTGCTCACGGTGTAGGAGGCCGAGCACGCGGCCGTGCTCCCGCCGCCACCCCCGCCACCCCCGCCACCCCCGCCGCCCGTGCCGGTGCCGGGAAAGAGCGGCGCCTTGATGCTCGCCAGGTAACCGTCCTTCGCCGTGTCGACGGTCGTCCAGTCGTCCTTCAGGATCCCGCCCGTGTCACCGGAGTTGGGGTTCCAGGACCAGAACGTCCAGTGGAAGGAGTCGGCCCCGTACGTCGACGTCGGCCGCAGATAGCTCACCAGCGCCGCCAGCCACTTCTGGTCGACGGCCGAGGCCAGCGTCGTACCGAACTCGCCGACCCACACGGGCGCGATGTTCTGCTTGAAGATGTAACCCCAGTACTTGTCCCAGACGCCCGGCATGTTGGCGGGGAACGCCGGATCGCTGAACCACGGCTGCTGGGCGACGCTGGTCGCGTAGTCGTGGGCGGAGTACACGACCCGGTTGGCCACGTCGAGCCGGACCGGGTACTGGGCGACGCCCATCAGGTTGCCGCCCCACCACCCCGACACCCCGGCATACGTCTGCACGCCCTCGACGAAGATCAGCAGGTCGGGGTTGACGGAGAGCACCGCGTTGCCGGCCCGCTCGGCGGCCAGCCGCCAGTCGGTCGCCGTGTCGCCGCAGCCCCAGCAGGCCGGATCGTGGGGCTCGTTGTGCAGGTCGATGCCGATGACGGTGTCCTGGCCTTTGTAGCGGGCCGCCAGTGCCTTCAGATCGGCGATCCATGTCGACTCGGGGACGGCCGCCGTGTACCAGAGCGCCGACTGTCCGCCGGAGTCCGGCCGGTGCCGGTCGAGGATGACCTTGAGGCCGTCCTGACCGGCGTACGCCACGAGCCTGTCCATGACCTGGAGGGAGCTGAGCCCCTGCAGATCGGCGTTCTTGCCGCTGCTGAAGTCGATGCTGTTGGGGACGGTGGACGATGTGAAGATGTCGTCGCTGTAGGGCAGCCGGATGGTGTTGTAGCCCAGCGACTTCATCTGGTCGATCATGGACTTGTAGTCGCGGGACCAGAGGCCGTGGACGACGTGGTTGCCGGTCTCGAAGCCGAACCAGTTGATCCCGGCGATCCGGACCGGCTGGCCGGCCGCGTCGAGGATCTGACGGCCGCTGGTGTGCCAGTAGCCGGCGCCGGGGACGGCGGCCGCGTGTGCTGTGGAGGCACCGAGCCCCAGCGGTAACAGGAGCGCCGCTGCAACAGCGCACAGCGCTCTTCGCAGGCTGCGGAACATGTCGCTGTTTCCTCTCGGGAGGCGCGGGCCCGGAACGAGTGGGAGCGCTCCCACAACCCGGCATCTCCATGGAAGCGACGTCACATGAACACGTCAATAACTACGACGTCGGTCAGCGGCGCAGCAGCCGCCGGATCCCGAAGACCACCGCCGCCGCGACGGCGACGGCGAGCGCGCCGACCTTGAGGTTGCCGCCCACACCGCCACTGCTCCCGCCCGAGGCACTGGCACTCCCGCTCCCGGAGGGCGACTTCGAACTCCCGCCCCCGCCCGGGGCGTCCTGTGCCTGCACGGAGCTGTCGGCGCCCTCGCTGCCGTACATGAGCTTCGAGCCGTCGACGGAGTAGGTGATGGACTCGCCCTGCCCCTGCAGCGGAACGTTCAGCCGCCCCTTGCGTTCGATCCTGCCGCCGTTCCAGTCGTAGTAGATCCCGCCGAAGTAGCCGCGCACGGCGAGCTGCCTGTCGTCCGGGGAGATGGCGGCGTCGGTGGCCCAGAGGTCGACGGTGGCGACGGGCCTGAAGTAGTTCGTGCCGGAGGCGGAGAGCTTGGCCGGCCCCTCGTACAGGTGCCCGCCGTTCTCGTTCTTGTCGATGATGTACGCGCGCCCGGTCCTCGGATCGACGACGAGCGACTCGGCGTTGCGCGCCCCGTCCGTGTACTTGACCACGTACTGCGTGGCCCGCACGGTCTGGTCGACCAGTTTCTTCGGCTCGGGCAGCCGGTAGATCCACACATACGGCCACTTGCCGCCGAGGTTGTCGCCGATGTCGCCGACGTAGATCTGGTTGCCGGGGCCGATGGAGATCGCCTCGACATCGCGGGGTGAACCGATTCCGCTGAGGGTGACGCGGGCGACCGTCTTCCCTGTGCTGCTGTCGACGGCGTAGATGTACGGGCCGTCGTCGCTGTCGTTGTGGGTCCAGTAGATGCCGGGGTGCAGACGGGAGGCGGCGAGGCCGCTGGACTCGGTGATGCGCGAGTCCTTGATGGTGAACCCCTGGTCACCCTTGCCGTCGCCGTCGGCGGCGGATGCGGGCACGGCGAAGGCGCCCACGAGAAGGACCCCGGCGAGGAGAGCGAACGGTCGGCGCATGTCCCCAAGCCTGCCATCCCGGCCCGGTGTTCACGGGCGGGGCGCGGGGAGGGGGCCGGCAGGGGCGCGTGGCAGGCCTCACACCCCACCCGTCCCATTGGTCCCTCCCTGAACCCTCCCCGATCGTCCATCATGAGCGGATGCTTAGGTTCATGCCGGTCGGCGACTCCATGACGATCGGAAGCGCGGGCGAGCACACATGGCGCTACCGGATGTGGGAGCACCTGCGCGAGACGTACGGCGCCCCGTTCGCCCTGGTCGGTCCGCGCGAGACGCTCTACGACAAGGCGGCGGACGCGCCGGTGTCGTACGAATACGCCGACCCCGACTTCCCGCGCGCTCATCTGGCGGGCTGGGGTGAGGGCTGGCAGCACATGGCGCCGCTGATCGGGGAGGCGGTGCGCTCCTGCCGCGCGGACGTCCTGCTGGTCTCCCTCGGCCTGATCGACCTGGGCTTCTACACGAACGCGGAGCAGACGGCGGAGAACGTGCACGGCTTCGTGGCGGCGGCGCGCTCGGCCAACCCGCGCATCCGTATCGTCGTCCTGCCGGTGATCCCGAACGTCCGCGCCACCTCGGACGCCCCCTTCGCCGCACAGGTGACCCGCTTCAACGAACTGCTGGCGAAGACGGTCGCCGATCTGGACGAGCCGCGCTCCCCGCTCCTGCTGGCCTCGCCCCCGCCGTCGTACGACATCGATCTCGACACCTATGACGGCACGCATCCGAACGCGAGCGGCGAGCGGAAGATCGCGGGGGCGTTCGCGGACGCGATGTACCAGGCCTGGGACTTCGGGGAGCCCTACGCGGGCTGACCCTCGAAGGCGCCGGGATCGGGCATGTGTTCCTCTCCGCGCGTCCTGGTCACCGTGCGTATCGTTGTACTGCGCGGCTGTGCCTGTCCGTGGGGCAGCCGGGGAGGAGCGCCACGATGACCGTCCTTGAAGACAGGATCGAGATGGCCGAACACAGCGCCGAGCTGACTCTGGACAGCCTGTTCGATTCGCTTGAGCGGACCACCCCCGAGGGCTACAAGGTCGAGATCGTCGAGGGGGCCATCTTCATGTCGCCGCAGCGGGACACGCACTGGGAAATCATCGCCGACATCTACGAGCAACTGCGCACCAAGTACCCCCGCAAGCGCGTGAAGTCGGACGTCCGCGTCGACTATCCGGGGCACCTCAACGGCTTCGCATCCGATGTGACTCTTGTCTCCGAGGGCGCCGAGAAGGACGACAAGGGGCTGTGGCGCTGCGAGGACGTCGAGTTCGTCGCCGAGGTCATCTCGAAGGGCACGGCCGCCAACGACTACGGCTCCAAGAAGACCGCCTACGCCCTCGCCGAAGTCCCCGTCTACCTCATCGCCGACCCCTACCAGGGCAAGTGCCACCTCTACACCCAGCCGAAGGACGGCGAATACGTCGTCGAACTGTCCGTCGCTTTCGGCGGCGACGTCGACATGACCACCACGCTTGTGGGCCTCACCCTCAAGACCGAAGAGTTCCCCCGCGACTGAACCCGGCGACTCCCGCAGGCAGCGGAAAGCCTGCGGGAAAAGCCGGTGACCAAAGATCGCGCCGGCGGCAGACTGCCCCCATGACCTCCCCAACCCCTGACGCCAAGGCCGATCTGCACTTCTACCTGCAGTCCGCCCGCGATGCCCTGCTCTGGAAGCTCGAAGGGCTCTCGGAGTACGACATCCGCCGCCCGCGCACACCGACCGGCACCAACCTCCTGGGCCTGGTGAAGCACGCGACCGGCGTGGAGCTGGGGTACCTCGGCGACACCTTCGGGCGGCCGTTGTCCGGCGGGCCGCTTCCCTGGATGGCAGCGAGCAGTGAACCCAACGCGGACATGTGGGCCACCGCCGACGAGTCCCGCGAGTACATCGTGGACCTCTACCGCCGGGTGTGGGCACACGCGGACGCGACGATCGACGCGCTGCCGCTGGACGCGGTCGGCAAGGTGCCGTGGTGGCCCGACGGCAGGGACGAAGTGACCTTGCACCACGTCGTGGTCCGCGTGATCGCCGACACGCACCGGCACGCCGGGCACGCCGACATCCTCCGCGAACTCACGGACGGCGCGGTGGGGATGAACCAGGGCAACGACAGCATGCCGTCGGACGACGCGGCCTGGTGGGAGAGCCACCGGGACCGGGTGGAGCGTGCGGCGCGGGAGGCCGACGGGAAGCCGGCCTGATCCCCGTTCAGCTTCGGGAGGCCGTGCCGCCACCGGTGGGGCGCGGCTTCGAAGCGGCCGAACCGCTCTTGGATGCAGGGGACTTGGCACTTGCGGGCGTCTGGCGATGACGGTGGCGGGAGATGTTCCTGCGTGGCGGCCGGGTCAGCGTGATCTGACGGACCAGTTGCTGGAAGCAGGCCAGGGACGCGAGCGTCGGCAGGGCCGCCGCGGCGATACCGGTGAAGCTCCTGTCGGCTTCGGCCACGCAGAGTGACATCGCAAGGAAGGAGAAGAGCAGAACGACGAACCAGGAGTGCACGGCCCTGCGTTGGTGAAGGGCGCTGCGCAGGATGGAGAGCGAGGCCACCATCCAGGGGCCGTAGACCAGAAGCGGCCACCAGGTCAGTATTCCGCCCTGCGTGGCCGACGCGACGTGCCGCAGAGGTGCATAGGCCACCATGCCGCCGAAGACGCTCACCATCGAAACGATCACGGCGGCCAGCGCGGCGATCAGAAAGCTGACGGTCTGCAGCCACCCGAACCGGAAGCGCAGCCGGAACCGCACTTTCCGGTGCCGGACGGTACGGCGCCGGATGGGTGGCAGCTCGGCGGTGATCCTCGCCAGGTTGTCCATCGACTCGCCCGTGAAGTCGAGGTCGGACGGCGGCGGTGGCTCTCGACGAGGCGGCGGCGACACGGTGGCCGTCTGCTCCGCCGTCACGGCGTTCTGCAGGAGGGACGTGAGTTCCTCGACCGGGTCCCAGCCCTCCACCAGGGGGCCCGTGGCGTACATGTCCTCTGCAGGACCCCGGTGGCGGCCGGTGGCCAGCCCGGTGGGGTAGTCACCGGGATACCGTTCGTGCGGGGTGAAGGAAAGATCCAGGTATTCGTCGTTCATGGAGGTCCGCCCCCGTCATGTAACCGCGTGGCAGCCGGACCGTCCCTGATCGTTCCACCGCCGCCCGAGTTCCTCCTGAGCCGTGTCCAGGATTCCCAGGAACTCGCTGAAGAGGGTCCCGGTGACCTGCAGTTCGATCCGCGCACCGTCCCCGTGCAAGGTGCCGCACGCGTCGGCCGCCGAGTACGCCGCGGCGGGCGTGAAGGTGTAGCGCCCCACTGTCACCGCACGGGCGGGGGGCAGATCCTCCGCGGTCGCTCCGGAACGGTACGGGTTAAGGAACCTTGCTTTCGCCATATTCCGCTAACGCCGCGTCCCCTCCTCCGGATGCGCGGCAAACGAGTGAGGCCAATTCGACGAAAACATCGACTAGAGCGCTTGTAATCCAGCAGTTTGTCTTTTGAATTCTTCTCGCACAGCAAA
The DNA here is from genome assembly GCF_042893475.1 of Streptomyces sp. NPDC001604. Taxonomy (NCBI): domain Bacteria; kingdom Bacillati; phylum Actinomycetota; class Actinomycetes; order Kitasatosporales; family Streptomycetaceae; genus Streptomyces; species Streptomyces sp. NPDC001604. The sequence continues at coordinate 62,111 of NZ_JBIAUY010000028.1, read as the reverse complement.
GATCATCTGAAGGGATAGATCATTTTCTGGAGAATCCCTTGCGTAGAGCGCACTCCAAGTCGTTGGCTGGGTGGTCATGGAGTACACGCAGCTCGGACGCACGGGACTCAAGGTCAGCCGACTGGTCCTCGGCACCATGAACTTCGGACCGCAGACCGACGAGGCCGACAGTCACGCGATCATGGACGCGGCGCTGGACGCCGGCATCAACTTCTTCGACACCGCCAACGTGTACGGCTGGGGCGAGAACAAGGGCCGTACGGAAGAGATCATCGGCAACTGGTTCGCCAAGAGCGCGGCCCACCGCGACAAGGTCGTCCTCGCCACCAAGGTGTACGGCAACATGGCCGCCGACGGCGAGACCTGGCCCAACCACGACAAGCTCTCGGCGCTGAACATCCGGCGCGCGGTCGACGCCAGCCTGAAGCGGCTGCAGACCGACCACATCGACGTCTACCAGTTCCACCACGTAGACCGCCGCACCCCCTTCGAGGAGATCTGGCAGGCGATCGACGTCCTGGTCCAGCAGGGCAAGATCCTCTACGTCGGGTCCTCGAACTTCCCCGGCTACAAGATCGCCCAGGCCAACGAGATCGCCGCCCGCCGCGGCGGCACCATCGGCCTGGTCAGCGAGCAGTGCCTCTACAACCTGGCCGAGCGCCGCGCCGAGATGGAGGTCATCCCGGCCGCGCAGGAGTACGGCCTCGGGGTCATCCCCTGGTCTCCGCTGCACGGCGGCCTGCTCGGCGGTGTGATCAAGAAGGAGGTCGAGGGCGGGCGCCGGGCGAGCGGCCGGGCCGCGGACGCCCTCGCCAACACCACCATCCGCGCGCAGATCCAGGCGTACGAGGACCTGCTCGACAAGCACGGCGTGGAACCGGGCGAGGCAGCCCTGGCCTGGCTCCTGACCCGCCCCGGCGTCACCGGCCCGATCGTGGGCCCGCGCACGGCGGAACAGCTGGAGTCGGCGATCAGGGCGGCTGAGCTGGAACTGAGCGACGAGCTCCTGACCGGCCTGGACGAAATCTTCCCGGGCCCGGGCCCGTCTCCGGAGGCGTTCGCCTGGTAGCGCCGGCAACAGCAGCGTCCCGACAGGGGCGGCGGGGCTGCATTCGATATGCGGCTCCGCCGCGTGGGCGCGACCAGCCACAACCCACCCGCACCCGGCGACGAACGCGCAGTTCCCCGGCGTGTCCCCGCAGAGCCGCCCTACTTACGGAGCGCAGCCGCCAGGGCGACAACGACAAACAGAACAACAAGCGCACCGGCCATGATCCGGTTCCGGGTTTTCGGGTCCACGCATCGAGCCTAACCGGCGCCCCCGAGCCCCCAACGGGCGACCGCCTCATAACGCGGCTGCTCCCCCGGCACCCCGGACCTCGGCAGCCTGCTCCGCACCAGGACCAGGTCCCCCACCGTCCACGTACGGCTGGTGAACTCCCGGAGGGCGGCGACATACGGCCGTACGTCCACCGCGTCCCGGCTCCGCGCCACCGTCAGATGCGCCTTGTACCTCCGGTGCTCCCCCATGTCCACGCCCGCCTTCCGCCCGGCCGCCTCGGCGCGATCGGCGAGCAGCCCCAGGGCCGGCAGTCCCCCCTCCGCGCCCACCCACAGCGCCCGCCCGTGCCCGAACTGGCCACCGCCCCGCAGGGCCAGCGCAAAGGGCTCGGATCGCTGTGCCGTCCGCTTCAGCCGGGCCGACAGCTCCGGTACGAGGCCGTCGTCGACCTCGCCGTAGAACGCGAGCGTGAAGTGCCACCCTTCCCGGGCCGTCCAGCGAAGCGCCTCCGCTCGCGGCAGCTTCTTCAATTCCGCCACCTCAGTGGCGAGTTCGTCGACGACCCCCTCGGGGGGCAGCACGGCGGCGAAGAGTCTCATGAGGCCAGTCTGCACACCGTGCCGTCAGCCGGGCGTGTCCCGGTCACCGTGCGTATCGTTGTACTGCGCGGCTGTCCGTGACCGAGCGGCAGCCGGGGAGGAGCGCCACGATGACCGTCCTTGACGACAGGATCGAGATGGCCGAGGAGTGCGGCGAGCTGACGCTGGACGTCCTGTTCGAGTGCCTTGAGAAGATGCCCATCCCCGAGGGTACGAAGATCGAGATCGTCGGGGGGAACATCTTCATGTCACCGCAGCGGCAGAACCACTGGGAGATCATCTTCGGTATCGCGGAGCAGCTGCGCGCCAAGTACCCCCGTAAGCGGTTGGCGTCGGACGTGCGGATCGACTTCCCCGGGCATCTGAACGGCTTCGCCTGCGACCTGGCCGCGATGGCCGAGCGGTCGGTCAAGGACAGCAAGGGCCGCTGGCGCTACCAGGACGTCGAATTCGTGGCCGAGGTCGTCTCCAAGGACACGGCGGGCAACGACTACGGCCCGAAGAAGGACACCTACGCCGCAGCCGAAGTACCGGTGTACCTGATCGTGGACCCGTACACCGGCGAGTGGCACCTGCACACCCTGCCGAAGGACGGCAAGTACCACAGCGACGTCAGCTTCTCCTTCGGGGAAGACATCGACCTGACCGGCACTCCGGTCGGCCTGGTCCTCAAGACCGACGAGTTCCCCCGCGACTGACCCGGCCGCTCTACGCCGCCGCGGCCAGCTCCTCCCGCCGCTCCCGCGGCACGAACCGCACGACCGGATGACCGCGGTTCCAGCCGACCGACAGCCGCAGTCCGCCGACCCTGGCAAGGATCACACCGATGCTGACGGCTGCCGCCGTGGCGATCGCGCCGCCCACGGCCAGGCCCGCCCGGACGCCGTACGCATCCGTGATCCACCCGGCGATGGGTGCGCCGATCGGGGATCCGCCGAGGAAGACCATCATGTAGAGGGCCATCACCCGGCCGCGCATGGCCGGGTCGGTGGCCATCTGGATGCTGGTGTTGGCGGTGACGTTGACCGTCATGCCGAACATGCCGATCGGGGCCATCAGCAGGGTGAACAGCCACAGCGAGGGGGCGGTCGCGGCCACGATCTCCATCGCGCCGAAGGCCACCGCCGCCGCGATCAGGACGCGCATACGGGCGGTGCCGCGCCGGGCGGCGAGCAGGGCGCCCGCCAGTGAACCGACCGCCATCAGCGTGTTGAAGAGGCTGTAGGAGCCGGCGCCCGCGTGGAAGACGTCGTCCGCGAAGGCCGAGAGGTAGACCGGGAAGTTGAAGCCGAAGGTGCCGATGAACCCGACCAGGACGATCGTCCAGATCAGGTCGGGGCGCCCGGCAACATAGCGGAGTCCCTCCCGCAGCTGGCCCTTTCCGCGCGGTGCCCGCTCGACGACGCACAGCTCGCGCGCCCGCATCAGCAGCAGACCGGCGATCGGGGCGACGAAGGACAGGCCGTTGAAGAGGAACGCCCAGCCGGTGCCCACGCCGGTGATCATCAGGCCGGCCACGGCGGGGCCGACCAGCCGGGCGGACTGGAAGTTGGCGGAGTTGAGGCTGACCGCGTTCTGCAGCTGGTCCGGGCCGACCATCTCGGAGACGAAGGACTGCCGGGCCGGGTTGTCGACGACCGTCGCGAGGCCCACGGCGAAGGCCGCGAGGTACACGTGCCAGACCTGGACATGGCCGGAGAGGGTGAGCGCCGCGAGCGCGATACCGGTGGCGGCCATCGAGGTCTGCGTGAAGAGCAGCGTGCGGCGCCTGGGCAGGCGGTCGACGAGGACTCCGCCGTAGAGGCCGAGGAACAGCATCGGCAGGAACTGCAGGGCCGTCGTGACGCCGACGGCCGTGGCGGAGCCGGTGAGGCTCAGGACCAGCCAGTCCTGGGCGATGCGCTGCATCCAGGTGCCTATGTTGGAGACGACCTGGCCCATGAAGAACAGGCGGTAGTTCCTGACCTTCAGCGAGCTGAACATCGAGGACTTGCGGGAGAGCGGGGGTGAAGCGGGGGTCGTAGGTGTCGGTGCGGGGGCGGAAGCTGCTCCGGGTCCCGTACTCAAAAGGGTTCGCCTCCTCTTTGTCGGCTTACAGGTGTGCGAGCTTCTCCAGCACGGGGGCGGCGGCGCGGAGTTTCGCCCACTCGTCCTCGTCGAGGCCGTCGACCAGGCTGGCCAGGAACGCGTTCCGCTTGGCGCGGCTCTCCGCGAGCATGGCCTCGGCCTGTTCGGTCTTGGTGACGACCTTCTGGCGCCGGTCCTCGGGGTGCGGCTCCAGCCGGACCAGCCCCTTGGCCTCGAGCAGCGCGACGATGCGGGTCATCGACGGCGGCTGCACGTGCTCCTTGCGGGCCAGTTCGCCCGGTGTGGCGCTACCGCAGTTGGAGAGGGTGCCCAGCACCGACATCTCGGTGGGGCTGAGCGACTCGTCGACCCGCTGGTGCTTGAGTCGACGGGACAGCCGCATGACAGCTGATCGCAGGGAGTTCACGGCGGCAGCGTCGTCGCCATGGCTGAGGTCCGACATGTATTTAGAGTAACTCATTACTCTCGCTAAGGACCAGGTGGGACGCTCCGAATGCCCGTGACACGCGCCACTGAAGCGGAACATCACTCATTTGGGTGATCGAGACGCGGAACGTGACACACCGCACCGAAGGGTGCCGCGACCCTCGTAGGCATGGGGACCACTGTGCTCAGCCTGCGGATAGACGGAGAGCTGCTCGAACGGCTCCGGCACCACGCCGCCAAAAGAGGAATGAGCGTCCAGGACTATGTCGTCCGGACGCTCATTCGGGATGACTTCGACGAGCGCTTCCAGTCCGCCGTGGAGGAGACCGAGAGGTTCTACGGCGTCACGTGAGACCGAGCGCGGGCATCAGGTAGTAGAAGCCGAACACCGCCGCGACGACGTACATCGCCACCGGGACCTCCCGGCCCCGGCCGGCCGCGAGACGCAGCACCACGAAGGTGATGAAGCCCATGCCGATGCCGTTGGTGATGGAGTAGGTGAACGGCATCATCACCATCGTCACGAAGGCGGGGATGGCGATCGTGTAGTCGGCCCAGTCGATCTCCTTGACGGAGCCGGCCAGGATCAGGAAGCCCACCGCGAGCAGGGCCGGGGTGGCCGCCTGGGACGGGACCATCGTGGCGACGGGGGTCAGGAACAGGGCGATGGCGAACAGACCGCCGGTGACGACGTTCGCGAGGCCCGTACGGGCGCCTTCACCGACGCCCGCCGTGGACTCCACGAACGCGGTGGTGGCAGAGGAGGAGCTGGCGCCGCCCGTCGCGACCGCGAGGCCGTCGATGAACAGGACCTTGTTGATGCCCGGCATATAACCCTGGGCGTCGGTCAGCTTTGCCTCGTCGCTGACGCCCATGATCGTGCCCATCGCGTCGAAGAAGCACGACAGCAGCACGGTGAAGACGAAGAGGATGCCGGTCAGCACACCGACGTGGGAGAAGCCGCCGAACAGGCTGACCTTTCCGATCAGACCGAAGTCCGGGGTGGCGACCGGGTTGCCGGGCCACTTCGGCGTCGTAAGGCCCCAGGTCGGGATCTTCGCGACGGCGTCGATGATCAGCGCGAGGACCGTCATCGTGACGATCGAGATCAGGATCGCGCCGGAGACCTTGCGGATGATCAGTACGAAGGTGAGCAGCGCGCCCAGGATGAAGACCAGGACGGGCCAGCCGTTGAGGTGTCCGGTGCTGCCGAGCTGGAGCGGGACGGTGGTCTGGGCGACGTCCGGGATCCGGGAGACGAAGCCCGAGTCGACCAGGCCGATCAGCATGATGAACAGGCCGATGCCGATGGAGATCGCCTTGCGCAGGCTGTAGGGCACCGCGTTCATGACGCGCTCGCGCAGTCCGGTGGCGACCAGCAGCATCACGATGAAGCCGGCCAGGACCACCATGCCCATGGCGTCCGGCCAGGACATCCGGGGAGCGAGCTGGAGCGCGACGACCGAGTTCACACCGAGACCGGCGGCGAGCGCGATCGGCACGTTGCCGACGACGCCCATGAGGAGGGTCGTGAACGCCGCCGTCACCGCCGTCGCCGTGACCAGCTGGCCGTTGTCGAGCTGGTGCCCGTACATGTCCTTCGCGCTGCCCAGGATGATCGGGTTCAGCACGATGATGTAGGCCATCGCGAAGAAGGTGGCGAAACCGCCGCGGATCTCGCGCGGCAGGGTGCTGCCCCGCTCGGAGATCTTGAAGTAGCGGTCGAGGGCGCCGGAGACGGGCGCCTTCCCCGGGTGTTCGGGGGTGGGGACCTTGGCGGGGGCCGAGGTGGACATTGGAGGTTCCTACGAGTAGAAGCAGACAGCGCCGTGCACAAACGGTTTCAGTATGAACATACGACTTCGGTGGCGCTATCTCCGCGCGTAGACACGTCCGCCTCGTAAGCTGTGCGCATGGCGAAGTGGACCCCCAAGCACGAGGCGCCGGAGCCCCTTGAGGGCCCCGTGGTCGCCACCATCACCGGCGGCACGATCCTCTGGTTCGTCCTCTTCCTGGTGCAGCTTCCGTTCTACGGCTGGTTCGACGACCACGGGCACCTGTGGTGGCTGTGGACATGCCTGACGGGTGGCGTGCTCGGGCTGTACGGCGTCTGGTTCGTCCGGAAGCGGGACGCCGCGATCAAGCGGGCGGCCGCAACGGGGGCGGCGGAACGGGCGACGGCGGCCGAATAGCACCCGGCGGTGGTGCGGGCCCTGCTGGGGGCTGCGCCCCCAGACCCCGCTTTTCGGCCTGAAGGGCCTCGTCCTCAAACGCCGGACGGACTGAGGGGAGCTACTACCACCGCACGAGTTGGCTCCTCCCCAGGTCGGATCTTCCGGGCACTCGGCGGGTGAAGGCGTAAATCCGCACGTACCGTCGAATGCATGACGCACATCGACGCGGGCGCGGAGCTCGACCCTGTGCACCCCGTTCCTGTTCCGGTGCCCGCGCGGGGGCTGACCGCGGCCGAGGTGGCCGAGCGGGTCTCGCGGGGGCAGGTCAACGACGTTCCGGTGCGCAGCAGCCGGTCGATGGGCGAGATCGTCCGGGCGAACGTCTTCACCCGGTTCAACGCGATCATCGGTGTGCTCTGGCTGATCATGCTGTTCGTCGCGCCGTTCCAGGACAGCCTGTTCGGGTACGTGATCATCGCCAACACCGGCATCGGCATCATCCAGGAGTGGCGGGCGAAGAAGACCCTGGACTCGCTCGCGGTGATCGGGGAGGCGCGGCCCACGGTGCGGCGGGACGGGGTGGCCGCCGCGATCAGTACGTCGGAGATCGTCCTTGACGACCTGATCGAGATCGGGCCGGGGGACAAGGCCGTGGTCGACGGGGTGTGCGTCGAGGCCGACGGGCTGGAGATCGACGAGTCGCTGCTCACCGGTGAGGCCGACCCGGTGGTCAAGAAACCCGGGGACCAGGTCATGTCGGGCAGCTTCGTGGTGGCCGGCGGCGGCGCCTTCAAGGCCACCAAGGTGGGCCGCGAGGCCTACGCCGCGCAGCTCGCCGAGGAGGCCTCCCGCTTCACCCTGGTCCACTCCGAGCTGCGCACCGGTATCTCGACGATCCTCAAGTACGTGACCTGGATGATGATCCCGACCGCGCTCGGCCTGGTCATCAGCCAGCTGGTGGTGAAGCAGCACGGCTTCAAGGACTCGGTCGCGCGGACGGTGGGCGGCATCGTCCCGATGGTTCCGGAAGGGCTGGTGCTGCTGACCTCGGTCGCCTTCGCCATAGGCGTCATACGACTTGGCCGAAAACAGTGCCTCGTCCAGGAGCTCCCCGCCATCGAGGGCCTCGCCCGCATCGACACCGTCTGCCTCGACAAGACCGGCACCCTCACCGAGGGCGGCATGGACGTCACGGAGCTCAGGCCGCTGCAGGGCGCCGACGAGTCGTACGTACGCAAGGTCCTCGGCGCCCTAGGCGAGTCCGACCCGCGCCCCAACGCCTCCCTGCAGGCGATCATCGACGCCTACCCGGACGTCGACGACTGGCGCTGCACCGAGGCGCTGCCTTTTTCCTCCGCCCGCAAGTACAGCGGCGCCACCTTCAGCGAGGGCAACGGCGAGTCGAGCACGTGGCTGCTGGGGGCGCCCGACGTGCTGCTGGCCGCGGACGATCCGGCCCTCAAGGAGACCGGGCGGCTCAACGAGCAGGGCCTACGGGTACTGCTGCTCGCCCGGGCCGGCCGCGACCTGGACGATCCCGAGCCCGCGAACGGGGCGAGGCCCGCCGCCCTCGTCGTCCTCGAACAGCGCCTGCGCCCCGACGCGGCGGACACCCTGCGCTACTTCGCCGACCAGGACGTCCACGCCAAGGTCATCTCCGGCGACAACGCCGTGTCGGTCGGCGCGGTCGCCGCCAAGCTGGGCCTGACCGGCACGACCGTGGACGCCCGCCACCTGCCCTCCGAGCAGGAGGAGATGGCGAAGTCGCTCGACAAGGGCACGGTGTTCGGACGGGTCACCCCGCAGCAGAAGCGGGACATGGTGGGCGCCCTGCAGTCCCGCGGCCACACGGTCGCGATGACCGGCGACGGCGTGAACGACGTACTGGCGTTGAAGGACGCCGACATCGGCGTGTCCATGGGCTCCGGGTCCGAGGCCACCCGGGCCGTGGCCCAGATCGTGCTGCTGAACAACAGCTTCGCCACACTGCCGTCGGTGGTCGCGGAGGGCCGGCGGGTCATCGGCAACATCACGCGGGTGGCGACCCTGTTCCTGGTGAAGACGGTCTACTCGGTGCTGCTGGCGGTGCTGGTGGTGTGCTGGCAGGTGGAATACCCGTTCCTGCCGCGCCACCTGACGCTCCTGTCGACCTTGACGATCGGCATCCCGGCCTTCTTCCTCGCCCTGGCCCCCAACAAGGAACGGGCGAAACCCCACTTCGTACGGCGGGTGATGCGGTACTCGATCCCGGGCGGGGTGGTGGCCGCGGTGGCCACCTTCGTGACGTACCTGATCGCCCGTCACCACTACACCGGGCCAGGCCAGTTGGACGCGGAGACCAGTGCCGCCACGCTGACCCTGTTCCTGATCTCCATGTGGGTCCTGGCGATCATCGCCCGCCCCTACACCTGGTGGCGGATCGCCCTGGTGGCCTCGATGGGCGTGGCGTTCCTCTTCGTGCTGATCGTGCCGCAGCTCCAGCACTTCTTCGCGCTGAAGCTGGTCGGCGAGACGATGCCGTGGGTCGCGGTCGGCATCGCGGCGGTGGCGGCGGTCGCCCTGGAGTTGCTGTGGAGGGTGGTCGACCGCCGCTTTCCCGCCTAGCGGGTGAGGATGCTTACTGCACGTCGACGAAGTCGCCCGTGGCGTTGACCGCCGGGGTGGTCGAGGTGCCCGCGAAGGAGTAGCGGTAGTAGCCGTCGACCGTGGCGGTGGTCGTCGTCTTCAGGTCACCCGTGGTGCTCGTCTTGATGGTCTTCAGCGTGGTGTAGGTGCTGGAGCCCTTCTTGCGGAACTGCAGCTTCACCGGCTGGGTGCTGTAGCCGTGGTACTTGTTGTCCTCCCAGTTGGCGCGGGAGAGCTTGCCGACCACGGTGATGGTCTTGCCCTTCTTCACCGGCTCCGGTGAGGCGTTGACCGTCAGCCTGGAGTTGCGCTGGACGAGAGTGCTGCCGAGGTCGCCCTGCTCGGCGTATCCGACCTTGGTGATGTCGAAGGTGTCGCTGGTCGGGTCCTGCCCGTTGAAGGCGACGGCCAAGGCAGCGCCCTTCCACGTGCCCGCTTCCGAGTTGCTCAGTTCGCCCTCGCTCGGGTGGGCGGTGATGAGGCCCGTGCAGGTGGCGGTGGTGGCCGAGGTGGCGGTGCAGGTGGCCGGGTCGTCGCCGAACAGGGCGGGCGTGTCCAGGTTGTCGAAGTCGCCCCGGTAGATGAAGGGGGCGGTCAGGAAGTCGTCGGCTGTGATGTCGACATCTGCGCCGTGGGTCATGGTGTAGGTGACCTTGGTGGAGACGTCGGCGGTCGTGCCCACCTTGATCGCCTTGGCGATCTTGAAGTTGGAGAAGGTGGCGTCCAGCGGGTACGGCTGGGGCTCAGCGTCCGCGGACGAGCTGAACGCGGTCTTGCCGGAGGCCGCGTGGGCGGCCTGCAGAACCTTCGCGACGTCCGCCCGGAACGAGCCCGCGGAGTCTGCGGCGTGCGCGGCCGGCAGAGCGAAGGCGGAGATGGCCAGGGCGCCGGAGACGGCGGCCACGGTGGCACGTATGCGCATGTGTTCCCCAAGTGGAGAAAGTGATCGTGGAGCCTGTTGGCTCGCGTGATCAGATCCGTGGCGGTTGTGAAAAGTTGTACGGACGAAGGCGATTTTCGGCGGATATTGCAAATCCCTTGCCAAGATCGGAAACCGGCCGCCCCGGAGTTCCCTCCGGGGCGGGATACCGAAAGGTGCCGCCATGAGGTTCCTCGTCACCCGCTACGCCCGGGACGAGGACACACCGCAGTCGGTCACCGACGTCTCGTCGGTGGGCGCCGAAGCCTTCGCGAGGCTGCTGGAGGTTCCCGCGGCTCGGCTCACCGACGTGTATCCGCTTCAGCGGCAGCACGCGGACGGGTTCCAACGGCTGACCGGCGTCACCCTCGACCTGGAGAGCTTCGCGTACTTCCTCGAGGTGGAAGCGGACTGACGGGTCGTGCCCGTCAGTCGAACCACCGGTCCCGCGCCAGCTCCTCCGTCCGCGAAGGGTCCTCCAGCAGGGCCGCCACCTCGAAGCGCCGCGGCCACTGGCCTGCCGCCCAGGCGAGGCCGGCGGCGACGCCCTCCAGGGTGGCTGCGTGCAGGATCCCGTCCGTCGTGAGGCGCCAGTCCAGCTCCACGCCGTCGACGACGAGTTCCTCGTGTTCGACGTACGTGTCGGGCGTACCGGCGCCCAGCAGGACCCGTACCGAGTCCGGTACGTCGTGCTCCGTGCCCTCGGAGTCGACCGACCCCGTCACGGATTCGCTCAGGCGCCGCACCTGGAACAGTTCGGCCAGTTCGGCGGCCCGGGCCGGGCGTACCGGCAGGAGGGGCACGCCCTCGGTGAAGGGCAGCAGGTCCGGGGAGTCGACGACCACGGCGCCGGCGGCGTCCACGACCTCCACCCGGCCGTCGACCACGGCCCGCAGCTCGTCCGGCAGGGTCACCTGCTCCGGGTCGAGGTCGGCCAACGCACCGTAGAGGGCGTGCAGTTGGGCCGCCGTGACCGCACGCTCCGGGTCGGCGAGGCGGTCCAGGAGTTCCGCGGCGCCGCCCGGCTCGTCGAGCAGGGCCGACACCGACGTCCGTACGCCGAGCGCCCGCAGCACCTGCTCGTCGTCGAAGCCGGTCGCGTCGGCCTCGTCGTACAGGCCCCGCAGGAGGGGGTCGCCGCCGGAGGCCAGCAGGCCGGCGGGGCGGCGGCCGTCGAGGACCGGGTGGCCGCGCAGCCACCAGGCCGTGTAGGGCCGTACGACCTCGTGCGTGCCGTCGGGCAGCAGGATCCGCACCGGCTGGGTGAGGGCGTCGCGCAGGGGCGGCTGGGCGAGCAGGGCGAGGGCCTGCGGCCACTTGTCGTCGTCGACCAGGTCCAGGTCCCGTACGGCGACCAGTTCGGTGGCGACCGGCGGTACGGGGGTGTCCGGGAAGCGGTCGAGGACGTCCTCGCTCCACACGTCCACGGCGTCCAGCAGCCCCGCGTCGTCGGGTTCGGCGTAGTCGCCTTCGCGCGGCTCCAGTTCGTCGGGGTCGAGGACGACGTCGGTGGCCCGTACGAGGGCGAAGTTGGCGAGGACACCGCAGGCGGCCAGCGGTTGTTCGCCCCACTTCTCGGCCAGTTCGGCGTCCACGCCGGCGAGTTCGTCCGCCCGCATGACCTGGTGGAAGGGGCTGCCGGGGAGGACGAGTTCACCGGCGGGGGCGAGTTCGCCGTCCTCGTCGGGGAGGGCGAGGGCGCCGAGCCACGGTTCGTCGCCCGGTTCCAGACCGGCGTCCCGTACGAGCGCGAGCACCGTGTCGGCCAGTTCCTCCGCGTCGGGCACGTCCTGCTCCCAGTCGAGGCCGCCATCGTCGTCGAGGGAGGCGGCCACGGCGGCCCGTACCTGCGGGGTGGTGAGGACGGCGCGGGGTGTCGCCGGGAGGGCGCCGAGCTTCTCCAGGAGGGGGTGGGCCGCGTCCGGGTGGGCGACCTTCAGGCCGAGCCGGGCGAGCACCTCGGGGTCGATGCGGGCGGCGTCGGCGGTGGGCAGGAGCACCTGGCGCGGGCCGATGGTGGTACGGCCGTCGGCGAGCGGCACGGGCAGCCCGGAGAGACGGTCCGGGTCCACGCCGGCGAGGCTGTCGTAGAGCCGCCGCCACCAGCCGGGCTCCTTCTCAAGACCGGCGAGGCGGTCGATCGCGTCGGTGAGCGGGACGCGGGCGACGCCCAGGGTCCGCAGTTCCACGCGCCGTTCGAGCCCGGCGGGCAGCAGGGTCGGGAGCACCTCGGCGAGGACCTGCACCGTGTCGTGGCCCGCGCCCTCGACGATCTCGGCGTCGCGGGGGCGCAGGGACTCCGGGAGGTCGGAGTCGTGGTCGTGGTCGTGGTCCTGATCCTTGCCGGGTTCGGCTGCGGGCGGGAGAAACTCAGTCCGCGGGAGGCGTTCGAGGATCGCCTGGCGCAGTGCGCCGTCCAGCTCGCCCTTGCCCAGCGGGCCGGGGACGAGGTCGATGATGCCCCCGGTCACCGGGCGCCAGTCGGCGAGGAGTTCGGCGTACGCGTCCGCCGCGCGCTGCACGAGGAAGTCGGTGAGGGGGCCGGGTGCCGCGTGCCGGCGGGTGGTGTCGAGGGGGAAGGAGGCGATGAGCAGGGCGGGGACGCCGAGGGGCTCGTCGCTGGGGGTGGGGGCGTGGACGACGGCGCTGGTGCGCGGGCTGGCGGGGGAGCTGTCGGTGGCGTTCACGGGCACGGCCCAGGTGAGGGACCAGTGCGGACGGAGGCGTTCCTCGACGGGGCGGTCGGCAAGGAGGTCGGGGGTGAGGGGGCCGTGCGCGGAGGACGTACGCCAGTGGGTGGTGCCGCCCCGGGAGTCATCGACGACGGTGAAGGAGCCGTTGGTGCGGCGGCTGAGGGTGCGGGGGCTGTCGCCGTTGATCTCGACGACGACCTCTTCGAGGCCCGGGAGGGCGAGGAGGAGGGCGTCGTCCACGGCGCTCAGGAGGCGTTCGGCGAGGTCGGTGGCGGCGGCGTCGCGCAGCGGGAGGATGACGGCGGTGTCGTACGGGTCCGGGGCGGTGCCCTCGGCGGCGAAGGGGAGCCGCAGGAGCGGGACGTGGCCGTCCCGGCGGCGGATCTCGTCGCCCAGGCCGGGGCTGTGCCGTGCCGTGTCGGCGGCGAGTTCCCGGGCCTCGGCGAGGGACCAGCGGACGCCGCCGTGGCGGCCGACCAGGGCGGGTTCGTCGGTGACGGCGAGTACGGCGGCGAAGCCGACGCCGAAGCGGCCGACCGCCGTGTCGTGGGCGTCGCGTTTCGCGGAGGCGCGGAGGGTGGAGAGCGACTCGACACCCGTTGCGTCCAGGGGGGCGCCGGTGTTGGCGGCGACGAGGACGCCGTCGCGGAGGGTGAGGCGGAGGCGGCCGGGGACGGCTGCGCGGGCTGCGGCGTCGGCGGCGTTCTGGGCGAGCTCGACGACGAGGCGGTCGCGGTAGCCGCCGAGGACGAGGTCCTCCTCGGCGTTGGCGTCCTCGCGGAAGCGGGCGGGGCTGGTGGCCCAGGCGTCGAGTACGCCTCGCCTGAGGCGGGCGGTTCCGAAGGGGTCCGCGCCCTCGGGTGCAGGCCGCACGAACTTGCTCACGTTGGCTCTCCTCATCGGCCCTCATCGGCGTGAGCTCGAAGGTACCGCGAGTTGTTCTACGCCCCCGCCGCCCCTACCCGTCCCGTACCGGGGGCCGGCCCCCGGACCCCCGCTCCTCAAACGCCGGAGGGGCTGGATTCGGCTCAGCAGGTGCCCGCCGGGTTACGAGTGACCCAGGTCCGCCGCTTCGCCGTCGGAGACAGCCGGTACGGACCCGGAGTCCGCCGCCGGGCGGAGAGGGAACGGGTCCACCCGGGTCTCGTCGATCACCGGTGGGGCCGGCTGGGGCGGCTTCGGCATGACCGCGGCCTCCGAGTGGCCCCCGCAGCCGTAGGCCAAAGACACCACGTGGCCGTCGGCCGGGGAGAACTCGTTGGCGCAGACTCCGAAGGCCTGCCCCAGTGAACCGCCGATCGGCTGCAGGAAGCCGCAGCTCACACAGGACGCCGGTGCCGCCTGCGCCATCGGCGTCTTGGCGCCGTACGACTCCTCCCAGCGGTCCGCGGCCACATGCAGGCCGTAGCGGGACAGGACCCGCGCACGGCGCATGCCGAGTTCCTCGGCGACCGAGGCGATGGAGCCGCGGGAGGGGACGACGGGCAGGTTCGCCGGGGCGCCCGCGGTGACCTCGGCGTCCTCCGCCTCCACCAGCTCCGCCATCTCCTCGGAGACGGCCGCGCTCGGCACGGGCTCCTCCTCGCCGGAGTAGCCGGGCTCCAGGCGCAGGTCCTCGGCGTCGGTCGGGAGCAGATCGCCGGGGCCCAGGTCGCCGGGCCGCAGGCGTTCGCTCCACGGCACCCACTCCGGGGCGAGCAGCGCGTCCGGGCCGGGGAGGAGGACCACCTCGTCGAGCGTGACGATTTTGGCGCGGGAGGCCCTGGCGACCGTCACGGCCCAGCGCCAGCCGCGGTACCCGAGTTCCTTGCACTCGAAGAAGTGCGTGACAACGCGGTCGCCCTCGGACTCCAGCCCCACATGCTCGCCGACCACGCCTGGTGCGGCGGCCTCCTCGGCGGCGGCGCGGGCGAGGTCGACGGCCTCGGCGCACAGGCGGTCGGGGGTGCGGCTTCGCGTTGTCGCTGCGCTCACAGGTATCGCTTCTCTCCTACGCCGTCACTCGGGTGCGCCGGCCTGAAGGCGGTGGGTGCGGACGGAGCGGACCGGGGGACCGCGTCGACGTCCGCGCCCGATCGCACTCGGGCGCACCTCATGCATCCATTCTGCGGGATGTCCGAGAGGCGCGCGGCCGAGAACGTTCGCCACGACGCGCTACGCACGCTACCTTCTCCGGACCGCTCGGCCTACACCGACGGGAGGTTTCCCCCCGCCGGCCCGGCAACTATCTGGCATGCACCTGGGAAAAGCAGAGGAACTACGCGCCCATACGCGCGGTAACCGCACTACGCACAGGTTTCTCGGGGCACTATGACGGAGTGGCAGCCGCAAGGACGCCCCAAGGAACCACCAGGGTCGGTGGGACAAGGGGCAGCAGTCGTGGTGGCGGTTCGGGCCGGTTCGCCGGGTCCGTCCGCGCGGTCGGCCGTGCGCTGCACTTCCCGGTGACCGGAACGGCCCGCGGGATCAGGAGAGCCACGCATGCGCACGGCGCCGGTGAGTCGGGCCTCGGCAAGCTGATCGAACTGCACGCGGTCAACGGTGCCGGTGACGTCATGGTCACCGTCGCCCTCGCCTCCACCGTCTTCTTCTCCGTGCCGACCGACGAGGCGCGGGGGCGTGTCGCGCTCTACCTCGCCATCACCATGGCGCCCTTCACCGTCCTCGCCCCCGTCGTCGGCCCGCTCCTGGACCGGCTGCCGCACGGCCGCCGCGCCGCGATGGCGGGCTCGATGCTCGCCCGGGCGCTGCTGGCGCTGATCATCGCGGGGGCCGTGGCCGGCGGCGGCCTGGAGCTGTATCCGGCCGCGCTGGGCGTGCTGGTCGCGTCGAAGGCGTACGGAGTGGTCAGAAGCGCGGTCGTGCCCCGGCTGCTGCCGCCCAAGTTCTCCCTGGTGAAGGCGAACTCCCGGGTGACGCTCGGCGGTCTGCTCGCCACCGGTGTCGCGGCGCCGATCGGGGCGGGGCTGCATGCCATCGGTCCGCGCTGGCCGCTGTACGGCGCCTTCGTGATCTACATCTGGGGCATGTTCCTGTCCTTCTCCCTGGCGCCGAAGGTGGACTCGGCCAAGGGCGAGGACACGGCGCTGCTCGCGGCGGACGAGCAGCATCTGCACGGGCCGCACATCAAACCGGTGAAGAAGCCGGGCCTGAGGACCGTCGGTATCGCGGTCACCCACGCCCTCGGCGCCAACGCGGCCCTGCGCTGGCTGTCCGGGTTCCTGACCTTCTTCCTGGCCTTCCTGCTGCGCGAGCATCCGCTGACCGGCGAGAGCGCGGCGGTGTCGCTGGGCCTGGTGGCGGTCTCGGCGGGCGCGGGCAACGCGCTCGGTACGGCGGTCGGGGCGTGGCTGCGGCAGCGGGCGCCGGAGATCATCGTCGTGACGGTGCTGCCGATCGTGCTCGGCGTGGCGATCACGGCCGCGATCTTCTTCGGCGCGTTCCTGGTGGCGTGTCTCGCCGCGTTCGCCGGGTTCTCGCAGGCGCTGGCCAAGCTGGCGCTGGACGCGCTGATCCAGCGGGACGTGCCTGAGACGGTGCGTCCGTCGGCGTTCGCGCGTTCCGAGACCATGCTGCAGATGGCCTGGGTGCTGGGCGGCGCGATCGGCATCGTGATGCCGCTCAACGGCCCGGCGGGGCTCTCCCTGGCGGCCGCGGTGATCGCCCTGGGCTGGCTCACCACGGTCCGCGGGCTGCTCGGCTCGGCCCGGCACGGGGGCGCGGCGAAGCCTCGCGTGGCGTAACACACAGGCACGCCGCACCCCAGGTAAAGGGAGCGTCGGACCCGCCCTATAGCCTTCCGCCATGACCTCGATGCAATCCGCTGTGCGACGCCGCCGCGCCGTCGCCGCCGCCGGCGCCGTTTCCGCCGGACTGCTCGTCCTGTCGGCGTGCGACAAGCCGACGCCGCTGTCCACCATCACGGTCGGCCGCTCCTCCGTCAGCTCGGAGGCCACCTGCGGCGGCGAGGGCAAGTCCCTGCAGACCGCGGACCTGGCGAAGTGCCTGAAGGACAAGGACATCAAGTCCATCAAGGTCGACCCCGACGACACCGTCCGCTTCGGCGTCGACCCCAAGATCGCCGACAAGCGGTGGACGATCCTGATGAACGGTCAGCCCCTGACCGAGGACAGCGACAAGACCTACCGCACCATCCCGGGCAGCGTCTTCTTCAACGCCCAGTACGGCGCCCAGGGCAACTCCACCCTGGTCACCATCAAGGCGGGCGACGGCAAGAAGGCCGGCAGCACGGTCACCGGCCTGTGGTCCTTCAAGCTCAAGAAGAACGACTGACCCCGCCTGCCGAGCCCACCGGGTCCTTCGTGTCTTTGGTACGTGTCCTCGTGGCCACCGCGGTACCCGTCGAACGGGACGCGGTGGCCCGGGCGTTCACGGGCGAGGGCCACCTGGTGATCGCCGCCGGTGTGGGCCCGGCGCTCGCCGCGGCCTCCACCGCGACCGCCCTCACCACCGCCGCCCTGAGCGGCAGCCCCTATCACCTGGTGGTCTCCGCCGGAATCGCCGGCGGTTTCCAGCCCGAGGCCCCGCTCGGCTCCCTCGTGATCGCCGACGAGATCACCGCGGCCGACCTGGGCGCCGAGACCCCCGACGGCTTCGTCCCGGTGACGGAGCTCGGCTTCGGGACCGTCACCCATCGTCCGCCGGAAGCACTCGTACGAGACCTCGCGGCCGCGACCGGGGCGCCCACCGGCACCGTACTCACCGTCTCCACCGTGACCGGCACCGCCGAGCGCGCCGCCGCCCTGCGCGCCCGCCACCCCCGCGCCCTCGCCGAGGCCATGGAGGGCTTCGGGGTGGCCGAGGCGGCCGCCGCGCACGGTGTGCCGGTGCTGGAGATACGCACGGTCTCCAACCCGGTCGGCCCGCGCGACCGCGCCGCCTGGCGCATCGGCGATGCCCTCACGGCCCTGACGGAGGCCTTCGGGAAGCTTGCGCCCGTACTGGAGAGTTGGAACCAGCATGACCACTGAGCCCGTACACCCCGCACAGCCCCTGCAGATCGCGTACTCCCCCTGCCCGAACGACACCTTCGTCTTCGACGCCCTCGCCCACGGCCGCGTCCCCGGCGCGCCCGTGCTGGATGTGACCTTCGCGGACATCGACGTCACCAACGGCATGGCCGAGCGCGGCGAGTTCGACGTCCTGAAGGTGTCGTACGCCGTGCTGCCGTACGTCCTCGACGAGTACGCGCTGCTGCCGTGCGGGGGTGCGCTGGGCCGGGGCTGCGGGCCGCTGGTGCTCACCCGTGAGCCCGGGGACCTGGCGGGCCGTACCGTCGCCGTGCCGAGCGAGAAGTCGACGGCGTATCTGCTGTTCCGGCTGTGGGCGGCCGACACGGTGCCCGGCGGGGTCGGCGAGATCGTGGTCATGCCGTTCCACGAGATCATGCCGGCCGTGCGGGACGGGAAGGTCGACGCGGGGCTCGTCATCCACGAGGCGCGCTTCACGTACCAGAACTACGGCCTGCACAAGCTCGCCGACATGGGCGAGCACTGGGAGGACACCACCGGGCTGCCCATCCCGCTGGGCGCGATCATCGCGAAGCGGTCGCTGGGGGCGGAGGTGCTGACGGGGCTCGCCGAGTCGATCCGCTCGTCCGTACGCGCCGCCTGGGACGAGCCCGAGGTCTCCCGCCCGTACGTCATGGAACACGCCCAGGAGATGGACCCGGCCGTCGCCGACCAGCACATCGGCCTGTACGTCAACGAGTTCACCCACGACCTCGGCGTGGACGGCTACGCAGCCGTACGCGGACTGCTCACACGTGCGGCGGCCGAAGGCCTCCTGCCGGCACTCGGGCCCGAAGCCCTGTCGTTTCCCTGAGCAGCGACCGACGGCCGGAGGCCGGCGCAGCCGCCCGCAGCCCGCGAAGCGGTGCAAGGGCGGCAGAAAGAGGGGCCACGTGCGGCGGCCGAGGGGCTGGTGCCGCCCCTCGGCCCGGATGCGCTCGAATTCCCGTAGGGATACGGGAATTGTTGAGGGTTATACGTCCAGTTGGTCGGCGACCGCGCGCAGCAGGCCCGCGATCTTCTTGCCGGAAGCCCTGTCGGGGTAGCGGCCCTTCTCGAGCATCGGGGTGATGTTCTCCAGGAGGGTCGTCAGATCCTGCACGATGGAGGCCAGTTCGTCCGGCTTCTTGCGGGTGGCGGCCGCCACCGAGGGGGTCGGGTCCAGGACGGTGACCGAAAGTGCCTGGTCGCCGCGCTGGCCGGCGACCACACCGAACTCCACCCGCTGGCCCGGCTTGAGGCTCTCGACTCCGGCGGGGAGGACCGAGGAATGGACGAAGACGTCGCCGCCGTCGTCGCGGGAGAGAAAGCCGAAGCCCTTCTCGCTGTTGAACCACTTGACCTTGCCGGTAGGCACGTCTGTCCTCGTCCTCGTACTCGTCGGAAAACTGCTTCGGAAACGGCTCTTGATAGCACTCGGGCGGGTCGTCGCGGACCCGCCGGTACCAAGGCTAATGGTCTTCAGGCCGGTGACAAGACGTCGCCGGGTTGTTCCTTCGCGCAGGGAACTACCCTGGTCCGGTGCGTGACAAAACCCAAACGAATTCCGCCGAGCCCGGTGACCGACTGATCCGTGCCGGTGCCATCGTGTTCTTCCTCGGTGCCCTGGCCACACTCGTCACTGTGGCTCCGCTGTTCCTCCACGCGAAGCCATTTCCGACATACATGTTCGGACTGAGCATGCTCATGGGGGTCGGCTTCCTGATCGCCGGCGCCGGAGTGCTGCGGTCGATCGCGGCGGGCCGCCGTCAGGCGCGCGCCGGACGGTAGTCCGCGAGCCAGCCGGGGAACTCCGTGAGGTCCGCGAGGACGACGTCCGCCCCGGCCGTGCTCAGTTCCTCCGGGCTGCACGGCCCGGTCGCCACGGCCACCGACAGCGCGTCGGCCTTGCGCGCTCCGCGTACGTCGCCGATGTGGTCGCCGACGTAGATCCCGGCCCCGTGCTCGCGCAGCGCCTCCGCCTTCTGCTCGGCCCACAGGTCGCCGACGACCTCGTCGGGGTGGATGCCGAGGTGTTCCAGGTGCAGCTTGGCGTTCGGCTCGTACTTGGCCGTCACTACGACGGCGCGTCCGCCGGCCGCCTGTACGGCGGCGATGGCCTCACGGGCGCCGGGCAGCGCGGGGGTCGCGGCGATGGCGATGCTGGGGTACATCGAGCGGTACAGGTCGGCCATCTCCGCCAGCTGCTCCTGCGGGAACCAGTTGATGAGCTCCTCGGCGAGGGGCGGGCCCAGGCGGGTGATGGCCAGGTCGGCGTCGATGTACGTTCCCGTTCGCTCGGAGAGGGCGAGGTAGCAGGCGTGGATGCCTGGGCGGGAGTCGATGAGGGTCATGTCCAGGTCGAAGCCGACGGTGGGCGGCGGGGTTGTTTGGGCCATGTGGGTCATTGTGCCCAGTAGCTCGGTCCTACTCGTTGTGTGGCGGGCGCGGGTTCGTGGGGGCTTGTCGCGCCCACGCGGCGGAGCCGCAAATCGATACAGCCCCGCGCCCCTGAAAGCCGCTTCTGCGAGCGTCGAGCGATGAACCGCACCGTGCCGACGCCGCTCAAAGCCGCCTCTGTGAGCGCCAGGTGATGAAGAGGGCCGACAGGACGGCCGCGCCCCTCACCACCCACGGCCAGGTCTCCTGGAGCGCCTCGTTCATGTGGCCCTGCGGGATGGGGGTGCCCCAGCGGCCGGTGTTTCTGCCCCAGAGCCAGATGAGGCCGGCGGTGACGGCGAGGCCGGGCATGCCGATGACCGCCCACTTGGACTCGTTGCGGGTGAGGCGGCGGGAGGCGTAGGCGATGAGCCAGCCGAGCAGCAGGGCGAACCAGTTGCCGAGGATCGCGCCGACGACGAGCAGGCCGGCGGCGATCAGGAGAAGCGGGTTGCTCCAGCCGCCGGCGGGAAGCGTGAGACGGCGCCGCCGGGCGGGGGCCTCGGGTGCGGCCTCCTCGGCTTCCGGGGCCTGCTCCACGGCCGGTGGCGGCTCCTTCTCGAGTTCCTTCGGGCGTGGTGGCCTGAGCAGGTCCGGGATCTCCACGCCGCCGGTGAATCCGGGGACGCTTTCACCGAAGGGGGTGCTGTCGACCCGCCACCAGTCGGGCTGGGTGGCGCTGTTGCCGAGTTCCTCGGCGCTCGCCATGTGCGGCGGGGAGGGGGCGGTCGTCTCGGGCCGCGCCGGCTCCGCGGGGCGCGGGCGTGGTACGGCCCGGCGCAGGCTCTTCGGCAGGCGCCTGCTGTCGTCCGGTTCGTCGTCGCGCTGTACCGGCACCTGGGCGGGGGGCGACTCGGGTGCCGAGGCGGTGCCTCCCGCCGCGGCGACGACCTCGTCGGGGGTGCCGAGCCGGGAGAGGATGCGGCGGACCGCGGCGGGGCTGTCGACGGTGGCCTTCGCCCGGCGGCGGTCGATCTCGCCCCGCAGCTCCGAGACCAGGCGCATGCGTGCGGCGGACGGCAGTTGCCGCTGCTGCGCCACGTCGCCGACGCGGCTCAGATACTCGTAGACGACCTTGTCGCTCTCGATACCCACGAAGTCCCCTTTGGGGTGGGTGTGTTGGTTTTCCCGAGATGCTTCCCGTGGCGCTTCCCGTGGTGACGACGGTAGCGCAGGCCGCGGGTCACGTCGGTCGGCACACCAGCGGGTATCGGGTCTCCGAGCAGGGGCGGTTGCCGTACTGGCGCAGGACGTCCTTGCCGCCCTGGTCGGTGAGGTAGCGCAGGAAGGCGGCGGCGATGGAGTCGGCGGGCGGTTCGCCGTAGGTGTAGGCGTATTCGGTCTGCCAGTACGGGTAGGTGCCCTTCTCGACGCCGTCGAGGGTGGGCGGCATGTCGTCGATGCGGAGTTTGACGAGACGGCCGGAGGTCACGCTGCTGACCTCGCTGTAGCCGAGGGCGCCCGGGATGGTGGCCGTGCGGTCGAGCAGGTTGTCGGTGCTGTCGGCCTCGCAGACCCCGGGCTTGTTCCGGTCCAGGGCGGTGCAGTCGTTGACGTCGGCCTCGGGGACGGGCCTGCCCTTGAGGACGCGCTTCTCGAGGGCGTTGCGGGTGCCGGAGTTGCGGTAGCGGTCGACGAGGTGGACAGGGAGGTCGGCACCGCCCACCTCGGACCAGTTCGTGATCTTCCTGGCGTAGATGTCGCGGACCTGCTGCAGGGAGAGGTTGCGGACCTTGGCGTCCTCGTTGACGACGAGCGTGAACAGCGTGTACGCGATCGGGCGCGGCAGGATCTGCGGATGGTTGCCTTCCGCCGGGCCGTCGGTGAAGGCGATGTGGTCGCGGAGCCCCTCGTCGCCCGAGACCCCGGCGTCCGCGCCGGTCTTCTCCAGGGCGGCGACGCCGTTCCCGCTGCCCTGGAAGGTGCCACCGTCGACGGGGATCTTCGCGCCCTTGGCCGCGCACAGCTTCACGTACTCGTCGGCGGCGGCCTTCACCGCGGGTGCGAAGGCGGTGGAGCCGCCGAGGCGGAGGGTGCCGCCGACGCAGTCCAGCGGGGCGGGCTCGTCCCGTACGAACAGGGTCAGGCCCGCCTGGACCATGACGGCGAGGGCCAGCAGGACGATGCCGAACCAGGCCGGGCGGGACGCGAAGACATGGCTCTCGGTCCTGGCGACCTTGAACCGGAAGAACCGGAGCAGCGGGTCGGACCAGCGGCGGCGGCCACCGACGGCCCCGCGGAAGACGGGCTTCGGGAAGGGCTCGCGGCTCTGGTCGTCGGGCCAGCGCTCCAGCACCACGAGCACCTTGTACTCGGCCCGCACCGGGAGCTTCACCTTCGGCAGCCGGATGACGCCCTGCCGTTCGGGCAGGTGGTTGTCGTGGCCGAAGCCCGGGACGGCCTGGTTGTCCCGGATGAAGGCGTCGCGCAGTTCGTCCTGGCTCAGTTCGGTGACCACGAGCGCCACGACCTGGCGCTCCCGGAAGGTGACGCGTATGCCGCACGGGTCGCTGTCGGGGGTGAGGTAGTCGCCCTCCTCGATCGGGGCGGTGCCGGCGTTCTCGATCCGCAGCAGGACGAAGGAAGGATCCTTCAGGTGGTGGCCGTCCTGCTGCATGTCCCGCAGCACTCCGGCGTACGGCGACTGGGTGGCGTCCGCGGCGAGCGTGTCCATCTGTACGCGGTAGCCGAGCCGCTTGCGGCCGACGACGGCGAACTCCCACAGGAACGCGGCGAACGGGAAGCCGACGCTGATGAGAGCAACCCACTTGTCGAAGTCGAGGTTCACCCCGGGCCCCCAGTTCCCCCGTGTTCCGCCGAACGCCCAATCGCCCGCAGCCACCGTGCAGTTGACAGGGAGCCCAGGGTGACCAGTGGGTGCCGGGTGGGGCCAGGGTTGCCGCAATCGTCCTGCTGAAGTTCATCCGGAGGCCAACTGCGAAACGTTCCGTTAGCCGACTCAGCCCGTCCGGCGTTTGAGGACGAGGCCCCTCAAGGGCCGACGGGGGTCTGGGGGCGGAGCCCCCAGGGAGGCGGGCCCACCCGCTACCGTGGGTCGGATGAGCACCCCGGCCGCTCCGCGTTCGCTCGCAGAGGCACTGCGCAACAGGGACGACGCCTCCCTGGCGGCACTGCTGCGCGCCCGCCCCGACCTCATCACGCCCGTCCCCACCGACCTCACCCAGCTGGCGACCCGGGCCGGCACCCGTGCGTCGGTCGTGCGGGCGCTGGAGCGGCTGGACCGTTTCGCGCTGCAGACCGCCGAGGCGCTGGCGGTGGCCGCGGATCCGGCCGGGTACGAGGAACTGCTCGGGCTGATGAGCGGTGACGGGGGCGACCCGACGGTCGTGGCGGCGCTCCCGCGTGCTCTGGGCACCCTGCGTGAGCAGGCCCTGGTGTGGGGCGAGGACGACCGGCTGCGGCTGGTGCGGACGGCCCGTGAGCTGCTCGCACCGTCGCCGCAGCACCCGTCGCCGACGGGGCTCGGGCCCACGGTGCAGGAGGCGACGGCGGGTATGTCGCCGGGCCGGATCCAGGAGATCGTCACCGCGGTCGGGCTGCCCTCGACGCACGACTCCGTTTCCGCCGTGGCCTCGCTGACCGCCCTGTTCGGCGACCGCGCACGGATGACCGCGCTGCTGGCCGAGGCGCCGCCGGAGTCGCGGGAGGTGCTGGACCGCCTGGTGTGGGGGCCGCCGTACGGGCAGGTCACGGCCGATCCGGCGCCCCGGCTGCGCTGGCTCCTGGACCGCGGGCTGCTGCTGCCGACGGCGCCCGGGACCGTCGTACTCCCCCGTGAAGTGGCCCTGCATCTGCGCGGCGGCCGTGCGCACCGTGCCGTCGAGCCGCTGCCGCCCGCGCTGGAGGTGACGGCGACGCACCGTCCACAGGTTGTGGACGCGACGGCGGCCGGGCAGGCGTACACGGCGCTGGCGACCGTGGAGGAGCTGCTGAAGGACTGGGACGAGGGCGGACCCACGGTGCTGCGGGCGGGCGGTCTCAGCGTGCGCGACCTCAAGCGCACCGCGGTCGCCCTCGACGTGTCCGAGCCCGTCGCCGCCTTCTGGGTCGAGCTCGCGTACGCGGCCGGGCTGCTGGCCTCCGACGGGGAGGCCGACGAGCGGTACGCGGCGACCCCGGCCTACGACGAGTGGCTGGAGCTGCCGGCCGCCGAGCGCTGGACGCAGCTGGCGCAGGCGTGGCTGACGGCGACGCGGACGGCGGGCGTCGTCGGGGGGCGGGACGCGAAGGAACGCACCCTGTCGGCGCTGGGACCGGGCCTCGACCGCTCCGCGGCCCCGGAGGTACGGCACCGGGTGCTGAGCCTGCTGGCCGGACTGCCGGAGGGCGCCTCCCCGTCCGCCGAGTCCGTCCTGGCCCGGCTGCGCTGGGAGCGGCCCCTGCGCGGCCCCCAGCAGAGCGACGACCTGCGCGGACGGCTGGCGACCTGGGCGCTGTCGGAGGCGGAGATGCTGGGCGTGACGGGCCGGGGCGCGCTGTCGGCACACGGCAGGGCACTGCTCGGGGCGCCCGCGCCTTCACCCGCGCCGAAGGACGCCGAGCCCGCGCAGGAGGGCCCCGGCGACAAGCTCCCCGTCCACCACGTGCCGCTCGTCGTGGAACCCCTCTCCCCCGCCGAACAGGCCACCGCCTCCGCGGCGGCCGGCCGTCTCCTCGCACCTCTCCTCCCCGAGCCCCTGGACCACGTGCTGCTCCAGGCGGACCTGACGGCGGTCGCCCCCGGCCCGCTGAAGCGGCCGCTGGCCGACATGCTGGACGCACTGGCGGACGTGGAGTCGAAGGGCGGGGCCACGGTCTACCGCTTCACACCGGGTTCGGTACGGCGCGCCCTGGACGCCGGCCGCACGGCCACCGACCTGCACGCCTTCCTGAGCGCCCACTCGCGTACGCCGGTACCGCAGCCGCTGACGTATCTGATCGACGACGTGGCCCGCAAACACGGGCATCTGCGGGTGGGCGCGGCCTCGGCCTACGTCCGCTGCGACGACGACACGATGCTCAACGAGATCATGGCCGACAAGCGCGCCGCGGCCCTGCGGCTGCGCCGCCTCGCGCCCACCGTCCTCGCCACCCAGGCCGACCCGGCGGCCCTCCTGGAGGGGCTGCGCGCGATGGGCTTCGCACCGGCCGCCGAGTCGGCGGAGGGCGACGTCCTGATCACCCGCGCCGATGCCCACCGCACCCCGCCGCGCACCGCCCCCGAGCCGGTCCCGGACGGCCCGCCGACCCCCGACGCCACGCTCCTGGCGGCGGCGATCCGCGCGATCCGGGCCGGCGACCTGGCCTCCACGACCCCTCGCAAGCAGACCCCGTCGACGTCTCCGACCGGCGACCTCCCCCGCACCACCTCCGCCGAGACCCTCGCCACCATGCAGGCCGCCGTCCTCACCGGCGAGGCCCTGTGGATCGGCTACGTCAACGCCGAGGGCGCCGCCAGCCAGCGCGTCATCGCCCCGATCCGCGTCGAGGGCGGCTTCGTGACGGCCTACGACCACACGGCGGACGAGGTACGGACATATCCGCTGCACCGGATCACGGGCGTCGCCGAACTCGCGGACGACTGACCACGACCGGACTCGGCCGGCCGCAGTCCGTTACTGCCGTTTCACGACCACCCGTGATCATTCGCGGATGCGGCACACTGGACGTTTGGCAGTGGAAGGGAAGTGTGTAGGTGAACGGACCGCTGATCGTCCAGTCCGACAAGACCCTGCTCCTCGAGGTCGACCACGAGCAGGCCGACGAGTGCCGTCGGGCCATCGCGGCGTTCGCGGAGCTGGAGCGGGCGCCCGAGCACATCCACACCTACCGGGTGACGCCGCTGGGGCTGTGGAACGCGCGGGCGGCCGGGCACGACGCCGAGCAGGTCGTGGACGCGCTCGTGCAGTACAGCCGGTATCCCGTGCCGCACGCGCTGCTCGTGGACGTCGCGGACACCATGGACCGGTACGGGCGGCTGACCCTCAGCAAGCACCCCGCGCACGGGCTGGTGCTCACCACCACCGACCGGCCGGTGCTGGAGGAGATCCTGCGCTCGAAGCGGATCGCTCCGCTGGTCGGGGCACGGATCGACCCGGACACCGTGGCCGTGCATCCCTCCGAGCGAGGGCAGATCAAGCAGACGCTGCTGAAGCTGGGCTGGCCCGCCGAGGACCTCGCGGGATACGTCGACGGCGAGGCGCACCCGATCGAGCTGAACGAGGACGGCTGGGCGCTGCGCCCGTACCAGAAGCAGGCCGTGGAGAACTTCTGGCACGGCGGGAGCGGTGTCGTCGTGCTGCCGTGCGGGGCCGGGAAGACGCTGGTCGGCGCCGGGTCCATGGCGCAGGCGAAGTCGACGACCCTGATCCTCGTCACCAACACGGTCTCGGCGCGGCAGTGGAAGCACGAGCTGGTGAAGCGCACGAGTCTCACCGAGGACGAGATCGGTGAGTACAGCGGTACGCGCAAGGAGATCCGGCCGGTCACCATCGCCACGTACCAGGTGCTGACCACCAGGCGGAAGGGCGTCTACCCGCACCTGGAGCTCTTCGACTCCCGTGACTGGGGGCTGATCGTCTACGACGAGGTGCACCTGCTGCCCGCGCCGGTCTTCAAGTTCACGGCGGACCTGCAGGCGCGGCGGCGGCTGGGGCTGACCGCGACCCTCGTACGCGAGGACGGCCGTGAGTCGGACGTGTTCTCGCTGATCGGGCCCAAGCGGTTCGACGCCCCGTGGAAGGAGATCGAGGCGCAGGGCTACATCGCGCCCGCCGACTGCGTGGAGGTCCGGGTCAACCTCACCGACTCCGAGCGGCTCGCCTACGCCACCGCCGAGCAGGAGGAGAAGTACCGCTACTGCGCGACGACGGAGACCAAGCGCAAGGTCACCGAGGCGATCGTCCGCCGTTTCGCGGGCCAGCAGATCCTCGTCATCGGCCAGTACATCGACCAGCTCGACGAGCTGGGCGAGCACTTGAACGCGCCCGTCATCAAGGGCGAGACCTCCAACGCCCAGCGGGAGAAGCTCTTCGACGCCTTCCGGGAGGGCGAGATCAGCGTCCTCGTCGTCTCCAAGGTCGCGAACTTCTCCATCGACCTGCCGGAGGCGACGGTCGCCATCCAGGTGTCGGGCACCTTCGGCTCACGCCAGGAGGAGGCCCAGCGGCTCGGACGGGTGCTGCGCCCCAAGTCCGACGGCCACCAGGCGCACTTCTACTCGGTCGTCGCCCGCGACACCATCGACCAGGACTTCGCCGCCCACCGCCAGCGCTTCCTGGCGGAACAGGGCTACGCGTACCGGATCGTGGACGCGGACGAACTCCTGGCGGAGGGCTGAGCACAGCAAGTCCCCCGCACCGCCGGGTCAGTGGGCGGCGCCGTCACTTACGGCGTACGCCCGCTTCCTCGCCGTACTCGCCGAGGATGACCACGTCGAAGGCGGCGCCCGCGAACACCTTCAGGGCGCGCAGGGCGTCGCCGAGGCGGTGGCGGTGGCTGCCGAGGACGGGAGTGGCGCCGGGCGGGCCCGGTCGGCCGGGGCCTGGGGTGATGGTTGCTGCGCTCATGTATCCATGGTGGATCGGCAGCCATAAAGGGAGCATCGGCCTGCGGACCGAACCTCCTTCGCCGCCGCGTACGACTCCGGTCGGGGCCCTCCCTCCCTGGTATGACGGGGACATCCCCTAGGGGGCCCTGAGGCAGGGGCCCCTGAGAGGGAGGGCTGACGGGTGGGCAGGGCGTGGAAAAACCGTTGGCCGCCATCTCCCCCGTTCACCTAGAATCTCCGCTCTTGCCCGCCTCCCTCCACGGAGCGCCGCCGTCCGGACGGAAACCGGCCGGCACCTCGCAGCCCCAGCCCGCAGCACCTTCGGAGGCACCGCCTTGTCCACGCCCGTCGACGACCCCGCCCCTCTCGACGACCCCCTCTCCCGCGAGCGTGCCCACCTCGCCGAGTCCCGTGCCGCCCTGCGCGCCATGCGCGAGGACGTCGAGTCGCTCGACATCAGCGACGTCACCGCGAACTGGGTGAACGCCGAGGTCCTGGCCCGCCAGATCGACGAGCGCATCAAGGCGCTGGCCGACCTCAGCGACACCCCGCTGTTCTTCGGCCGCCTCGACTACCTGCACTCCCCGGGCGCAGACCAGGCCGAGGGCGCGGAGGGCGAGCGGTTCTACATCGGGCGCCGCCACGTGCACGACCACGACGGCGACCCCATGGTCATCGACTGGCGGGCGCCGGTCTCCCAGCCGTTCTACCGGGCATCCAAGAAGGATCCGCTGGACATCGCGCTGCGCCGCCGCTTCGGGTACACCCGCGGCGACATCACCGCTTACGAGGACGAGCATCTCTCCGACCCGGCCGAGGCTGCCCGCACGAGCAAGCTGCTCCAGCAGGAGATCGAGCGCCCGCGTGTGGGCCCGATGCGGGACATCGTGGCGACCATCCAGCCCGAGCAGGACGAGATCGTCAGGTCCGGGCTGGGCGGCACGGTGTGCGTGCAGGGAGGTCCCGGGACCGGGAAGACAGCCGTCGGCCTGCACCGCGTCGCGTATCTGCTCTACGCCCACCGTGAGCGGCTCGCCCGCACCGGCACGCTCGTCATCGGGCCGAACCGGTCCTTCCTGCACTACATCGAGCAGGTCCTGCCCGCGCTCGGCGAGTTGACGGTCCAGCAGGCCACCGTGGACGACCTGGTGGCGGGCGGCATCGAGATCCGGGGCACCGACGACGCGACGGCCGCGGTCATCAAGGGCGACGCGAGGATGGCGGAGGTGCTGCGGCGGGCCGTCCACTCCCACGTCACCATGCCGACCGAGCCGCTCGTCGTCGTGCGCGGCTCACGCCGCTGGCGGGTGCCGGCATACGAACTGGAGGACATCGTCCGGGAGTTGCGCGACCGCGGCATCCGCTACGGCGCCGCCCGCGAGGCCCTCCCGCAGCGCATCGCGCACGCCGTCCTGGTGCAGATGGAGCGGTCGGGCGAGGCGCCGGACGACCGGGTGCAGGACGCGGTGGCCCGCAACGCGGCGGTCAAGGCGGCCGTCAAACAGATGTGGCCGCCGGTGGACCCGGCGAAACTGGTGCTGCGCCTGCTCACGGACGCGGACTTCCTCGCCGTACACGCGGACGGAGTCCTGGACGAGGACGAGCAGAAGACGATCCTCTGGTCGAAGCCGGTCCGCAGTGTGAAGTCCGCCAAGTGGTCCGCGGCGGACGCCGTGTTGATCGACGAGACCACGGATCTCGTGCAGCGCACGCACTCGCTCGGGCATGTGGTCCTGGACGAGGCGCAGGACCTCTCCCCCATGCAGTACCGCGCGGTCGGCCGCCGCTGCACCACCGGATCGGCGACCGTCCTCGGCGACCTGGCGCAGGGCACCACGCCCTGGGCGACGCGGAGTTGGGAGGAGGCGCTCGCCCACCTCGGCAAGCCGGACGGCGTGATCGAGGAGCTGACGGCCGGTTTCCGTGTCCCGACGGACGTCATCACCTACGCCTCCCGGCTGCTGCCGCACATCGCCCCCGGTCTCACACCGGTCGCCTCGGTCCGCGAGAACCCGGGCTTCTTCGCCCTCCGCCCGATCGAGAACACCTCCGAAGTGGTCGCCGCCTGCGAGGAGTTGCTCCGCAACGAGGGCTCGACCGGCCTGATCGCGGCAGACGCCCGCGTCCCGGCGCTGGCGGAGGCTCTGACGGCGGCCGGGATCGGCTACCTGGCCCCCGGTGAGGAGACGACGGCCGAGACCCGCCTCACCCTGGTCCCGGCGTCCCTCGCGAAGGGCCTGGAGTACGACTACGTGGTCCTGGACGAGCCGCAGGCGGTGGTCGACGGCGAGCCCGACGAACGGACCGGCCTGCGCCGCCTGTACGTGGCGCTGACCCGCGCGGTGTCCGGACTGATCGTGACGCATGCGGCCCCGCTGCCGCCGCAGCTGGCCGGGTAGGGTGCTGCCCGCTGTGTCATGTCCCCCCGGAAAGGCCCCCGTTGAGCACGCCGCCACCCTCGCACCCTGCCCACCAGCCGCTTCCGGGGCCGTATCAGCATCCTTCCGAGCCGTACCAGCATCCTTCCGGGCCGTACCAGCACTCCTCCGGGCCGTATCAGCAGGCGCCGGTCCCAGGCCCGTACGCGCAGCCCTCGGGGGCGTACCCGCCCGCTCCCTCCTGGCCGCAGCAGCACGGCGGCGGAGCCCGGGGACCGGTGGGCGAGCCGGCGGCGGCCTGTCAGGTGTGCGGGGCGATGCCCGCCGCGCCGGTGACCGTGCGCGGGCACCAGGGCATGGTGGTGATGATGCGGTTCCTGCGGCGGGAGGGGGTGTTCTGCCGTACCTGCGCGCTGGCGAGCTTCCGGGACATGCAGGCCGACACCATGGTGATGGGCTGGTGGGGACCGCTGTCGGTGTTCATCACGCCCTTCACGCTGCTGGCCAACCTCGGGGCGTTGTCCGGCATCAAGCGCATTCCCGAGCCGGTGGCGCCGGGCTGGCGGCCGCCACTGCATCCGGGCAAGCCGGTGTTCCGGCGGCCGGCGGGCATCCTCGCCCTGATCCCGCTGAGCCTGGTCGGCCTCGTGGTGGCCGCGATTCCGGTGCTTTTGATCATCGGCCTGGTGGTCGGACCGAGTCACAGCACCGACAGCACCGACAGCACCGGAAGCACCGACGCCTACCCGACCCACGACTACCCGACCCTCACGGTCGGCTCGTGCGCCCGCAACGACGCCGCCTGGCCCATGGACGATCTCAAGCCCGAGCCCTGTGACTCCGCCGCCGCGCAGTACAGCGTCCACCCCTGGACGAACCCCGACTGCCCGGCCGGGGAACACTCCGCCGGCCCGATGTACAGCAAGAACCACGACAGGCCGCTGTGCCTGCGCCCCCTGAAGCGCTAGACCCCGTCCAGCACCGCCCGCCACTCGGCAACCGCCGCCGCCGACACGGGCCCGTCCCAGCCCCCCGGCCGGGCGGCCCCGCCGATGTGAAAGGCGTCGATCCCGGCGGCCCTGAGCTGTGGCACATGCTCCAGCCGCAGTCCGCCGCCGACCATGATCCGCGGCTCGTAGCCGGGCTCCCCGCACCGAGCCGCCTCGGCGAGCAGTGTGGGGAGGCCTTCGTCCACCCCGGCGGCCGAACCGGCCGTGAGGTAGGTGTCGTGCCCCGGCAGGCCGTCCAGCTGCTTGCGCAGGGCGTCCCGGTCCGCGGCCCGGTCGATCGCGCGGTGGAAGGTCCACCGGCAGCCGTCGAGTTCGGCCACGAGCCGCTCCACGGCGTCCAGGTCGACCTGCCCGTCCGCGTCGAGGAACCCGAGCACGAACTGGTCGGCCCCGGCCGCCCGCATCTCCCGTGCCACCCGGACCAGCCGCGCGACTCCTTCGGCGTCTCCCGCCGCGAACCCGTCCGCCGGCCGCAGCATCACGCGCAGGTCGATGTCGACGGCGGCACGGATCCCGGCGAAGGTCTCGACCGGCGGGGTCAGCCCGTCGGCCGCCATGTCGGCGACCAGCTCCAGCCGGTCCGCGCCTCCGGCCTGGGCGGCGACCGCGTCCTCGGCGTCGAGGGCGATCACCTCCAGGACTGCACGCATGCTCATAGGACCCCTTCCGTCGGTGT
Source organism: Streptomyces sp. NPDC001604 (assembly GCF_042893475.1). NCBI lineage: Bacteria > Bacillati > Actinomycetota > Actinomycetes > Kitasatosporales > Streptomycetaceae > Streptomyces > Streptomyces sp. NPDC001604. The sequence continues at coordinate 30,244 of NZ_JBIAUY010000028.1, read as the reverse complement.
TCCCCTGGAGCGGCTACAGGTCTAGTCCAATCTCAGGGTACGACGACGGACCGGACACCCGCGAGATCACCCCCAATTCAGCCCCCTGGGGGTCCCCCCACGCCCTTGAGGCAGTGGGGGAGTTTGAGGAGCGGGGGTCCGGGGGCCCACCCCCGGTACGGGACGGGTAGGGGCGGCGGGGGCGACCCAGCGTGTTCGGAACGACCTCCTGCGGCCGGTGACCGGGGGCCCGCGCCCCTGCGCATGCCGAGGGGTCGGCCGGGGCGAGATCGCCCCGGTACCTGCCGCAGCCGCGGCCCGTCAGCCGAACATGTTCAGCTCCGCCGCCTCCGCTCCCACCAGCTCGTACGACGTGCCCTCCGGCACGGAACGGCCCGCGTAGAGCCGTACCAGGGTTGCGGAGTGGCCCATGAACCGCGCCGGGTTCCGCTCCCCGCTCGCCTCCCCCAGCAGCAGCGGCTCGTCCACGTCGTCGAGGTCGGCGTGCAGCGGCAGGCGGCCCCGCTCGCGGGTGATCCGAGCGAGGAGGGCGAGGGCGTCCGGGAGGCCGGGGCCTCCGTAAGCGTTCGGCTCACCCCAGACGTCCCGTACGTCGCCCGCGTGCACCCACTCGCCCAGCGCGACCCGGTCCAGCACACCGCCCGCCTTGGCGATCGCCGGTCCCGCCTCGGTCATCCCGCGCTCCAGCTCGTCCACGACCTGCTGGTTCGTCCAGTCGGCGCGCTCGGCGATGTCCCGGTCGTTGGAGGCGGGCGAGAAGACACCCTCCTCGAAACGGCTCTCCACCACCCGCAGCAGGGCGGAGGAACAGTGCGCGAGCACGTCCCGCACCGTCCACCCCGGACACGCGGTGGTCGGAAGGGCGAAGTCCGCGTCCGGGCGGGCGCGGAGCAGCGGGATCAGGGCGTCGCGCTCGACGGTCAGGAGGCGTCCGGGCAGTTCGGGGTCGCGTACGTCGTCAGTTGTCGTCATGGGGGCCACGCTAGGGGCACCGGGTGATCGACGGGAGAGGCCGCAGCCGCCGGAGAGGCGGGAGAATGAGCGCATGGCCGATCACGCCCGCCCCGATGTCGACGCCCTGCGCACCCGCTGGACCCGCGCCCTGGAAGGCGCCCGGGCCCCCGCCGCCGGCCCCGACCCGGCCCCGTACGCGGACAACCTCATCGCCCGCTGGCAGGAACCGCAGCGCCACTACCACACCCTCGCGCACCTCACGGCGGTCCTCGACCACGTCGACGTACTGGAGAAGTACGCGGCCGACCCGGACGTCGTGCGCCTCGCCGCCTGGTTCCACGACGCGGTCTACTTCCCCGACCGCTCCGAGAACGAGGAACGCTCGGCCCGCCTCGCCGAGCGCGCCCTCCCCGAGGCGGGTGTCTCGGAGGCGAAGACCGCCGAGGTGGCCCGCCTGGTCCGCCTCACGGTCACCCACGACCCGGCCGACGACGACCGGAACGGCCAGGTCCTGTGTGACGCGGACCTCGCGATCCTGGCCTCGCCCCCGTCGGCGTACGCCGCCTACACGGCCGCCGTACGCGAGGAGTACCACTTCGTCCCGAGCGACGCCTTCCGCACGGGCCGCGCCGCGATCCTGCGCCAACTCCTCGACCTGCCGAGGCTGTTCAGGACGCCGTACGGCCGGACGGAGTGGGAGGCCACGGCCCGGTACAACCTCACCTCCGAGCTGGAAATGCTGTCGCTTCCGACCGGCCCGGCCGCATAGTCTGCGCCCCATGCATGCATGGGGCGGGGATCAGGTGGAAGAGGCCGTGGCGGGCTGCGTGGCAGCGCTGCGGCCTGCGGTGGACCGGGACTGGTCGGAGGTGAAGGCTTCCGGGCTGGAGTGGAACTGCCACGAGACGGCGTTCCACATCGCCGAGGACCTCATCGGGTACGCCGCCAACCTGGCCGGAGGCGCCAAGGACGGCTACGTCCCCTTCGAGATCACCCTCGACGACGGCACCGACAACACCGGCCTGCTGCACCTGATCGAGTCGATGGGCGCCCTGCTCGCCGCGGCCGTCCGCACCGCGCCGCGCGAGGCCCGCGGCTTCCACCCGTACCCGTTCCGCAGCGCCAACCGCGAGGGCTTCGCGGCGATGGGCGTCGCCGAGGTCCTCGCCCACACGTACGACATCGCGGGCGGCCTGGGCCTGGAGTACGAACCTCCGGCCGCACTGGCCGAGTCCGTCCTCACCCGCATCTTCCCGCACGTCCAGCCGAGCCCCGACCCCTGGCGCACCTTCCTGTGGGCCACCGGCCGGGGCGAACTCCCAGGCCGCGCTCGCCTCACCGAGTGGCGCTGGAACAACAACCTCGTCCTCCCCACCGACCGCCTCACCCTCCAGGGCATCACCCCCGCGGCCGCACGCGACCTGGCGTCGGGCGGCGACGGCGGCTTCGACTGGCTCGACGGCGGCCCCTTCGAGGGCACCCGGGAGGCCGCCGGCTTCATGCTGAAGGCGTACGAAGAGGGCGCGCACCGCCCGGAGTTCGGCGTCTTCGCCCTCGTCCGCCGTGAGGACGGCCGCGCCATCGGCGGCATCGGCTTCCACGGCGTCCCCGACGAGGAGGGCCGCACCGAGATCGGCTACGACCTCACCGAACCGGCCCGCGGCCACGGCTACGCGACCGAGGCCCTGCGCGCCCTGTCCGACTGGGCCCTGGCAAGGGACGACGTCCACACCCTCTTCGCCACGATCGAACGGGACAACGTCCCCTCCCATGCGGTGGTCACCCGCGCCGGCTTCAGGAAGACGGGCGAGGACGAGGAGGGGCTGGTCTACGAACTGGGGCGCTGAGGCCTGCCCTTCGCCCGCCGCAACCCCGCCCCCGTCAGCAGCCGCACCACCTCCCGGCTGCTGACCTCCACCGCGCCCGCCGCAACCACCTCCGCATACCGGTGCGACGGGATGTCGTAGTGGTCCCTCTCGAAGGCACGCGGGGGGACGCCCAGCTTCTCGGCGAACGCGTGCAGTTCGTCGAAGGAGACGTCGCTGATCAGGTGGGACCACATGCGGCCGTGGCCGGGCCAGGTCGGTGGGTCGATGTACACCGTCACGAGGACGACGCCCCGCCCGTGGCCGAGGCCAGCGTGCCGACCGCGGCGACCTTCACGCCCGCCTTGTGGCAGACCCAGTGCGGGTCGGGGCCGAGTTCGGGCTCGACGTCGAGGGCGTGCGGGTCACCGCCGCCGCAGACCGGGCACAGGGGCCAGCGGCCGTATTTCTCCAGCAGGGCGTCCTGGACGTCCTGTGCGACCAGCCCGGCGACGTACCCGACGCCCTCCGGCCACTGCTCCACCCACCATCGCCGCTGGACGACGGACTCCTCGACCATGGACACCACGTCCGCCGCGGCGACCTCGCCCGCGGCCAGATCGGCGAGTACAAGGGCGCGTGCAGCGTGCAGCGCCTGCTCCAGAGGGCTGATGGGGTGCATGCCCCCATTGTGCGCACTCTTGACCGGGACGCCGAGCCGAAAATATCTTTCACTCGTGACCCAGGACGTGAAGGAAATTTTCGCCGGTTCGGCGGGCCGGGCGAGCGCGCCTCCCGCTCCCGCCGCCCTCGCCGCGAAGGTGCGCACGCTCGCGCCCTCCATGACCCGCTCCATGCAGCGCGTCGCCGAGGCCGTCGCGGGCGACCCGGCCGGCTGCGCGGCCCTCACGGTCACCGGCCTCGCCGAGCTCACCGGCACCAGCGAGGCGACGGTCGTACGGACGGCCCGGCTGCTCGGGTATCCGGGATACCGGGATCTGCGGCTCGCCCTCGCCGGCCTGGCGGCGCAGCAGCAGTCCGGGCGGGCGCCCGCCATCACCACCGACATCGCGGTCGACGATCCGATCGCCGACGTCGTGGCGAAACTCGCCTACGACGAGCAGCAGACGCTGGCCGACACGGCGGCCGGGCTGGACACGGTCCAGCTGGGGGCGGCGGTCGCCGCGGCGGCGGTCGCGCGGCGCATCGATGTGTACGGCGTCGGGGCGTCCGGCCTCGTCGCCCAGGACCTCACCCAGAAGCTGCTGCGGATAGGGCTGATAGCCCAGGCGCACAGTGACCCGCATCTGGCCGTGACGAACGCGGTGCAGTTGCGGTCGGGGGACGTCGCCATCGCGATCACGCACTCCGGGTCCACCGGGGACGTCATCGAGCCGTTGCGGGTCGCCTTCGAGCGCGGGGCCACGACGGTGGCGATCACGGGGCGGCCGGACGGGGCGGTCGCCCAGTACGCCGACCATGTGCTGACGACGTCGACCGCGCGGGAGAGCGAGCTGAGGCCCGCGGCCATGTCCTCCCGGACCAGTCAACTCCTCGTGGTGGACTGCCTGTTCGTGGGGGTGGCGCAGAAGACGTACGAGACGGCTGCGCCCGCGCTGGCCGCTTCGTACGAGGCACTGGCGCACCGGCACCGCAGGTAGTCACAGGCAGTCACAGCAGACGTCGCAGGCAGTGCAGGCAGTCGCAGACACGAGACCGGACCGCACATCTGAAAGAGCCGCCCCCATGACCTCCACCTCCAACCCCCGTGATCTCCGCGCCGAGTTGGAATCGCTGACCACCGAGGCCTTCCGGCCCGAGCTCGCCGAGATCGACCGGCTGCCCACGCTCGACATCGCCCGGCTCATGAACGGCGAGGACGCCACCGTGCCGGCAGCCGTGGCCCGGCAGCTTCCGTCCATCGCCGCCGCCATCGACGCCGTCGCCGAACGGATGGCGCGGGGCGGGCGGCTGATCTACGCCGGTGCGGGCACCGCCGGCCGGCTCGGCGTGCTGGACGCCTCCGAGTGCCCGCCCACCTTCAACACCGACCCCGAGCAGGTCGTGGGCCTGATCGCGGGCGGCCCCGACGCCATGGTCACCTCCGTCGAGGGCGCCGAGGACTCCGCGGAGCTCGCCCGCGGCGACCTCGACGCCCTGCGCCTGCTCGCCGCCGACACCGTGGTCGGCGTCTCCGCCTCCGGCCGCACCCCGTACGCGATCGCCGCCGTGCGGCACGCCCGCGAACTGGGGGCGCTGACCATCGGCCTCGCCTGCAACGCGGACAGCGCGCTCGCGGCGGCCGCCGAGCACGGCATCGAGGTCGTGGTCGGCCCGGAGCTGCTCACCGGCTCCACCCGCCTGAAGGCGGGCACGGCGCAGAAGCTCGTCCTCAACATGCTCTCCACGATCACGATGATCCGGCTCGGCAAGACGTACGGGAACCTGATGGTCGACGTACGCGCCTCCAACGAGAAGCTGCGCGCCCGCTCACGAAGGATCGTCGCCCTCGCCACGGGCGCCTCGGACGACGAGATCGAACGCGCCCTCGCGGCCACCGACGGCGAGGTGAAGAACGCGATCCTCACCATCCTGGCGGAGGTGGACGGCCCCACGGCGGCACGTCTGCTGGAGGACTCGGACGGGCATCTGCGGGCGGCACTGGCGGCTGCGGCCCGCTGATCGTCAGGGCTGCAAGACCCGGATGCACGAGGCGGCACAGGTTGCCCGTGCGGCGGTCACCCGTAAGGTGTGCGCCGACGGGCACGGACCGGCTCACAGGACGTACAGCCGCGGCGAGGAAGGAGCCCCGCGATGCACCACACCCACTGGAGGCCGGCCCGCGACAAGAAGCTGGCCGAGGAGGTCACTTTCATCGCACATTCGGCTGCCTGACACCGAGGGCTGCGGTGTAATCACCCCTCAGCAAGGCAGCCGGCCTTCGTTGTTGGCCCTGCGCACCCGAGCCCGCAACACCGCCTCCGGCGGCGCCACCCCCACCGCCTCCGGCGGGCACTCCCACTCCCGGCCGCCGCCGACCGGACGCAACTGCACCCGGCCGCCCACATGCCCCATGACCTCACCGACCCGCCCGTCCCGCACATCGGTTGCGTACGCACCGACCGCCGGCCGCTCCCCGCGCAGTACCGACGCCAGCTTCTCCGCCGTACGGACATTGCAGCGCCCGAGGTCGACGAGCGCGAACGGCTCCTCGCTCGCCGCGGTCACGGGATCGACGCAGAGGGACGGCAGAGCCACCCCGACGCCCGTGAGGGCCTCACGCAGGTTTTCGACGACTTCTTCGGTCGACCGCACGTCGCTCGTACCTCCACGCTGAGTTCGCTGTTCGCAACACAGCGTGGCCGCAACACCCCTAACCTGGCCATACGCAAAGTTCCAACAACCCCCTCCGTCCGACAGGGAGTTGCACATGCCGGGACCGAAGGACCTCGATCCGTCGTCATCGCCGCGGGCTCTGCTGGGCGCGGAGTTGCGGCACGCACGCGAGCAGGCCGGACTGAGCCAGGACGAACTGGGGTTACGGCTGTTTGTGAGCGGCTCGTTCATCGGGCAGCTGGAGGCGGGGACGCGGCGGATGCAGCCGGAGTATGCGCGGATGCTGGACGAAGTCTTGGAGACGGGGGGCTTCTTCGCGCGGAACTGCCGGGCGGCGGCCAAGTCGAAGTACCTGGAGGATTTCGCGGAGGCGGCGGAGGCCGAGGCGCAGGCCACGGCGATCCGAGAGTACGCGCCGCTCCTGATCCCCGGGCTGCTACAGACACCCGCGTACGCACGGGCCGTGAACCGTGCATACGACCCGACGGCATCGGAGGAGACGATCGATGAGTGGGTGGACGGCCGGTTGGAGCGGATCCGCCTGCTCGACCACCCAACAAGGCCGGTGTTGTGGGTGGTACTTGACGAGGCGGCACTACGCCGGGAGACAGGCGGCCGGGCGGTGATGGCAGAAGCCCTGCGCCACATCGCCGGTCTGGCCCGGCGAAGGCGGGTCATCGTGCAGATGCTGCCGTTCAGCGCGGGAGCACACACGGCGATGGAGGGTGCCCTGAAGCTGATGGAGTTCGAGGACGCCCCTCCGCTCGTCTACTACGAGGGGCCGGGCACCGGACGCCTGGAAGACGACCCAGCCACGGTCGCCCGACTGAGGTTCAGATTCGATCTCCTCGTGGCCTCTGCGCTCCCGCAGCAGAAGTCCCTGGCTCTCATCGAGGCGTTGGCGCAGGATTACGCCCATGAGGAACACCCCTGACTACGACCCGAGCACATCCACCTGGCGCAGGTCGAGCTACAGCGGCGGCGGCGGCAACAACTGCCTCGAAGTAGCCGACGGCGATCCCTCGATGGTCCCCGTCCGCGACTCCAAGAACCCCCTCGGCCCGAAGCTCGTGTTCCAGGCCGAGGCATGGACCGCGTTCGTCGAGGACGTGCGGGCCCACTAAGCAACCGTTGCCGCCTGGTGGGCGTTCAGGGCGGAGCGGATCTCCTGCTCGTCCGCCTGGCTGAGCGAGGTGTGCAGGACCTCGCCGCCGAACCGGGCTATACGCGGCAGCGCCTTGTCCGCGGTGGCGTCGTAGATCACCGCGATCACCGCGGCGTGCCCGGGTGCCAGGCGCTCGCCGAGGCTCTTGATGAACTGGGTCCGTTCGTCGTCCTCGGCGGTCGCGCCGACCGCTCCGCCCGCGGCCGCGCCGATGGCGGCGCCGAGCAGCGGCTGAAGGAGCAGCAGCCCGATCAGACCTCCCCACAGTGCACCGCCCAGGGCGCCGGAGGCGGCGGGGTGGGGCCTGCCGGGGATCTTCACCTCACCGTCGTGGTCACGGATGAGCAGTACCGCGTCGGCCACATGCACGGTGTGTTCGGTGTGCAGGGCGCGCAGTTCCGTGAGCGCCTGCTCGGCGACGGTCTCACTGGGGTACGCGACGGCGATCATGTCGGTCATCGGAATTCCTCCTGGTACGACGGGACGCCGGCCGACGGCCTTGAGAGTGTTCCCGGCCCTCGATCCACAGCGCCTTGCGATGACCCCATCCTGGAGTTTGTCGATCGTCTTAGTCAAGTGACAAAGTCGAATTACTGAGAAGAGTTGCCGAGCCGTGCACCGCCCGTCGTCAGGCGCCTGCGAGGGTGTGGCGACCGGGCGGGAATGCACTACCGGGGCTGGCGGGACCACGAGGACATGGCGGGGCGCCTCGCCGCGGGTGCCGATACGGAGAGGTGGGGCGCCGGAGGAAACCATCGACGCCTGGGTGGAAGGCCGTATGGAGCGGACCCGCGTGCTCGACCACCCGACACCCTCCGCTGGTCCACTTCGAGGGGCCTCGTGGCATCCGCCCACAAGTCGGGCTACAGCCAAGGCGGCAACGACTGCCTGTCCGTCACCGACGCTTACGCCGGCGTCGTGCCCGCGCGCGATTCAAAGAACCCTGACGGCCCGAAGCTGGCTTTCGGTACGGCGGCCTGGGCGGCGTTCGTCGAGGGTGTGGCGTCGATGACGTGACCGGCGCGGGGGTACCGCGTCCGCGCGTCGCTGCCTTGTGAAGCTGTTCCATCTCCCAGCCGCCGGCGCGCCCCGGCTCGTTGCCTTCGAACACGACGACCACGCGTCCGTCCTGTGCCTTCACGGTGCTTCTGGTTCCCGTGTCGAGGCCGTCCCCGGTCCCCCTCCACCATTTCTGGTGGTCAATGGTGAGCTCGGTCCAGCGATAGGCCCGCAGGACACCTCGGGTGGCCACCACGACACCGTGCTGGAAGCAGTACAGCCGGGGGGTGGGGCCACCCACGCGCCGCTCGATGACGTCCGTGAAGAGGCCGTAGCCCATGAGCAGGGTCCCCGTCACACCGAGGGGAACGAACCAGCCGTGCAACATGCCGCCCTCTCCTCTGACGATGTGCACCAGATCGAGTGCGGTGGCCCATCCGGAGGCCACGGTAAAGGGCCCGAAGAAGATCCAAGCATGCGAATAGGCGGGGCAGGCGAACCGCACATAGCGGCCGTAGCCGGCGTCCGCCCCCATGGCCAGCGCTCTGTCACGCTCCCGCTTACCCTTGCCCATGACGCCTCCCCGTGTTCTTGAGGCATGTTGCCCACCCTGAGCCCCCGAGCAACGGAAGGACCGGGCCGACCGACCATGAACCACGCCCAACTGACCGCCCTGGGCCGCGCCCTCCGCCTCCTCGGCGAGCACGGCGAGGCCCTCACCGCCGACACCCCCGACTCCAGGCTCCACGAGGTCAAGGCCGACCTCCGCCGCGCCCTGGACCTGCTGGACGAGAGCGTCACGTCCGCCGCGCCCGCCACCCGCTGCCGCGAGCACCCGAACGGCCCGGTCGACGAGAACGCCCACGACCTCTGCCTGCTCTGCGAGACCCGGCGCCGGGCGGCCCGCCGCGCCGAGTTCAACGGCGGCCCCGTACCCGCGCACACCACCGAGACCGTCCCTTCCCGATACGGCGTCAGCGCCGACCGCCCGCAGCCCCAGCAGCGCTGGCTGGCGGAGGCGTGGAACGGCCAGACCTGGCACCTGTGCGGCACGCCGAGGCGGGACCGCCGCGAGACCGAGCTGTACCTCGCTGCTCAACGCCGCGGCCCGCGCCCCGCAATGGCGTACCGGCTGGTGCACGAGTTCACCGACTACGAGGTGCTGCGCGTCTGGGGCACACCGGTGAAGGTCGACATCGAGCCGCTCGGAAACCTCTAGCGCCGCCTACTTGAGCAGCGGGAGCGGTGCGAACTCGTACCCCTCCCACAGCCGCCGCGAGATCTCCTCCGGATACGGCCCGACCTGCGCCTTCGGCCCGGCGTCCAGCACCTGGACCAGGCGCTCCCCCGCCTCGAACGCCGGCCAGCCCGGATCCCCCGTCCGCGCGAACGCCGTCCAGGACTCCCGGAAACGCGACGACAGCGCCTCCCCCTCCGCGGTGGCCCCCGTACCCGCGAACAGCAGTTGCCCCAGGTCCGCCTGGAACGTGCCGAACAGCAGCGGGATGTCCAGCCCGTGGCAGGCGCCGAGGCCGCCCCCGCCGCCGGGAGCCGCCCAGGTCAGCTCGTAGACATGGGCACGCCCGCCGCCCGTGAGCTGTGCCTCGGCCAGGTGCAGGGAGGGCATGTTGAACAACCAGTCCGTCTGCACGCGCTCGAACAGCTCACCCGGCGTGGCCTCCGGGAAGGCCGCGCGGTACGCCCGCTCCCCGTCCGGGCCCGGCCCGAACGTCCGCAGCGCCCAGCCCGCCTGCTCCTCCCCGATCTTGCCCAGCATCCCTCCGAGGGCGAGGAACAGCCGGAACTCGTCCCGGTTGTGCCCGACGAGCAGGTCGACGTCCTTCCCCGCACCCGCCCTCAGCGCCTGCCAGGGCGTGCACGGCAGCACCTCGCCGTCGACCACCGGCGAGAAGGGGGTCGCCGTCGGGGCCACCTGCCCCCACCGGTCCGCGTACGACATCATCCGCGCGCTCAACGCCTCGCCCACCGAGGTCAGTTGCCGGGGATCGACGGTGGCGAGATCGGCCGCCGTCGGCCGCAGGCCCGTCTCCTCCGCGATGGCGGAAGCGATGTCACGGGCCAGCTCGCCGGAGAAGTAGGTCCCCGGCACACTCTGCGCGACGGCCCGCCGGAACAGCCCCCGCGCGCTCGGCATCGCCAGCAACGAGGCCACCGACCCGGCCCCCGCGGACTCACCGAAGACGGTCACCTGCCCGGGATCCCCGCCGAACCCTTCAATGTTGTCCCGCACCCACTCCAGCGCAGCCACCTGGTCGAGCAGCCCCCGATTGGCAGGCGCCCCCTCGATGAGCGCGAAGCCCTCGATCCCCACCCGGTAGTTGAGCGTCACGACGACCACGTCACCGTCACGGGCGATGCGCTGGGCGTCGTAACCGGGACTGCCGGAGTGCCCGAGCTTGTAGGCGCCGCCGTAGATCCACACCATCACCGGCCGAAGACCGCCCGGATCCGCCTCCGGGGTCCAGACATTGACGGTCAGCCAGTCGTCGCCCTCGGGAACGTTCAGCACGGCCCTGCGCCCCTGGAAGCCGGACTCCTGCGGAGGCGGCGGCCCGAACTCGTACGCCTCCCGGGTCCCCTCCCAGGCCCGCACCGGCCGGGGCGCCCCGAACCGCTCCTTCCCGACGGGCGGTTCGGCGAACGGAATGCCGCGGAACACCGTCAGCCCGTCCTCACGGCGCCCACGCACCGCTCCGCCGACGGTACGCACGACAGTGGTCGTCATCATCAACTCCTGGTTGGGAACTTGCCGAGCCGTTCGATCAATGCGCGCGTCTGCTGCTCGTCGATCTCGTACACGGTCTCGTGGGCCCGCGGATCACGCGCGTGGAAGGTGTGGAACATCGGGCCCGATGCACCGTCGCCCAGCTCCACCAACGAGGCCGACGCCCCGCGCACCGCGCGTTCGGTGCCGGGAGGTGTCGTCAGGTCGATGCGGTTGACCACGCCCGGTGTGACCCACACCGGGATCGCCGCGAGCAGCCCGAAGAGCTGGAGGTGGAAGTGCCCGGTGAGCACGACCCGGACGTCGGTGCCACGAATCGCCTCCGCCAGGGCCGAAGGATTGCGCAGCCCGAAGACGCGCTGGGTCTCGATGTCCAAGGCGATCGGCGGGTGATGCAGCGCGAGGACGGTCCCATGGGGCGCGGGCGTGGCCAAGACATCCCGTAGCCAGGCAAGTTGCTCCGCACCGACCCACCCGTGCACCTTGCCCGGCACGAGCGAGTCCAGGGTGACGAAACGCCACCCGTCCACCGCACTGACCGCCGCCCGCTCCCCCGCCGCGGACTCGAGAACGGTCTCGGCCCGCTCGGTCCCGTCCGCAGCCAGATGCCCGCTGCCCAGCACCTTCCCGAAGGCCCGGCGCTCGTCGTGGTTGCCCGTCGTGCAGAACACGGGCGCGTTCAGCGGCAGCGCGAACCCGGTCACCAGCTCTCGTACGATCGTGTACGCCTCCACTGCCCCGTCGTCGGCGAGGTCACCGGTGACGACGATCGCGTCCACGCCCCGCTGGTGGCGCAGTTCGGCGAGCATGAGACGGAGGGAGTCGGTGGCGTTGACGCCGTGCCTGTTGGGGGCGTCGGCACGCTCGATGTGAGTGTCGGAGAGGTGCAGGATCCTCATGCCCCCGAACGCTAGCCGTAGTTGACCTCGGCAACCAGAACGTCGACGAGGCCGAAGGCCGATGGGGGTCCGGGGGCGCAGCCCCCAGGGCCGCGCACCCCCACCGACCCGCACTGCTCAGTTCAGCTCAGCGTCTTCAGCGCACCGGCCGAGTACGGCTCAAGCTCGTCGCTCCGCCCGGCCAGCACCTTCGCCGCCCACTCGGGATCCTGCAGCAACGCCCGCCCGACAGCGACGAAGTCGTACTCCTCCCGCTCCAGCCGGTCCAGAAGGTCGTCGATCCCCCGGACGGGCGACCCCTCCCCGGCGAACCCGCGGATGAAGTCCCCGTCGAGCCCGACCGACCCGACGGTGATGGTCGGCCGCCCCGTCAGCTTCTTCGTCCAGCCCGCGAGGTTGAGGTCGGAGCCCTCGAACTCCGGCAGCCAGTACCGCCGCGTGGAGGCGTGGAACGCATCCACACCGGCCGCGGCCAACGGCGCGAGGATCGCCTCCAGCTCCTCCGGCGTCTCGGCAAGACGGGCGTCGTACGCCTCCTGCTTCCACTGCGAGTACCGGAACAGAATCGGGAACTCCGGCGACACGGCCTCCCGTACGGCCGCCACGATCTCCGCCGCGAACTTCGTACGGGCCACGGGGTCGCCGCCGTACGCGTCCGTACGACGGTTGGTGCCGGCCCACAGGAACTGGTCGAGGAGGTAGCCGTGCGCGCCATGCAGTTCTATGCCGTCGAAGCCGATGCGCTCGGCGGCGACCGCGGACTCGACGAACGCACCGATGACGGCGTCGATGTCGGCCTGCGTCATGGGCGTCGCGTCCTCGACGCCGGTGACGCGCAGACCGGAGGGGCCGTGCGAGGGGGCGTCCGGGTAGGGAGCGTCGCCCTGGTTGCGGACCGTGCCGATGTGCCACAGCTGCGGAACGATCGTGCCGCCCGCCGCATGCACCGCCTCGGCGACCTTCTGCCAGCCGGCGAGCTGCTCCTCGCCGTGGAACCGGGGGACGCGGTCGCTGTTGCCGGCCGACTCGTGGCCGACGTAGGTGCCCTCGGTGACGATCAGCCCGACGCCGGCGGCGGCCCGGCGGGCGTAGTACGACACCACGTCCTCACCGGGGATGCCGCCCGGGGAGAACATGCGCGTCATGGGTGCCATGACGATGCGGTTGGGGACGGTCAGGCCGTTGATCGCGGTGGGCCGGGAGAGGACCTCGGCGGCGCGGGAGGGGGCGGTGGTCACGTGGGTGGGCTCCTCGTGCGATGGCTGCATTGACCCAGACTGGTATGTGCACACGCATTGTTGCACCCGCTGAAGCAATTCTCCTATGACCTCTGACACGCCCGAGGGCGGCACCCCCTGTTTCCAGGGAGTGCCGCCCTCGGTGGGAACCCGGATCAGCCGGAGGCCGATCAGAAGTCCATGTCACCGCCCGGCATACCGCCACCGGCGGGCGCGGCGGCCTTCTCCGGCTTGTCGGCGATGACGGCCTCGGTGGTGAGGAAGAGCGCGGCGATGGAGGCGGCGTTCTGCAGGGCAGAGCGCGTGACCTTCGCCGGGTCGATGATGCCTTCCTTGACCAGGTCGACGTACTCGCCGGTCGCGGCGTTCAGGCCGTGGCCCGGGGTCAGGTTGCGCACCTTCTCCACCACGACACCGCCCTCGAGGCCGGCGTTGACGGCGATCTGCTTCAGCGGGGCCTCGAGCGCGAGCTTCACGGCCTGGGCGCCGGTCGCCTCGTCACCCTCCAGGTCCAGCTTCTCGAAGACGGTGGACGCCTGGATGAGCGCGACGCCACCACCGGCGACGATGCCCTCCTCGACGGCGGCCTTCGCGTTGCGGACGGCGTCCTCGATGCGGTGCTTGCGCTCCTTGAGCTCCACCTCGGTGGCGGCACCGGCCTTGATGACCGCGACACCGCCGGCGAGCTTCGCCAGGCGCTCCTGCAGCTTCTCGCGGTCGTAGTCCGAGTCGCTGTTCTCGATCTCGGCGCGGATCTGGTTGACCCGGCCCTGCACCTGCTCCGTGGAGCCGGCGCCGTCGACGATGGTGGTCTCGTCCTTGGTGATGACCACCTTGCGGGCGCGGCCCAGCAGGTCGAGGGAGGTGTTCTCGAGCTTGAGACCGACCTCCTCGGAGATGACCTCGCCGCCCGTGAGGATGGCGATGTCGTTCAGCATCGCCTTGCGGCGGTCACCGAAGCCGGGGGCCTTGACCGCGACGGACTTGAAGGTGCCGCGGATCTTGTTGACGACCAGGGTCGACAGGGCCTCGCCCTCGACGTCCTCGGCGATGATCAGCAGCGGCTTGCCCGACTGCATGACCTTCTCCAGGAGCGGGAGCAGGTCCTTGACGGAGCTGATCTTGGAGTTGGCGATCAGGATGTACGGGTCGTCGAGCGACGCCTCCATCCGCTCCATGTCGGTGGCGAAGTACGCCGAGATGTAGCCCTTGTCGAAGCGCATACCCTCGGTGAGCTCCAGCTCCAGACCGAAGGTCTGGGACTCCTCGACGGTGATGACGCCTTCCTTGCCGACCTTGTCCATGGCCTCGGCGATGAGCTCGCCGATCTGGGTGTCGGCGGCGGAGATGGAGGCCGTGGAAGCGATCTGCTCCTTGGTCTCGACATCCTTGGCCTGCTCGAGGAGGGCACCGGAGACGGCCTCGACGGCCTTCTCGATACCGCGCTTGAGGGCCATCGGGTTGGCGCCGGCGGCTACGTTGCGCAGGCCTTCCTTGACGAGCGCCTGGGCGAGGACGGTCGCGGTGGTCGTACCGTCACCGGCGACGTCGTCCGTCTTCTTGGCGACTTCCTTGACCAGCTCGGCGCCGATCTTCTCGTACGGGTCCTCGAGTTCGATCTCCTTGGCGATGGAGACACCATCGTTGGTGATCGTGGGGGCGCCCCACTTCTTCTCGAGGACGACGTTGCGGCCCTTGGGGCCGAGCGTCACCTTCACGGCGTCCGCGAGCTGGTTCATGCCGCGCTCGAGGCCGCGCCGCGCCTCCTCGTCGAACGCGATGATCTTGGCCATGTGAAGTGGTCCCTCCAGGACTGGGGGTGATTCCTTCGGACCGCGCCCGCGCCCGCGACGGACGGCTCGCCGACCCGTGGGTTCCTTGCCCCACCCGGCCTGCGGGCCTCACCGACCCGGTCCATCTTTGTCACTCTCACCTTCAGAGTGCTAACGCCAATGATTAGCACTCGACCCCACCGAGTGCAAGGTGCGCCCGCGGAGCGGGCTCGTTGAGGGGTGGTGGTCGGGCGACGGGTGGGCGCAAGGTGCGCCCGCGGAGCGGGCTCGTTGAGGGGTGGTGGTCGGGCGACGGGCGGGCGCAAGCGGCTCTCGGAGGCTGGGCCGCGCCCGCCCCGTCCCGGACATGCCGAAGGGCCCGCCCCGTGAGGTGCGGACCCTTCGATCAAGAACAGAAGAACGTCGCTGCGATTAACCCGGCGCGTGCTTCAGCCGGCCGCCAGACGGACCATGTCCGCCTGCGGCCCCTTCTGGCCCTGCGAGATCTCGAAATCGACCCGCTGACCCTCTTCCAGGGTGCGGTAGCCGTCCATCTGAATCGCACTGTAGTGGACGAAAACATCCGCACCACCGTCGACCGCGATGAAGCCGTACCCCTTCTCCGCGTTGAACCACTTGACGGTGCCCTGAGCCATGCCTAACTCCCCTATTACTGGCCCTTGCACAGATCCACACTTCGCGGATCCGGGTCAGACCTCACCCCCCACGGTTGGGGGCGTGCGCCGGAACGCGTCGACCGCGGCTGAATGTATCTGTCCAACTGCCGTCTGCAACAGGTCAATCGGACGAGAATTCCGGGCACGACCGGTCGGGACTTTAGGGAGAATTCACCCGGATTCAGGGCAAGTCGGGCCCCATAAATGGAGCATAAGACGCAAAAAACCTGCACACTTTGGCTACTTCTCGCTGCCCGAGAAGCGAGAACTCATATGCATGCGGCAAGCGGAGTCGAGCGGTTCCCCAACTGTACCGTGCTCAACCATGCAGAATTGCCCCCTCCGCTTCTCTCACGGAGGGGGCAATTCGATGAACACTTCGTAACCGACGTTACCTACGGTAATAATCGGTCGTTCGACCTGTTTCCGGTCAGCCTCCGGCGACGGCCGGAATGATCGAGACGCCCGCCCCGTCCGGAGTCGCCGTCTCCAGCCCCTGCTCGAACCGCACGTCGTCGTCGTTCACGTAGACGTTGACGAAGCGGCGCAGCTTGCCCTGGTCGTCGAGAACGCGAGCGGCGATCCCGGTGTGGTTCTTCTCGAGATCGGCGATGACCTCGCCGAGGGTGCCGCCTTCGGCGGTGACCTCGGCCTGCCCGCCGGTGTAGGTACGCAGGATGGTGGGGATACGAACGTTGACGCTCACGATGAACCTCCGGTCAGGGATTTAGGGGCGCGCGGGGCTGTGTCCGATTGCGGCTCCGCCGCGGGGCGCGACTACGCGAGTCCAGCCTCGCGGAACGACTCGAGGCTCGGCCGAATCGTCGCGGTGAGCCCGGTGTCGGCCACCGCATCCAGCGTCTTCAGACCATCACCGGTGTTGAGGACGACCGTCGTCAGGGTCGGGTCGAGCACGCCGTTCTCGATGAGCTTGCGCGTCACGCCCACGGTCACCCCACCGGCGGTCTCCGCGAAGATCCCCTCGGTCCGGGCGAGCAGCCGAATCGCGTCCACGATCTGCTCGTCGTTCACGTCCTCCACCGCCCCACCGGTACGGCGGGCGATGTCCAGCACATAGGGACCGTCCGCCGGGTTGCCGATGGCCAGCGACTTGGCGATCGTGTTCGGCTTCTGCGGCCTCACGACGTCGTGCCCCGCCTTGTACGCGACGGAGACAGGGCTGCACCCCTCGGCCTGCGCCCCGAAGATCTTGTACGGCCTGTCCTCGACGAGCCCGAGCTTGATCAGCTCCTGCAGCCCCTTGTCGATCTTCGTGAGCTGCGAGCCGGAGGCGATCGGCACGACCAGCTGGTCCGGCAGCCGCCAGCCGAGCTGCTCGCAGATCTCGTACGCCAGGGTCTTGGAGCCCTCGGCGTAGTACGGCCGCAGGTTGACGTTGACGAAGCCCCAGCCCTCGCCGGCCGGGTCGCCGATCAGCTCGGAGCAGAAGCGGTTCACGTCGTCGTAGTTGCCCTCGATGCCGACGAGCTCGCCGCCGTAGACCGCGGCCATGACGACCTTGCCCTGCTCCAGGTCGTGCGGGATGAACACGCAGGAACGGAAGCCGGCGCGGGCGGCCGCGGCACCCACCGCACCGGCCAGGTTGCCGGTGGACGAGCAGGACAGGGTGGTGAAGTCGAAGGCGCGCGCGGCCTCGATGGCCTGGGCGACGACCCGGTCCTTGAAGGAGTGCGTCGGGTTGCCGGAATCGTCCTTCACGAACAGCTTGCCGGCGTCGACGCCCAGTTCGCGGGCGAGGTTGTCGGCCTGGACGAGCTTGGTCCAACCGGGGTTGATGTTGGGCTTGTCCGCCACGTCCGCCGGGACGGGCAGCAGGGGCGCATAACGCCAGATGTTCGCGGGACCCGCCTCGATCTGCTTGCGGAGTTCCTCGGCGTCGTAGGCCGAGAAGTCGTACGCGATCTCGAGCGGGCCGAAACACTCCTCGCAGGCGAAGACCGGGCCGAGAGGCACCTGGTGACCGCACTCGCGGCAGGAAAGCGCCGCGGCGGGACCGAGGTCGACGGTCGTGGAGTCGGTGGTGCTTGCAACAGTCTGCGCAGCCATGTGAGGCGAGGCCCTTTCTCCTCATCTTCCTCACGACGCATCTCGCCGTGAGACGGATTTGGCACCTTCCCTAGCCGGGAGCCTCGCGGAACGATCGGCATCGATCGGTACGAGACCGGCTGGAGGGTTGCCGGGGCTTCATCGGGCCGTATCCCTCTGCCCCTCTGGATGAGCGGTATTCGGTTGTTCAACTCGTTCAACGCTGGACGACCCCCGACATGCGATGGTCACCAGCGTTGTTCAAGACTGTAACCGAAGGCCAGGACAGTTGAGATAGTCGTCCGAACCGCGAGATGGATCACATGATGATCCGGCTTTCGCCGAGAGAACGCAGAGGAGCCGCCTACGTGCTGGAAGAAGTCGAGCGCTGGCTGAGCACCCGCTCCTGGTCCCTGACCGATCGCCCTCTCCACCAGATCCTGGCCGCCAAGCAGCGCACCGGGCAGTCGGTCAGCGTCGTGCTGCCCGCGCTCAACGAGGAGGAGACGGTTGGCGACATCGTCGCGATCATCCGTCACGACCTGATGCAGCAGGTCCCGCTCGTCGACGAGATCGTCGTCGTCGACTCCGGGTCCACCGACCGCACGTCCGAGGTCGCCGCGGCGGCCGGGGCCAGGGTCGTCCACCGTGACGACATCCTGCCCAGCATCCCGACCGTCCCCGGCAAGGGCGAGGTGCTGTGGCGCTCGCTCCTGGTCACGAGCGGGGACATCGTCTGCTTCATCGACGCCGACCTGAAGGAGTTCTCCTCCGACTTCGTCTCCGGGATCGTCGGCCCGCTGCTCACCGAGCCGGGGGTCGACCTGGTCAAGGGCATGTACGACCGTCCGCTGGCCGGCGCCCAGGGCCAGGGCGGCCGGGTCACCGAGCTGATGGCGCGTCCGCTGCTGAACATGCACTGGCCGCAGCTGGCGGGCTTCGTGCAGCCGCTCGGCGGCGAGTACGCGGCCCGCCGCAGCCTGCTGGAACAGCTGCCGTTCCCCGTCGGGTACGGCGTCGAGCTGGGCATGCTGGTGGACGCCCTGCACCTGGTGGGCCTCGACGCGCTCGCCCAGGTGGACGTCGGGGTGCGCAAGCACCGTCACCAGGACGGGCAGGCGCTGGGCCGGATGTCCGCCGCGATCTACCGCACGGCACAGCTGAGGCTGGCCCGCGGCCACCTCATCCGTCCCTCCCTCACCCAGTTCGAACGGGGCGAGGACGGCTTCGAGCCGCGCACCTACTCCGTGGACACGGAGGAGCGGCCGCCGATGGTGGAGATCGCGGAGTACGCGTCGCGCAAGGTCGCCTGAGGCGGCGCGTTACGCGGCCTGGGCGGTGTATACGGTCCACCCGCAGAGCCCAGACATACGTTTGAGCGTTTACGGGCCGGGCTAGGTTGAGGCGTATGGCTTCCACGAACGGCGCTGGTCATCAGGTGCTGGTCGCGTCCAACCGCGGCCCGGTCTCGTACGAAGTACAGGAGGACGGCTCGCTGGCCGCCAGGCGCGGCGGCGGCGGGCTGGTCTCCGGCCTCTCCGCGATCGGGCCCGACGCGGACGCCCTGTGGGTGTGCTCGGCACTGTCCGACGGCGACCGCGAGGCGGTACGGCGCGGGGTCGGCGAGGACGGGGTGAGGATGCTGGCCATCCCGGCCGACGTGCACGCCGACGCGTACAACGGCATCGCGAACTCGGTGCTGTGGTTCGTGCACCACATGCTGTACCAGACGCCCCTGGAGCCGGACTTCGACGCGGAGTTCCGGCGGCAGTGGGCGTCCTACGAGACCTACAACCGGGCCTTCGCCGAGGCGCTGGCCCAGGAGGCGGCCGAGGGCGCGGCGGTGCTGGTGCAGGACTACCACCTGTGCCTGGTGCCGGGGATGCTGCGGGAGCTGCGGCCGGACCTCAGGATCGGGCACTTCTCGCACACGCCGTGGGCGCCGGTGGACTACTTCCGGATGCTGCCGGACGACATCGCCGAGCAGCTTCTGCACGGCATGCTGGGCGCCGACCGGCTGGGCTTTCTGACCCGGCGCTGGGCGGACGCGTTCACGGCGTGCGCCACGGCGGTGGTGGGCGGCCTCGGGGGCACGGAGATCGGCGTGCACGGCCTGGGCGCCGACGCGGACTTCCTGCGCAAGCGCTCGCACGAGGCCGATGTGGCCGAGCGGATGGCCGCGCTGAAGGAGGAGATCGGCGCCGGGCGCAGGACCGTCGTGCGGGTCGACCGCACCGAGCTGTCGAAGAACATCGTGCGCGGGCTGCTGGCGTACCGGCAGCTGCTGGAGGACCACCCCGAGTGGCGTGAGCGGGTCGTGCACGTGGCGTTCGCCTATCCCTCCCGGCAGGACCTCGCCGTGTACCGCGACTACACGGCCGAGGTGCAGCGGGTGGCTCAGGAGATCAACTCCCACTTCGGGACGCCCGGTTGGACGCCGGTCGTGCTGCACGTCAAGGACGACTTCGCGCGTTCGCTGGCCGCCTACCGGCTGGCCGACGTGGCCCTCGTCAACCCGATCCGGGACGGCATGAACCTGGTCGCGAAGGAGGTGCCGGTCGTCTCCGACGAGGGCTGCGCGCTGGTGCTGTCGCGCGAGGCGGGCGCGCACGCCGAGCTGGGCGAGGACGCGATCACGGTGAACCCGTACGACGTGATCGGGACGGCGCAGGCGCTGCACGCCGCGTTGTGCCTGTCGGCGGCTGAGCGGGCGGAGCGCAGCAAGCGGCTCGCCGCAGCAGCCACGGCGTTGCCGCCGGCGCAGTGGTTTCTTGAGCAGCTGGAGGCTTTGCGGGGGTGAGGTCTGGGGGCTGCCGCCCCCAGACCCCCGCCTTCTCGGCCCTTAAGGGGCCTTGTCCTCAGACGCCGGACGGGCTGAAAGGCCGAGCTGCGCCGCCAGGGCTCGCAGCAGGCGTACGACGCCCTCTGGGCCGTCCACCACCAGGTCCGCGCGCTCGCGCAGTTCCGTCACCTCGTCGCTGCCGCTGCAGACGAGGAGGCCGGGGGTGCCGTCGGAGCGGAGTTTCTCGACGGCGGCGAAGGCGGGGAGGTCGCCGAGGTCGTCGCCTGCGTAGAGGACCGCCGAGGCGTCGATCTCGCGGACGTACTCCAGGAGGGCCACTCCCTTGTCCACGCCCGGCGGGCGCAGTTCGAGGACCAGGCGGCCGGGTTCGACGATCAGGCCGTGGCGGGTGGCGAGGTCGGTGAGGGGGGCGCGCAGGGCCTCGAAGGCGGCCTGGGGGTCCGAGGCGCGGCGGGTGTGGACCGCTACGGCGCGGCCCTTCTCCTCGATCCAGGTGCCCTGCCAGGCGCCGATGCGGTCGAGGAAGCCGGGGAGTTCGGCGCGGACCGCGGCGACGCCGGGGTGGGGGGCGGGTGCGCTGACGTTGCCGCTGACCGCGTCCCAGCGTTCGGCGCCGTAGTGGCCGAGGACGACCAGGTGCTCCAGGCCGGGGACGCCCCCGAAGCCGCCGTTCCGCACGGCGACGCCGGCCGGGCGGCCGGTGACCACCGCGACGGAGGCGATCCGCGGGGCGAGGGCGGCCAGCGCGGGCAGCGCCTCCGGGTGGGCGCGGGCCTGCTCGGGGTCCGCGACGATCGGGGCGAGGGTGCCGTCGAAGTCCAGGCCGACCACCGCTTTCGCGGGGTTCGCGAGGATCGCGGCGAGCCCGTCCCGGCCCGCCTGTGTGGCGGGCGTCGGCAGGGGGTCCATGGAGTGCGTCGAGTCCGTGTCCGTATGGGTGCCCATACGGTGACCATAACCGCGCAGGGCAGGGCGCACCCATGGCTCAGGGGAGCGCCGGCCGTCAGCGCTCCGCTCGGCGGGTCTCGCGCACCCTGCGCAACCTGTTCACCGTCACCGGGTCGTGGGCGAGGGCCCGCTCGTCGTCCAGCAGGGCGTTGAGCAGCTGGTAGTAGCGGACGGGGGCCAGGCCCAGCTCCTCGCGTATGGCGCGCTCCTTGGCGCCGGGGCCCGGAAAGCCCCGGCGTTCGAGCGCGAGGACGGCCTGCTCGCGCTCGCCCAGAGGCTCACGCGGCTCGCGGCCTGCCGACTGCTCCTGGTCCATGTCCTGAACCGTAACCCCCGCCGCTGACAGCGCCCGCGCCTAGTGCGCGTTCTCCGCCATGGACGCCGTCGACTCCAGCTGCGCGAGGGTGGCCGCCGGGTTGCCGCCGGGGGCCACCGCGTTGCCTATGTGCTTCTTGACGGCCACGGCGACCGAGGCCCAGGAGGTCTTGTCGACCGGGTAGAGCTCGGACAGCGGCAGCTGCTTGAGGAACGGCGCCAGGGCGGCGTCCTGCCTGCCCGTGCTCATCACGTCGGAGGCGGAGGTGGTGACCGGCAGCAGGTCGTACTCGCGGGAGAAGGCGAGCACGTTCTTCTCGCTGTAGACGAAGTCGAGGAACTTGCCGACCTGCTCGGCGTGGCCGTTCTTCTTGAAGGCCATCATCCAGTCGGCGACACCCATGGCGTTCTTGCTCGCGCCGTCCTTGCCGGGCATCGGCACCATGCCGAACTTCACGCCCTTCTGCGCGGCGATCTTCATCAGCGAGGGGTGCCCGTTGAGCATGCCGACCTCGCCCTTGGCGAAGGCGGCGAAGGCGGTGGCGCGGTTGAGGCTGCCGGGCGGGACGGGACCGGTCAGGCCCTTGTCGACCAGGTCGTCCTTGAGCCAGTTGAAGGTGTCGATGTTCTGCGCGGAGTCGATGCCGTAGGTGCCGACGGTGTCGGTGTAACCGCCGCCGCCGCTCAGCAGCCACTGCATCGTCTCGGCCTGCGCCTCCTCCGGGCCGAGCGGCAGGGCGTAGGGGTATTTCACCCCGCGCGCCTTGAGCACCTTGGCGTCGGCGGCGAGCTCGTTCCAGGTCTTCGGCGGGGTGAGCCCGGCGTTCTTGAAGAGGGTCTTGTTGTAGAAGAGCAGCCGCGTGGAGGCCGCGAACGGCAGCCCGTACTGCACGCCCTTCACCTGTCCGGCGGTGGCCAGCTGGGAGGCGAAGTCGGCCTGGGTGCTGATGGAGAGCATGTCGTCGGCCGAGTAGAGCAGGCCCTTGTCGGCGTAGTCGGCGTACGCGCCTATCTGCGCCATGTCGGGCGCCTCGCCCGCGTCGACCAGCTCCTTGACCTTGCGGTCCACGTCGTTCCAGGAGTACACGGTGACGTCGATCTTCACACCGGAGTGCTTGCTCTCGTACTCCCTGACCAGCCCGTCCCAGTACTTCTGGGAGCTGTTGGCGGCGGAGTCTCCGTAGTCCGCGGCGATCAGCTTCAGAGTGACGTCCCCCGAGCCGCCGCCGGTCAGGCCGCAGCCGCCGAGGACCGCCGTCATGCCCAGTGCGGACACCGCCGCGATCGTTCCTGTCCTACCCCGCCGCTGCACTGCTGTTGACCCCAACCCTACTGTCTCGCTGTTCAACATGTGGACACGATAGGTCTACACCACGTAAGTGGACTAGACCTCTTGCGGGTCCTCGGGCCACACTGTCCCCCGTGAGACATGTCATCGCCCTGGATGTGGGCGGCACCGGGATGAAGGCCGCGCTGGTCGCGCAGGACGGCGGCCTCCTCCACCAGGCGCGCCGGGCGACCGGCCGCGAGCGGGGGCCGGAAGCGGTCGTCGAGGGCATCCTCGACTTCGCCGCCGAGCTCAGCGCGCACGGCGTCGAGCACTTCGGCGAGCCCGCGTCCGCCGCCGGCGTCGCCGTCCCCGGCATCGTCGACGCCGACCGGGGCATCGCCTCCTACGCGGCCAACCTCGGCTGGCGCGACGTACCCCTGCGCGATCTGCTCGCGAAGCGACTCGGCATCCCGGTCGCCCTCGGCCACGACGTACGCACCGGTGGTCTCGCGGAGGGCCGCATCGGCGCCGGTCAGGGCGCCGACCGCTTCCTCTTCGTCCCCCTCGGCACCGGCATCGCGGGTGCGATCGGCATTGCGGGTCGGGTGGAGGCGGGCGCACACGGATTCGCGGGCGAGATCGGCCACATCGTCGTACGGCCCGGGGGCAGCCCCTGTCCCTGCGGCCAGCGGGGCTGTCTGGAGCGCTACGCCTCCGCGGCGGCGGTCAGCGAGGCCTGGGCGCAGGCCTGCGGAGATCCGGATGCGGACGCCGCCGACTGCGCGAAGGCCGTCGCGTCCGGCGACCCGAACGCCGTACGAGTCTGGCAGCACGCGGTCGACGCCCTGGCCGACGGCCTGGTCACCGCCCTCACCCTGCTGGACCCCCGCACCCTGATCATCGGCGGCGGCCTCGCGGAGGCGGGCGACACCTTGTTCACACCGCTCCGGGAGGCCGTCCGGCGGCGGGTCACGTTCCAGAAACTGCCGACGATCGTCCCCGCGGCGCTGGGCGACAGCGCCGGATGCCTGGGCGCAGGGCTCATGGCCTGGGATCTCCTAGCCACGACTGACCGCACGGAGGTAACGCCCTGATGACACCCCCCTCAGGGGCGCGGGGAACTGCGCGACCAGCCACACACCACCCGCAGCCCGCAGCGACCGGCACCCCCCTGGTGCTCTCCGGCGCCCACGTGGTCCTCCCCACCGGAACCGTCGAGAACGGCAGGGTGTTCGTCGAGGGCACTCGCATCGCCGGTACGGCATCACCTGACGCCCAGGTGATCGACCTCACCGGCCACCACGTGGTGCCCGGCTTCGTGGACCTCCACAACCACGGCGGCGGCGGAGCCTCCTTCACCTCGGGCACCGTCGAGGACGTCCTCACCGGCATCCACACCCATCGCGTGCACGGCACGACCACCCTGGTCGCCTCGACGGTCACCGACGACATGGATCTCCTCGCCCAGCGGGCGGGCCTGCTGAGCGAGCTCGCCGAGCAGGGCGACATCGCCGGCATCCACTTCGAGGGCCCGTTCATCTCCCCGTGCCGCAAGGGCGCCCACTCCGAGAAGCTGCTGCGCGACCCGGACCCGGCGGCGGTGCGCAAACTGATCGACGCGGCCCGGGGCAGGGCCAAGATGGTCACGCTCGCCGCCGAACTCCCCGGCGGCCTCGACTCCGTACGCCTCCTCGCCGAACTCGGCGTCATCGCGGCGATCGGGCACACCGACGCGACGTACGAGCAGACGGTGGCGGCGATCGACGCAGGCGCGACGGTCGCGACGCACCTGTTCAACGCGATGCCGCAGATCGGCCACCGGGCCCCCGGCCCGATCACCGCCCTGCTGGAGGACGAACGCGTCACCGTCGAGCTCATCGACGACGGCACGCATCTGCACCCGGCCGCCCTCCAGCTCGCCTTCCATCACGCCGGCGCGGACCGGGTGGCCCTCATCACGGATGCGATGGACGCGGCCGGTTTCGGCGACGGCCGCTATCTCCTGGGCCCCTTGGAGGTGGAGGTCACGGACGGCGTGGCCCGTCTGGTGGAGGGCGGCTCGATCGCGGGGTCGACGCTCACGCTGGACCGGGCGTTCCAGCGGGCGGTGACCGTGGACGGGCTGCCGGTGGAGGACGTCGTCACCGCCATCTCGGCCAATCCCGCCAAACTGCTCGGCCTGTATGACCGGATCGGCTCCCTGGAGCCCGGAAAGGACGCCGACCTGGTCGTTCTTGACCATCAATTCGCCCTCAAGGGCGTGATGCGGCGCGGTGAATGGGTGGTCGATCCCCAACTGGGCTGATCTGTCCGGCTGTTGAGGACGGCGGTCGTCCTGCGAAAATGGGAGGGCCGCCGTCCGTTCGGCGTGCGTTCGGCATGCGTCTTCGGGGGAGGTCGGCCCAGGTGATCCTCACGGTCACGCTGAACACCGCTCTCGACCTCACGTACCGCGTACCGGCGCTCACACCGCACGCCTCGCACAGGATCACCGAGGTGACCGAACGGCCCGGCGGCAAGGGCGTGAACGTGGCGCGCGTGCTCGCGGCCCTCGGCCACGAGGTGACGGTCACCGGCTTCACGGGCGGCGCCACGGGCCGCACGGTCCAGGACCTGCTGACCGCCACCCCCGGCCTGGTGGACGCCCTCGTCCCGGTCGCGGGTCCGACAAGGCGCACGATCGCGCTGGTGGACGACCGGACCGGCGACACCACGCAGCTCAACGAACCGGGCCCCACCATCACCCCCGCCGAGTGGTCCGCCTTCCAGGAGGCCTACGAGGACCTGCTCGCACCGGCGTCCGCGGTAGCCCTGTGCGGCAGCCTGCCGCCCGGGGTGCCGGTGGGCGCGTACGCGGGCCTGATACGGCTCGCGAAGGCGGCCGGCGTCCCCGTACTCCTCGACACAAGTGGCGAACCCCTGCGCCGCGGTGTGGCAGCCCGCCCGGACCTCGTCAAACCCAACACCGAAGAACTGGCCGAACTCACCGGCTCCCACGACCCCCTGCGCGGCGCCCAGGACGCCCGCCGCCGGGGCGCCCGGTCGGTGGTCGCCTCCCTTGGCACGAACGGCCTGCTGGCGGTCACCCCGGAAGGCCGCTGGCACGCCACCCCACCGGCCCGCCTCCACGGCAACCCGACAGGCGCGGGCGACTCGGCCGCCGCGGGCCTGCTGTCGGGACTGACGGAGCAACTCCCATGGCCGCAACGGCTGGCCCGGGCGGTGGCCCTGTCGGCAGCGACCGTGCTGGCGCCGGTGGCGGGGGAGTTCGACCGGGGGGCCTACGAGGAACTGCTGGGGCGGGTCGCGGTGACCGGGGAGGTCAGCGCGGCTTGAAACCGGGCCCCTAGTTCTTGACCTGACCCTTCTTCACCCACAACTGGTCCAGCAGGACGTTGCACTTGTCGCCCGCCTGGCAGGTCAGGGTGAGCGTGTTCGGGCCCTTCTTGAGGGTGGTCCAGGCGAAGGTCTTGGTCCAGCCCTTGGTGAAGTCGCCGTCCGGGCCATGCGCGAAGTTGCTCAGGTTGAACTTCCGGCCCGACGGCGTGCCGTTGACGAGGAGCGTCATCGACTGGTCCTGGCCGGGGACGCTGTAGGTCGCGAAGACCGTGTAGTCGCCGGCCTCGGCAATGTTGTCGATGGTCCAGGTCACCGAGGACCCGACGTTGTTGAGATTGCCCACATATGTGCCGTCCGCCGCCTTGGCACCCTGGACATCCGACGCCTTGGCGGCCGTACCGCCGAGCTGAAGATCCTTGGCATCGGTCTTCGGCAGCTCAGCCGACGCACTGCTGCTCGCCGACGGGCTCGGCTCGGAGCTCTGCGAGGTGGACGGCGTGCTGGAGGAGCCGCCCGCCTTGTCGTCCTTGGAGTCGCCGTTCATCATCGCCACGCCAATGCCGATCACCACCGCGGCGACCACCGCGATCGCGCCGATCAGCAGACCCTTGGTGTTGGGGCCGCGGCGACCGCCGCCGCTGTACGCCGGCTGCTGCGGGGCCGTGGGAGCGCTGCCGCCAGGGAGCGTCTCCGGCGCCGCGTAGTGGGCGTTCGGCTGGCCGTACACGCCCTGCTGCTGCGGGACCTGGCCGTAGGCGGCCGTCTGCTGGACCTGGGCCGGCTGGCCGTACTGGCGCTGGCCGACCGCGCGGTTCCGGTTGACGGAGCCCGGGTAGCCGTAGCCGCCGCCACCGGACGGGGGCTGCGCGCCGTTGGCCTGCCCGTCGGCGTAGAGGTAGCCGAACGGGTCGTCGTCCTCGGGCGTGCTGGCGCCGTTGTTGCCGGACGTCATCTCCGTGGTACTCCTCAGCGGTGCGGGTCGAACGCGATACGTGGGGTCAGAATGGCGAGCCTACCCGCTCCGGCTGCCCCAAACGGGTGACTCGGATCGCATCGTTCCGCAGACCTGGCCCCTGACCTGGAGA
Organism: Streptomyces sp. NPDC001604; assembly: GCF_042893475.1. Classification (NCBI taxonomy): domain Bacteria; kingdom Bacillati; phylum Actinomycetota; class Actinomycetes; order Kitasatosporales; family Streptomycetaceae; genus Streptomyces; species Streptomyces sp. NPDC001604. Next base: position 2,847 of record NZ_JBIAUY010000028.1, on the reverse strand, counting down.
TCAGCCCGCGCGTCTGTGCTGTTTGGGACGAGATCGTTTCTCTACGTACATCCGCTCGTCGGCAGACTTCAACACTTCGTCCGCGGTCATGCCGCAGTGCGCCCACCCGATGCCGAAGCTGGCGCCCACGCGCACGGCCCGCCCCTCGGCGCGGATCGGCTGGATGATCTCGTTGCGCAGGCGTACGGCCAGGTCCTGGGCGTCGGCCCGGCCGAGCCCGTCCGCCAGGATCACGAACTCGTCGCCGCCGAGCCGCGCGACCGTGTCACCGTCGCGCACGGCCCGCGACAGCCGCCGGGCGACCTCGATGAGAACTGCGTCACCCGCGTTGTGCCCGAACCGGTCGTTGATCGACTTGAAGCCGTCGAGGTCGCAGAAGAGGACCGCGAGCCCCTTGGTGCCGTCGTCGTGATCGCTCTGCGGGGCGGCGGTGTGCACATGGTGGTCGAAGCCGTCGTACACCTCGACGCCGCCGGGCCGGAAGTCGAAGCCGTGGCCGCCCGCGTCGTAGACGGGATGGCCGTACGCCGCGTCCAGGGACTCCAGGGCGCCGGGGTGTTCAGCGCGCTGACAGAGGCGGGAGGAGAGGCGGGAGCGCAGCTCGGCGGAGTTCGGCAGGCCGGTGAGCGAGTCGTGGGAGGCGCGGTGGGCGAGCTGCAGCTCGCGCCGCTTGCGGTCCTCTATGTCCTCGACATGGGTGAGCAGGAAGCGGGGCCCGTCGGCGGCGTCCGCGACGACGGAGTTGCGCAGGCTGACCCAGACGTACGTGCCGTCCCGGCGACCGAGCCGGAGCTCCGCCCGGCCGCCCTCGGCCGACGTCCGCAGCAGGGTGCCGATGTCCTCGGGGTGGACCAGGTCGGAGAAGGCGTAGCGGCGCATCGCGGAGGCGGGGCGGCCGAGCAGACGGCACAGCGCGTCGTTGGTCCGCAGGATCCGGCCGTGCTGGTCGCCGCCCATCTCGGCGATCGCCATGCCGGAGGGGGCGTACTCGAAGGCCTGCCTGAAGCTTTCCTCACTGGCCCGCAGGGCCTGCTGGTCCCTTTCGAGTCTGACCAGTGCCCGCTGCATATTCGCACGTAGACGCGCGTTGCTGATCGCGATGGCGGCCTGGAACGCATACATCTGGAGCGCTTCGCGACCCCATGCGCCCGGCCGCCGACCGTTGCGGGGCCGGTCCACGGACAGGACGCCGATCAGCTCACCGCAGCTGCCGCCGGGCGAGGGGGGTGTGAACATGGGGGCGAACAGCCGGTCCGAGGGATGCCACTCGTCGTCGAAGCGGGGCGCGGGGCCGTCGGTGTACCACTGCGGCACGTCGTCGTCGTCGAGGACCCAGCCCTCGGTGTGCGGTATGAAGACCAGGTCGCCCCAGTGCTCGCCCATGCTCAGCCGGCGCTCCCAGGACTCCCGGGAGCCGACCCGGCCGGTGATGAGCGCCTCGGCCGCCGGGTTCCCGGCGAAGGCGGCGACGACGAGGTCTCCGTCCGGACGTACGAGATTGACACAGGCCAGCTCGTAACCGAGACCGTTGACCACGCCGTCGGCGACGGTCTGCAGTGTGTCCGCCAGGCTTCGGGCCGTGTTCATGTCAGCCATGACCTGGTGCAATTGCCGCAGGGTCGCAAGACGGACGTACGGCTCCGACTCGGTCTCCATGCTCGCCCTCCCCCCGAGACCTCGCAGCGAATCAAGGGTTCTCATCGGCGTATCGTCATTGGCAGCTTCCCAGCCACTGAATCACAATGCGCTGCCCACTCGGTACACAGGGTCAACAATTCATGCCTCTTGTGACTCAAGTCACAGCTAAAGATGAACAATTGAGTGGTGTTTCTGCGTTTTCCCTGTGCGTTTACTGAACGCAAAGTTTGTCGGTATGTGGAGGCGCCGCCCAAGGTTACGTCGGGGCTCCGCCGATGGTCCTAGGTCCGGTATCGGCCGGGGGCCCGATGCGGTCCGTGCGGGGCGGACACTAGCGTCTCCGGCGTGCCGAACACTCCCGCTGCCACATTCCCGATCACTGCCCCGCCCGCCTCCGGGCATGCTGAGGGGGTGAGCAACGAGGAGTTCCGCGCCGCCATGTCCCGGCTGGCCGCGGGTGTGGTCCTGGTGACCGCGCAGGAGCCGCCGCTCGACCCGGACGACCCGACGGCACCGGGCGGCGAGGACGTCGGCATGACGGCGACGGCGTTCATGTCCGTCTCCCTGGACCCGCCCCTGGTCCTGGTCAGCCTGCGCGAGGGCTCCCGCATGGACGACCTGCTCGACGAGCAGCCCCTGTGGGCGGTCTCGGTCCTCTCCGAGAGCCAGCGCCACATCGCGGGCCGCTTCGCGATGAAGGGCCGCATCAGCGACCGACTGCTGTTCGAGGACATCCCGTACGTCCGCGGAGAGGCAACCGGCGCTCCCTTGGTGGGCGGCGCCCTGGCCACCCTGGAATGCCGCACGGAGCAGCGTGTACAGGCCGGCGACCACACCCTGGTGATCGGCCGGGTACTGACAGCGGCGGTCCCGAGCGCGGACGGGGGGCCGCTGGCGTACTTCCGGGGGCGGTATCGGCAGTTGGGGTGAGCTGGCGCTTGGCGTGCATTCTCAGCCCGTCCGGCTTGAGGCTGAGGCACGGCCCGCATCTTTCAGCCCGTCCGGCGTTCGAGGACGAGGCAGGGGCCCACCTCTGAGCTCCGGGCCGCATCTTCCAGCCCGTCCGGCGTTCGAGGAAGAGGCAGGGGCCCACTTCTGAGCTCCGGGCCGCACGTTTCAGCCCGTCCGGCGTTTGAGGACGAGGCCGTTCAGGCCGATCGGGGTCCGGGGCGGAGCCCCGAAGCGGGGTGCAGGGGACGCAGTCCCCGC
>NZ_JBIAUY010000027.1:0-121123 GCF_042893475.1 Streptomyces sp. NPDC001604 | reverse complement strand
GCGGCCACACCTGCGTAGCCATCAGCGGCATCCACTGATCAGCCATACCTGGTCCTCCCGGACCTCCAACATTCTGAGGGTCCACTGATGCCGAAACCATTCCCCTCCCTGTCCGGCTACGGCCTCGGCTGGTCGACCCGCCGGCGCATCACAGTCCTCGCGACCGGCCTCGCCGTCCTGCTGGCCCTCGCCGTCGTCGTCGCCCTGCTCACCGGCCGCACCACAGCCGGCGACAGCCAGGCCGCCGCTCCGTCCTCCGGGCCCAGCAGCAGTACCTCCGCGTCCGCCGGCCCGACGGCGTCGGCCGGGGCCGGTTCGGTGGCCAAGCCCCCGCAGCTGGCGGACCCGGTCGCCTTCGCCAAGGCCGCCGCGGCAACGCTGTGGGCGTACGACACCCGCACCACCAGCCGTGACCAGCAGCTCGCCGGAATGAGGGCGTGGCTGACGGCGGAGACGAAGTACGCCGACTGGTCCTCGATCGCCACACAGGTGCCGGATCCGGTGCTGTGGTCGCGGATGGCCGACCAGGACCAGTACGCCACCGCCACCGTCACGGAGGCCCACTACCCCTCGGCGTTCAAGCAGGCCCTGGCGGACGATCCGTCGGCGATCACCGAGGCGTACATCTACGCCGTCACTGTCACCGGCAAGCAGCAGATCGCCTGGAAGAAGGGCGGGGCCGGCGCCGAGGACCGCTCCATCACCCTCGCCGTGCAGTGCCGCCCCAACGCGAACTGCTCGCTGGTCTCCATCGCCCCCCGCGTCGTGCCCTGACCTGCCCCCAGCCCACCTGAGAAAGGAGGGGATTCCCCCTTGGGCTTCTGCGACCTCCCCCTCGCGGACAAACTCTGCGCCGTCGGCGACGCCGTCGATTTCGCCTCCGACCCGGGCACGGCCATCGGCAACTGGATGGCCAAGAGCGCGGGCGAACTCGCCGCAGCCGCAGCTGACTTGGCAGCCGAGGCGGTCAACACCACCACCAAGGTCGACCTCAACGCCGGGTGGTTCCGCGACAACTACGAGATGATCCTGCCGATCGGCCTGGTCGTCCTCGTCGCCACGTTCTGCGCCCAGCTCGTGCGCGCCGCGATCCGCCGCGACGGCCAGGCGCTCACCCAGGCATTCGCCGGCACCGCCACCGGCGTGCTGTTCGCGTTCACCGCGATCGCCTTCACCACCGTCGCCATCGAAGTCGTCGACGCATTGAGCGACGGACTGTTCAAGGCCGCCAACCTCGACATCGCCACGGCAGTGCGGCGGATCGTCAAGGTGGGGCAGATCGCCTCCCTGTCCGGCCTGGGCTGGCTCGTCACCGTCTTCGTCGGCGTCGGCGCCGCGATCGGCGCCTTCCTCTACTGGTGCGTGATGATGGTCCGCAAGGTCGGCATCCTCGTCATGGTCACCCTCGCCGTCTTCGCCGGAGCCGGCGGCGGCTGGGAGGTCGCCCGGCGCTGGCGCAAGGGCTGGATCGAAGCCACCGCCACCCTCGTCGTCAGCAAGTTGCTGATGACTGTGATCTTCGTCCTGGGGATCGCCGCGATGGGTAAGACCGAGGCGAAGGACGGCATCGCCGCCCTTGCCGACGTGATGGCCGGCATCGTCATCCTGGCGCTGGTCCTGCTGTGCCCGTATGCCACGTTCAAGTTCGTGCACTGGGCCGCCTCCGAGGGCTCCGACGCCGAGACCCTGCACCGCTCCGGCGGAGCCGGTGCGCAGATGGCCCGTCAGCACGCCGAACGCGCCGGGCGCAAGGCCGCCGCCGCGGTCGCGACCGCCGGAAGTGGCGGTGCCGCGGCCGGAGCAGGCGCCGCTCCCCAGGGCCCGGACTCCGTTCCGGGCGGCTTCCCCGGCGACATCGCCACCAACCCCACGCCGGACACCGGCAAGGAAGGCGGCAGCTCAAACGCCCCGTCGTCCGGGAGCGAGGGGATCAAGAGCGGTCTGGAGAAGGCCGTCCAGCCCCCGCCGACCAGCCCTCATGACGACGCCAGTGGTCAGGGCGGCGGTACACCCGGACAGGGTGGCGGTTCCGGATCGCCCTCCAACGGCGGCGGCTTCATGTCGCAACCCGGCGCCGGCGCCTCGACGCCACCGCCGCAGGGCGCCCCGCCGGCACCGAACTCGGCCGGCACCTCCAGCGGAACCGGGGCACCGCCGCCCCCACCCACCGGCCTGTGAGCTTGCCCGACCCCGGGGCGGCACGCGCTGCGCATTCCTCGCCGCGCGCCGCCCCGGCCACCGCCCCGCGCACCATCGGAACGGCCATTGTCAGATCTCACCGTCACACCACTCACCGTCAAATTCCCCCACCGGTCCAGGCGCGGCATCCTGCTCGGCCTCTCCCTGCCCCAACTCGTCCTCGTGTCCTGCGCGTTGGCTCTGCTGCTGGTCACGGTGGTATCCACCGGGCTGCTCGGCGCCATCGCCCTGGCGCCGCTGTGGGCCGCGGTCGCCGCCCTGGTCGTCGTCCGCCGGCACGGCCGCTCGCTGATCGACTGGGCGCCGATCGTCCTGCGCTTCGCCCGGCGGCAGCGCACTGGCCAGACCCTGTGGCTCGCCCGGCCCGTCACCCGCCCCCGCCAGGACGGCATCCTCCATCTCCCCGGCACCGCCGCCTCACTGCGCGTGGTCACGCCCGGCGACTCCGCCAACCAGGCCGCCGCCGTGCACGACCCGCACGGTCAGACCCTGACCGCTGTCGCCCGCGTTTCCAGCAGGGCCTTCGCGCTCCTCGACCCGGCTAGTCAGAACCACAACGTCAGCAGTTGGGGGCGGGCCCTGGCGGGCATCGCCCGCACCGGGCACGTCGCCACTGTGCAGGTCCTGGAGCGCACCGTGCCCGACTCCGGCGACACCCTCGCCCGCCACTGGGCCCAGCAGGGGCGACCCGAAACGCCGGTCGCCGGACAGGTGTACGCCGACCTTGTCGCCTCCGCCGGCCCGGCCGCCGCCCCGCACGAGGCGTACCTGGCGATCTCCCTCGACCTCAAGGCCGCCAAGCGCCTCGTCAGTCAGGCCGGCGGCGGACTGCCCGGCGCCTTCACCGTGATGGAACAGACCACGTCCTCCATCGCCCAGGCCGCGCGCAGCGCCGGACTGATGGTGACCGGCTGGCTCAGTGCCCGCGAGATCGCCGCCGTCATCCGCACCGCCTACGACCCCAGGGCGCTGTCCGCGCTGCAGCAGTGGTCCCACTCCGGCCGGGCGGAAGCCGACCCGGCAGCCGCCGGGCCCGTGGTCCAGGTCGAGGAGTACGACCGGCTCGCCACCGACTCCGCCCGGCACGCCACCTATTGGGTCGAGGACTGGCCCCGCACCGAAACGAGCGCGGGCTTCCTGCACGGCCTGATGTTCACGGCCGGGGTCCGGCGCACCCTCTCCCTTATATATGCGCCGCAGGGGCTCGAGTCCGCGATGCGCGACGTGCAGCGCAAGAAGGCGGCGATCATCGCCGACGCCAATGAGAGGTCGCGTCGCGGACAGGTCGACTCCGAAGCCGATTCCGTCGAATACGCGGACGTCAAGGTCCGCGAGCGCCAGTTGATCGCCGGGCACGCCGACGTGTCGCTGACCGGGCTGCTCACCGTCTCCGCGGAGACCGACGCCCTGCTCGACGCCGCGTGCGCGCAGATCGAGACCGCCGCCGTCACCGCCCAGGTCGATCTGCGGCGGCTCAACTTCCAGCAGCCCGACGCCTTCACGCTCGGTGCCCTCCCCCTCGCCCGCACGGCCCTGTAGCCCCACCCCGGCACCAGCCGACGTCCTGCCCCCACTGCAGGAAGGAACTCTCCCCCTTTGACCTCTGCCATCCCCGTCGGCGACGCGTACCCGTACCTGCGGGCCGCCAACGCCGGTATCCGCCACCACACCCGCGCCCTCACCCCACGCACCCAGCACATCGCTTCGCCCGCGGACCGCGTGCACCTCGACGTGCTGCACGCCCATCTGACCGCGCTGCACCACCTGCTCGACCAGCTCGCCGAATCCACCCGTCCGCCGCATCCCGCCGCCGGACGGCACCTCGCCACCGCGCACACCCGGCTGTGGCAGTCCGCCGCCGCGGTGCACGACGCCTTCCACCTCCTGCCCGTCGCGGGCGATACCCCGACGGACACGGAATGCCACCCCGAGCGGCTGCCCGAGGGTCCACCCGTCCTGACCATCTGCCAGCGCCACCTCGCCGCAGGTCACGTCGTCCGCCGCAAGACCACCCCCAGCGACCTCAACGCCCCGCTGCACGGCCACACCACCTCCTGCAGCCAGTAACCCCAGCCACCGAAAGGCCCTGAATGCGCGCCCTAAAGCTCTCCACCTCCGCCGCCGTCGTCATCGCCGCGCTCGCCGGCACCGCCGCCCTGGCCACAACCACTCCGGCATCCGCCGCCAGCTACCGCTGCAAGACCAGTAGCCACACCGTCGACGACCCGAGCTATTCCGGACCCGACTCCGACAACTGGGACTTCGACGTGACGCTCTGCGCCATACGGTCCGGCGGCTACATCTACACCACCGCCACCGTGTACTGGGACGGCCCGTACACGGCCAAGAACCGCAGCACCCTGACCTTCAACAAGGCCAAGTTCCAGCTCCAGACCAAGCGGAGCGTCAGCGGCACGGACCCGGTCGTGAAGTCCGGCGCCTACACCGGCCTGGAGCACGCGCTCGAACACAGCAGCGGCAACGGCAACGGCAACGGCTCCTACTCGACCGGAACCCTCAAGTCCAAGGCGGGCTCCAGCCGTTACCTCGCCGACGGCTACATCCAGCTGGACTGGTCGGGCGACGGCAAGAGCTATCGCAGCCCGATTCTGTTCACCGCTTCGCCGGTCGTCTGACCCCGCGCCGTGTCCAGACCGCCGTCACGTGAAAGCCGCCCCGTCATGAGCCACCGGCCTGCGCGCCGCGCCCGCCGCGCCAGCGCCAGCCCCCTGTTCACCCCGCACGGCACCGATCGCGCGTCCCGCAAGGCTGCCCGCCGGCAGCTCGCCGAGGCCGCCGCGAAGGCCCGCCTCGAAGCAGCCGCCCACACCAGCGGCGCTGGCGTAGCAGAACAGGAGATGCCGGCGCCCCTCTTCCCACCCGCCGGGCGACCCGGCCCCGCGTCCTCCCGCAACAACAGGCTCAAGCTGCCCGCCCACCGCATGACCACCGCTACCGCGAGCGGGGCGTACCCGTTTCTCGCCGAAGGCGGCCTCGGCGCCGAGGGCATCTACATCGGCCGCGACGTCCACGCAGAAGCCAGTTTCTGCTTCGACCCGTTCGCGCTGTACGGCAAGGTCGAGGGCTTCACCAACCCCAACGTGCTCCTTGCCGGGGTGATCGGGCAGGGCAAGTCGGCGCTGGCCAAGTCGTTCGCGTTGAGGTCGATCGCCTTCGGGTACCGGGTCTACGTCCCGTGTGATCCGAAGGGGGAATGGACGCCCGTGGCGCAGGCGCTGGGCGGTACCTCCATCGCGCTCGGGCCTGGCCTGCCCGGAAAGCTGAACCCTCTGGACGCGGCGCCGCGGCCCAACAGCGTCTCCGAGGCCGACTGGGAGGGCGAGATCCGCAAGCGCCGCCTGCTGCTGCTCGGCTCGCTGGCCCGCACCGTGCTCGGGCGGGACCTGCTGCCGATGGAGCACACCGGCCTCGACGTCGCGCTGGATGCCGTCGTCACCCGCGCCGCCGCCACCGGTCGCACACCGCTGCTCGGCGACATCGCCGCCACCCTCAACAACCCCGACGAACTCGATGTGGCCGGCGGCATCATGTCCGGCCGCCTCGGCGACGCCTCCCGCGACCTGGCCCACGCCATGCGCCGCTTGGTTCACGGCGACCTGGCCGGGATGTTCGACGCCCCGAGCACCGTCACGTTCGATCCCAACTCGCCGATGCTCACCATCGACCTGTCCCGCCTGGGCGGATCCGGCGACGACACCGCGCTCGTCCTCGCCATGACCTGCGCGTCCGCGTGGATGGAATCCGCACTGTCCGACCCGAACGGCGGCCGGCGCTGGATCATCTACGACGAAGCCTGGCGCCTGATGCGCCACCCCGGCCTCCTGCAGCGCATGCAGTCCCAGTGGAAGCTGAGCCGCGGACTCGGCATCGCGAACCTGATGGTGATCCACCGGCTGTCCGACCTGCTCACCGCGGGCGACGCCGGATCCCGCGGCCGGGCCCTGGCCGAAGGTCTGCTCGCCGACTGCTCCACCCGCATCGTCTACCGGCAGGAGACCGACCAACTCCATGCCGCAGCAGCCCTGCTGGGCCTGACCTCGGTGGAGACCGACGCGATCTCCCACCTCAACCGAGGCCGCGGCTTGTGGAAGGTCGCGGGGCGCAGCTTCATCGTGCAGCACCTCCTGCACCCCCACGAACTGGCGCTCTTCGACACCGACGCCCGCATGCACTGAACCCCGCAAGCCGCGGCCGCACGAGACCTGGAGCACCCCTGCAGAACCCCGACTTCGAGCTGTACGACAACGTCGGCCGCACCGCCGATCAGATCCACGCCTACCACACCCGCTCCGCCACAAAGGCAGACCTGCACCGCTGGGCGGATCGCGATACCGAAGCCTTCCGCACCCGGCACCCGCTGCCGAACGAGCCCTTCCCCGCCCCGGACCTGAGCCCCTACCGCACGGCTCTGGACGCGGCCGAGACGCCGGCCGAGTTCAGCACCACACTCAACGCCCTGCTGGACGCGGTCGGACCGTTCCTCAACGAGGTCATCGATCACCTGGCCGCCACCGCCACCTGGAAGGGCCAAAACCGCGGAGCCGAACCCGAGTCACCGCCCTGGCTGCTCCGCGGCGCAGCCAGCAGCATCGCTTCAGCCCTGGCCATGGCCACCGAAGCGGATCTCAAGATCCTCCGCGCGCACTACGACCCACCCCCGGACCTCGACGCGCTCCTGAAGCAGACCCGCACGACGCCCGCCACTCCCCCGGCCCCGCCCGGACATCAGCCCGGGTCCGGGGGACCACGGCGCTGACTGCCGACGGATCAACCACCCGCCGCAGCACCTCAGGAACCCATGCCCACGCCCCGCACCACCTTTTTGTCCGCCTTCGGCGCCGCACTCGCGGAACGCCTGCCCGGCACCTGGACGAGCGAGTACCACCGCCACCCCACCTACAAAGACCAGTTCCCCACCATCGAACGGCTCTGGGACGTCGGCCACGTCGACTACATCGTCAGCCAGTACGTCCTTGGCCATGACGCCGTCCTGAACGGCCCCGATGGAGAACAGCTCTACGTCACCGACCGGCCCCTGTACCGCCACCAGTTCGTGGTGGCCCCGCTGGAGCCCGAGGGCTTCAAAACCCACCAGATCTCCCCGGTACGTGAGCCGAACGGCATCGCCGTCCCCAACGATCCGGCCCGCGCCGCCGCCGCAGTCACCCGACGCCTGCTGCCCCGCTACCGGGCGGCCCTGGACGCGGTCCGTCACAACGCCTTCGGCCAGCCCGAGCCGCCGCACCGACAGCCCGCGCCCGAGGTCGCCCAGACTCTCACGCTGGTCTGGTACCCGGACGGCGTGGTGGGAGCACCGTACGACTCGGTGCCGGAGGAGGCGCGCATGACGCTGTTCGGCTGCAACATCCAGTACAGCCCGAATGAGTTCGCCTTCGTGTTGCCGGCTTCCTACGGCGCCAAGGAGCGCGCCCTGCTGGTCCAGCTCGCCGCCCAGCGGCTCACACTCCAGGGCATCGGGGTCAACTTCCGCCGCGCCGCTCCCCTCCCGCCTCCCACAGCGGCATCAGCAGCTGCGAGCAAGATGCTGCCAATGGTGTCCTCCTCCCCGAAATCCATTTCCCGCAGGTAGAACCCGGCCCTCGCATCAAGGAGTTGCCACTGTCCGATCCCGACCAGCGGATGCTGCTGCACGACGTGGCCGACCGGCTCAACACCGTTGCCGACCACCTTCCGCTCCCCGACCAGATCCGCCCGGATCCGGCGCTGAGCGAGATCCTGGACGACGAAGTCCGTCGCCTGGCCCGCCTGCTGGGATTCCTGGCCGGCGAGAGCGCCTTCCGCCATCGCGCAGCCGCCCGCTCCCCGGCTCGACCCACGACCCTCGCGCTCGCGAGCGCCGCCGAACCCACCGGGCTCGCGCTCGCCGCCCTCAGCTCCGCAGTTCATCACCTCGGCCATCTCGCCGACCTCGCTCACCAGGCCCCTGGCCCCGCCCGCGACCGGGCGATCACCACCGAGCACCAACGGCTCGGAGACCGCCTCGGCGACAGCCGCATCTACCTCGCCCGCGCCGCGAAGCACCTGCGCGCCGCTGCCGACACCCGCACACCACCGGCCGCGACCGCCGTGCCCTCCCTGTCGACCACCACAACCCCATCCCGATCCCGCTGATCCCCTCCCCGGAGCGCCCTCATCCCCTCGCACACCCCCGCCCGCCGCGCCGCCCTGCTGCTCACCACGCTCGCGACCGTCACCCTCACCGCGTCCGCCTGCACAACCTCCGACACCAGCAACCACGACGCCACGACGAAGGCCACCCGCACCGCCTCCCCCGCACCAGCCGCCGTACCAGCGCTGACGAAGCAGGAGGCCCTCGCCCAGATCACCCACTACTCGAAGATCAACAACGAGGCCAACGCCGACAACGACCGCACGCTCCTCGACAGCATCGAGGACGGCCCGCTGTACGCCATGTCCGTGGCGGACTACAAGGAGGACGAGGGCCTGCCCCAGGCCGACCGCAAGCCGTACAAGCCGTGGTCGTACGACACCGCCAACGCCAAGCTGTACATCCCTCGCTTCACCGCCGGCCAGGAACGCTGGTTCGCCGCAGCGCTCTCCGGCCAGAAGGGCAAGGATCCAAGCCGACTTGCGGTCTTCGCCGAGCAGCCGGAGCACACGCGGTGGGAGATGGTCTCCGTCGTCGACCTCGACGACAAGACCCTGCCGGACATCGCCCTCGACCAGCACGGCTACGCCACCGCGGTCGCCGCCGACGGCAACCAGCAGCTCGCCGCCGATGCCGACCTGCTGCGCACCGCAGTGATCGACAACTTCGCGACCGGCGGGGTGAACGCCGGCACCAAGGTCTTCACCCCGACCACGGCGAGCAAGCAGCAGATCAAGGTCCACGACAAGACGACCAAGAAGTACGGGAAGTTGGGCACAACCGTCTTCGCCGGGGCAGCCAACCGCTACAAGGACGCCTACGCGCTCAAGACCACCGACGGTGGGGCGCTGATCCTTTTCGCCCACACCCATACGCAGACCGACGCCGTCGCGCACTCCGGGCTGCAGATCAACCCCGGCAAGGCCGACCGCGCCTGGCTCCACGACATCCCTCGCACCTCGGTCACGTACACGTTCGTCTGCTCCGACGCTGCCACCGTGCCGGCCAAGGCCGCCCCGTCCCGCCTCATCGGCTACACGTGCGCCCGCACCAACGCCTCCGGGCCGCCCGTCGCCTCCGGACTCACGACCTACGCGTAGCACCGCGGCCCGGCTCCACGCCCCGAGGAGTTCCTTGTCCCTGTCCCACCCCGACTTCGACCTGTACGACACCGTCGGTCGTACCGGCGAGCAGATCAAAGACCACCGCGGCAACCGGCCCGCCACCGACGACCTGCACCGCTGGGCCGCCCACGACGCCAAGCAGTTCACCGACGGCCTCACGATCGAGGACGCCGGGCAGAGCGTCATTGCCTGGACCCGCCGGCTGTACCAAGTGCGCACGACCGCCGAGTTCCAGGCCGTCGCCACCGCCGTCCTCGGCGACGGACACAGCGCTCTGAGCGAGCTGCACCAGTTCCTGGAGACGGCCGCCGAGTGGTGCGAGCGCAACCATGAGCCGAAGATCGCCGAACGGTACCGCCGGCATGCCGAGCAGCTGTCCGAACTCGGAGACGAACTCAGCTACTTGACCGACGACCACCTCGCCGACACCTACCGGCGCACGCACCCGTCAGCCCCGGCACAGGCCACGAGCGGTCCCGCGGCGGCACCCGGGCCACCGGCCGCGCCCGCACGCCGCCCCTCCCGCTGACCCGTCCCGTCGACAGGAAGACTCTCTGTCCATACGTTCTCTCATCGCCCGCCCCACCGCCACCGGCTACGCCGGGACGTACGTCCACTGGGACGGCTACCCCAGCCATCACCTGCCGCTGCTGCTCACCGCGCACCGGCACCGGTTCGCCGGCGGCACCGAGGCCCTGGCCGCGTACCTCATCGACGACGCGCCGGAAGGCTGGTCCTCCCTCGGCACCGACCTCCTCGACGGAGCGCCCGACGCCCTGCGCGACCGCCTCGCCGCCGGCCGCGACCGGCCCGGCAAGCGATACCCGGCCCGGCCGACCGTGCCGCCTCTGATCTACACGGAGCGGACGGCGTCCCGCCTGAACTGGGGATACGTCCTCCACCCACACGGCATCGAAGTGATCAGCGCGCCCGGCGTGGAACGCGGGCCCCTCGTCGCGTGGAGCACCGACCCCCGCGTCCGGCTCCGCGACACCCCCGGCCTGTGGAAGCCCGACCATCCGATCCCGGCCACCACACCGCCCCAGACCACCGCGCGGACCAGCGCACCTGCCCCAGCCGCAGCCCGGCCGGCCCCCACCTCGGCTCCGGCGCCGCGCGCCCGCTCGTACTGACCCGCCCCATCCCCCAGAAGACTCGTCTGTCCACCCGTGCGGTCATCGCCCGCCCCACCGCCGACGGCTATGCCGGCATGTACGTCCACTTCGACGGCTACCCCGACAGCAAACTCCCGCTGCTCCTGGCCGCCTACCAGCACCGGTTCGCCGGTGACGTGGAGGCGATGGCCCGGCACCTGATCGACGAGGTGCACCACGGCTGGGAGGAACTGGGCACGGACCTCCTCGACGGTGCTCCCGCCGGCCTGCGCCGCTCCCTGACCGGGGGCGAAGAGTACCCCAGCCGCCAGCTCACCAACGTGTACAACACCGACGGCACCCCGGCCGAGCGTGAACTGATCACGCAGGACGGCACCGAGGACCTGGAGTGGGCCTATGTCCTGCACGAGTCCGGCATCGAAGTGATCGGCCTGCTGGCGTACGACCGCGGACCCGTCGTCGGGTGGGACACCGACCCGCGCAGCCGCATCGTCGCCGGTCCCGGTGCATGGAACCCGGATTCTCCGGCGCCGGTCGTGCCGCCGCGTACCGCGCCGCGCCTGTCCGCCACTGCTCCTGCATCGCCGCCGGCGCCCCGCAAGGCCGCCCGCCGATAGCCCCGGCGGCCCGCACCGTCCTTACCGAAGCCCGCCCGGAGAAGCACCTGTCGCCGCACCCTCACTCGAAGATCACCGTGGTCATCGCCACCCAACTCCGCCCGGAGCGGCTGGCGTTCCTCGCCGCCATGCACGCGAGCCTGTGCCGCCAGAGCGTCCCGTGGGAGGCCGTCGTCGCCCTCGACGGCGCCGACCCCACCCGGCTGCCCGCCGCGCTCGCCGTCGACCCGCGCATCCGCACCCTCGCCCTGCCGCGCTCGGTCGGCGCGGCCTGCGCCCGCAACTTCGCCCTCAACGAAGTGCGCACCGAGTACGTCCAATGGGCTGACGACGATGACGAGTTCACCGACTGGGCCATGGCGCTGCGGCTGCGCACGCTGGAGGAGACCGGGGTGGGCTGGTGTGCCGGATACAGCCAGGACCTGCACGCGGACGGGTCCACGACCATGTGGCGGTGCCCGACGCCGCCCGGCCGGCATGAGGCCGGGAACGTATGGCGGTACTGGAAGGACCCGGCCGACACCATCCCGCTCGGCCCGACCACCATCCTGGCCCGAACCGACCTGGTGCGCGCGGCCCCCATGGGCGGTCTCGTACAGGGCGAGGATTACTGCGCTCTCGCGATCACCTGCCTCGCCCCGGGAATCCTGCTGCCCGTTCCGGTCTACCGGTACCGCAAGCACGCCGCGCAGATGACCGCGCAAGACTCCTACGACGAGTTGGAGGGAAAGGCGCGGGTCTTCGCTCACCGGTTCGGTGCCAGCCTGCACGCCGCAGCGCGCGCTCTCCGCGATTCCGCCTCCTCTGCCTCCTAGTTGAAGCGCCCCGTTTCGTCGCCCGCTCCCCGATCCCACAGGAAGACGCCGCGGCCCTGACCCGCCTGCGCGAGGCACTCGACCACAGCCAGGACGCCTGGAACGAATGGAACGACCTGCGCCACGACCTGTACTCGATCCCCCGCACACTGCCGGCCCACGAATGGAGCCAGGTCTGCGGGCAGCTCGGCCTCGCCGTCCTGCCCACGATCGAAACGTGGCTCGCCGACAGCGAAGCGTTCGAGCGCCAGGCCCGCGCCGCCGTACCGGGCGGGCCGGCCGCGCTGTCCGCGCCCAGCCCGCGACTGCTCACCGCCCGCCCCGCGCCGCTGCCCGCCCCGCGCTCCGCGGCAGCGCACCGCTGACCGCTCAAAGAAAAGGATTCGCCTCTGTCTGACCACTTCCGCTTCAGCGCCCATCCCGACCACGGCTTCGTGGCCGCCGCCACCGCGAACATCCCCGCGCACCTGGCCGACTGGTTCCTGGTCCGTGAACAGTTCGAGCCGATCCCCGAGGCCCCAGGCCTGTACCGGCTCACCCACCCCCAGCAGGACGGGGTCCTCCGTACCCGCCAGGCCGTCCTCGACCTTCGCCGACACGGCTACGAGGTGCAGGCCGACTACCCCCTCGACCCCGCCCTCACCGCTGGCCCACCGCAACCGGCCGTGCGCAACAAGCTGATGGAGCGACGCAACCCCATCGCGCAGGCAGCGGCCACCCGCTCCCCGCAAAGGCTCACCGCCCCGACAGCCACCCTCCCTGAGTTTGTGCCGCAGACCGCCGCTGTGCCCATGGGCGACCGAGCACAGGCAGCCGGAAAGGGGCGGAGCCGATGAGCGACGAAGCGATCCACATCACCTGCGGCCTGGGCGGCGAAGTCGAAGTCGAAGGCCCGGTCGATGCCTTCGCCACGAGCGTCCTGGCCCGTGCCGGATTCGACACCTATCCCACCCTGCGCGGCGTATGGATCCGGTTGCCGTTCGACCTGGGCCGCACCTGGGAGAACGAACACGCCACCTGGGCTGCGGAGATGCTCACCGCAGCTCGCTACAGCGTCGACCTCGACCCTGACCTGTGCCCCACTCCGGCCGCAGCGTCCGCACCGCCGACGCTGCGCCGCACGAAGACCGCCATGACCCCGCAGCCCTCGCCCGCCGGCGCCCCGCGGCGGCCACGGCGCTGACCCCGGTGTCCCGAACCGAAAGCCCGCTGCCCTGACTTCCTCCGCCGAGATCACCCTGCACCTTGCCGTCGGCAACACGATCGTCGCGCTCCCCAGCGGGGAGCGGCACCGGTGGGCCACCACCGCCCTGGAACTGGCGGGATTCACCCGGCACCAGGACGAGGTCCACCGGCTGGCCTCGACAACCACTCCCAAGCGCGCGAGGCGCTCACCCAGCTCCACCAGACGGCCCGCGACTGCCAGACCAAGGTCATCACCAGTGAGCGTCCCTATCTCGGCGACATCGCGCACCTCATCGCCGAGGGTCTCCCCGGTCCGTGGGAGGTGGACATCGAGCACTACCCGGACGGCAACATCCCCACCCACCTGCTGGACTGGGTGTGGGAGGCTGGCCCCGTGCTGTCCCCGCTGGTGAAGTACCGCAACTCAGGTGCGGCGATCCTCCGCGACGGCGGCGGCACCGAACTCCTCCTGGCCGAACGCCCGTGGGACGGCCAGTACCTGGTCGCCACCCTGCTTCCCTCCCCTGACTACCTCCACGTGATCGGCGCAGGGCCACGCATTGTCGCCGCCGCCCATGCAGTCGCTGCAGAGGTGCGCTCACGCCTCCTGCCGGAATTCGAGCAGCTGGTGAACCTCGCGCGGCTGCGCGAAGTGCAGGAAGACCTGAACTGGTTGCGGGACCACGTCGAGCCCGGCACCGTGCCCTACCCGACCCCGCGGACCTAGACGCCGCATTGGAACGGTTCCTCACCCACGCGCCCTACCTGATCACGGCCAGTCGCCGCGTCGGCGCCAAGCCCCTGGCCGCGCAGGATGCGAAGGTTCTCGACCGCTTCGAGACCCTCCTCGCCTCCCTGACGCAGTCCAGCGACGACGCCGGAAGCGGGCTCGAACCAGGCGGCACCTATGAGGCCATGGCGGTGTGGCTCGAGTCCGACGAGGACCTGATCACGGTAGTCCGCAGCGCCACCGGCGGTTCGTCCCAGGGACCCTCCCGCCCCACCGTCTCGACCAGCACGCCGCCGAAACCGCCGGCGGCTGCTGCCGCCACCGGGCGGACCCGCTGACCGTCCACCACTACCGCCTTGCCGAGGCCACTGCCCGGGGTGCTAACACTCCGCCCCGGTCGCGCCGAACGCCCGGAACACACCGAACCACCCCCGACAATAAGGAGATTCGCCCTCATATGGCCGTCCGAACGACGTGGAACATCGTCCACCGCTGTGGACACGAAATCTCGCATGATCTTTCCAACCGCCCTGCCGACCGGCGGGCCGGATTCGCCCGCTGGCTGGAGGGACGCGACTGCACCGACTGTTGGAAGGCCGCCCGCGACGAGGACAGCGCCGGCAAGGAGGAGTGGCTGGCCGCCAGGCGCGCGGAGGAACAGCAGACCGCCACCGAGTGGGCCGAGCAGTTCGACATGCCGCCGCTCGAAGGACCCGAGAAGGCTCTCGCCTGGGGCGAACGATCCCGCCACCAGCTCGTCACGACCGCGTACAGCGCACTGGTGACCGAAGGCAGCTGGGACGAAGCCGACTGGGCTGCCCTGGAGGACACGATCCGCACCGTCACCCGCGTTGGGTGGTGGATCGATCAGCGCGACGCCGAGGGCACTGACCTGCCCGAACTCCTGGACGCCGCCACCAGCGACGACACCGGAACCGAGAATCCGTTCCGGTAGACACAGGGTCTTATACCCGACGATCACCGGTTACCGAAACCGGGGATCGTCCGGATCCTTGTTCCTCCCACCGCCTCCCCTGCGCCTGATCGTGGAAGGAACCCCTGCTGTGCCCGACGCCATCTCCCGCCAGCCGCATGCCCCAGGTGACGTCGTCACCCCCGAACGGGACATCACCCACCAGCACTTCCGGCCCGGCGACCATGTCGTCATCCTCAAGGGCACCTCCGGCAGCGAGCTGTGGGGAGACGCCTACAAGGTCGTCACGCCCTCGTGGCACACGCCGACCGACGAGGACGGGTGGCGGCTGTACGACCCGGCCGGCGGCGAGCGCACGTACCTCACCGCTCACCCGCGCTACCTCGTCCATCTCTCCAGCCGCTGCCCGGACTGCCTCATCTACCAGCAGGCGCTGCGTACTTACCTCGTCCCACGCCTGGCCAGCGCCGAACAGGACGTCGACTGCGGCTGGTACTCGGTCAACCACCTCAATCAGGTGGTGCACGTCGCCGACGCCCGAGGCGGGCGATGACCCCCAGCCCCGAGCGCAACGCGGCCCTGGCCCGCGCGGCTTCGATCGCCATCGAGACGGTCGCCGGTACCCAGTGGCCCATGCGCCTGGCCGAGGCCCTGCGTGATCTGGACGCGACGTGGCAGAAGTCAGCCGAGGTGGGCGCTGACGTCGCCTGGCAAGCCCGCGCCGCCGGGAACAGTGCGCTGGTACTTCTCGACCCCGAGCACGTCACCGACCCCGGCCCCGGCCCGGTCATCTGGCGGACGTACCGGCACCTCTACCTGAGCGCCCTGCGCTACGACTTCCGGTGCCGCTCGTTCGAATCCCTCCTGAACCAGGTGCCGTTGAGCGTGCTGAATGCGGACCCGTACAGCTGGGCGCTGTACGCCTTCGCGCGCCTGGGCCAGTCCCGCTCGGATGGCCTGGCCGTGATGGAAAAGGTCCTCGCCACCGCATCGGATCACCCCAAGACGCTGCACGTCCTGCTGCACGGAGTGTGGCTGGGCGGTCTGCTTCCCGGCCGCGCGGACGCGCTGCTCGCCCTCGTGGACCGGCTGCCCGAGGGCGGTGGAGACGATCCGATCGCGCAGTTCCGCAAGGCTTCGGCGCTGCGCGCGCTGGGCCAGTACCGCCAGGCGCGCACGGCCATCGAGCGCGCCCTGGAACTCCTGCCGCCGGGCAACCTGGCCGTCCACTCCGACCTGGTGCGCGAACACACCCTGATCACCGCCGCGCACGACCTGACCCAACTCGCCCGTAGGCGCCGGAAGCCCACCTCACAATGATCATCCGTATCCATCCACGTGACATCAGCCCCAACGAGCCGCTCGCCGAAGCCCTCGACCGCCCGGTCAGCGACCAAGAGAGCCTGACCGAGCACACGGTGGTCGCCCACTGGCCGGGGCTGGACTATTACACGCGCGACGACGAGCAGAAGTCCTGGACCTCCGCCGAGTGGGCCGAGCACCTGGACGACCCCAGCTGGCAGCACCCCTTCGCGGCCAGTGCGCAGGACGACCGACGCGCCATCTGGCACGCAGATGTGCGCCTGCACCCCAGCGACCGCGACCTCACCGGCCCCGAGTGGTCCGAGATCGCCCACCGGATCGCCCGCATCGCGGGCATCCAGCGGCCAGGGGACGACCACGGCTGCCGCTGGATCGCCGTCCAGGCACAGCCCGGCCGCCTCGACCTGCTCGCCAACCTCATCCGCCCGGACAACACATGGACCACGCAGCCCCACCGGCTGCTTCCGCTCCTGGCAGCCGAGTGCCGACGTATCGAGGCCGAACTGGACCTCCGTTCTCCCCTCCTCGGCCCTGATCCCGGGCAGACCGCCCGCTTCGCGGAGCGCACCACCACGGCGGGCAACGGCGCTTCACCAGGCGCTGCCGACTCCACCACTCAACTCGCCGGACTGCTCCGGCAGCTCGCCGACGAGAAGACCGGTCCGCTCGCGACCGTGCGCGGCCTCGTCGAGCACGCAGCCCACCGTCTCGATCGCCTCCCGCACGCCTACGGCCCGGCCGCAGGACACCAACTGGAGCTGATCGCCCGCCGCTTGCACGGCGTCCAGCAGGACCTCGACGCGACCGCCGCCGCCCTGCCCGCTACCGCACGGCCGGTGCCCCTCTCGACCCGAATGACCGCCGCGCCTCCCACGCCCGGCACCCGGCTGACCCACTGACCCGACAGAAAGAACAGCTTCTTGGCCTTTGCCGATCGCTTCCTGACCCTGGGGCGCGACGCGCACTCCGGAGAAGTCCTCGCCCGCGGCGGCGATCCGGAAGCCCACAGCATCCTTCAACGCACCGGCTTCGTCCCCGTCGTCCGCCTCCACGAGACCTATCACCGCCTGCCCATCGGTCTCGACATAGCCGAGGAGGAACGTCTCGCCACTCGCGCCGTGACCCGGCTGCGCGCTGTGCGCTACCACGTCGACGCCGATGACGCCTTCGACACCGAGACGCGCGAGGCGCACTACCAGCCACTCGGCTCGCTGGTCGCCGACCTCGCCGAGCGGATCCGTGAAGCCACCACGAGCGGCGAGGTCGCCGACGCGCTGACCGAACTGACCGCCTCCCACGACGGAGTGCTCATCGCGCTGGGTGAAGTCCTTACCGCGACCGCCGCCTTCTACCAGGGCCTGGGCCAGGCCCCGGATCCGCACACCGCGAAGCGGCTGCAGTACCTCGGCGAGCACCGGCTCGGCGTCATCCGGTCCGACCTCACCCACATGCGAAACGACCTCGCCGACCGGCACCAGAACCACCCCCAGCGCCGCGCGTGCACCGCCGACGTCGGGCCGGACGAACACGAAGCCTCCGCCATCTGCGCCTGTCCTGCACCCCCGCCGCGCCTGACCACCAGCCCCGCCGCCGCACCCACCGCAGCAGCCCCGGCAAACAGGCGGCGCTGACCCCCGCCCCCTATTTCCTTCGAGGAGACCATGCACGACCCCACCCCCGGCACTACTCTCGGCTCGTTCGCTGCCGTCCTCGCCGGCGAACTGCCCGGCGCCTGGACCAGCACGTACCACCCGGACCGCGGCGGCAACAACGACCACGACGCCCTCACCGACCACGTGTGGGACATGAACGATGTCGCCGACACCCTGGCCAAGCACACCGTGGACCACTGCGCCGTGCTGACCCGCGACGACGGCAGCCGACTGTTCGTCGCGGACCCGCTCGGGCACGGTGAGGGCTACCTCATCGCCGCTATGGCCCCCACCGACGCACCGGCCGAAGCGTTCCGTGGCGTCCGCGAGCCCGACGGAATCCCGGTGGCCGCCGATCCGTTCAGCGCCGCCGAGGACATCCATTACGACCTGCTGCCCCGGTACGACAAGGCCCTCGCCCAGGTCCGCACCAACGCCGCCCGCCTCGCGACGCCGCCGGCCGCCGAGCCGGAACACGTGGTGATGACCTGGTCCGGAGACGCCCTCGTCGTCGACAGGCCCGACCGCGACGACATCGTCCAGGCCCTGACCGAGGCCGGCTTCGCCCTCGACGCGGAAAACGACGTCTTCGTCCTGTCCGGTGACGACTCCGCGCACCAGGCCGCGTCCGTACGAGCCGCCGGCCACCGCTTGTCCGAGCTGGGCGTCGGCGTCGTCCTACGTAATCCGCCCGCCCGGCCCGCCCTGGGCACCACCGCGGTAGCGCCTCCGAGCCCGCCGGTCACCTCTCCGCACCGGGGCCGGTGACTCTCGCACACGAGGCCGAGCCGACGTTCCTCGTCCTGGATTACGTGACCATCACTTGGGACCCGAAGACCGCGCTGGTCGTTGCCATCGGGGGCGACCAGCGCGCGGCCGGCCTCCTGCAGACCGCCGGCGGCTTCCGTTCCGCCCCAGGCCCACGCGGCGACTACCACCGCCTGCCGCACGCCCTGCCCGTCGAGGAGCAGCGTCAGGGTGCCACCGCCGCAGCCCATGCCCTGCTTCTGGCTGGGTACAGCGTCCATCTCGACCCCACGCTCAACACCCTGGCCACCCAGGGCAGCGACCGGCAAGCCGCCCACCGCCATCTCGAACAGCTCACTTCACTCGGCAGCGATGCCGACAATGACCGGCAGGTCGCGGCGATCCTGACCGAGATCGCGGCACCCGACGACGGCCTGCTGCCCCGCCTTACGCAGTCGCTGCTTGCGACCTGGGCATCGTGGGGCCGGCGTCTCAAGGACACCGGCCGTGACCCGCAGGTGGCGATGCGGCTGGGGGCCATCGTCAGCAACCTGTCCACCCTCACCTGGCAGATCGAGCAGGTCCGCAACGACGTCGACCGGACCGGCCCCGCACTACAGACCCGCCCCCGCCCAGTGTCCACAGCGCCCTCGCCACTGGCTGCGCCCGCCGTTCGACGCTGACCCGATCCCCGAACAGGAGCATGCCGTACGTGGGAAACCGCGCCGACGACGAAGGCACCGACGTCGAGATCTACATCAGACCACTGACCGACACGGTCCACGCCGACACCCCCACCGATGCGCCCGAGGAACTCCTGGCCCTGCTCGACAGCCTCGGCTTCGAACGCAAGACGGCGACGGCCGGGCCCGTCTATGTCTGGCACGAGGTCCCCGACCGCCTCACCGAGGCCGAGAAGAAGTGGCTCGCCACCAGCGCCGTTCCCTCGCTGCTCGTGGCCGGATACCTGGTCAACATCACCAACGCCGTCTGGGACGCCGCCGCCTATCAGGAGGCCGCAGAGGCAGTGCGCCGCCAGTCCGGCGCCGCAGCCGCGCCGCACACCGCGACCGCCTCCGTCATCCGGGCCCACGGCAGTCCGGCGACACCCCGTCGGCGGTGAGCCACGATCGAAAGGAGTCCCGCTCGTGAGCCTGGCGGACGAGCACGAGGTCGACGTCGAGTTCTATCACCGCGACGGAACGATCTACGTCGATACCCGCACCAGCGCCCCGGAGCAGCTGCTCGTCCTGCTCGACGGCCTCGGGCTCGAACGCCACGGCGGCGAGGGCGAGATCTGGCATCAAGTCCCCGACCAGATGGACGAGATCGCCATGAAGGACATGGCCGATCGGGCTGCGTGGCTGCTGACCCGCCACGGCTTCCAGGTCTCCATTGATACGGGCCTCTTCGGCGGCACCGCCTACCGCGCCGCCCTCGCCGCATCCCCAGCACACCGGCTGGCACCCGCGCCCGCAGCGCCTGCCCCGAGCGCGTCGCGCCCTCGCCGTACGCGCTGACCACCCACCGCGCCGACCCCGCATGGGGGGCGGCCCAGTCCTCACCTGGAGTACCTGTCACCCGCGAAACCGACCGCACCCCACCGCCCATCACAGCCGACCGCAAGCCGCGCCTGGTCACCGCCCTCTTCCGCCGCTACCTGCGTGCCGTCACCGCCGGCAGCCGCACACGGACCAACCTGCTGGCCGGCGGGCACCCCGAAGCGGCCCTCGACGAAACCCGTCGCCGGGACATGTTCCCTCTCGTCGACAGCCACCACATCCGCCACCACAACTAGCAGCCCGACCTGGCCCGTTCAGGAGGCCCATGACCAACCCCCCGCCCCTCACCTCGGTACGGCTCGCTGACGACATCGCACGCCAGCTCAGCCAGCTCACGCAGCTCTTGGCCCAGTCGCCGCCGCACGAGGCCGCCCAGATTCTCGGCAAGGTCCTCGACTACGGCGAGGGCCTGCTCGGACGAGTCACCGACCTGGTCGCCACCGGATCACGCTTCGCCCAGGACCGCTCCCAGCGCGGCATCCTGCACCCCGAGGTGTGGCTGGCCCCGGGCCGCGCGGCCAACGAACTCGACAGCGTGGGCGAGGACCTCAACGAGCACACCGGCACGATCAAACAGCTCGCCACGCCGACCACCCCGTCCACCAGCCCGGCTGCGCGGCCCGCCGGATCGGCGATGGTCGTCAGGCGGCACCGGTGAGACAGAACAAGCAGTGGTCCGGCTGGGGCGCCACCGGTCAGCAGGCCCAGCAGCACTACCTCGTCGAGCCCCGCTATCTCGCCGGCGGCGGCGACCTGCGCCACGTCACCGAGTACCTGCGCGCCTCCGGGTGGAAGGACAAGTCCAAGAGCGGCGGCCCCATCGTCTTCGACAGCCCGGACAAGTCCGTGCGCATCGGATACGACCCGTTCACCCAGCCCGGCGGCTGGACCATCAGCGGGAAGCAGACCGCGCACCAGGAGGCATGGCACGCCACCTTCGGCCGGCAGACGCCCGTCGAAATCGTCGCCGGTATCACCGACGCCCTGTTCCAGGACCGCAAGGCGCACGCCCCCAACGTGTGGGAGCCCCTGCAGCAACAGGGCTGGGAGACCGAGCGAGGCCAGCACTTCACCGCCCGCAGCCCGGACGGCGACGCCTTCGTCCGCTTCCACCAGTCCAGCCCCGGGCAGGCGCACTGGTGGGCCGGTGCTCGCAACGAACACGGCCGTGTGTGGGAGGCGATGTTCACGCCGACCACGCCGATGCATCTGGTGAAGGCATTCAGCACGGCGCTGTCGGAACCTCAGCCCGTGCTGCGGCTGCTCGGCCACGTTCCGCCCTCCCAGCGGATCCGCACCACCTCCGTGTCCGTCCTGCCGTCCCAGCTCGGCGCGTGGCAGCAGGCCCGGATCACCGCCGCCAGAGCGGCCACATGGGCCCGCAACTCCTTCGCCACCAACCGGGCCCGCACCCCTCCCGGCGCCCGCCCGTACGCGACATCCGACGGCCGACGCCGCTGACCGGCCTCGGGTGGACACGCCCGCCGCCCTGTCCCCAACTTTCCTCGATGGCAAGGAGGTTCATCACCGATCCGAACTGCGACGAAACCCTTGCCACAGGGGATATCCACAGGGCTGTCCACAGCCTGGCCCCGCTCACCACCACGTTTCACTCAAGGACGCTGATGCCTAAACCCTCACACCCCAGCTCCGACCAGATCGCGCAGGCGACCGCAACCCTGACCCAGCTCAAGGACTATCTACGCACCAACCCGCCCGTCACCGACGTGCTGCCGCTGCTGGCTCGCCTCCTCGACGAGGACACCGGCGTCCCCATCCTGCTCGGCGACGTCCTGCGCAACGCCGCGCACCTCGTCTCCCAGCAGGCCGCCAGCCCCCAGACCGACGAGATCCGCCTGATCATCGACGGGCTCCGGGACGCCGCCCAGGAGGCCACGGACTGGCACGTCCTGCACTGGGACATCCAGCGCGTGGGCGGCCAGGCGTTCGCGCCCGCAGGTCCGCCGACGACTTCGTGACCCTCCCCTACATCGTCAGCAAGGCCGACGACCCCTGGTCTCGTATCTGGTTCGACACCAGTCCCCGTCATCTCGCCGGGCCCGGCGACCCGCGCCATGTCACCCAGGCGCTGCGGGCCGGCGGCTGGAAGAACTACGCCGACCCCGACTTTCCCCATGTCGTCCTGGCCAGCCCCGACTTCCGCCACACGCTCGTACTCGAACCCGCAGCGGACACGTACTCCGCCTGGTGGCGGATCTCCTCACAGCGCTGGCACGCGTCGTTCGGCGGCAACACACCCGCCGAGATCATCGCCGGATTCACCGACGCCCTCCTGCGCCCCGCCCCGGCCACGGAGCCAGACGTGTGGCCGACCCTGCAAGCGGCGGACTGGACCTACGAGCGCGACGAGCGGGGCAATGAGAGTGCGCGCCATCCGGACGGCATCACCACCATGGAGCGGCGGGCGACGCTGACGAGCGACTACTTCAGCTGGAGCGCCGACGTCGCGCTCCCCACCGGCCTCGGTGGCCACCAGCGGCTGTGGCACGCGTACTTCGACGACCGCACACCCCGCCACCTGCTCGCCGCCTTCGCCACCACCCTCACCGACCCCGCGCCCGTGCCGCGCGGCCACTACGACGTCCCGCACTCCCACCTGGTCACCCAGGTGGAACGCGGCGCCCAGGGCGAACAACTGGCCACCGCCCACGAGGCGCGCCTGAAGGCCATCCGGGCCGCCGCCCGCAAGGCCCGCCGCAGTGGCGCGCCGACCACGCACCCCGTCCCGGCACCCGCCGCCGAGTTGGCCGCTGCTGCGTCCCGGGGCCGCTGAACCACGCGGCGCGGCCCCCGGCCGCGCCGCACCCCCATCAGAACTGCATGCCCAAAGGCCCCTCTTGACCATTTCGCTCGAACCCGCGAGCCCAACGCACCGCCTCGATCTGAGCCGACTCGCCATCTACCTGCGGGAAAGCAGGCAGATCCTCGCCGCCCGGCAGCGCCCAGCGCCCACTACCCCGCCCGCACCGCACGGCCCTTCGCCGCGCCGCACCCCCTGACAGGACCCGCCCGCGCCGCGCGCCTCACCCACATACTGGAACAGCCCTTGCCCCAGCCCTCCTCCACCTCGTCCACCGACGGCTACGACCTAGCCTTCCGCGTCCTGGGCGTCGTCCTCGCCATCGCCGTCCCCCTGTCGAACCTGGCGTGGCTGGGCGGCAACCTCACCTCCTGGGCCACAGACACCGGTCCCCGTGCGCCGTATCAGCCCGTACAGGCCGTGCTCCATCCCGACCAGCTGTGGCCCCGCCTCGGCGACACGTCCCTGCTGCTGGGCACCCGCATCCTGCCCAGCACCCTGCTACTCGCACTCGGGATCACGGCCGCCGTGCTGTACAAGCGGTACAAGGACGGCAACGGCGGACGCAGGAAGCGCGTCGCCGGGATGGCCAAGCAGCGGGACATCGAGCCGCTGCTGTCCAAGGCCATCACCGCCAAGGCAAGATCATTGCGCCCAAGTCTGAAGGACGCCAAGCGCCTCGAACCGGCCGACACCGGCATCCTGCTCGGCAACCTCCAGGGCACGAAGCACGAAGTGCGCATGGGGTACGAGGACGTCGCCGTCGCGATCATGGCACCGCGGTCCGGCAAGACCACGTCGCTGGCGATCCCCTCCATCCTCAACGCGCCCGGCCCGGTCCTGCTCACCTCCAACAAGGCGGCGGGCGACGCCTACACGGCCACGCTCGACGCGCGGGCGGCCTTCGGCCGGACCTGGTCGATGGACCCGCAGCAGATCGCCCACGCCGAACGGGCCATGTGGTGGAACCCTTTGTCCGACGCCAAGACCCTCGACGGCGCCGACAGGCTCGCCGGCCACTTCCTCGCCGCCTCGGTGGACGCCTCCCAGCAGGGCGACTTCTGGTCCAAGGCGGGATCCAACATCCTCTCGCAGCTGTTCCTGGCCGCCGCGCTCGACGAACGGCCGATCACCGACGTGATGCAGTGGCTGGCCTTCCCCGCCGACCGGACCCCGCTGGACATCCTGCGCGACCGCGGGTTCGCCGCCGTCGCCGCGCAGTTGAAGGGCACCGTGGAGGGCCCGCCGGAGACCCGCGACGGGATCTACGAGACCGCCCGCCAGTACGCCGCCGCCCTGCTCAACAGCGGGATCGCCGCATGGGTGACACCGCAGAAGAACGTGGCGGAGTTCAAGCCGGGCGAGTTCGTCACCTCGAAGGACACGCTCTACCTGCTGTCGAAGGACGGCGGTGGCGGCGCCTCGGCCCTCATCGCCGCGTGCGCGGACTCCGTCATGCGGGCCGCGACCACCCAGGCCGAACGCGCCGGAGGACGCCTCGACCCGCCCATGCTGGCGATCCTCGACGAGGCCGCCAACGTCTGCAAAATCTCGGACCTGCCGGACCTGTACTCCCACCTCGGCAGCCGCGGGATCATCCCCATCACGATCCTGCAGAGCTACCGGCAGGGGCAGAAAGTCTGGGGCGACGCCGGCATGGACGCCATGTGGTCCGCCTCCACGATCAAGGTCATCGGGTCCGGCATCGACGACCCGGACTTCGCCGACAAGCTGTCCCGCCTGATCGGTGACCACG
This sequence comes from Streptomyces sp. NPDC001604, assembly GCF_042893475.1. Taxonomy (NCBI): domain Bacteria; kingdom Bacillati; phylum Actinomycetota; class Actinomycetes; order Kitasatosporales; family Streptomycetaceae; genus Streptomyces; species Streptomyces sp. NPDC001604. The sequence goes on along the minus strand of NZ_JBIAUY010000027.1, from coordinate 96,392 downwards.
ACGTCGAGACCACCTCCACCTCGACCTCCGAGTCCGGCAAGTCCACATCCGTCAGCATGCGGCAAGAACGCATCCTGGCCGCCGACGCCATCCGCGCCCTACCCAAGGGCACCGCGCTCGCATTCGCCACCGGCATGCGCGCGGCCATGCTCGACCTGCGCCCCTGGTATCTCGAACCCGGTGCCGGCGAGCTGACCGCTGCCTCCGCCCTCGCGTCCAAGGGCATCACCGAACGCGCCGTCGCCAAGGCCGCCCCGAAACAGGCTGACTTCGACACCACTGCTTAGTCCGCGCTCCCCGCCCCTCGCTCAACTCGCCTACGGAGGCGCCCATTCACACCTACGAGCCCGCTGACCTGGAAGACATGGATCCGCACGAAGTCTTGGATGCCGTCGTTGCCGACCTGCGCGACCACCGCATCACAGGTGACGGAAGCGGCCTGTTCACCCCCACCCGGCACATCAGTCTGCTCTGCCGTCTGACCGCCCGCATGGCCACCGACGGCGAGTACCAGCTCGCTCCGAACATCGCTGGCCTCCCTCCGGCCAAAGCCCTGGGACAGATGACCGGGCACCTGAGACGGGCCATCGCCCATTACACCCGGGCCCTCGCCCCGCTCGTCACTCTCGCCCGGCCCGACGCGCAGGCCACGCTCCAGAACAGCTCGACGCGATCGACCTGCTCAGCCGCCTGCGCCTCCACCTCAACGACGCCGGGCAGGCCCTGGCAGAGGCCCGCGCCTGTCTCGGTGTGCCCCACCTTCCCGCGGCACCGAGCACGACCGCCGCCGTACCCGTGCCTCCCCAGCCGTACGGCGCCGCTCATGACCACGCCGCCCGCCGAGTCCCTGTGTTCGACGTACGCCACCGCTCACGCCCGTCGAGCGGCTGCTCCACCTCGCCGATCAGTGCACCCGACACAACGTCGCGCTCGGCCTCCTCCTGCGCGCCGCGATCGAACCTGCACCCTCAGCGCACGTCGCGTCCGCGAAGCGCCTGACCACCGGCACTGGCATCGCCGTCAAAGCCATCCAGGAGGAGCGGTTCTACGAGAGCACAGAGTTGACGGAGTGCGTCGTGCGGCTCAAGCAGCTCGCCTTCCTCAATACCGCGTCAGCCGACTTGGGCGCCCAAGCGGCATGCGAGCTGACCGCTCTGGCTCCCGAAGCCACGGTCCACTGCGTCGCGAGCCTCGCCGCGGAGACACGGCGACGTCAGTGGTCAAGCGCCATCGCACCGGATGAACGGCTCGCTGCCACCCAGCGCACCGCCCTGGAGCAGATCGCTTGCGGTCATGTCATGTCCAGCAGCTCCTTGGGGCGGGAGTTCACGCATTCCAGAGAGCCCAAGGTCCTGATGAACGCGCTGCCAACCCCTGGATTCGAAGGGCCTAGCCGAGCGGGCTGCGAACTCCGCTCCTAGCGCATACATCGGCGGCCCGCCACTGGACCGCGTACGCCTCCCAGCAGCAGGCATCACGGCCCTCGGCACCGTCGTCGGACTACCCCCCAGGGCCAGGCACCGCCCCCGGCACGACACGCCGCCCGGCCTTCCGCCGCCACGCAGACAACCACCCGAAGCCGCTGAACCACCCCCCAGGAGCCATCCCATCTCCACACCCCTACTCGACCTGCCCGATCAACCCCGCCAGCTGGCACGGGCCTTCGAAGCCCTGCGCACTCTCGTGCGCGACGCCTTCTGCACCCCCGAGCCGGTGCATGACGACTTCGGGCTGGCCTCTTGAGGCGGATCATTCTCGATCTGTTCGCCGGGCCCGGCGGCTGGAGCCACGCGCTCGCCGTCCTCGGCGCGCGGGACATCGGCCTGGAGTGGGACGAGTGGGCCTGCAAGACCCGCGCCCAGGCTGGGCAGCTGACGATCCGGACCGACGTCGCACGTTATCCCACGTGGACCTTCTCGGGCCGGATCCTCGGGCTGATCGCCTCCCCTCCCTGTCAGGCATGGAGCATGGCGGGCAAGCGCCTTGGTCTGGTCGACCAGCCCCTTGTCCACCAGGCCGTCGCCGACCTCGCCGCCGGACGCGACACCCGAGAGCAACTGCTCGGCGCGTGCGCAGACGAACGCTCGCTCCTCGCGGCCGAACCCATGCGCTACCTGCACGCCCTGAACCTGACGGGCGAGCCCGAGTGGGTGGTGATGGAGGAAGTCCCCGACGTCCTTTCTCTGTGGCGGCAGTACGCGGCCATCCTGCGAACCTGGGGGTTCTCCGTGTGGACCGGCATCCTCAATGCCGCCGACTACGGCGTCCCGCAGACCCGGAAGCGCGCGATCCTGCTCGCTTCCCGTACCCGCACTGCCGAGCCTCCACCACCTACCCACGCACAGAGCGCCGAGCCGGAGTCGCTGTTCGGCCCCGGCCGCGACCGCTGGGTGTCCATGGCCGAGGCTCTGGGCTGGGGCGCTACCGACCGCCCGGTGCCCACTGTGTGCGCCGGAGGCGGCCCAGGAGGCGGCCCCGAGCCCTTCCCCTCCGGCTCGCGTAAGACCCTGGCCAACGCCCGCGACCGGGGCACCTGGACACCTCACCCCGACGCCGAGTTCGTCTTGGCTTCCCGCAGGGAGGGCTCCGGCTGGGTCGCCCGGCACGGTGCCCGCGAGAACCGCCCCGTAGATGCTCCGGCCCCCACGTTCACCGCTGAGGCGCACCGCTGGTCGTGGTCACTACGCAGCAACAACCAGTCCAACGCGACCGTGCGCCGTGCCGACGAGCCCGCCGGCACTCTGTTCTTCGGCCACCGGGCCAACGAGTGCACCTGGGTAGCCGACGCCCCCTCCGGAATTCCGGACGGCGCACAGTGGTCAGCGCCGACCCCAATCAAGATCACCGCTCGGGAGGCGGGCGTGCTACAGAGCTTCCCCGCCGACTATCCGTGGCAGGGCAACAAGGGCCAAATGTTCTCGCAGATCGGCAATGCCGTCCCCCCGCGCCTGGCCGCCCACCTGCTCGCCCCGCACCTCAAAACGTCCTTCAAGCCCAACGACTTCACCCTCGCCGCCTGATGCCCCACACCCCCGAACCCGACGAGAACGACGACCTCGACCTCGTGCCGGCGCCGAAGCCGGTCCACTACGCGGAGCAGGCCCTGCTCGGTGCCCTCCTCCTCGAACCTGCGCGTCTGGTCGACACCGAGCCGCTGATCGCCCACCACTTCGACAGCCACACGAATGCCGCGCTGTTCACCGCGATCCGCACGATGCCGGCGCCCGACCCCACCGCCCACGCCAAGGACACCGCCTGGCTGAACGCTGTGCTGGACCACGCGCGTCCGCACGCTCCCGGACTGAGCGCGTCCTACCTTCACGCCCTCATCCAGTTCTGCCCACAGCCCAAGCACGCTACGGCGTACGCCAGGATGATCCGTGCCGACAACGCCCGCCGCATCGTCCGCGGGCACGCCGAGCGCCTCGCGTCCACCGCAATCGACTCGGGCCTGCCCAACCCGGCCGCCACGACGCTCGGTCTAGCGGACGACATCGGCTGCGTCCTGGACTCCCTCGCCGAACAGTTCGCCCCGCACCCCGGTTCTTTCCCCCGCACGACACTCTCCACGGAGGTCCCGCGGCAGGCCAACGACGAGGACCTCGACGAAGAACGCCTCCTCCTGGCGACCGCCACTGCCTATCCGGCGGAGGTCCAGCAGATGCGGTGGCTGACCGAGGCGGACTTCCTGTTGCCGCTGCACGCCACGCTCTGGCAGTCCATCACGGCGCTGGTCCACCGCGGTGACATGGTCGATCCGGTCACCGTCCTCGGTGAGGCCCAGCACCGCGGTCTTCTAACCGGCTCCCTCTCCCCCAAGGACGTGATGGCCCTGGTCTCCACGCCCGCCGGCTCCCCCGAGTACTGGGGCGAGAAGATCGTCAAACGCGCCCTCCTCGCCCGCGCCCAGACAGTCGCGGCACGGATCACCGCCTACACCGACGACCCTGCCAACACCCCCCACCAGCTCATCACCGGCAGCCGCCGCGCCCTGGCCGACCTCAACGCCCTGCGCAATCGCTGGAACCGTGCCACCGCACCGGCACCCGCGCCTGTCGGCAGGCCGTCGACACGCGCCGGGCAACCGCCCCGGGCGACCAGTCCACCGCTCCAGCCCGCACTGCCTGTCTCACGGGCCCACCGGTGACCCCGCGCCCGAGCCCGGTTCCCCCGCATGGCCCTCGCCGATCTCGCGGAGGCTGGTGAAGCAGATCGCCAGTAGCCTGCCCGTGACGCTGCCCCCGCCCCTTTCCACGGGTCTTCGGCGCTGACCACCGCGCACAGGCAATTGCCGATCCTCTCGCAGGTCTGACACGTTGTCTGAAGGCCCTCGTCGGACGGACATGAGGGCGCACTGATGAACCGGAACTCTGCCGCGAAGTGTGGATGGTGTGGCGCCGCACTCCGATGGAATGACGACGCTCCACGCTGGAGAGCGCCGACAGGGTAGCGGCGGATCCCCGGTTACCGAAACCGGGGATCCGCCGCATCCTTATAGCTCCACCGCCACCCCTGACTGCCACGCCGAAAGGCAGCACCACGACACCAACCCCCAACAGCGGACGCACTTACATGCCAGCTACCGGCACGCTACGCCGCGGCGTAGCTGATGCGGAACAGGTCCCGGGCGCGTTCCAGGTCCCGCGCCGTGCTCAGCTGCAGCTCCAGGTCGCCGGTGCCGTGGTGACCGAGCCCCGTCACGTCCCGGGTGAAGCCCGCAACGAGGTCGACCGCTTTCGGGTCCGCCTTGAGGTAGACGAGGAGCTTGGTCTGCTGCGGCGGGCAGACGCAGGCGAAGTTCCGCAGCCTCTGGTAGGCCGCGTACTGCTTGCGCTGGACCCGGGTGACGCCCTCACCGAGGCCGATCAGCGTCTCGTCGACCGCTGCGGCCAGCTCCGCCATCCCCTCGTCCCGCCGCCGAACCCTCGGCCCTCCGGCCGCGCGCGGGCGAACCCGCCAGGAAGCGGCCGGGGAGCCAGTGACAGACGCTACGGTCTCCAGGCCGATGTGATCGCTGCCGTAGTACCGGTAGCGCACCAGGTCGATACTGCGCCGGTGCTCGCGTACGGCGTGAGCGTCGTAGCGGGTGAAGTCACCGGCGACACATATCAGCCGCGGTGCGCTCCACAGAATTTGGGACGCGGCCATAGCCCCGAGCCGGTCACGTACCAGGCTGCGGAAGGCATCCTTATGGGCTGTGAGCCAGGCCATGTAGTAGAGGCCCTGGTTGATTACCCCAGCGTCAGTGCCGCGCTTGTACTCGACGACCACCGGCGCCCCGTTCTCGTCGAGTCCCAGCGAGTCGATCCGCCCGCCGTCGCAGCAGCCGATGACGTACTCGCTCGCCAGGAACGTGACGCCCAACATCACCTCCATATGCGCCTCGACGAGGTTCTGCACATCCGCCTCGACCTCAGCAAGACGGGGCACGACCTCGGTCACACCGCTCTCCAGGTTGAACAGCTTCAGTCCCACCACTCCCCCTGCGCCAACACGCGCCAGAGGGAAACTCCGCAGAGCTCAAAGATATTTCCCGTCACCGAAATCAGTCATGAGGAGGACAGAACAAGCAGTCATGCACGCACAGAACAACGCGATGCAGGATGACCTCAGTCCGGGGGCAGGGCAGGCTGATCAAGGCGAGGTTGTGGACATACTCTCCAACCGGCGCGCTCGCCAACAAGCTTCTGCAGAGAATGGCCGGGCAGGACGGCTGCCGCAAAGTAAGCCCGCCCCCAAGCTCCCCGCGTTAACAAGGCCGTTGTCAGTGCCGCATGCGATGCTCCCCTCGGATATCGGGCGCTTCAGGAGGAGACCGGATGGCGACGGGGCGTCCGCGGAAGGATCCACGTGATCCGGCGCTGATCATGCGGGAAGCCGGGCTCGAACCACTGGAGCCCTACCCAGGAAGTAATAAGCCCTGGCGATGCCGCCACGAGGCGTGTGGGAGAGAGGTGGCACCGCGGCTGGGCAACATTGTCGCGGGCCAGCAGGGCGGTTGCCGGTACTGCTCGGGCACGGCGGCGATTCCTCCGGAGGAGGCGGTGGCGTTGATGCGCTCGGCCGGCCTGGAACCGCTGGAGCCGTATCCCGGGGCCACACCGCCTTGGCGCTGCCGGCACGTGCCGTGCGGTCGGGAGGTCAAGCCGCGCTACTCGTACATCAAGCGCGGAGGGGGACCGTGCCGATGGTGCGCGCCGAACGCTCCGGTCGATCCCGACCAGGCCGCCGCGCTCATGAGGTCGGCGGGTCTGGAGCCATTGGAGCCCTATCCCGGCACCGACGTCCCCTGGCGTTGCCGCTGCACAGCCTGCGGAACGATCGGGACGCCCACTCATGGGTCGGTCAAGGGCGGACAGGGGGGCTGCGGCCCGTGCGGGCGCAAGAACGCCGGGCGGGGCATCAGCCGTTCATGGTCGCGTCGCCGCGAACTGCCCCGCACGGACGGCGACCAGGCCGCAGCCGAGGTGAAGGATTTCGACCTGGAGCCGCTGGAGTCCTACCCGGGACCGAGCGGCCTGTGGCGTTGCCGCCACCTCGCGTGCGGCCGAGACGTCCAGATCAGGTTGAGCAACCTCAGGCGCGGCCTTCGGTCCTGCCCGTACTGCCCTCCATCACCGGGTGGCCGACGTCGCTGGCCTGCGGACGAAGCCGAGGCTCTCATGCGTGCTGCCGGCCTGGAACCGCTCGAACCGTACGGGGGGCGTCGTGACATGGCGTGGCGGTGTCGCTGCAACGGCTGCGGGCGCGAGACGTCACCGAGTCTGGGCGGCATTCTGGCGGGCCAGGGCGGCTGCCGGCACTGTGCCGACGTGAGGGCGACAGCGGGCAGAAGAACCGACCCGCACATCGCGGTGGCTGCCATGCGTGCCGCCGGGCTGGAGCCACTGGAACCCTATGCCACCTCGATGACGGCGTGGCGGTGCCGCTGCACGACCTGCGGCAACGAGGTCTCCCCGACCCTCATGAAAATCCGTACTGGTGGCGGATGCAAGTTCTGCGCCACCCACGGCATCGACCTAGCAGGACCGTCGAAGGTCTACGTGATCACCCACCGGAAGTGGAAAGCCGTCAAGATCGGCATCGGTGCCTGCACCGGCTACACCTCTCGCCTCATCCAACACGAACGCCAGGGTTGGCAGCTGCATCAGGCCCGTGAATACGCCACCGGCGCGGCTGCCTACGACGTCGAGCAGGCCGTGCTGGGCCGCCTGCGCCAGGCCGGGCTCATTCCCTTCCTCACAAGCGACATCATGCCGAACGGTTGGACCGAGACCTGCTCCGCATCCCGCGTCACGGCGGCCGAAGTCTGGGCCATGGTCGACGAGGAAACCCGGAACGCCACGGAACCCTATGCACACCGAGTCGGCGACCGACCCCGTGCCGCGGTCCTCATCGACGCGGAGGCCGCAGCCGCCGAAATGCGGGCCTGCGGATACGAGCCACTCGTACCGTATCCCGGCCGCACCAACGTGACTTGGCCCTCGCGCTGCATGACCTGCGGGTACGAGGGGCGTCCGACGTTCAATGCCGTCCGTAACGCGGGCCAGCGCTGTCGCGTCTGCAGGGCAAAGGAAACCCAGGCGAAACGCGCCGCCACGAACGCGCCGAAGGCCCAAGAAACCATGCGCACGGCCGGACTCCAACCGCTGGAACCCTACCCGGGCAGCCAAACGCCGTGGCGGTGCCGCTGCACCACATGCGGTCGCGAAACCAGCCCCACCTACTCCAACGTCAACAGTGGTTCGAAGGGCTGCCGGTTCTGTGCCCTCAACTTGGCCACCGACGAGCGGGCGTCCGCCGAGGTGCGAGCTGCCGGGTTCGAGCCGCTGGAGCCGTACCCCGGCCGCACCACGGACCATTGGCGCTGCCGCTGTTCCTGTGGAAACGAAGTCACGACGCGCCTGTCCTCCATCCGGTCGGGAACCACCGGCTGCAAGAAGTGCCCCCGATCCGGCGGCCGAACCGATCCGGCGGCAGCCGCCGCGGAGGCACGCGCCGCCGGGTTCGAGCCGTTGGAGCCCTATCCGGGGAAGACCACCGACCGGTGGCGCTGCCGGTGCAGGTGCAGCACGGACATCACACTCACCCTGACCAGCATCAGAGGAGGCCGTACCGCGTGCGGCACGTGCTCCCAAGGCCCGACTCAGTAACCATCGGCGGTCACAACGTGCCAAAGGCAAACGCCACACCCAGGCCGTCATGGCGCTCTCCCGCCGCCAGGGTCAACGTTCTCTGGGCTCTCCTGCGCGACAGACGATGCTATGAGCTCACACCGCCGATGGCCCGAGCGGCTTGACAAACGGCACTAGGAATCGATGTTGATGCCGTAGTCCGCGGCCAGGCCCGCCAGCCCGGTGTCGTAGCCCTGGCCGACAGCACGCACCTTCCAGCCCGAACCAAGTCGATAGACCTCCACAGCGATGGCGACGGTCTCGCGCGAAACGAAGGGAGCTGGCTCAAAGGACAATCTTTCACCGGAGGGTTGGGTGATGTCCGCGCGCCATGTGGAGTGCTGGTCGAAGACAGCTACGGGCTGGGATTCGAGGTCGATGCTGGCGATGACTGCCACGGTGTGGATGTCGTCGGGAATCTCGGGCAGCTCCACGGTGACGATGTCGCCATCCGTGCGGACCCCGTCGTGGTGGGGATGGTTATAGAAGACGAGGTCCTGGTCGCTGCGGACCTTGCCGTGGCGGGTGAGTAGGACGGCGGAGACATCAACGGGCGTACCGGTGGCGGTGACGCGCACCATTACCCGCTCGGATGCGAGATGGGCATTAGCGCCCTTGCCCAGCACGTTCCCGGCCTCGCGCTGGGACTCTGGGGCAGCCTTGACCGCATCCGCGTCGGATGCCTCTGCGGGTCGGCTGGTACCGGTCAGCGCGGCGAGGGTGTCCTGGAAGAGGGGCCAGCCTTGAGCTTCTTCGCCGGGCCAGGGCCAGGCCAGGCGGTGGGCGCCGAGCTGTTTAGGTGTCGGCGGATGTCCGAGGGCCTCGTAGAGCTGCACATAGTGCAGGCTTTCCTCGGCCAGGCGGCTGAGCTGCCACTGCCGTTGGGCTTCTTCGGGCTGATTCATGCGGAGGTCGTTGTCTACGGCGGCGCCGCCGAGCGCAGTGTAGACGCGCTCGGCGAAGACGTGACCGTCACTCGTAAGCAGACGAGCCGGACGCTGTTGCTGGGCGGCAGCGGGCTCGCCGATCGCGGTGTACAGGGCGCCGAGGTCACCGCCGGTCCATTGGTTGGCCGCGCTGGTGGCGAATTGGGCGAACTGGATCAAGGTAGGTGGCTTGCCCTTCGCGGCCACGAACCGGTGATGGGCACGGGCAACGTCTTCCAACGCGGCGCGCCACCGCCCCTTCAGGTAGGCGTCGAGATACTGCTCTGCCCAGCCACGGCGATGGCGGGTGACGATGTCACGCACCCGCTCGAACCCTTCGCGGCGGCTGCCGCTGCTGTGACTTATCGTCAGGGTGAAGGAACCGATCTCGGTGTCCACCGGTAGCTCCCTGTGCTCCCGGACGATCTCCTCCTCCGGTCCCAAATACCGCTCAGCAATGCGCAGTTCCTCGAACAGATCCGGCGAGACAGGACAGCCGGCGGCACGCAGCGCATCGAGGGGACGGCTGTAGTAATCGGCCACATCGGACAGAGGGGCGCGGGAGTAGGGGCCTTCGCACACAAACCAGGCGGTCAGCGCGACACCGTGCCAAAACTCCAGGGCGGGGCCGAGCGTTTGGGCCATCACCTGGTGGGGCCGGGGGTTGCTGACGATGGCACCAGGGTGGCGCTGCAGCGTCGCCGACTGCCACAGGCGGTCCACCTGCTCGTTGACGGAGGCGGGCAGCACCTGCCGGTACAGCTGCTGGCTGATGCCGTGGTCGTCCTGCCAGGCGAAGGACATGATCTCGTTGTCGACGAGTCCCCATAGCGGCCGCATGCCGGGCCTTTGGACAGCATGCGTGTGGTCGAAGGCTGTCCACCAGTCACGCAGGGCTGCAGCACGTTCTTCGACGGGGGAAAGGGAGGTCGGGCCACCGAGGAAGGCCGCGAGCATGGCATGGATTTCGTCCTCCGGGATGCCCGCCTCGGCGGCCATGCCAGCTGCCTGGGCAGACATCCCCACGTACAAGCGCGGCTCGGGCAGCGCGGTGATGACTTCCTCATCCGGGTGCGGTGGCGCCTGCAGGTAGTCCAGTACTGTCAGCCAGCTGCCGGCGAAGTAGCCGGAGACCACTGGCTGCAGCGCCCGGGTCAGGACCCGCCTGGCCAGGGCAGTACCGGCCTTGGCCTTCTTACCAAAGCCGGCCATCAGGGCCTGCGTCTGCTGGATACGGTGACGGGTGACTAGCTGTAGAGGATCAGTGGCGGAGAGGGTGTCCAGGAGCCGGAGGCGGGCGCGTTGCTGGCCGCGTCGGTCCAGGCGGTGCCAGCCACCGCCGAAGCGGAACTCGTCGAGCGCATCCTGGCCCAGGCCGAGCAGACGGTAGCGTTCCTCAATACCGCACCACTGTTGCTGTTGGTCTTCGACGGTCCCGGTCGGTCCCGTTGCCCGCACCCGGACCGGCTCCAGCAACGTCTCGAACAACGGCACCAGCAGCGCCCACAGCAGTACCGTGTCCGCGCCCCCTGCCACGCTGACCCGGGCGGTGTCATCGGTGGCCAACGTCACCGCGTGGGCGGCGCGTTCGCGCAGCAGATGGGGCAGGTTGACTGCTCCTGCCTTCACGGAGAGCTTCTGCGGCAGGTACCACGCACCGCGTTGCTGTTGCTCCCGCACTCCGAACTTCTCAGCACACCAGGCCTTCTCCGATGCGCTGAGCCCAAGCACTTCAACGCTGTCCGCATCCTGTGGTCCTTGGCCTCTGATCACCGAGGCCACTCGCTGGCCTCTCAGTGCAGCGGCCAGCAGCCGGGCCGTGAGCGCGTCGAGCTCGGCGAAGCGCTGGTGCTGCCCGGCAGCCGCCTCCAAGGCAAGCCCCTCGTCGGGGCATGCGCCGGTGACAGGCTGCCACCAGCGCGGCTCGTCACTGGCCACCGGTCAGCCTCCGCATGTACTCGACGAACTGTTCAAACGGCATCGGCGTCGCCGTGTTTTGTGCGTAGACGGCGTAGCGCTGGGCCATCAGCTGCATCTCCCGCTCCGCCCGCCGAGCTTCCACCCGGCCCAGATCGTGCACCACCCGCTGTTCGACACGCCCCTGCTCGTACAGCACGAACGCCTCAACCCCGCCCGGGACTGCGCCGTCAGGGGCCGCGTCTCCCGTGCCGTCACCGTCCTGTACCGGTTCGAGGGTGGTGGGGTCGATCAGAGGGACGTCGAGCAACACTGCTGGATCCATGTCGTTGTCCGCGCACATGGCCTCCAGATGGTCCTCCAGGCCGAGTTCGGCATGGCAGACCACGTCCAGGTACTGCTGATCGACAGCCAGGCCGGAATGCCTCAGTACGCGCACACCACGCCCGATGAACTGGTAGAACTCGCCGAAGCTGCCATAGGGGCGCACTGGCACCACGACGGTGATGGGCGGGAAGTCGTAGCCCTGGCCGAGCATCCGCAGCTGCACGATGCCTTGCAGGTCTCCCGCGTCGGACTCGAAACGCCGCCGGGTGGCTTTGATCGTCGAGGCGGACATGCTGTGGTGCAGCGTGCCGCAGGGGATGCCGTGCTCTTCGGCGATCCGGGCGATCTGCCGCGCATGGGCCTCGCCCATTGCCGCGAACAGCGCCCGGGGTTTGACCGGGGCCAGCAACTTGGCCTGGGCATCCAGACAAGCCCGCGTAACGGTCATCACGTGCCGGATCGATGCCTCGGACTGCGCTGTGATGCGAGGCATCTTCCGCTCGTCTCCCAGGGCGGCCAGCAAGGCATCACGGCCCACGATCTGTTCGCGGCGCCCGTCGGGCCACACCGCCTCGTAGACCGTCGTCGCCACTTCCGGGGCGAACCGGTGCACACGCAGATTCTTCGCCGAGCCGTCCGCGACGGAGTCCACCAGCCGGTAGCGGTAGACGACATCGGCCTCGATGGGTTTACCGTCCAGGCGCTGGAAGCACGCTGACATAAGCAGGGTGCGTGCTCCCTCAAAGTGAGCGAACAGCCGCTGGTAGGAGGCACTGGCCGCGATGTGTGCCTCGTCAACGACGATGAAGTCGACATCCTCGGGCTCCAGCTTGGCCAGGAGGTCCCCGTCCTTGTCGCCGGTGCCCAGCGCGTGGAAGTTCGTGACCAGCACATCCGCGGCCAGCAGCCGCTGCCGGCTCACCCGGCTGATCTGCCCGTCGTCCCTGTCCAGGACCAGGGTGGCCGGCGGGCGGGCGCCGGGCAGCAGTGGGCCTCCCGTGAGCCCGTACAGAACATTGCCCGGCATACCCGGATCAAGTGCCTTGGCGAACGTGCCGCGGATGACCGATCCGGGAGTCACCACCAGCGCCCGCCGCCTGCTGAAGGACAACGCGGCCGCTACTCCCAGCGCGGTCTTGCCGGCCCCGACCGCCATCACCGTGGCCGCATGCCGTCCTCCGGACGCGTAGTAGTTGGCCAGCGCGGCCAGAGCCTCGTCCTGGCACGCGCGCAACGGCTCCCGGGCCACCGAAGCGCGTGCACCAGCGAAGTAGGACCCGTCAGCCGACGGCTGACCGCCCCGAGGTGGATCGGCTGCTCGCAAGGCATCCCCTGCCATCTCCGGGACCACGATGCGCGGTACGGCGACCACCAGCGGTGCGAGCGCCGCATCCTGGCGCAACATCGCCTGTAGCTGGGCAACGCAGCGCGCGGTATCCAGGCGCACCGCGTCATAGGAAAACCGCAGCACCGTCAGCCCCGTAGCGGCGAGGTCGTTCTGCCGCAGCCGGTCGTAGGTGAAGGCACCCCGATCACTGTGGAAGGTGAACCCGTCCAACTCGACGGCCAGTTGCAGCGCCTCGCCTGAGATCAGGTAGTCCAGCCGGTAGGTGCGTTCATTGACCGTCACCGGATGCTGGCTGCGCACGTGCGCGACGATGCCCCGCTCCGCAGCCGGAGTGAGCACCCAGCGCAGGAACGCCTCTTCCAGATAGGAGGCCGAAGGGATCAGCTGGTGCAGTCCCGTGCTCATGCAGCCCCGCCAACCGCAGCTTCCTGCAGCAACGCGCCGACCTTCTCCGACAGCCGGGTCACCGCGTCCTCGCCTTGTCCGAAACGGGCCAACCGCTTTGCCACGCTGAGAGCTTCTTCGAGAGCGCCTTCGCGTTCCAGCAGCGCAATGAGCCGGGACACCGACGTCACATGCACGAACGTCTCCGGGACAGGACCGGTGTCGAAGGACACCGCCTGCGGGGCGGCCTCCATCAACTCCAGGTCCAGCAGCGCGAACACCTCAAGCAGCTCAAGCCCTTCAGGGTAGGAGCGCCGACCGCTCCACAAACGGTCGACCGCTCCCTGCAAGACAAAGTGGTAGTCCATCGCTCCACCGGGAAGCTCCAGCGCCTCCCAGACCCGGGCGACCAGGTCCGCTCCGCTCGCTTCTATCGGCACATGCCGACTGGCCGGCGTTGCCGACGTAGTTCCCTCATCAGTCGGCCACATCGGTGATCCGTACGACACTTCCGGACGGACTCGCGCCTCTGGCAGCGCCTCGCGAACAACACCAGGGCTACCGGGGAACTCCATACCGGGAACCGCCGCCATCCGTTCAAACCACGTCGCCACGTGCTCCGCTCTTCCCGCTTCCGCTGCGTCAGCCGCCAGGTAACTGCGTCACCACTGCCGGGCATCCCCCGGATGGCACGTCTCCCGTGCCCCGCGAAAGTAGTGCCACCTCGCGAACCATATGCCCGCCAGCCGAAGCAAGTGGCGCTATCAGCGATCGGCTCGCGTTCTGTCCGCTCCATTCTGACCTGGGCCTCGCCCTGACTGATCCACGGTGCTGGGAGGAACCTGGCCGACCGAAGGCGCCATCGTCCGCCGGTCGATGATGTATGCGAGGGCGAAGTAGCTTTCGCGTCAACTATCGGCAGATTCCGGAAAGTTCACGCTTCTATACCCGTCCCGTCAGGTACTTTCCCTAGGCATCTGAGGCGACAGCTGACAGCGCAGGGGGACGCGTGAGCAACGACGACAAAGGCCTGCCGCGCCTGTTGATCTCTGTGATCGACGAGGATCCGTTACGGGCTCGCAGCGACGCCCGCGAACTGCTGACCGAGGTCTCAGACACAGATCCGACGGCCTCCCTGCGCTTGCCCTCGGCCAGCGCCTCGGTGCGCACCGACAAGGGCGGCGACGTCTCGGAGGTCGTCGGCCTGGTCCTGAGTGCCGGCTCGTTTGCAGCCGCCTGCATCCAGGTATGGCTGGCCAAGATCCCTCAGCGCACCATCATCGCGACCCGTCCCGACGGGTCCACCCTGCGCATCACAGGCCGTGAGGCACGTGAGGACGACGCACGCCTCGAACGGTTCCTGGCCGAGCGATCCCTGCCGCCGGACGGGAGCACCGCCCACGACGCGCCGGGCCAGGACGACACGTCCACGGCGGACTGACCGAGAGTGCAAAACAACGACCGCTACGCCCTGTTGATCGGCGTCTCCGCGTACGACAGCGAGCACTATCACGACCTTCCGGCGGTCCGTGCCGATCTGCACTACATGCAGGCTGTTCTGCAGAGCACGGAGATCGGCCAGTACAACGACTGCGAGATGGTGCCGGAGCCGACGCGTGCGGAAATGTTGCACGCCATCGAGTCGTTCCTCGAAGAGCGCCAGCAAAGTGAGAGTGCCCTGCTGTACTTCAGCGGGCACGGGGAGTTCTGCGAGGCCGACAACCAGTTGTACTTCCTGACCCGCGACAGCGACCCGGCCGATCTTCCCCGTACGGCGGTGTCGGCGGAGTTCCTGGAGCGGACTCTGCAGTCCTGCCGCGCCGCGTCCAAGATCGTGCTGCTGGACTGCTGTGCCAGCGGTTCCGTTGTCCAGGGCTGGCATGCCAAGGGCCGGAAGGGTGCGGAATCGGACGAGGCGGAGCGCAGCACCCTGTTGCATCCCACTGGCGTCTACTTCATCACCGCCTCGGACGCGCTGCAGGCCGCCTCCGCCATGGCTCCCGAAGGATCGACGCTGGGTACTTCGCGATTCACCGGTGAGATCGTCGAAGGACTGCGGAACGGACGGATCAAGGACAGCGGCTGGATATCGCCGGAGGATCTCTTCGAGTATCTGACCGCGCAGATGGTGCGCAAGGGGGTGCCGGAGGAGCAATGCCCGACCAAGTCCACCATCCGCGCCACCCACACGCTGTACTTCGCCCGGTCCGTGGCCCGCCCGGTCCATCTGCCCGCTCCGCCGCATGAACCGCCCCCGCCGTCGGCGGCTCACCTCAAAGCTCGCGAGCGGGTTGCGGCTGACCGTGAGAACGCCAACGACTGGCAGCGCCTGCTGCGCTACTACGCGCAGTGCCTGAGCGCCCAGGCCGCGGCGAGCATGCTGCCCGACCGGCGGGCGGGACGGAACTCGCAGTACTTCCTGATAGATGAGGGACCCGAGACCGTTCAATCCGGTCTGAGCCCAGTACTGCCGGCTCCCAGTAACCTGCCTGGTGCGCACGGATCAGGCGGCACCACGGTAAAGAATGGCTCAGGGCGCGCCGCCGATCAGCACGAGTACTGGTACGGGTATCCCGCCATCACGCTCCCTTCCCGCGGCGAGGGCAGCCGGCGCACGGACGTGGGCATCGCCCCGCTGCTGATTCAGCAAATGGAGCTGGCTCCGGACGAGAGCGGCCGCGCGGTGCTCCGCCCGAGCGGGGTACCGTCCTTGCACACCAAGCTGGTGACCGAGCTTCTCTCCGAGGACGAGGCCGCCCAGCTCCTGGCCCGTTGGCAGCCGACATGGCAGCACGGCAACGACGCACAGATGATCAAAGCCATACGGGAGTTGCTCGACGTCCTGGGACTTCCGGAGCTTGAACCGCTCGACGCCTCCGCCTTGAGTGCGGACTCGGTGCACGAGGCCCTGCGTCCCGGCGCGCACAACGCTGCCGTGCTCCTGGCCCCGTCGAGCGTGGAACGGTTCGCCACCGATGGCGTCGTGGAGAATCTCCTGGCCATCTCCACCCGCACGGACGAGATGCCCGGTACCGCACTGGACGCACTCCTGAACGGCAGCGCCCCCGTGCCTACAACGGATCCCGTTCTCGTTGTGTCGGCAGGACCCTCCAACGAGAGTCAGGAGCAGGTAGTCGTCTCCGCGATGACGCGGCCGCTGACCGTAGCCACCGGTCCGCCCGGAACGGGAAAAAGTGAGGTCGTCACCTCGGTGGTGGCCACCTGCCTCGCGGCAGGTGAGTCGGTTCTGGTGGCGTCTACCAACAACGAAGCGGTGAACGTCGTCGCCCAGCGCTGCGACGACATCGCTCCTGGCCTGCTGATGCGTACCGGCAACGTCGAGGCCTTGGTCAAGGAGGCCGAGAAGCTAGAGCAACTGCTGTCCGCACCGCCCGCCCAGCCCGGGCGCAGCTCCGCTACCGTGGCGGGTGAACTGCGCAACCTCCGCTCGCGCGCGGCCGCGCTGCGCGACCAGGCCGGACGGCAGGTCGAGGGTGAGGTGCGGCTGGCCCGAGTGCTGTCGCAGCGCGCCGAGGTGGCCGGCAAAGTCGAGCTTCCGGTGCCGCTCCTGTCACGGTTGTGGCAATCCGGCGACCTCTCGGCGCTGGCCCGCTGGGAAATGAGGGCCCGCCGGGCGGCAACGGTGGGCGGCTGGCGGGGGCGCTGGCGCCGGTCGCGTGCCATGAAGACGTTCGTCGCGGCTGCCGGCACCGATGCAGCGCTGCAACTGCCGTCATGGGTGGGGGAACGGCCCGTTGCGTCGGACCTGCTCGACGACCTGGCGGATCTGACCGGCCTGGAGCGCCAGGTGCGTGATCTCACGCCGGCTCAGCTCGCCTACGACGAGGAAACCGTGCGCCAGGCCCGCTCAGACTGCGCCACGACACGGGTCCAGCTGTCCACAGAGCTGTGCGAGGCCGTGTCGGCGGAGGTGCTTGAGCGCGGGCGATCGCTGCTGGACCAACGGCTTCAGACGTTGCGTCAGCGCAAAGGGACCCAGCGAAGCCAGCTGAACCTGCTGCGCCACCTCAAAGGGTGGGCGATCACCACCCATGCAGTGCGCCAGCTGAGGTCTGATCCGAAACTCTTCGACCTGGTCGTCATCGACGAGGCCAGCCAGTGCTCCATCGCGGCGGTCCTGCCCCTGCTGTTCCGCGCCCGCAGGGCCCTGATCATCGGGGACCCGATGCAGCTGACGCACATCCCCGGCATCTCGCCGGAGCAGGAACGCCAGGCCCGCACCAGGGCGGGGCTGAGCGCGGCCTGGCTGGAGGACCGGCGCCTCGCCTACCACGTCCACTCCTCCTACCACGCCGCCGCGCAGAACGGCGAGAGTGCGCTGCTGCTCGACGAGCACTACCGTTGCCACCCGGAAATCGCCGACATCGTCAACGGCCATTGCTACTCCGGCGCGCTGGAGATCATGACCGACGTGCGCAGGCAGGTACCCGCCGTCGATCTCATGGACACCGGGAAAGTGACCCCTGTACTGGCCTGGGCGAATGTACCCTCCGGCGAGTCGGCACGCGGCCCGGGAGGAAAGTCCTGGCGCAACCCGTCCGAGGCTGCCGCTGTCGCCGACATCGTCCGGGCGTTGCTTCGCCGCCTGCCCGAGAGCGCGACCGTGGGCGTGGTGACACCGTTCCGCGCGCAGAAGGACGCCCTGGAGAGCATGATCGGCAGCGACCGGGTCCGGGTGGGAACGGTGCACGCCTTCCAGGGCGGTCAGCGCGATGTGATGATCCTCAGCCCGGTAGCCACCGCCAACACTCCGCAACGCACGGCCCACTGGGTGTCCAGCCAGGTCAACCTCTGGAACGTCGCGATCACGCGCGCCAAATCCCAGTTGATCACGGTGGGCAACCACGTCTACTGGCAACAGGAGACTGGGCTCCCCCATCTGCTCTCCTCACGCTCACTCCTGTGGGACCCGGCACAGACCATCAGCATGCAGCCAACTCCCGTGCCGGAGCCTCGCCTCCGGCAGGACCGGCACCGCAGAGATCTCACCGACACCGTGCAACAGGTCCTTGCCGCACGCGGTGTTGTCGAGCTGGAACGCGATGCGATGGTCGGTGGACAGCGCATCGACCTGCTGCTCACCGCGGCCGAAGGCAACACCGCGGTAGTCGTCGACACCGGCCCCGAGCCGGACCGTGATCCGGCACGACACCTTCGGCTCGTACACGACCGGGCCGGTCTGCTCGTCGGGCTTCCCTCAGGCGGCCGGGGTGCGAAGGCCGGTCCAGTCACACACGTGGTACGTATTCCCGCCTGGCGCATCCTCGCCGGCCCCAACGCACTGGCGCCACTGTTCGACTGAATGACCGATCGGCCACCGGTGGTCGACCGGGACATCCGACGTGGGGAGGGCAGTCGTGGCAAGCACTCCGAAGACTGAAGAGGTCCTGAACAGTCTCAGGCAGCAGATATCCGTAGCGGTTCACTCGACGCAGGAGCTCGTGGGCAAGGTGGACGAGGCTGCCGCCGACAAGGAACGGGAGCGCCGCGAGACGTTCGAAAAGCGGCAGGACGAGGGCAAGACCAAGACGGGAGACACCTACGAGCCCCTGCGACGCAAACCAGGCCTGCGCCCGCTCCCCGGCACGGAGGTCGGCCCGTCCGTCACGTTGACGTTCTGGGACGTCCTGCACCATCTGGGCCGCGGGCTGGCACTGTCCCAGCGCGGTGCATCACGCGGACTGGCCGAGCACTGGGGCAGCCTGAAGTACTGCCAGGCTCTCAGCGCCCATACCAAGACCCAGCTCGCCCTGTCGCATGAGGGCAACCTGCTCGGCCTGTCCGACGAGGGCAAACGGATCGCCATGTACTACAAGGCGCTGCAGTCAGAGGAGTTGGGACACGCCTTCGCACTGGCCGTAAGCGAACAGATCCTCACGCGCCGCTATCCGGACCACAGCATCTCCATCGTCCGTGCCGACACTGCCCTACGGGCCGGCTGGACGCTGACCAGTCGCGACAAGGACAAGACAAAGACCGTCGGCTACCCCTACCGCCCGCAATTCTTCGCCGAGGTCTGGAAGCCAGGCGAGTCCTCGCGCGTCATCCCCATCGCCTGCAAGGGCAACCACAGCGACCGGCAGAAAGCATACGAACAGCTCGCCTCCGCAGCCGTCCACGCCGACGGAGTGCACATCGGAGCCTGGAACGAAACCCCGGCCCTGCTGTTCAGCACGGAGATCGCCTTGACCGACCCACTCACTGTCCACGTCCTGCATGTCGACGGCCCCTGGCGGCTGGTTGCACATCCCCGACGGAACCCCCGCCACCGACATCGGCCTGGACCTAGGCAGCAAGAACCCGGATATCGGCATCCTCAAACCAGGACAAGGCAAAGACCCCGACTCATCCGAGCCTGGATGCCAAGTCGGCCCCAAAGACCCCAAGGACTACGCGTGGTTCCAGCGTGTCCTGGCCCGCGTCGGAGCCGCCAGCCTGACAGCCTTCGCCGGGGACGGCGAATCCACCGCCGCCCTCCTCACCACCCGCCAGGGCAGCGACTTCTTCCAGGGCTTCGCCCACGCCGCCTCCGGCAGCGTCCAGGACCAGGACTACACCCTGCTGGGCGAGAAATTCGAGGGCACGGATCACGTCTTTCGGCTCAACGGCAACCGAGTACAGGCATTCTCCGGCGTCGCAGCCGACGTCCTCGATTCCCTCGTCACCAGGAAAGAGCCCAAACGGCAGGCCGATATAGCCGCCTACCGGCATCAGGTCCATGCGAGAAGGGCCAAGGAACATGGAACATTCTGGGACCACACCTGGGGCGGCGTTGTCTCGATCGGCCGGGACGGCACAGTGCTGGCCATGCGTCAGATCCCACCTTTCCGAGACGAGTAGTTCCTGCATGCGTGCAACCAGCTACCGGCCCAATGGGGCCGGTAGCGGTGATGTCCCTCATCGGACACGGTCGTGGTCGCTAAATGACCTTGCGGCGGCGAGACGATGTCCGAAACTGTGTGGGAGCGCGAGCGTGAGGTAATCAAGGTGTCGCTGCGTCCACGTCTGCCAGGTGAGGTTTCGGTCCAGACCGCCGGGGTGGCCCGACTCGCGTCCGGAAGGGCTGCACTCACCGCCGCAGCCCCTCAACCTCAACAGAACCGATGCCTGGCTGCCGGGACCCACTCGCACCTTCCGCCTCAGCCCCCGGAGCCCCGCATAGACACCGTCGAATTCGCCAACGGTGTCCTCTGCAGCCATCTGCCCCGTAGCGGCGGACAGACTTCAACTGACAGCGACGCAGGCGATATACCATCCAGCCTCACACGCCTCCCCACACTGATCGATCGGACAAACGGTGAGCGCTGTTGGTTTCAGCGGGCGGATCCAGCCCGCTCGCCCCGGTGACCCTTCTCGTGTCGGCCCTTACCGCGTGGTCGGTCGGCTCGGTGCGGGCGGAATGGGAACCGTGTACGCCGCGCTCAGCGACAGCGGGGAGCGCGTAGCGGTGAAGGTGATCCATCCCGTTCAGGCCGACGGCCCTGAATTCCGGGCCCGCTTCCGCCGAGAGGTTCGGCTATCCGCCCGCGTCCAGGGCCCGTTTCTGCTGCCGCTCCTCGCAGCGGACCCCGATACCGAGGCCCCATGGCTGGCCACCGCCTACGCCCCGGGCCCCACCCTCGCCCAGCACCTGACCGCTCACGGCCCGCTGACCGGCGGCACCCTGTACGCCTTCGCCACCGGGACCGCGCAGGCCCTCGCGGCGATCCATGCCGCAGGTGTCGTGCACCGGGACGTCAAGCCGCAGAACGTACTGCTGACCCCGGCCGGGCCCCGCATGCTGGACTTCGGCATCGCGCACGCCGCCGACGGCACCAGCGTCACCCGGACCGGCATCCTGACCGGCACCCCGGGCTGGATCAGCCCCGAGCACTACCAAAGCGGCGTCACCGCAGCGGACGGCGACCTGTTCGCCTGGGGCGCACTCGTCGCCTACGCGGCAACCGGCCGCCTTCCCTTCGGCAGCGGCGCTCCCGAAGCGGTGGCCTACCGCGTCACCTCGGGCGAACCGGACCTGAACGGGATCCCCGAGACGCTCAAGGAGATCGTGGCACGAGCCCTCGCCAAGGATCCCGCCGAGCGTCCGGACGCCGCCGAGGCAGCCGAGGCCTGCGCACTGCTGCTGGCCGCCCAGTCCACCCAGATACGTGACAACCACACTGTGGCCGAAGCAGGCAATGCCCCCACGCTGATGGGGGAGTTGGTCACAGCACAGTGGTCCGTGCCCACCCCGGAGGAGTTCCCTTGGCCCCTGCCCGCCGCCCCTGAGAAATCCTCCCGGCGTCGAGCCCTAGCAGCGGTCCTGGTCACGGCAGCCGTCGTCGGCGCAACCGTGGGCGGAGTCATGGCCTTCCGACACGACGAGAGTCCTGACACCAGCGCTTCCGAGAACGCCCCCTCGGCGGCAGCCGCGAAAGATCGCGATCCCGGCACGAGAGCCGGCTCGACGCCCTCAACCGTGCCCGGCACCGACGTAACCGACCAGGCGGCATCCGACCCGCGCACGATTCCCGTCCCCACCGACCCGCTGGCCGGCGTGGCCAATCCCGCCTTCACCCGCTCGGACGACGAAACCCAGCCCGTCCCCGGCGAGTGGAGCGCCAGCCGGAACGCTGCCGGAGCGGCGGAAGTCAGCGCCGCAGCGGCGATCCGCGATCGGATGACGGCCATACTCGCCACCAAGGACATGTCCTTCATGACGCCCACGGTGACGTTCAACCGTCAGGCGCAGACCGTGATGGTGACCGGCGGTCCCATCTCCACCCTGACCGACGACTACAAGGAGGTCTTCCGCCGGGCCGGCGAGATGGCCGCCTGCATCACCCTCGCCCACCAGCTCAAGGACTCGCCGACCAGCTGGCCGTACGGTCGATTCTCCGCCTACTGGAAGGACTACGACGGCCAGAACGAGGCCACGATCCTCGGCTTCGGCAAAGCCACTGACGGCTGCTACACCGAGGAAGCCGGACAACGCCAGGGCACGGACGAAGGCATCGTCACCGCCCAGATACCCAGCAGCGACATGGACGAGATCCGCATCGCCGGCGGCACGGTCAAAGCGATCACAGCCGCCTGGAACACACGCGTTGCCGAGGGACACGGCCTGGAGCCCTTCGACCGCGACGACGCCATCACCCTCGGCTTCGACCCCGTCCAGAAGATGATGTACGTCTGGGCCCAGGACGGCTCGGGCGCCCTGGCCGGCCGCGCCCAACAGACGCACTTCCAGGACGTCGTCATCAAGACCGCCTGCCCCAGGCTGCTGGCCGAGTACAACTCCAACAAGCACTGGGATTACACCCACTGGGCCATCGCCGCCTACCAGGGAAACAGCGCATGGCCCCAGCTCTTCACCTCCGGCAACTGCCTTCCCACCGAAAACAGCCACTGACGTCCCCATCCTCACCGCCCCCCACGGTCGTTTGTCGCCGCGTGGCTGGAACCCACGACCCGGCGGCGGACTGCTACGTGGGGATCACCCAGCGGAGCGGTCCCGGGCTGACGCGCGAGGCCGCCCACGGACGCCCTCGCAATCACGGGCGGGCGTCTCCGAGGGCCCAACGGAGAGGCTCGGAAGGGTGGCCTGGTCAGATGCCGGGTCCCGCGTAGGCGTCACATGTGGCGGGAGTGCCGAGCGTGTTGAGGGTGGACTCGACGCGGATCTTCCCGGACGAGGGTACGAGGTCGGGGTATTCGGAGGATCCGCCGGTCACGTTGCGCTTCGCGTCGTAGCAGATGATCCCCACACGTGCGTCTTTCAGCGGCGTCGAGGTCGGGTTGTTGACCTCGAAGCTGCCGGTCGTATCGCCGTACTCACCCTTGCTGACGTGGACGGCGCTGGTCGGGATCTTGGGGAACGGTCTGGTGGAGAAGGTTCCCTCGTCTTCGACGAGGAGCGTGGCCTTGACCTTCGCAGCCTTCTCATTCGGCTTCACTTCGACCTGGGTCCCAACGACGAGCAACTGGTCAGGTCGGCTGAAGTTTTCAACCTGGCTTCCACTGCTGATGATCTTGCCGTTCGCGTCGAGGACGTTGAACTGTACGGTCACGGTCTGACCGACGTGTGGGGAGGTGTTGCGGACAAGGGAAGTAACCCACACGTACTCGTCCTGCTGACCGAAGCCGCTGGCGACGAGCTGACCGGACGGCCTGGCTGAAGGCGAGTTTGTCGTCTTTGCGGGACCGCCGCCCGTAACCTGCTCGATCACGTCGGGGGCTTTACCGCTGGCGCAGCCAGTCAGTGCCAGGACGCTCATCGCGGTGGCCAGGATCGCTGCGGTTCGGAAGTTCATGTGGCGCCTCGGTTGTCGGGAAGGCTGGTGTGCGTGGGCCGTTGGGGATGGGCGTTACCTTTGCTGGAGCCGCGCAGGCAGCGCCTTCGGGGAATCCCCCTTGGGTCCTGTGTCATTCGCTGCTGGCAACGAATGACACGACGGGCAACCTTTACTATGCCGCCGCAAGACGAGCCGTGAGCGCGCGGTCCGGCTTAGCCGTCCCCATCTGTGCAGCATATCCTGCGACTTGTCGGTGATTTTCGGGGCGGGCGTCTGCATCGGCTCGGTATCACTGCCGCTTGCGTAGTAGTCGACGGTGAGGGCGGTGCCACCGGCAGTGTCTCCTCAAGAGCTGCCCTTCGCCGTCGATACACCGGTGAAGCTCAGCCATGTCGGCCAGAAAATGGACCTCTGCGTGAAGATCGCCGGCTACCCCGGCGACGCAGAGCGTAAAGCGGTTGCAGACGATGGCGGCGTCTGTCGACGTGTCCGCGCGTGACCACACGCGCGAGTACCTGGTCGGACCGTTTGGTTATGAAGGCTGCGAGGCAACCGCAGTCGTGATCGAGGCGCAACTCTCTGGATCGATCCTGTCAATCCCCTGGTTGCGTAGAGACGTTGGTTATGCGGCCCGGCCTTCCTGATCGGTTCGGGCTCGCGCTTCCTGGATGATCCGTTCGAACTCGACAGGCGGTTTCCCATCGGCCGCGCTGTGGCGCCGCTTCGTGTTGTAGAAGTCCGCGATCCACGTGGCGGTCTTCAGCCTCGCCTCGGTGCGGGTGGCGAAGCGGTGCCGGTGGACGTACTCAACCTTGAGGACCGAGTGGAACGACTCCGCCGCGGCGTTGTCCAAGGCCGACCCGACCCTCCCCATCGACTGCACCACGCCCCAGCGGCCACACAGCTGCTGGAACGCCTCGGAGGTGTATTCGCTGCCGCGGTCGGCGTGGAAGATGACGCCGTCCACCTGGCCGCCTCTGGTCGCGATCGCCATCTGCAGGGCGGCGCTGACCAGCGCGGCATCGTGCCGCTCGCCCATCGCGTAACCCAGGGCACGGCGAGAGAAGGCGTCGTGGACGGAGGCGAGGTAGAGCTTGCCCTCGCCGGTGTCGATCTCCGTCATGTCGCCCCACCACAGCACGTCGGGCGCGACGGCGTCGAACTTGCGTCGTACCAGGTCAGGAGCAGTCCTCCGCTTGCCGGGGCGGGTGAGCGAGCGTCGTCGGCGAGGTGGCTTGCGGGCCCTGCAGGCCGAGCTCGGCCATGATCTCGGCGACGGTGTTCTGCGACACCTGCCAGCCCTCCTCCCACAGATCCAGCGTGATCCTCGGCGAGCCGTACGTCTGGCCCGAGCGATCGAAGAAGTAGCGGATCCTCTCGGTCAGCTCTGCGCGTCTGATCTCGCGTTTCGTCGGCTCGGACGGTCTGCGGCGCCACTTGTAAAACCACGCCTCCGACACGCCGAGCGCCCGGCAGGCGATGCGATACGGAATGTTCTCCCCGGTCTTGCAGTCGCTGATCGCCCCGACCACGGCGGCCGGGTCCGCCGCAGCTACTTCACCCACAAGACCATGCAGCGTTTGAGCACGTCACGCTCCATGACCAGCTCCTTGTTGTCCTTCTTCAGCTGGGCGTTCTCCCGCCGCAGCCGCGCGAGTTCCTCGCTCTCGTCGGCCGTCCCGGCCCCGCCGGCCCTGCGGGCCCGGGACACCCAGCTGGCCAGCGTGGTCTCGTTGATCCCGAGGTCTTTCGCGACCTGCGCGATCGGCTTGCCGGTCTCGGCGACGATCCGCACAGCCCCCTCACGGAACTCCGCGTCGAACTTACGTCTCTTGCCCGCCATGACTCCCAACTTCCCCTGCAGTCACGGTCTCTACGCTACGAGGGGAAGGTCAATCCACACCGCAAGTTGAGGACCAGGAACGCGTCCGAGTGGCAACCACCCTGCCCGAGCAAGGCCTCTTCCAGGGCCGCATCCACTACGACGGCGCCTTCGCCGTGCTGAACCTCCACCACGCACCTGCGCCGTGGCTGGTTGGCCATGCCGCTTTCGCCAGCGCCTACAACACGGCCTGCGAGCGCGTCTCTCCCGGCGCACTGGCCGAACTGGGTATCCCGGTCACCGTCTTGACCTGGCGCAAAGCATGAGGGCAGTGGCTGTACGACCGAAGACCACCACCAACGGGCACTGCAACCGGGCTGCAGGCGAACCTCGTTCGGTCCGAATGGCGCGCCCCCTTTCACGTCAGCGGACCCGTGCTTGCGGCCTGGTGTGCATGGGCCTGAGCTTGCTGGCGCCACTTGCGCTGGCGGTTGAGGACCGCGACGGTCCGGCGGCGAATAGTCTGCAGCGCCTGATGTGCATCCTTTCCGTAGTAGGCCCCCAGAGTTTCGACGAGGTCCTCGAAGGCTCCCAGGACGGCCAGGACCGCCGCGGTGACGATTTCCGGGTCGGCCTGCAAGACCGGCTGGTCCTCTTCGTCGTACGCGAACGCCTGAGCAACCATCCATACGGTGCTGTGCGAGGTGGCGGATGATATGCGATACCAGGCAGGAAGATGCGTCGTTCGCTTAGCAGCGATATCGGTGAGGTTCACCGCGAACGGTGCTGTCGCCGAACCCAGCACTGCCGAGCTCGGACGGCCCTTCGAATCCAGGCCGATGGCCATCCCGGCACGCTGTGCGGTCTGCTCGGCGGACTGCCAGATCCTGTCAGCCCCAGGAACCGCCTGCGCGCCGACGTCCTTCGCCGCGGTCTGATGCTGTCGGGCTCCGTTCAGCCATGCTGCTGCTATGCGCACTGCACGCCGCTCCGGGCTGAGTCCGGGCTCGTAGAGGTGACACACGCGGATGGTGCCCTCCTGCACGACACGCGAGAGTGAGACGGGTGACCAAATGGCCACAGGCTCGCCCACCAGCGTCCGCTCGATTGCCTGCACATGATCGAGGATGTTGCCCAGAGTGAGCTGCGTGCTCCAGCCCGCCCAGGCCCACAACCGGGAACGTGCCGTGCGATGCCGGTGGTGGGAGGAATTGACCCAGCTGGCATCGGCGGGCGACATCCCGTCGACGGAGCCCCCCTCGGAGAGGCTGGCAACGAAGGCTTCGAGGGATGTGCGAGCATGGCGAAGGGTGCGCGCGCCCTCGTCCACGACTTCCTTCGGCACCCCGAGGCGACGTGGGTCAAATGCTGCATCTGTGTTCACCTCAGCAACCGTACATATCAACACCCCGCATCAGCCCTGCGTTTTCACACCCCCTCCACCGCCGAGGGGAAGGTTCAGCGCGCCGTCGAAGCGTTCTCACATTCCTGTGCCAAACCGTTCGTTGGCCAGCTGCTCAGCAGCGCGGCGGGCAGCGGGCTGCTCCGCGAAGCGGGGGCGACTGAGTAGTGCAGCGGACCGCTGAGCGATGATGTTGCCAGAGTGACGGAGTCGATCGGGGGGCCTGCCATGCATCTGAGTCGCGTCAAGGTGAGCGGTCTGCGCGCGAGCGCAGAGACGCCAATGAGCTGTGACCTTCCGGGCAGGTTCAGTGTGCTGATCGGGCCCAACGGCGCGGGCAAGACCACACTCACCGACGCAATCTACCTCGCGCACCCGGGAAACCGGTTTCCGGTGCTCCCGAGGCCGACTTCAGCCGCGCTGGCGTCGCCCGATGCCGGCGTCGAGCGCAGCATCGACATCTCGTACGCCCTGGCCGACGACCTTCACGCCGAGGGACGCCTCGGCCGCGAGCTTCACACCACAGGGCACCGCCGGCTGGGCGGAGAAGCTGAGTCCTGGAGTGTCTCCCTTCACCGACAACTGGGAACAGTTACCTCGCGCCTGACAAGCAGCCACGGCCTCGCCCGGAAGATCGACCAGTTCAAGCTGATCTATCTTCCCGCCTGGCGTCAACCACTGGACGAACTGGCGCGCCGAGAGGTGCGCATCCTGGTGGAGCTGCTACGCGCACGGCAGCAGGAACTCCATGGCAGCCGCAACCTGGTAGCTCTACGGGCCCGTGCCTCACGGCTCTTGGAGGATCTCGCCAAGGACAGCTTGATAGACACCGTTGAGGCACGCATTGGCGAGCAGCTGGGCAGACTGTCCGCCGGCGTGAGCCGACAGTGGCCCTATGTGCGAGGCCAGGTGATCGACGACACCTATCTCGCCCGCGTCCTGGAGATCATGCTCGCCGTGATCGAGGGTCGCTCCGCAGCCCGGCCTCTGGAAGTCTCTGGCCTGGGGTACGTCAACCTGCTGCATATTGCCGTGACGTTGGCTGCGATACCTGATTCCACCGAGGTTCCCCTCGCCTCAACGAACTCACCGCAGAGCGGCGAGCGCGAACTTCCATCCGAGGAGGACCAGGCGCGGCAGGCGTTCGAGAACCTGGCTCAAGCACAGGCGGAGGCGGCTTCCGAGGAAGACTCCTTCTTCTCCACGGCCCCGTTTCACGCAACGGTCATCATCGAGGAGCCAGAAGCCCATCTCCACCCACAACTGCAGCACTCGTTGGTCCGCTACCTGCGCAGAGTCGTCAAGGCGCGCCCCGAGCTACAGGTGATCCTCACCAGTCACGCCACTGACATCATCACAGCCTGCGACCCCACCGAACTCGTCGTCGTGCGTCGCACCGACCATGGAAACGTGAGCCACTGCGTCAAGGACGTCGTCCCGGACCAGCATCGCGATGCTACGCTCCGCATGGCCAGACTGCACCTGGACGCAAGTCGTTCGTCGGCTCTCTTCGCCGAACGTCTGCTCCTGGTCGAAGGAGTTACCGAGGGCGTGGTGGTGCGTGAGTTCGGCCGCGCCTGGGCCGGTGACGACGAAACCAAGCAAGCCTTCATTGATGCCCTGAGCATCGTCCCGATGGGCACCAAAGTCGGCCAGTGGCCCGCCCATCTCCTGGCGACACCGGGCAAGGAACTATGCACGAAGCTGGCGATCCTCCGTGACAGCGACAGCGACCTTCCCTTCGACAGTGCACGCGACGTGCCCAGGTGGGCGGCGGAGCACGACTCGTCCGTGGTCCGGGTTTTCATCAGTCATCCCACCCTTGAGCCGGCGATCACTCCGGGCAACGAGGACCTTGTCGCGAAAGCCCAACAAGCGGTCGACCCCAGCCATCCTTTAGCCGAAGTCACCGTGGACAGCGTGCGGTCCTACTTCGCCAGCCGACGGTCTGCAAAGGACGGCGAGGACGCAGTCAGAGAAGGCCGGGGCGCGCGGCGCAAGGCAGAGTTTGCCCTCGCTTTCGCCGCGGCGCTCCGGGAAGCCAACGACGCCGACCGCGAGGCGGACGATGGCCTCTCCGACGTATCCGTACCCGATCACCTTGAAGACCTCTTCGACTTCCTCTAT
The DNA here is from genome assembly GCF_042893475.1 of Streptomyces sp. NPDC001604. Lineage (NCBI taxonomy): Bacteria > Bacillati > Actinomycetota > Actinomycetes > Kitasatosporales > Streptomycetaceae > Streptomyces > Streptomyces sp. NPDC001604. Next base: position 67,670 of record NZ_JBIAUY010000027.1, on the reverse strand, counting down.
CCGGCCGTGCCAGACTCCCCCAGCGATCTGACGGCCGAAGACGCCGCCACGGAACCGCCCGAGTGGCTTGCGCCCGACAGCATCTGGGACCGATTGCCTGACGTCATCGACTGGGATGACGACCTCGACGACCCGGCGTACTGGCCAGAGGACGAGCCCATCGACGCCGAGCACGAGTTCGAGTTCAGTGCCGCGGCAGGCGAAGCCGAGGAAACCGCGGACTCGGACGATCCTCTGCGCTCACATCCGATCCGGCAGAACCCCACGGCAGGACGCCAACCAGGAAGCTGGCCCACGCAAGCGATACCCGGAGCCCGGCCGCAGGAACAGAACAATGCCTAGATCCAGCACCGGGCTCCATGCACTGACACCCCAACAGCTCACCGCGAGTGGCAGCCCCCGTGACCGCGTCTACGTCGAAGCGGCACCCGGCTCCGGAAAGACCACCGTGTCGGCCCTGCGCTTCGGCCTGCACCGCTTTGCCGCCCCCACCGACACACGCGCTGTCGTAGCAGTCAGCTTCACCAGGTCAGCCACCGAGGAACTACGAACGCGCGTCGCCCGACAATGGGGTTCGGCCTCCCTGCGCTGGCCACACCGCGTCGTAACCCTGGACACCCTTTTGTGCGACCTGCTCTTCCACCTACTCAATGAAGGTGTTCTGCACTGGCCAGGAGGACACACGGAACTTGACGTGTTGGACTCATGGCGGACGGTCCTGCCGACAAAACCCGGCCGCATAAGACCCGTTCTGCAGGTCGACGGCGGCCACGTCGTCATAAGAACCGTCAACGAGCCCCAGGACACCAGCCACCCTTCAGCTCTGCACTTCAAAGGAGCCGTCTCGGCCGGCACGTGTACCCATGACAACGTACGGGAGGCTCTTCAAGGGGCTCTCACAGCTGGCCCCGCACGCCGAGCACTCATCTCGTACTTCGAGAACACGGTGCGCTCGTTGACCGTAGATGAGGTGTTCGACGCCAACGATCTGGACCGGGACATCTTCTCACTCGTTGCATCAGCATCCAGCTCTCTCACCTTGGTCGGCGATCCCTGGCAGGCCCTCTACCAGTTCAGAGGCGCTCGTCCCGCTGCCATGGCGGCCTACATAAGCGAGAACGGCTTCGTCACACACCACCTGGACAACTCCTTCCGGTGGGGATCCGACAGACAGGCATGGCTTGCACGGCGCCTACGCCGAAGCCTGCCCGTCACGCTGCCAACCGGCTCTGCCCGCGATGCCGATATCGTCCTCGCCCTCAAATGGAAGGCACTGTGGGAATGCGATCCACACGTCCTGCCCCTCGCCATCAAGCCAGGTGTCGGTCAGGTTCAAGAGGCGATCTGCACTCTGCTCCTCAATGAGATGGCACAGAATGCGCTGGGCATGCAGGCAGTGTTTCTGCATGACACTCTGGTCACGCTCGGGCTGGAAAGGGAAGTGTTGGCGACAACGCTCCGCCCCTGCCTGCAGTCCGCGATAACTGACCTCACGTACGGCGACCAACCGGCCGTAGTGTGGCAGAAGCTGACACGCAGTCTCGCTGTGCACATCCCGGCAATCGCTTCAACCCAGCTCACACGCAAGCCACTTCGCGCCCTGAATCGTCTACAACTCCGGCTCGCAAAGGACCAGCTGATACCTGGCCTTACCGCCCACCAGTCCAAGGGACGCGAGTGGAACACCGTAGCCGTCAGATTGAGCCCGGCAGACGTTGCAGCCCTGGCACATGGCCTCGACCCTGCACGGGCTGACCACCGCGCCCTGTACGTGGCACTCACGCGCGCTCGCCTCAACACCATTGCCCTAACGTAGAAGTGGCACGCCCCTTACATCCCAAGCCGAACTCCGTGGACGTCCACACGGGAAGCAGGAGTTCACTCCTCGACAACCAGATGGCTGCGAAGGTTTGCCGGAGCACCCTGGCCTTGTGCAGTTCGACCGGATCGCCGCGGTCCGGCCAGACGGGCGCGGTCCGGCTCTGACCGGGCCAGCGTCGGCGTAGGCAGGAGGATCGGCACGTGACACCCAGCCCGTCGACGCGGCCACAACCACCCGTCTCGACATGTGACGGCATGAGGGAAGCCCGCCACCTCGTGATGACGGGCCTTGAGCAACAAGTGGTTTGGGGCAGCCGGCCCCGCTGGACGGGCCGCGTTGTCGTAGCCGTGCGCCAAGATGACTAGTCATGGCCATCCACGAAGAGGAACGCCCTGACGCGGCGGACGACGACCTCGAAATCGCGCCTTGGCACGAGTCGGATCTGCTCCGGGATCTGGCCGCCCTGCGGTCGGTCCCCAACACGCAGCGCCGCGGCTACAAGCTCGAATCACTGCTGGAGCGGATGTTTCGACGGGCCCACTACCAAGTCGTGCACAATCCGAGGATGGCGCGCCCCCGCCAGACCGACTTCGCGGTCATCTCCCACAGCCGCCACTATCTCGTCGAAGCGAAGTGGGAGCGCCGACCTGCCGGATCCAGGGTAGTAGATGCGGTCCGCAGCCGCCTGGGTCGTCTCGACGGCACTGTTGTGGCTCTGCTGTTCACCATGTCCGGGATCACCGAGCAAGCGGACGAGGCGATCGTCGGGGACCGCAGGGATGGACTGGTCCTCGTCTTCGATGAGGTCGACATCCTCAGGTCTCTGAGGGACCCGCAGGAGTTGGACCGCCTTCTGCGCCTGAAACACGATGAACTCGTTGTCCACGGGCGTGTCCATCGCGGCGAAAAGGAGCGTGAGGCCGAGGAGGCCGCCCTCAGTTCGCGCAAGCCGGCAGGAAAGCTGCCCGTGAGCCGCTACAGGCTGCTCAACGGCAGCGGGGACACGGTGCCATGGTTCTACGGAGCAGGAGGGTTCAGCCCCGGGGTCTTCTGCCTCGACCTGCCCGATGTCGACTGGGTGCCGGCGGCGGGAAGCGGCGTCTGCCTGGATATGCCGGTTGCCGCATGGGGCCAGCCTGACCTCCTCCGCCTCCTTGACGCCCTGAACGAACTCGGGTGGATGGGAGAGCGGAGTCAATGGAGCATCCAGCAGCATGGCCGGAACTGGCATGGCTGTGGTGCCGATGGCTTTGCCGAGGCCCTCAAGGACTGGGAAGAACGGACCAGTGAGCTTGAAGATCCGCACCACAGCGAGGAGTTCGTGTACTTCGAAGTCTGTGACGGCGGCTTCTACACCGTGTCAGGCAGCATCTCCGCAGAAGAAACACGTCACGTCATGCGCTGCAATGTCTCCTTCCAGCTCATCGGGGTGCCGCTGGACCCTGGATCGCTGCAGCAGCTCTACCGACAGTTCGACGTCCCCAGCCGCGGCTACTTCCGTCCGCTGGTCGAACGGTCAGTCACCCGAGACCGATTCGACGGCCGCATCCCGCTGCAAGTGCTGGGGTACATCATCGAGGCCGCCGATCAACGCGGGGACGAGGAGGACTGGGTTGTCGGCGTCCTGGCGGTGAATCCCTTCCACGGCACTGACCTCCAGCCGCCCGACGATCTGGCAAATGACCTGGACCGCACTGGCGTGATCGTATGCAGTCTGCGCTCGTACCATCCCCTCAGCAAGCCGCAGGAGCGCTACGAGCTGTGGTCGTACGAGCGGGCCAGGACTTCAGACGCCCACGCGTTGCGCATCCTCGCCGAGTGGTGGGAGTCCGAGGACGGCGATGAGCAGCGACCGGCTGTCGGGCGTGCCGCTCCAGAGGGTGGCCTGATGGCGTTGACCGCTGCGGGGATCGCCGACATTCGGCGCTCCCACGCTCAGGAACTGGCCAACCAGGCGCCCCACTGACCACCCCCCGAGCAGCGGGACCGCTTGCAAGCCCTGCTCCGGCGCAAGCCGACCGTGTCGAAGCCAACCGCCGCCTAGAAACGGCCCCCCACCACGCCGGTGCGCCAGCACCAGACCGACAGGGGCCAGCCCCTTCAGCACATGCCCAAGGCCCGGCTTCTCGCTCGCCAGCGGGACATGACCCACTCCTGGACGACGAGGCCACCGTGAAGGTCTTGAAACGACTGAACGGACAGGTATGGCTGATGCCGCGCAGCCCGTCCTTCGAACCGCCCCCCGGCGACGGCGCGCGCATCCTCAGCAAGGTCGTCGGTTTCCTCGGCTCCTCCGAACAGAAAACCCTTGGAGACGAGCTGGGCGGTCATGCCACGCTGACTCCCACCGAAAGCGCCTAGCTCAGATGGCCAGAGCGCCGGTCTCCAAAACCGGATGCCGCAGGTTCGAGTCCTGCCGCCCCTGCCAGGCGAAGTCGACGAGAGACCAGAGGACTCCGCCCGAGACTGCCAGGACCAGCCATGCCGGTGCAGCAGCCGCACACCGTCGCCGAGGAGCAGCCGATGCCGAACTTCCACGCGATCAGCGCTCTGACCCGTGCCAGGGTCCACCGCTGGTCTTCCCAGCCGCGCTCGGCCGGCCCGAGGGCCAACTCCTGCTCCAGCTCAGCGAACTGGCAGTCGGACACCTTGGGAACTTTCGCTGGCCCCGTGGAGGCGAGGGCATCCATCCCACCCATCTGCCAGGCATGACGCCAGCGCTCCACCGACCGCTCACTCACCCACAGATCCCTCTCGATCACCGCGGTCCTCTCACCCCACGCGAACCGCTCACCGGCCTCGTACCGGATCCGCTCCCGAAACCGCCGCCGCTCGGCGGTCAGCCCACCACCCTGCGCGTACCGCATGCCACCGGCCTACCGCAGGGATCAGCATCCGACAACAGTCCGAATAGATCAGTACTCGTCTTCGTGGCGACGGTTGGCAAAGCGCCCGACTGGGCGGCAGAACAACTCTGGCGGCCATGGGACTATTTGATGTCATCGACGTGCCGTGTCGGCACGGCGACATGATGCGCCCAGGGCCGTTGGCCCGCATTGGTGCCGAACTTGCCGCCCGCGTCGCTGCGCGAACCGACGCGAAAAATCGCCCGGCCGGACAGCTCGCAGACTGAGCACCCGCCTTTGCGCCGAGCTGACGCCCCTGGGCGCACTGTCAACACCGTCTCGAAGACAGGGCGAAAGTGCTGTGACCGCACAGGGGCACCGCCACCCTCATAGACGACGGCCAGTACCGGCGCGCGCTGCCCGAACTGCGCCGCCTCGCCGACGAACGCGCCGCCGAAGCCGGCCACGCCGACCCGCAGCCCATAACACCTGCTATGGGAATTCGAAAAGGCCGGAAGTCACTCCGACCGACCAATACGGCAAAGGGACCGACACCCCCACGTTCGAGGCCGAAGAGGACACTGCGGGTGGCAGGGACAGCACCCCCGGCAGGGCCGTACCTCCCGGCTCTTGGTGCGATGATCCTGGGTTGTACAGCTACACCAGCGCCGGATCCCGCATGCAGTGCCGATACAGCGCGGGCAGCGACTACCGGTGGCGTCGCGCCAGTTGAGAAAGGTCACGGTCAAAGCGGCCCCCGTCGAGGTCCATGGCCGGGGACGTTCGTCGGCCGCTGCCAGCGGAAGCTCGCATGATGCCTCGCCATGGCAACGAGAGACGACAGTGATGAGGCGTATGTGGTCGGCCTGTGCGATCAGATCCTGGGCGAGACGGCCCTGACCCAGCACAAGTTCGACTGGCTGCTGGGAGACCCCGGCACGAGCGGGCGACGTGCCAATCTGCCGGTCGACGCGTACTGGCCCGGCCACCGGCTTGTGGTCGAATACCGGGAGCTGCAGCACGACCAGCCAATGCCCCACTTCGACAAGCCTGACAAGCTCACCGTCAGCGGCGTCCACCGGGGCGAGCAACGGGCTCTGTACGACGCTCGCCGCGACACCGAGATCCCCGCTCACGGGCTCAGGCTGATCGCGATCCGCCCGGCCGACCTCGACGCTGACGGCCGCGGACGCCTGCGCCGCAACCAGGAGGCGGATCTAGGGGCACTGCGGAAGATGCTGGCACGCAGCAGCGACGAGGACCGGGTCGCCGACGCCTTCCGTACATGGTTGCTGGACGAGGACTGGACGCCGGTCGATCCCGCAGAACCCCTGGGCTGACGTCGAAGCGGTGCACGGCGGAGAGCGGTTGATATGCGGGGTCAAGGGCCGCACCAGCGAGAGGGGCACCGACGCCGACATCGCCTACGGGCAGCTGCTGCGCCGTATGACGAGTCAGACCTCCCGGATACGCTACGCGCTGGTCGTGCCGTCCTCGTCCACCGCGCTCGCTAGTCGCTTCAGGGACAAATGGCCACCAGGCGGCCGCGGTCATGCGGCTGGCGCCGTCTCAGCGGCCAACGCGTCTGCGTCTCTCCTCTGCCGACGATCACGTAGAGGCCCAGCGCCTCCAGGCGACGAACAGCCGAAACCACAGTCAGCTCCTGTCGCCTAAAGGGTGTTGCACAAGGCCGTTTTCGGGCAGGTCAGAGCCTGTGGTCGCGGTCTTCTGGTCATGATGCGATGGCGAGGTTGTGCATATGGGCGACGGCCTGGACGGCGTGGTGGAGGCCGTCGCCGCGCTGTCGGCAGTCGCGGAGGACCTTGTAAATCTTCATCCGGCCGATCACATGCTCCCCCGGGCACGCACCTTGCGGTGCGCGGCCTTGTCATCCTCAGGCGGGGGTGACGTACATGCCCTTCCAGATGCAGATGTTGCGCCTCCTGTAAGCCGTGCGCGCCGGGAAGCACGGCGCGATTCGCGAAATCTACGATGGCCTCGACGGTCTCGACACGGCGGCACTTGACCGGGATAACGAAATCGGATGGAAACGACTTTCCCAAGCCGTCATCGTCTCCGCGCTCAGCATGACGCTCCGCTGCGTGTGAGCTGCTCACGCTCTCCCGACTCGGGGGGCCAACCAGGCAGACGGACGGCGGCCCCAGGGCTCCCTGCCCCTGAGGAGCGGGCAGGCCGTTCTCAGACCTCCCGGGGATCATGCTGGTCGAGGGCAGCCAGCACGCGAGTCGGATCGTCGATCAGATCGAACAGACCGCTGGTCCGCCGCGCCCACCGCTCTGCATCCTCTCCCTCCGCTGGCGCCGCGGCCGACACGAACTGGTCCTGGAGGTTGACCGGCAGTCTGCCAGCCAGGGACGCACCGAGCTCTCGGCCCAGGACGGCTCGCGACGATGACGGCCGCATCCGGCGGGCAGGCTTGCCGGTCGCCGGTACGGCGGTGCCGCTCACGCCTTCGAGAGCCGCGATGGCATCGCGCACCCAGCCGCCATCCCAGGTGTCGGGCAGCGGAACCGCGACCCGCTGAACACTGGCGATCGCGCCACTGCCCACCGCGAGCGAGAGCCCTCCCGGATCCTCGTGGTAGTTCAGGTAGCGGGCGACATCGACGCCTGGTGGGCAGACCTCCTCGAGCCCGACGTCGCCGACGAAGTTGCTGGGGTCGACGAGCCACCCCTCCCGCACCACGACGCATGGCTTCAGACGGACCCGATACAGATAGAACTGGTTGCCCCGGTCCGCCTGATCACGGATCCGACGCAGCATGTTGTGGACAGCGGCCTCGTACGTGCCAACGTGGAGGGCCTTCGCTCGCTGGCGCGCGGCCCACGCGGAAACCTGCTGCTCTCCGCCCATCATCCTGCGGGTCTCGGGAGTCAGGACGGCTGCCGGGTCGAAGTCCCGTGTCGGCCAGTCCGGCTGCGTGCTCGTGTGGTACCAGAAGAATTGAGCGACCCGGTAGTCGTCGAGCGCCGGGTCATCGGGGTCGACCGTCACCCGGGGCGAGTCCTCGTGCTCGCAGGTCATGCCGCAGCCGGGGCAGATCTCCTCCTCCTGCTCCCACCGATCGATCCAGTCCAGATCGACGCGCCACCGATGATTGCAGCGCCCACAGAGCATCTGCCGCTCGCGCCAGAAGTCGATCTGCCGTTCCACGGCACCATTCTCCGGAAGCGGCCGACGAAGAACCAGCCACAGCGGAGGTCCCGAACCCGCCGGAACTCCGCTTCCGCACCATCTGCTTCGTCGCGGAGCAGGCCGACGATCTGCCCTGCGGACCTGCTGGGACCCTCGGAGCGCAGCTCAGCAGCGCGGCGGCAGCGTACCGCTCCCACTACGGCCAGCTCGGCGTGAAGCAGGGACTCGGACATGGCACCGAGATAACCGCTCTTGCTTCGGCTCCACGGGTGGATGGGTCTGATGCGACGAGACCCCGGCAGAATCGTCGGGGCCTCGTCGCGCTCCGAGGATCGGTTCCCTACGAGACGTTCGGCGTCTTGACGCTCGTGTTGCTGACCGGCACGTCGATCCGGTCCCGAGCGACGACGACCCCGTCCTTGACGACGTAGCACTCGACGACGTGCTGGCCCTTGAAGTCCGAGTGCTCGATGCGGGCTCCCCCCTTGCTCGAGTTGACGATCTGGCCGCGGATCATGTCCCGCCGCTCGGCCTCCGGACCACGATTGAGCACCTTCCACTTCAGCGTGTAGGGCTCTTCGACCGAGCAGTGGGTGACCACGAACTTCAAGTCCTTGTTGGCCTTGAGTAGGAACCCGCCGTGACGCATCGCGCGGAGCCAGGTCGGACGCCATCCGGCCTGCGTGACCTCGCAGTCGATGGACACGGTCTCGGACACGTCGACCGGGAACTCGTCCTCGATGAACTCCTCGGTGTCCCTGAACGACCGGGACGACTCGCTCACGCTCTTCGCCAGCGGCACCGACGTGCCGAACACCTCGCGCCACTTCTTATTGGCGGACGTCTTGCCTTCGTCCGCGATCGCCTCGAGGCATCGGTTGTACGCCTTTTTCGCCTTCGGCTGGAACTTCGCCTTGACACGGACGCGCTGCCGGCTGCCGAGCGCCAGGTAGTACTCCTGCTCTGGCTGATCTTTGAGGAATGCGAAGAAGTCGCGGGCCATGAGGCCGAACGAGCCTGTGCCCGCTGCGTCGTAGTCGTCGGTCTGGTCGAAGAAGTTGTAGACGAGGGTGTCGATGAGCAGGCCACCCATGTTCACGCCGTTCGCGTTCTTCCATGCCCGGGCCATCCGGGCGAGGTGGCGCATGTTCGTCGAGGTGCGGTCGTTGCACTCCTTGGTCGCGGCGATCTCCTCGCGCGGCTTGGTGACCTTCCAGCCCTGAGCCTTCGTGTCCGGGTAGTCGAAGCTGCCATCGGCGTTCTCGAATGCCGGCTGGACCTCGAACTTGAAGGCGTTGGACGTGAACCGCACTCGGACGACGCACTGGTCGACGCGGATCTCCGTGTTCTTGTACCGCGCCTTGAGGTCGTCGCGGACCCTCTCGAGAATCCTCCGCGGGCCGGTTTCCCCCTCGTAGCTTGACCAGATCCCGGGCGGGAGGATGAAGATCATGTCGAGGTCGGACACGCCCTTGATCGCGGTGTGCCGGCCGAACGATCCGACCATCAGCTTGTAGTCGGTGCAGCCGTCCTTGTCGCGAAAGTCCTTGTTGAGCGCCTTCGTGATCTCGTCCCGCCGTGAGGCGACCGTCGTGGCCGTCTCCCCAACCTTTAGATTCCGGAGCAGGGTTTCGAAGATCTCTGAGGTCTTCATCGTCATGCCTCGCCTTCGCCGAGCCGGAGCGCCTCCGGGAGGAAGAGGTCGATCTCGCGCGAGGTGAACGTCATCTCCTCGTTGTTCTGCAGCCCGCCCTGGGCGCGCGCGAACGCCCTGCTGCTCGTCCTGGGCGCGTCGGCGTACGCGTCGCGCGCGGCCTGCTGCAGCTCGTCCCGCCGCTCCCGGCCCTCCTCGGTCGAGACGCTGCCGGACATCAGGTCGGCGATGAGGGAGATGTAGGACTCTCGGACGTCCCACAGCCGAGAGGCGATGCCGCGGTGGGCCTCGGACTCCTCCTCGAACTTGAAGGTCTTCGTCCCAAGGCTCATCCAGCTGACCAGAAGCGCGATAGAAGAGGTCGCGAGGCTCGTCAGCACTGCGTTGCCGAGTAGGCCGACCACCGCCGCAAGGAAGGTGCCCGAGCTGATCGCGGTGAGAGCAATGAGGACACCCTGCTGCCACCGATGCTTGGTGAAGGAGATGTCCGCCTGCTTCTCATGGGTTTTGTGGCTGTAGACCACGCGCCCGAAGGCCTCACGTATCTGCGCCAGAAGGTAGGGGTCGCGGTCACGCACCGCGTCGCTCTCGGGGGTCAATTCGTTCCTACTCGGTCGAGGACTCCGGGACATGCACCTGAAAGTCAGTTGCACATCTTCTGAGTATGGCGGCGACCACTGACACTCCGACCGACTTGAGCTACCTCCCGTTCAGGCCGCTCGATCCGGCCCGCCCTGCCGCCCTCTCCTGCTTCGCGCAGGTAGGGGAAAGCGGTGGACTCGATGCCGCGGAGCCGCTCGCCTTCCTGCTCTGCGGCGGCCCCGCGAAGCTCCTGGCTCCAAGGGCCCGGGCAAGAGCGAGGCCCGCCCGAACGGCGCGCCGTAGCGGCTTCGGTGCCCTCGCAGACTGTGCCGCCCAACAAGGCGGTGGTACGCATTATGGCGGCCGCGGTCCTCAACGGTGATCAAAGACGGTGGACTCGATCGGGAGCCTTCTTGGGAGTGTGGCCACTTCTGCCCAAACAGGGTGTTTGACGGTGGAGAATGCTGCCGACATGAGCGATCTAACTGCCGCGCACCGCGGGTACGAGTACCAGGACCTGATGGAGGCAGGCCGCGTCGTCGACCTGCTGCTCGGCGGGATCGCCAGAGTCCATGTCGACGAGAAGCTGGTGACAGACGACCGCTTCGACGACCTCACGGTGATCAACGCAGACGGATCCCGTGAACGGACGCAGTTCAAGCACTCGGACGACGAAGACCCCCTCGGCTACACCACGTTCACGACCGACGACCGCGGACTGAGGCTGGACCGCCTTGTGGCGGCTGCCATCGCCGACCGGGACGGGGCCGGTGCGGGCGCACTCGCCCACCAGCTGCGCATCGTGACGCGCAACGCACCTCCGGACGACGATGCGCTGAACGCGGTGATGGTGCCCGCCCGATCCTCCGACGCGCCGTTCCTGCCGGGGATGAACACCACACTCCTGCGGTTCGACGCCGAAGCACTCTGGCGAGGGTTCGACTTGCCCGCGCGAGGTCGACGCGTGGCGGGCAACGTCTTCGGGTTCCTGACCAGCGGTGACAAGGCCGTGTCCAAGCAAGACCTGGAATGGCTGTGCGAGCACCTGGTGGTGGAAGTCGGCGCACCGGCCATGACGACGGACCTGCTGCAGCCAGGGCCGGCCGAGCAGCTTCTCCTTCAACGGGTACGCGGAGAGCTCGGCGCGGGGATCTACCCCAACGAGGGACGCTCACCGGTGGACGTCGCCGAGGCGCTGATCCGCACGGTCCGCTCCGCCCGGCAGCGCGGAACCGAGGTGACACCCCGCGAACTACTGCGCCAGGCCCAACTGCGCAGCGACCTCGGCGCCGTCGTGCGCGCGAACCCTGTCGACCGCGCCCTGGAAGTGGCCAGGCCCGCCACGGTCGGAGTCCTGGCGGAAGCGGCCGCGACGGCGGCAGCCGACGGGGCAGTCCTGCTGGTTACCGGCCCACCGGGACAGGGCAAGTCCTGGGCGTGCCAGCAGCTGGTCGACCAACTCAGCAGTGACGGATGGCTGGTCGCCGAGCACTACTGCTATCTCGGCGACGCCGACGGCGACCAGATGACCCGGGTGGTCACCGAAGTGGTCTTCGGTAGCCTGCTGGGCCGGCTGGCCGAGTCGGACCCCGACCTCGTCCAAGAGCAGCGCCCACGTTTCGCCGCCGATGCCCAAGCGTTGACCACGGCGGTAGACACCGCTCTACTCAAGGACCCCACCCGGCGCGTGGCACTCGTCGTGGACGGACTGGACCACGTTACCCGCGTACAAGGGGGAAGGACCAAGAGAGCCGATCCGTCCCTGGCCCTCGCCGCGATCCTCGGCTCGCTGCACCTTCCACCCGGCAGTGTCCTGATCGTCCTCAGCCAGCCCGGAAACCACCTCGCCCCTCTCCAGGACACCGGGGCAGTTACCGCCGTCGTGCCGCCTCTGACCGCGCACGAGTGCCGCGCCGTCGCGGAGCAGCTCGGACTCGTCCCGGCGGCGGACAACGAGCGCGCCGAAGCCCTCCTGACCGACGAACGCGATGTGACCCACTTTCTGGACGCGCTACAGGAACGCTCGGGCGGCAACGCCCTGTACACGACATACCTCTGCCGCGAGGTAACCCTCCGACCGGAGACAATCACCAAAGCTGCGGAAGTCGTGCGAGCCCTGCCGGCCTACCAGGGATCGTTGGAGGGCTACTACGCCCACCTCTACGACACCCTCGGCGCAGAAGCCGATGTCGTCGCGGACATCATCGCTCTGCTCGGCATGTCTGTCACCCGCGAGGAGCTCGGGCAGATCATCCCTGACCGAGCGCACAGGATCGACGGCGCGCTGAAGGTGCTGGCTCCGGTGCTCTCCGGGGCGGTCGGGCCCAGCGAAATCCGCGTCTACCACGAGTCGTTCGCCCGGTACCTACGCCTCGGTTACGACAGCGACCCCGCGGCCCTGGAATCGACACTCGCACTAATCGCCACCTGGCTGACCGCGAAAGGACTGTTCGACGACCCGAGGGCCTTCCGCCGCCTCCTGCAGATCCTCGCCGAAGCGGGACGTGACACGGAGGTGCTCGACCACATCGGGCGGGACTTCGTCACCCGCGCCGTCTCCACCGCCCACCCGGCCTCGGCGATCACAGACAACCTGGCCACCGGCCTGCGCTGCGCCGCCAGGACGGCGAACTGGCCCCTCGTCGCGCGCTGCATCGAGCTGGCCAGGGCCGCACAGACGTACGAGTTCGAGCGCTTCGACTCGGACCTGGTTGAATTCGCCGACGTGCCCATCGCCTTGATGGGGGCTCAGACGCTGGCGGACCGGCTCCTGCACGACGGCCGGACCGTCATGCCCGCCCGGGCAGGTCTGCAGATGTGCGCCGTCCTCGACGCAGCAGGCGCCGTGGCACCCTGGCACGCTTACATGACGGCACACGACCACGAGGCCGAATCGGACAACACCACCTACGGGGCGGAGTCCGACCGGGCCGTCGAACTGGCATACCTGCGGGGCCGGTTGCGCCTGTCAGCGACTGATCGGGGGACAGGGGAGGAGCCGCGCGAGGACGGGCCCGACCAGCCGGTGTCGCTGGACCGCGTCGCCGAGTGGCTCGAGGAACAGGGTGACCAGGCAACGGCCGACGCAGTCATCAAGACGCTCCTCGACACCGTCGGAATCGAGGCCGTCACCGAGCTGGTGCCGCGCCTTGAAACAGGCGGCCCGGTATGCCTCGTACTCGGCGAGCAGATAGCCGTAGGCGCGGTGCCTGGAGAGACGGGCAGCGCCGCAGATTGGGCGCAGAAGGCTGCCGACCTGGGATACCTGCCAGGAACGGCGCACCGGCTACTCGCACTGGGGGTCTCCGCCGCCGATCTCGCCGCAGGCCTTGCGACAGACGAGACTTCGACTGCCCGCGACACCCTGTTTTCCCTTACCCATGACGTACAGAACGAACAGGTCCGGTGGAGCCCCGTCCCCGTGGCCAGGTGGCTCGATGCCCTGGCGATCACGGCACAGACCGACCCCATCGCTCTGGACGCGGTACCAGCTCTCCTCCAGGGGCCCGGCTGGTACCCCTGCTGGCTGCGGTTCGCGATCGCTCTCGCCCGCGCCGAAGCCGCCGAAGCACCCACCCGCTCGGGCCTGGCCATCGAAGCCCTCGGGCTCCTGACCGCAGACCTCAACCCCTTCACCGGCAAACCGCGCGCCTGCGACCTCTACTCAATCCACCCGCTCATCGAAGAGTCGGTGCGCCGGGCGACAGCCCTCGTGTCCGACCAGGACTGGCCGCAGGCGTGGAAGACCCTCATCCACATCAGCCGGGAAATCAGCGTCAGCCTGCGCGGCGAGATGGGCGGACCGCTGCCAGCCGACACGCTCCTTATGATCGCCGTCGAGCAGACCACGCCCGCACGGCAGGCCAGCGTTGACGAAGCCGTCCGCAATGAGTTCCTCGAGCAGGCCGGCGGGCGTTTCTACAGCGACCTCGCGCGCTACCGCCTAATCCACGCGCGCCTCGCCCTCACCGCCGGCGTCCTCGCCGAGGCCGAGGAACACTGGCTGGCGGCTTGCAACTTCCTGGTGGCCTACGGCTGGCGCAAGGACATCACCGTCTACGAGGTTCTGGATCCGCTGCCCACCCTGGTCACCGCGGACCCAGCCCGGGGTCGCGCGCGGGTGGCGCGCATCCAGCCACTGTGCGAACGCCTTGTCCATCACACCGACGGCAAGGAGACCAACGCCGCCCGCCCGCGGTGGTGGAACGTCCTGGCCGGCGCAGACCCTGCGGCTCTCGCCAACCTCGCAGCCACGGGCCTGCTCAGCGACTGCAACGGCCCGAACACCATCCTCCACGGCGCCCGAGAAGACCTCTGGCACGCGTGGAACGACACCGTCGACCCGGTCGTGGCAACCGCCCTGCGAATCACCCTGGATACCCCGCTCCTCCAAGGCGACGCCGCGCTTTTGGACCGGCTCGCCCGGACAGTCGATCTCTCCACGCCCGACGGCCTTGCACAACTGCTGCGCATCGCACTGAGCAGGGCCGACGAGCGGCAGGCCAACCGCGACTCCTCCAGCGACGAGACCATGCCGGCCGACACACAGCTGGTCGCGGAACTCAATGCCGTCGCCGAACGAACCGGCGCCCCGCAGCTCACACCCCTGCCCGAACCTCCGGCCATCGGCAAGTCCCCCAACCGCCGTACCGCACCCGCCCCCGCGCAGCCGGCCACGGCTCCGACCTCACCTGCCGACGCAGCGCCTGCGCCCTCCGAACCGGTCGGCCTGATCCGGGTACTGCGCGCATGGCATCTGAGCCCGTACGAGGCCAGCACACCACAGCACACTCTGGAACAGATGACAGACCTCGTCGGCGACGGCCTCCTCGACCTCGCCACCCGAGGACAGACCGACGATGCCGCACAAGTCCTGCGCGCCATCGCAGGCCCCTTCGACTTCCGCGACGGCCCACTCCTGCTGCGCCGGCTCGCGGACAAGCTTCGCCAGAACGGCCATAACGCACTCGCCGCCGAAGCCTTCGCACTGACCTGGGTACGCACCCGCGGACAAGGCGGATGGCTGAACTTCGGAGGCGAGACAGCCCTCGACGCCCTCCGTACGGCCGCGCAACTCGATCGCACCCTCACCCACCGCGTCATCACCGAAGAGGCCGAAGCAGCGGTGAGCACCGGCCGGTATGGGACCCACGGCATCACCCAGGCACTGATCTTCGCCTTCGCCCATCAAGCCCTCGGCCTGCCCCCGGCCGATTCCCTCGACCTTGCCTTCGCCCTCTGGGACGAAGCCGCAACAGTCATCGAGAGCAGAGCACCCCGAGTCCACGACAGCGACGACCCCCAGCACCCCTACCGCGCCCCCGACAACGACAACGGCACTCCCGCACCCGGCGATCTCGATCGTGCCTTCGCGACCGCGGCACTGGCCGCAGTCGCACACGCGGACCGGGAGGGCAAACGCCGAGCGATGGTTGCGACGCAATCCCTGATCACACTGCGTCCCGAAACCACGGCACCGGCCATGGCCCTCGCACTCGAGCAACTCACAGATCCAGCGACCCTGGTGTGGCTGCTGTGCCTCCTCCAGGAAAAGGGGCCAGCGGTCCAAGCCGTCGTGGACCACTGCCAGGACGCACTTGAGGCACTGGCTCAAGGACCGCTGCTCACCGTCCGCGCCCTCGCCCGCCGCCTGCTGACCGATGCGACCGATGTGCCCATGGGACCGTCGGACCCCGCCAGGCTGAACCCGCCGAACCGCCTGTGGATCTCCGCCGCCCAGCAAGGCAGCTCGAGAGACCAAGTCGTGACGGGGATGGTGGCAGAGGTGGCCCGCACGCGGCTGAACAAAGCCGAGCAACTGCAGCCCGGGTTGATCCGAGCGGTCCTCGCCAAGGTCCGCCGCGAAGTGGACACCGAGCGCATCATCGAGAGGAATAAGGCCCAACTCCGCGCCAACCGAAGCGTCGACGAGGGCGAGTTGCCGGACGCCTACCTCGCCATCGAAGAGACCATCGAAGTGGCGATCCAAACGGTGGCAGCAGGTAGCCGCGCGCACAGGCTCTCGCAGGGCCTGGGCGTGAGTGATCCAGCGGCTTGGGAGGACCAACTGGCCACCGTGCTGACAGACGATCCCCGCATTGCGCTGGCCTTCGAAGAGGTGCGCTGGCCACGCCCCGACCTTCCTGTGCCACCCGGCCCGGACGATCCGGCCAGCCAGGACACTCCGCTGACCGGAACAACCGTCGTGACCATCTCCACACAGCCGCTGACGCAAGCCGCCGCCCTCAGCGGGCAGGCCCTCTCGGGCTGGCGCATCCTCGCTTCCGTGGAGGAGCGCAAGTTCCTGTCACCGCACACCCGGAAGACCGGCCTGACCGTCGTGCGCTTCTCAGGCCCGGAAGTGACGGATTACGGAAACCAGGGCAGCGACGTTATCCCCTTCTCGGACGGAGACATCGACGAGTGGTCCCGGCCGCCGGCGCCGCACCCCGCCGCTGACGTCACGCTGGGGATCCCGCTCCTCGGCCTCGACCGCGCCATGACCGCCGCCGCAGACTCTGCCCAAGGCCTGGGACTACCCGGCTTCACACTGGCCCCCACCCCGTGGCTCCGCACCGCACTCTGCCTGAAGCCCGGAGCCCCACTGACTCTGGAGGACGACCACGGTCCGGGCCTGCGGCTCATCTGCTGGCGAACCGAATACAAGCGAAGTGCCTACCACCTGCCCTGGCCACGGACGACCGGCTGCGCCGTCGTGGTCCGCCCCGACCTGCTGGACATCCTGTCCGCGCGGGCATCCGCACCGATCGCCATCCGTGATGTCGTCATGCGGCTGGAAGCAGACTGATGAGCAGACGGAACACCGAAGGCTGGGACGACATCCCGCGAGTCCGGAACCGTAGGGCACCCCAAAGAGTCACAAGAGCCCGTAGGCGGGGCAAAGGGACTGGCGCCGAGACCTGGCTACTGATCCACCACTACCTCGACGCTTCTGGTAATCCGCACGATCGCTTACCGAATTCCTACCGGGAGCTCTCCAAAACCAACAGCTGGGTCGGCGCGACCGAGCGCGTCCCATGGACCTGAGATTCCCCGCACGACTGCATGGTTGACGGCGCCCCTGCCCGGGGGCCGACCGCCGTTCCTGTGCTACGGAACTGGCAAGCCCGTCCATCTGCGCTGCGAGGCAGGACGATGTCGACTGCTCGCACTTCAGCCACAGCACTACCCGAACCGGGTCCGCCAGACCAAGATCCGGACCATTTCCGGACCAGCTCCTGGCCAAAGGCCGCGTCTACTACCGTTTTAGCAGGTCGGCGTGGGTGTAACTGCTGTACCACCAGCAGACGAAGAACCTTCTCGTTTCATACAGTCCGAAGAAACTGGGGTTCTTCTAGAGTTCGGGGATCAGTTGCCGGGAGGCACCGTTGCGCTCCAGTGCCGAGGAGTGGGGCTAGGCCCACTGCCCGTGGGGCATAGCGGGATACCGGACGCGCGACGCCGATGACTACGTTCTTCAGTGTCAGCCGGGTGAATCCCCCGCACCCGGCTGACCACCGGTGTGACCCTGTGGCCGATGAGAGGGGCGTCGTCGGTTCGCCGCACCGGTCGGCGGGTCTCAACCCGTCGATGGCCACTGCGGTCGGAAACAGTTATCAACAGCTCACCCTCACCGTCTTCGAAAACCGGCTGGGCAGAAGGCGGCGCGCCGACGGTCACGCATGGCCTTCGGTCGGGTGCCGTCCACGGCGTGGGTGAGTCTCTCGCGTCCTGATCACCCGTCAGCGTTCGACCTCGAGACCCGGGCAAACATTGTCCCCCCTCTCTCACCTGCCGAGACTGGGAGCGCACGCCCGGGGCCGCCGTGGCCCGGACCGAAGACAGGAGATTCACTTGAAGCGGGTTTTACACCTCGGTGCCTGTACAGCCGCGATTCTCGTGGGCACCTTCGCCCCAGCCTCCGCAGCGCATGCCGCCCCGGTTACTTCGGCCGCCGCCACCGCCGATTACGTGTGCGCGACCCTGAAGCCGCACTTCAGTACCACCGGCCTGTGGCTGGAAGGCACCAACTGCACCGGTCCGACCGATCTCGCATGGGAATACCGCACCATCACCACCACCGGTGGCAGCGCGGTCTGGCGGTGCCTCAACTGGTCCTACAGGTCCGACGAGTCGGCGCCTGTCATTACGTCCGGCTGCAGTAACGTCAGCTGATTCCCCGATCCCTGCCGTAGCCACAGCCGGGCCGGTGAAGCCGAGCTCGCCCAGGGCCCCGAGGCCGGCCACCTTCAGGTGTTCGGCGCTTGCCGGAGTGGCTGGGGCCGGCTCTCTGTTCCGGTGCGGTGCCGGGTGGGGCTCGGGACGTCGTCGAACGGCACGATCTCCCCTTCCCGCCCCGCCCGGCGCTTTTACGCAAGGGCCGGGTTCAGACGTGGGGCTTTCGCAGCGGACGGCCCATCGGTCTCGTCGCGCCGGCGCCGCGTCCCGCGAGTGGCCGGCACCCGCGCCCTTCGGGCAAGCTGCGCCGCCTACTGCCGCTGGAGGTCGAAACCGTTGATCACTGACCTGCTCCCGGACTCGGTGGTGGCCTTGGAGTCATTCGGCGACGACGGGGCCGATCAGGCCCCGCTGTATCCCGAGGAGGCCGAGGTCGTCGCGCAGTCGGTGCAGAAGCGTCGGCGCGAGTTCGCCGCAGTACGCGCCTGCGCACGCAGTGCCATGGACAAGCTCGGCGTGCCCCCGCAGCCGATCCTGCCCGGCGAGCACGGCGCACCGGTATGGCCCGCCGGTCTGGCGGGCAGCATGACCCATTGCGACGGCTACTGCGCCGCCGCCCTGGTCCGCACCACCGATCTGGTCTCCCTCGGCATCGACGCCGAACCCAATGGGCCGCTGCCCAGGGGCGTCCTGGACGCTGTGTCGCTGCCTGCCGAGCGGGCACGCCTCGCACTGGTGGCCGCGCAGCGGCCCGCCGTCCACTGGGACAGGCTGCTGTTCAGCGCGAAGGAGTCCGTCTACAAGGCCTGGTTCCCCCTGACCGGCAAGTGGCTCGGCTTCGAGGAGGCGGACATCGAGATCCATGCTGAACCCGGAGGGGCGGCTTACGGTCATTTTCGCGCCGAGCTGCTCGTCCCCGGACCGCTCGTCGGCGGCCGCCGGCTCAGGTATTTCGAAGGACGGTGGACGGTTCGTCACCAATTGGTTGCCACCGCGGTGACGATCCCGCCGGTCTGACCGCGCCTCCGCGGTCAGACACTGCGCAGCAGCCCCCGCGAACCGGCACCCGAGGCCGAAGTGGGGCTAGACCCACCGCTCGTGGGGCGTAGCGGGATGCCTGGCGCGGAACGGCCGACGTACTTTCGCCGTATGCCGGGAATGGAATCTCGGCTGGCACAATGACTGCCGGGCGAAAGGATGGGGCGAATGAGGCTGCCTGCAGGAGGCGGTCCCTTGCGCTGGTGCGTCGAGGTCGCGCGGGGACTGTACCGGTCCCTGGTGCTGGCTGGATTGACCAGCCTGCTCGTGACTGTGGCCGTGGTCGTCGCTCTGGGCGGCTCCCAGGTGGCCTATTCCTGGTCCCACGGACTTGCCTCCGCCCCGCTCGCCGTCCGGGCGTTGGCAACTCTCGGGGAGACCCTGGTCGTCATCCTGTGGATGGCCCTGGCCGTCTGGGTCGTGCATCCGTTGACCAGCCGGGCGCTCGCGACGGCCGCGCGCCGACGCGCGGAGCGCTGGCTCGGCCTGCGGATCGAGGTGTCCTACCGGACCGTTCCGCCGGTCACCCGCATGGTGACGGGGTACTGGTGGGACGGCCACGAGTACCACCGGTCCGAGCGGGAAGCCCGCCGCCGAGCCAAGGTGCACGCCCGGTTCCACGACCCTCAGTTGCACTGGGACGGGCTGTGGGCCGTGATCGCCGGTGTCACCGTGCTGCCGGTCGCGATCCTGCCGTTGCTCGGGCTCGGCGGCGGCGTCTACATGACGTCGACGCCGGGGCTCCTCGGCTACGGCATCGTCCTGATCGCCGCGAGCCTGGCCGCAGCCCCGTTCGCATGGCGGGTTTTCGGACCCCTGGCGAAGCGGTTCCTCGGGCCGGTCCCGCGCACCAGGCTCGGTAGGCGGGTGGAGGAGCTGGAAGCCATCCGTGCGGATCTGACACAGACCCAGTCGGCCGAACTGGAACGCATCGAACGGGGATTGCACGACGGAGCTCAGGCCCGGCTGGTCGCCATGGGTATGTCGATGGGAGCCGCCGAACAGCTGGTCGACACCGATCCCGATGCCGCGAAGGCCATCCTCGCCGACGCCCGGGCCTCATCGGCCACGGCGCTTGCCGAACTGCGGTCGCTGGTCCGCGGCATCAACCCGCCCGTGCTCACCGAGCGCGGCCTGATCGACGCCGTGCGCGCCCTGGCACTCGACGCTCCTGTCGAGGTCACCGTGCACAGCGCCGTGCCTGCCCGGCCGGAACGCCCGGTCGAGTCGGCGGTCTACTTCGCCGTGGCGGAGCTGCTGGCGAATGTGGCCAAACATGCCCATGCCTCCCGGGTGACAGTCGAACTCACCTACGCAGATGAGACGCTCACCGCCACCGTGGCCGACGACGGGATCGGCGGGGCCACCGCCGCACCAGGCTCCGGACTGAGCGGGATCCAGCGTCGGCTGGCCGCATTCGGTGGCCTGCTGGAGATCGACAGCCCGGCCGGAGGTCCCACCCAAATGACCGTGGCGGTGCCGTGCGCGTTGTCGTAGCCGAAGATCTTTTCCTCCTCCGCGACGGCTTGGTCCGTCTCGTGCAGGCCCATGGCCATTCGGTGGTGGCGGCGGTCGACACGGGGCCCGCCACCCTCGATGCGCTGCTCACCCACCGGCCGGATGTCGCGATCGTGGACGTCCGTCTGCCGCCGACGTTCTCCGACGAAGGACTGCAGGCCGCGCTGTCCGCGCGCCGGGAGGTGCCGGGGCTGCCCGTGCTCATCCTCTCGCAGCACGTGGAGCAGCTCTACGCGCGCGAACTCCTCGCCGACGGGCACGGTGGCGTCGGCTACCAGCTCAAGGATCGCGTCCTGGACGCAGGCCAGTTCATGGACGCACTCGGTCGCGTCGCCGACGGCGGTACGGCACTCGATCCGACGGTGGTGGCGAAGCTGCTGGGGCGTCCCATGCGAGCCGATCCGCTCGCCACCCTCACCGAGCGGGAGCGCTCGGTGCTCGCCCTGATGGCCGAGGGACTCTCCAACGCGGCGATTGCCGGCCGGCTGTTCCTCAGCGAAGGCGCCATCAGCAAGTACACGACCACGATCTTCGCCAAGCTCGGCCTCGCCGCCACCGACGACGACACAAACCGCCGAGTTCGAGCCGTCCTGACCTATCTCGGTGCCGACGAACAGAGCGGTCGCTGAACGGCGGTCCCTCATCTCGTCCCGCCGACCGATGGCCCGCACACCAGAGCGGCCGATTCCAGCCAAAAATGGGCCACGACTGTGACGCTGGGTGAGTGGGGATAGACCCACAGTCCGCGGGGCGTAGTGGGATACCCCGCAGCGGGGCCACCCCCGTAGGTTCTTCAGTGTCGGCCGGTCTCACTGCCGGCCGTATGACATCCGGCGGGGGATGCCTACACGGAGGGACAGTTGTGTCCGCAGTAATCGAGGTGCAGAACCTGCGCAAGAAGTACGGCGACGTGGTGGCGGTCGATGATGTCTCCTTGACCGTCGAGCAAGGTGAGATCTTCGGGATCCTCGGGCCCCATGGCGCGGGCAAGAGCACGACCGTGGAATGCATCGAGGGGCTGCGGAAAGGCGACGGGGGCACCATCAGGGTGCTCGGCGCCGACCCCTATGCGGAGCGAGCCGAGATCACCCGTCGGCTGGACGTCCTGCTGCAGGACGGCACAACGTCCGACAGGCGGCAGGTCGCCGAGGCGTTGACGCTGTACAGCTCCTTCTACCGCGATCCCAATGATTGGCATGTACTCGTCAACTCACTCGGGCTCACCCCCGGCGCCACGACCGGCACGGGGGAACTCCCCTACGTCCAGAGGCAGCGCCTGTCGACAGCGCTGGCACTGGTCGGCAACCCTCAGGTGGCAGTGCTCGACGAGATCACCACCGGCCTCGACCCCCACGCCCGGCGGGAGACCTGGGAGACGATCGAAACCGTCCGCGCCAGCGGCGTCACCATCCTCCTCGTCACACACCTCATGGAGGAGGCAGAGCGTCTGTGCGACCGCGTAGCCCTGTTGGACAAGGGGCGTGTAGCCGCGGTCGACACCCCGGCCGGACTGATCCAGCGGATCCGGGGCAACCACCGGATCACGTTCCTGCCGTCCCTCCCACTCGACGACGACCTGCTGATCCGGCTGCCCGGCGTGACCGGTGTGACACGTGAGAACGAGCGGGTGACGGTCACCGCCACCACCGACGTGCTGCACCCGGTCCTGTCCGAACTGGCGCACCATGGCATCGTGCCGGAGGGCCTCCGGGTCGAGCGGGTGTCCCTGGAGGACGCGCTCCTCGCACTGACCGCCGCCGACCCCGAGGAGAGCTAGCCACCGCCCGCACCCCTGGGGAGCGGAGCCGCCACGATCAGGAAGCAGGACGCCTCGCCGCCCGTCCCGGCGGGCGCGGGGCATGCCGGCGGACCGGCTGTCCGGTCCTCGCCGCCTGTGCCCGCACCGCGGTCACCTTGCGCAGAACCACCGCTATTCGGGATTGACGACCTGCGCCCGCCGCTTCAGCTCCTGGGCGAACTCGTCCCAGATCAGCGAGTTGTGGCGGGAGAGCTGAATGATCAACTCGATGCAGTGGGAGGGCACCGAGGCAACGATGTCCGTCATGTCCTTCGCCCCCAGCACGTTCTCCCTGAACATCCTCAGGAGCCGGCGCCCCAACTCGCTCTGTCGCAGCGAGGGATCGCGCATGAGCTTTTCGAGCGTGGCCGTCGACTGGGGCCCGACCTCGGACAGGTTCGGGACCGGACAGTCATCCCGCGGGGGTTCCGCCTCGCCACCGACGGCGGGCTGCGGGCACGGGACTGGTTCGTCTCCGCGTTCCAGTCTTCGCCGCACGTCGAGCGCCGTCGCCGGGGATACTCCGGCCATCCTGGCCACCTGGCGCAGGGAGGCCTCCGGGTTGTCCTTGATGAGCTCCGCCGCCCGCAGCCGGCCTTTCGCACCGTTCAGCGGACGGACTCTGCCGTCCCGCCCGACCCGAAAATCCGTCTTGGGTACGGAGTCGGACGAACGGCGCAGCTCCGCGACCGCCCTGGCCCCGAGGCCGGTGGACTTCGCGATGGCACGGTCCGACATGTCGGGGTGCGACTTGAGGATGCGCAGTGCCGCCGCGGTGCGGTCGGCCTGAGTCAGTGGGAGCCCGTGCTCGACGTTCGCCTCGACGGCCCTGAGGAACGCGTCCTCGCGACTGCCGTCGAAGAACTCGACGTCGATTATCTCCTGCCCCTTGAGCGAGGCCGCCATCAAACGATGGATCCCGTCGATCACTCTCATGGTTCTTCGATCGACGAGTATGGGCGGAAGCTTGCCGTCGAGCGCCGCCAGCCGTAATACGTGAGCCTTGTCCTCACCCGCCAGGCGGGGTGAGTCCCCGGGTAATACCTGCATGATTGGAACGGAAACAATTCCGGGAACACTGTCCCGAAAACTATCCACTCCAAGCGAAATTACATTGCGCCCTACAAGGCCCATATTGCAACCCCCATGACAATAACACCGAGTTATTCGCAGTGAAGAAGCTGGAGCCGGTGCATCTAGCCCCTACCGCACACATGGAGTCCATGAGGGACGTTTGGCAGGCTGCCCATTAACACCCCCGATTAATAGCTGGTCAGGCCGATCGGATTGTTAAATCCCGTACCTCCAGGCTAACAGTCCGTACCTCGCCATGGAAGCGCAGCATCCGGATTTGCCAACTTCTTTAATACTTCCCGCTCGGCGCACCCTGGCAGACACTCGACAGCAATGCCGGACCCAGCCCCGTGCCCACTTCCCTCATTTTGCACCCAGCGGAACAAAACGGAACTGCAGCACGCAGGTATTACCCAAAATTATCGAAGAAGACACCCGCATACGAACGGCGGGGACTAGGGCGTCGACTATTGGCCGGCGACAGCAAACCGACAGGGTGTCAACACGCATCTTGGCCATCTTCCCAACCCGCGTGGCGCGGTTTTCCTCCGGGCCCCGACGGCCAGATTCCCACGGTATTCGGCCCATCCAGCGAGTTCAGCGCCGGTCCACAATGCGCCAGCATGCCGACGGCTTGCAGCACCTGGGACACAACGGCGGCGATCCAGAACTCCAAGACCTCTGCCTCGCATTCCGTCCGACACTGTGACAAGGGGCCCGACCTGGGCGTATCCCTCCTGCCGGTAGACAGGGACCCGATACGCAATATTCGCCGCACATCGGACATCACCGTAGACTTGGCCACACCGACCGAATTCCTCAGGGCCATTCGCTGTTTACCACCGTCGACATCGATGTCAGTAGGAAATTCAAGTAGTTCCGGTGGCTTGGGCTCGTCGAGCTCGGGACGCTCGAGGCCCATCGCCAACCCCAGTCATACACGCGACTCAAACCCGAAGAAGCGTTCAACCCTGACGGCGCACCAGTTGAACGCCTTTATTGAAAGCAGTACGACTCCGAGAGACGGCAAACGCGACGAGGCTCCGGCTGTTCCAGGCGACTCATATGGTCACCTCTCAGCCGGAGCCCCGATGTGTTCCCGGCGGTTACACCCCGCCCGCCCCCTCGACCGCGGCGCTCACCTTCTTCGCGCTGCGCTTCTTCGCGGCCGTCTTCTTCGCCGGCGGCTGTTCAGCTGCGACCGCCTCGTCCACCACCTCGCCGACCAGCACGGTCGGCTCGTCGGCCGGGGACTCCTTCGGCACGGCCGGGACACTCAGCCCCGGAACGGTGAGGTCGGGGACCTTCTTCACCGTCTCCAGGGCCGTTTCGATCGCCTCGGCCAGTGTGGGCGATGCCGTGTCATCGAAATCTATCTTCGTAACGGCGACATCGGCGTTGGTGGGAAGTGAATCGCTCAGGAAAGCCGCGTCGGCGAAACCGGCCTCTCGCAGGATGACCGACTCCTCATCGGTGATCTGCCGACTGAGAACCAGGGAGAATTTGTGCCCCACGTACGTCACCTCTCGTTGTCGCCGCATTTTTTGGAACAGTGACTGGACCCTTGGGACGATGCAGCAACCAGCCACGCGTCCTCCATAAAATATGTACCATCAGAAAGGCTCAGCGGTCTCCGTTCAACTGTCTGATTCCGGAAACTCGGCTCGCGACAAAAATTAAGCCCGTTGCCGACGTTCCGTAATTTCCGACTGCTTCGCACACGGCAGCGCCCCTTCCGCGTCAGCCGGTCGGCTGTCGCGGAAGGGGCGCTGAGGAGGTCGGTCACACAGTCCGGACGAGGCGGTCGGTGAAGAGCTTGGCGAAGCGCGCCGGATCGTTCAGGTCGCCGCCTTCGGCGAGCAGGGCGCACCCGTAGAGCAGCTCGGCCGTTTCGGTCAGGCCCGGATCCGCGGCACGCTGTTCGTAAGCGGAGTTCAGACCGCTGACCAACGGGTGGTCGGGGTTGAGCTCAAGGATGCGCTTGACCGGCGAAACTGCCTGGCCCATGGCCCTGTACACCTTCTCCAGGGCCGGTGTGATGCCCTCGGCATCGCTGACGAGGCACGCCGGCGAATCGGTCAGACGGGTCGTCAGACGTACCTCCTGCACCTCGTCGAGGGTCTCGTTGAGCCAGGCCAGCAGCGACGTGTACTGGCCGGACCTCTCCGGCGACGGGTCCTGCTCGGAGGGCAGGTCGACCTCTCCGCGCGCGATGGACTGAAATTCCTTGCCGTCGTGGTCACGCACGGCCTCGACCCAGATCTCGTCCACCGGGTCGGTGAGCAGCAGGACCTCGTACCCCTTGGCCCTGAACGCCTCCATGTGCGGGGAGTTCTCTACCTGCGCGCGGCTCTCGCCCGTCATGTAGTAGATCTTGTCCTGGCCGTCCTTCATCCGGGCCACGTAGTCGGCCAGGCCGACGGGTTCGTCCCCGGCGGTGGATGCGAACGACGCGATGTCGAGGATGGCCCTGTGATCCTCGGATCCGTCGAGGAGGCCCTCCTTGACCGCGGGTCCGAACTCACGCCAGAACGTGCGGTACTTCTCGGCGTCGTTCTTCATGAGGTCCTTGACGGTCGACAGGACCTTCTTCGCGAGGCGGCGGCGGATCAGCTGGATGTGCCGGTCCTGCTGGAGCATCTCGCGGGAAATGTTCAGGGAGAGGTCGGCCGCGTCCACGACTCCCTTGACGAAGCGGAGGTGGTCGGGGAGGAGTTCACGGCTGTCGTCCAGGATGAACACGCGCTTGACATACAGCTGGATGCCGTGGCGGGCGTCCCGCTGGTAGAGGTCGTGCGGGGCACGTGAGGGGAGGAACAGCAGCGCCTCGTACTCGAAGGTGCCCTCTGCCCGCATCTGGATGATCTCGAGCGGGTCCGTCCAGTCATGGCTGATGCGCCGGTAGAACTCCTGGTACTCCTCGTCCTTGACCTCGGAACGCTGCCGGGCCCACAGGGCCTTCATCGAGTTGAGGGTCTCGTCGCCCAGGGTGATGGGGAACGAGATGAAGTCCGAGTAGCGCTTGACGAGTTCCCGGATCCTGCGTTCGTCGGCATAGTCGTGAAGCCCGTCCTCCTCGTCCGCGGGACGCAGGTGAAGGGTGACCGAAGTGCCTTCCGGCACATCCTCGACGGTCTCGATCGTGTAAGTCCCGCCGCCGTCCGACTCCCAGCGCACACCCGTCTCCTCGCCGGCCTTGCGCGTGCTCAGCACAACGTTGTCCGCGACCATGAAGACGGAGTAGAAGCCGACGCCGAACTGACCGATCAGCTCCGCCGACTCCTTGCTCTCCCGGAGCCGGCGCAGGGTCTCGGCGGTGCCGGACCGGGCGATGGTGCCGATCAGCCCCACTACGTCGTCGCGCGACATGCCGATGCCGTTGTCCTGCACGGTCAGCGTGCGGGCGTCGTTGTCCACCTCGACGTCGATGCGCAGGTTCTCGGCCCCGAGGCGGTCGTCCGTGAGGCCTGCGAGGCGGCGCTTGTCCAGGGCGTCGGACGCGTTGGAGATCAGTTCACGCAGGAAGATGTCCTTGTTCGAGTAGATCGAATGGACCATCAGCTGCAGGAGTTGCCGCGCCTCCGCCTGGAACTCCAGCGTCTCGGTGCTCATGTCGTCCCTTCTCGTCAACACCGCCGTTTCGAGACAGCGGTCGCCAACGGCCTTTCGTCTGCACAGAGGCCGTCGAAGCCGATCACCGCGAGGAGGTCACCTTCCTGAACCGTGTCACCGGGTGCGACCGGAACCCGCAGTATCCGGCCCTGGTGTTCGGCGAGAACGGGGATCTCCATCTTCATCGATTCGAGGATGAACAGCGATTCACCCTCGACAACGTCGTCGCCGGCCGCCGTGAGCACCTGGCTCACGACGGCCACGATCTCAGCCCGTACTTCTTCCACTGCCGCCTCCGTCATGGTCCGCTTCGCGTCGGTGACGCCTCGCTTCGCCACAAGGGTGCGGCGCCGCACGAGGCGGCTGCCCCGAGCGGATCGGCACGCGTCACATGCTCACCGTCAGTCCTCGACCCAGCCGTGCCGCCTCCCGGACTGCACCAACTGCGCCCGGATCTCCACAATTTGACGTCCTGTCAGCTCTGGCGCCGAGGCCAGTAGGAGCTCGGTCACCTCTCGTGTGTACTCGGCCGAACCGAGTACGTCGCACATCGTTTCCTGGTTCTCCTCGGACGACGGACCGCCCGTCGCCCCCTCGGATGCCGCTGGGATGCGCGGCCGGGACACCACCGCCTGCCCCGCCGAACCGAGCGTCTGCGCAAGCCGGACCCGGGAGGCCTTCAGCCCGCGGTCACCGTCCTCGACCTCGAATTCCACCGCGAGTCCCGAGCGCACGGACGACTCGGGAATGAGCAGATCGTTCACGTGCAGGAAGACGTCCTCACCGCCATGTTCCGGCGCGATGAACCCATAGCCGCGCGTCCCGTCGAAGCGGATCACCTGACCGACAGTCACCACAAACCCCCTGCACAACACCGGGCACCCTGCCCGACCACCTGCGCTGGAGCGTAACAACGGTCACGTCCACGGTTCGCTCCAGTTGAACGCGTGGTTCCGTGGGCGACCGCCGAAGTTGAACGCTCCGGGGAACACCTTGCCATCGCCATATTGGATTCGGAGGTGGGGCTGGCCCCACTCCCCCGTACGTCCAGGCCCATACCGCCACACGCCCGCGCTCCGTAGCGTCGACACCACGACGAGACGGAGAAAGAAGGACATCATGAACGCCAGCGACACCCCTGCCGGATCGGCGTACTTCGACGGCGCCCGCACCCAGGAGGCCTTCAGCCAGCTGAAGAAATACGTCGGCCTCTACGGCATGGTCTGCGCCATCGTGCTCGCGACCACCGCCGTGATGGCGCTCACCGGCCACACGACGACCGGTTTCATGTGGATTCGGGGAGCCATTCTGCTCGCCCTCGCCCCGGTGCTCTACCGGAGCGCCGTCCGCGCCTCGCAGGGAGTGCGACGGGACTACGAGCGTCTGAGCAAGTTCTGCGTGATCCTGCCGATCGCGATCATCGGCATCGACCTGATTCCCGGTCTCTGCCCCACCTGGTACGCCGGGATGCAGGGTGTGTCCGCCCTGGGCCTGATCGGGGCCGCCGTCATCGCCCGCGGCTCCGTGCTGCGCGCCGCCTTTCCGAAGAATTCCTGAGAACGGCTCTGCCTTTCAGGTCGCGAGTCCGGTACGAGGCACTGGTGCGATCAGACCGCAAGGCAACCACTCCCAAGCCAATCCTTCGGCCGGCCCGACGAGGAGCGCCGGCCGACTCCGCCGATGCCCGGGGCCGCTTCCCGAGCAGCGGTGACCTTGCCATCCAGGAGGACCCCCGCATGTTCCGACGCGTTGGGAGCGCTGTCGTCCGGCACCCCGTCTGGACGATCGTGGCCTGGCTGATCGCGGCGGTGGCCATCGTGGCCACCGCGCCCAGCCTGCCCTCGAACAGTGACGAGAGCAGTTTCCTGCCCAAGAGCTACGAATCCATCAGGGCGTCAGACGTCCAGCAAAAGGCGTTCCCCGGCGCCTTCACTCCGTCGGCCATCGCGCTGTACCAGCGCACCGACGGCGGCAAGCTGACCGCCGACGACCAGCGGGACGCCGCCCGGATCACCACCGAGCTGGGCCAGAAGCACGTCGACCAGGTGCAGAAGGTCGTACCCGGGCCGCCGTCCAAGGACGGCAGGTACACCATGACCCTGGTTCAGATGAACAGGAAGACCGCGGGTCAGCCCGCGCAGATCGACGCTGCCAAGGTGTTGCGCGACGACGTCAAGCAACTGGTCAAGGGCACACATCTCCAGGTCCAGCTGGGCGGTCCCGCCGCGCAGGCACTCGACCAGCAGGACGCGTCCAAGCGCGGCGACGCCCTGGTCGGGTTCGGTACCTTCGCGATCATCCTGGTGAGCCTGCTGATCATCTTCCGGGCGCCGATCCTGGCCGTACTGCCTCTCATCCTGATCGGTCTGGTGTCCGCCGTCGCCAACGGCCTGATCGCCTATGCCACCAAGCTGTTCGGTCTCGAGGCCAACAGCTCGATCTCGTCGATCCTGATCGTCGTCCTGTTCGGCGTGGGCACGGACTACTTCCTCTTCCTGATGTTCCGTTACCGCGAACGCCTGCGCGCCGGTGACGAGCCCAAGCAGGCCATGGTCAATGCGGTCGCGCGGGTCGGCGAGGCCATCGCCTCGGCGGCGGGGGCGGTCGTCATCGCCTTCCTCGCGCTGGTGCTGTCAACTCTGGGCTTCCTCAAGCAGATGGGCCCGGCGCTCGCCATCGCGGTGGCCGCCACCCTGGTCGCGGCGCTGACCCTGATCCCGGCCGTGGTGTCGCTCATCGGGCCGAAGGTCTTCTGGCCCTCCAAGTCCTGGAAGCACGAGGCGAGCAACGCCCGCTTCGCCGCCCTCGGACGGGGCGTACAGCGCCGCCCGGCGCTCACCGCGGTGGCATCCGGCCTCGTCCTGGTCGTACTGGCTCTTGGCGCGCTCGGCTACAAGGCCACCTTCGACCTGGCATCCGGCTCGATGCCCAAGACGAAGGAGTCCATGGTCGTCCAGGACCGGATGCAGAAGGCGTACTCGGCCGGCGCCGCCGCGCCCACCGACGTCTACCTGTCGAGCACCGACGGCAAGCCGCTGGACAAGGCCGGTTTCGACGCGTACACCGGGAAGCTCGCCGCCGTAGACGGCGTCACCAGTGCCCGCATGTCCCAGCTGAACAAGGAAGGCACCAGCGCGGACTTCACCGTCACGCTCAAGTACGAGGCGTCGACGGACCAGGCGATCGCCGCGGTGCAAAGGGTGCGCGACGTCGCACACTCCCAAGCCCCCGACGGCAGCGAAGCCGTCGTCGGCGGCCTCTCCTCGGTCTACAAGGACATCGACTCCGCGGTCAACCACGACTACCGGACGGTCTTCCCCGTCGCCGCTGTGCTGATCATGGTCATTCTGGGACTGCTGCTGCGCAGTGTCGTCGCGCCCTGGTACCTGATCGCCTCGGTGGGGCTCGGCTTCGGCGCCACCCTCGGGGCCACGGTGTTGATCTTCCAGAACGGGCAGGGGCACTCGGGCCTGATGTTCCTGCTCCCGGTGATCATGTATCTGTTCGTCGTCGCCATCGGCACGGACTACAACATCCTCATGATCGCCCGGCTCCGCGAGGAGGCCCGTGAAGGCCGCGACCCGCGTGAGGCGGCCGGGGTGGCGCTTCGCCACGCCGGTCCGACGGTGGCCGCGGCCGGCTTCATCCTGGCGGCCACCTTCGCCACGATGATGCTGGCGGGCAACGCACTGCTCAGGGAGATGGGCTTCGCGGTCTCCTTCGGTATCGCGATCGCCGCCTTCATCATGGCGATGTTCTTCACCCCGAGCCTCACCGCGCTCATCGGCCACGCCGCGTGGTGGCCGGGCCATGCGGACCGGGCGAGCGACGCGGCCCCCGAGGCAGACGACTCCGCCTCCCCCTCCGAGGAGACCGAGGACCGGTCCGTGCAGGATTCCTCAGAACTGCGCAGCTGAGGGCCTCCGGCAGAACCGCACACAAAGGACCGCCACCTCCCCGGAGGTGGCGGTCGTCGTATGTCGCGCCCTACTTGATCTGGATGTCCGCCGTTTCGCCCCCCGTCTGGACCAGGCGAAGGGTGTGGCTGCCCAGCTTGAGGTCGAGCTTCTTGCTCAGTTGCAGGCTCACGCCATGGGAACTGAGGGTGACGTGGTCGTCGCTGACCTCTTTGACGTTCAGTCGGATGCCCTGGACGTCGACGGACGTCCCGGAGTGCACATGAACGGTGCAGGAGCTGTTCGCACACCGCGAATCGACCTGGTCGGGCACGCCACAGCCGCCCAGTGCGAGCAGCGGAGCAGCGGCCAGAACACATGCGACGAAATACCCAGGGCGGTTCACTGGGACCCTCCTGACGTCTGGTTCCTGAAAGGGGAACGGGTTCGTTACGGCTGCGCTGATCCGCGGGCCGGCAGGCGAACACGTCGGCCGACCGGGAAAAGGTACGTTCGGCCGGACCGCACCCGGTATCCCGCTACGCCCCGTTGCCGGTGGGTCTGGCCCCACCCTCGCGGCGGTGGCCCCGGTCCCTGCACCGGACACCGCCCCGGATACGGGTCGGGGGTGCAGCAACTGGTCGCTGCACCCCACCCCGGTGCCGTGCGCGCAGGCGAGGGCCGCCTGCCTGGTCGACGCGCCTGTGATCCGGTTATCGGCCCTGGAGAGACTGAGGGGCCTGCAGGAAGTCCATGTACTTGAGGACCCCGGCGCTGTCGTCAGCTGTCGTCACCAGTCCGATATAGCCGTCCGGCCGCACCACAACCAGGGTGTCCTCGGCATAGCCGTAGGTCGCAGGACGTTCTTCGAGGTCCACGGTGCGCAGTCCGGCGATGCCGACGGAATGCACCCGGGCCACGGCCTCACGGCAACCCGCCCCCATGCCCAGCAGGGTCGTATGGGGTCCGCGGAAGAGATCGAACAGCCGGGTGCCGTCCGAGCACGGTGAGTCCGGGGCGCGGTCGCCGGCGCGTATCCCCGGACCGTCCTCACCACCGCGAGCAGCGAGGTTCCAACTGAGGGAGCTGTCGCGGTAGTTCAGCCCGAGCTGCATCGTCTCCTCGGTCAGTCCCGCTTCGGCGCCGCCCTTGCCTCCGATCACGGCTTCCGCGATCCGGTCGGCGGAGGCGAGGGACGTACGCAGGGTCCACTCCGCGATCGGCAGGCGCTCCTCCTGGTAGGTGTCCAGCAGGCTCTGGTGGGCCCCGTTCCTGACCACCCTGGCGAGTTTCCAGCCGAGGTTGTACGCGTCCTGTACGCCGGTGTTGGCGCCGAGCGCACCCGCCACGGGGTGCACATGGGCCGCGTCGCCGGCCAGCAGGACCCGGCCGGAGCGCAGTGAATCGACCATCCGGACGTTCTTCCTGTTCACCGACAGCCAGGTCGGATTGCTCAGTTTGATGGGCATTCCGCTGATGCGGTCGACCGCGTCCTGCAGGGCCTCCAGCGACGGGGGCGGGATCGTGCCGTCGGGGGCGGCCGGTGCCGATCCCTGGACCTGCCAGGAGTCGGACCCCGGCAGCGGGCACATCAGGAGCAGGCCGCGCTCCAGGTCGTACCACTGGTACCAGGCGTCATTGGGCAGCCCGTCGACCTCCACGTCCCCGACGTACAGCCACTGGGTGTTGTCCGTGAAGCCTCGGAACTCCAGTCCCAGCTGCTTGCGGACGGTGCTGCCGCCGCCGTCGCACCCCACCAGGTAGCCGAACTCGGCCTCCTCCGTTCCGGACGGGCCCTCCAGTGTGGCGACCACTGCGGTGTCGGTCTGCGTGAAGCCGG
The DNA here is from genome assembly GCF_042893475.1 of Streptomyces sp. NPDC001604. Classification (NCBI taxonomy): domain Bacteria; kingdom Bacillati; phylum Actinomycetota; class Actinomycetes; order Kitasatosporales; family Streptomycetaceae; genus Streptomyces; species Streptomyces sp. NPDC001604. Next base: position 34,656 of record NZ_JBIAUY010000027.1, on the reverse strand, counting down.
TGAGCGTTGTGTCCCGCTGCACTTCACAGCCGACCTCGCTCAGCAGGCCGCGCAGTATCTCCTCGACGTCGTTCTGGCGGATGTAGAGCATTCGGCGATACGGCGCATCGGGGCGCGGCTCGTTGTCCTCGTACGGGACCACCTCGCTGATCAGCTGGTCCCGGAGGTACCGCCGGAAGGGCAGCCGTGTGGTGCCGGCTTCGAGCAGCCTGTCGAGGACCCCGAAGTCGTCGAAGACTTCGAGCGTCCGGGGCTGCACACCGGCCTTGCCGCGCGACGCGGTGGTGAACTGCTTCTGTCGGTCGATGATGCGCACCGGCACACCGCGGCGCGTCAGGTCGTACGCCAGTGAAAGCCCCGTCGGCCCGGATCCCACCACAAGGACCGTTGCTGATGCCATGGGAGTTGCCTACCTTTCAGTCGCCTGTGGTGCCCGGCGCTGGATCCTGGATGTCACCTTCGGTGCAGACGCCTGCCGGCGCCCTACTTCACGACCGCCACGGCGAATCCGTCCCAGCCCTTCCAGGACACGGTCTGCAGCACGGTGGTCTCCAACCTGTCGTCGGCGCTCAGAGCGAGCAGTGCCTCGCGAGCGCCGATCGCATTGGGATCCTCGCTCTTCTCGTCCAGGACCGCGCCGTTCCAGATGATGTTGTCCACCACGACGACAGCGCCGGGACGAGAGAGCTCGACCGCCCACGAGATGTATTCGACGTTGTTTTCCTTGTCCGCGTCGATGAACACGAGGTCGAACGGGGCCAAGCCTTCTTCCTTGATCTTCGGAAGGGACTCCAGTGCCGCCCCGATGCGTACGTCGACGATGTCCGCGAGGCCCGCGCGTGCGATGCTTTCCTTCGCGATCTCGGCATGCTTCGGCTCGTATTCGAGCGTGATGACGTGCCCGTTCGGGCCGACCGCCCGGGCCATCGCGATCGTGCTGTATCCGCCGAGTGTGCCGATTTCCAGGATGTTACGCGCGTTCGCGATTTTCGCGAGCACATAGAGGAACTTGCCTTGCGAGGGCGAAACGCTGGCCGGCGGCAGGCCGTTCTCATCGATCCGGTCAAGAGCTGACTTCAGATGCTCGTCATCACCGACGAAGAGATCCTTGAGGAATATGTCGACACCGGCTATGGCAGACAGGACATCTGCAACATCGCTCATTTTTTCGTCCTCTCGTACGGTGAATTCGATGAGGCGGAACGCCACTGTTCGACAGCGGGGTGGGGCACGCTCACAGTCCGACGTGGTCGACAAGCACACGGACCGCGGCTTCGTCGCGCATGAGGTCGGCGTGGCCGAGGCTGAGCGGGAACCGCCGGCCGAGGACCTTGACGGCGTCGACGACCATGGGGTCCCCGGCCTCCTCCTGCGCCGCGAAGTCGTCGGACGTGATGCCGACGGAGCGCTGCCAGACGTCGCTGGGGTCGACCTGGGCTGCCGCGGAAAGCCACGTCATGTACGACTCGAAGAGTCGGACGACCTCGTCTCGGCGGCTGCCGGACAGACCGATCCGCTGAAAGGCGAGGGTCGCCAGTTCGCGGTAGAGGTCGACGATCTCCACGGCTGCCTCCGCCAGGACGGCGGACGTGCCCTCGACGATCGCGGTGGCGCGTCGGCGGCCCTGTTCGGCCTCTTCCTCGGAGAAGACGGGGCCGGCCATGGCGATCATCTTGTGCATCTCGTTGGCGAGCAGCTGGACGTCGGTCAGCTGCGGGTCGAAGAGGACGACCTTGGGCGTGGTGCTCTGCGTCCCGGTGAGCCGCCGGGCGATCTCGGCGGCGTAGACGCTGCCGACGCAGTACCCGAACACGGCGACGACCTCGTACTGCTCCCAGTCGCCGGCCCGCATCCAGTGCTCGGTGTAGTAGTCGCCGGTGGGCCGGTCGGCCAGTCCCACCGCCGGTGGCACGGTCTGCAGGAACCCGTACTCGGACCATGCGGAGCCCATGCCGGCCACCAGCTCGTCGAACCCGGCCTCGCGCCGCCCGGCGGCCGGGAAGTCGACGCCGAGAATGATCCGGTTCGAGGGGGGCGCGGATATGACGCTCCAGGACTGTGCGTTCGGCATGTGTTTCATCCCATCGTCCTAAGGCGGAGGGTATTTCCGCCACGAATTCGACAACTGCGCGAGATCGGCGTCCTCGACGGACGCCGGGAGTTGCGCGAACAGGAAGTCGGCCGGCGCCGCCTGCGAAGAGTGGTCATATCCAAAGCCGTTCGGCAGATTAACCCGGATACGCCGGACGCCGGTGTCCCGCAATTGAACAGCGGTCTTGGGGGTCGTCCCCGCTCAAAGACGTCCGCGGCGAATGCCGCACCGCGGGTGCGGTCGGCAGGCCCACAGGATGTTCAACTGACGTCTCGGCCACAGACGGTCGCGTCAGCCGGCGTCCTCGGCGACGCTGCGGGCGCGGGCCGCGAGGACGCGGGGGGTGGCGGGCTGCTCGAACATCTGGGACAGCTCGAGCGAGACGCCGCTGATCCGTTCCAGTTCCTGGAGCACGACGGCGGCCAGCATCGAGTGACCGCCGTGCTGGAAGAAGTCGGTGTCGGCGTCCACGTCGTTGCGGCGCAGGAGCGCGGACCAGAGCGCGACGAGTTCGTCGAGCAGCCCGTCGCCCGAACCGGGGCCCGAGCCCCCGGCGGAGGCGTCCCCGGGCGCGTCGGCGCCCGCGCCGAAGGCATGGCCGGCACCGCGGCGCTGCGCGGCGCGCCGCTCCAGCAGCGGATAGTCGATCTTGCCGCTGCCGTTGATCGGCAGGGCGTCCAGGGGCAGGAACTCACCGGGGACCATGGCCCTGGACAGCCGCTCACGTGCGTGGGCCGCGACGTCGTCCGGATCGAGCGCTTCGAGCCCGGTGGCGGGTTCCAGCCAGGCGACGAGGACGCCGTCGCCGCTCGGGTCGCCGACCAGGACCACCGCGACACCACGGACGTGGGGGTGCGTCATCAGCGTCGACTCGATCTCACCGAGCTCGATGCGGTTGCCGCGCAGCTTGACCTGCCGGTCGCTTCGGCCCATCAGATCGATGACGCCGGTCGGCCGCCAGGCGGCTATGTCGCCGGTCCGGTAGTAGCGCCCGTATTCGGGGTGCACGCCGAAGCGTTGGGCGTTCAGTTCCGGGCGGCCGTGGTAGCCGATCGCCACGCCGGTTCCAGCGATGCACAGCTCGCCGCGCAGGCCGACCGGGAGCGGCCGGCCCCGGCCGTCGAGGACGAGCAGGCGGGTGTTGCGGATCGGACGGCCGACATCCAGCCGGCCGGTCGGTTCCTGTGTCACCACGGCCGAGGTCGACCAGATGGTCGTCTCGGTCGGGCCGTAGACGTGGTGCAGCTCGGCGCCTGCGGCGACCAGGCGCCCGGCCAGCCAGGCCGGTACCGGCTCGCCGCCGCACAGCACGATGCGGCCGGACAGCCGGTCGGCGGCCCGGTCGAGCACCAGCCGCCAGGTGGTGGGTGTGGCCTGCACGATCCGGATGGCGTGCCGGTCCAGCAGCGCGCCGAGCACCCGGCCACTGGAGCGTGCCGCATCGGGGCCGGCGACCACGCGCCCGCCGGAGACGAGCGGCACGAACAGCTCCAGGCCGGAGATGTCGAATGCGAACGTCGTCGTCCACAACGTCGCGTCCTGCGGCGTGGCCCGCAGCTCCTCGACGAAGTGCAGGACGAGATTGGCCAGGGCGAGATGGGGGACGAGCGTGCCCTTCGGCCGGCCCGTCGAGCCGGACGTGTACATGAGGTAGGCGCAGGAGTCCGGATCGGTCCACTGGGGCTCGTCGGGCTCGTCGAGCGGGTGCGTCGAGTCGTGGGCCGTCCCGTCCACCGGCGGGGGCTGCAGCACGGTCAGCTGCGCGCCGGGCTCGGCCAGTCCCGCGAGCTGTGGTTCGCCGAGCACGAGGCGCGCGCCGGAGTCGGAGAGCTGGTATCTGATCCGTTCCTCGGGATGAGCCGTGTCGACGGGAAGGTAGGCCGCCCCTGCCAGCCATGTGCCGAGCACCGAGGCGGCCAGGGCGGCACCGCGCGGCAGTGCCACGGCGACGACGCCGCCGGGTGCCACGCCCGCCGCCTCGATCAGGGAGCGGATGCGCTGTGCGGCGAGCCAGAGCGCGCGGTAGGTCACCTCACGCTCGTCCTCCACCACGGCGACGGCATCGGGCGCGGCTGCCACGCGCCGCCAGATCGCCCGTAGGACGGTGTCCGGCTCGACCGGCCCGGCGCTGTCGTTCGCGGCGTCGATGACCGCGTGGTCCCGGGCACTCCAGCCGCGCAGTGCGCCCACGGTCTGGCCGGGCCGGGCGCCGAACGAGCACAGAAGCGCGTCGTAGCGCTCCAGCAGGAACCGGACGTCGGCCTGCGCCAGGACCTCGGTCCGGTAGACGGCCCGCACGCGCAGTCCGCCGTCGGCCGTGGACTCCACCCGCAGTTCGAGGTCCGGCTTCGCGCAGCCGTTCTCCACCTCGACGAGGTCGGCCGGCGCGCCCGCGAGCGTGAACCGTGCAGCGGGTGCGTCCGCGGCGGAGGCGTAGTCGAAGAGCAGGCGGAACATCGCGCTCAGCCGTCCGGACCGGGAGCGCAGCAGTTCCGGCGCATGCGCATCCACGGCCACGTCGGCGTGGGCCTCGGCCTCCCCGGCCACCTCATGGCTGCGTCGTATCAGGTCGCAGATGGGCTCGTCGGGGTCGACCGGGATGCGCAGCGGCAGCACATTGACGTGCGGGCCGATCGTGCGCGCGGATGCGGGCGGCCTCAGGTCGTGGGGAAGGCCGACGACCAGATCGGGCCCGGCACCGTGCGCCTCGAGCAGTGCGCAGTACCCGGCCAGCAGTACCGAGCGCTCGGAGACGGCCAGGTCCTCGCTCAGCCGCCGGACCGCGGCGGCGGCCCCGGGCGAGAGCTCGACGCGCTCGACCGCGCCGGAGAGGGTCGGCCGCTCGGGGTCGGGCAGCGCACAGCCGAGATCGAGCGCGTCGGTGACGGCACCGGCCAGGCGCGCACGCCAGTACTCCAGGCCGGCCGGGCTCGGCGCAGGGGCCACGTACGGGGGCTCGACGGGCTGCGGCTCGGCCGACGCCGGTTGCGCTGCGGCACGTTCGTACTCGGCGACGAGTTCCTCCAGCAGGATGCGGAGGGAAGGAGCGTCCAGGACGAGCTGATGCGCCGTCACCGCGCACATGTCCGCGTCCGGATGGTGCAGCAGCGCCGCCCGGATCAGCGGTTCGCCGCTGATCCGGAACGGCGCGGTGACGTATGGCTCGAGATCGGCGGCAGTCGGGGCGGCGGCCGTCGCGACCTCGGTCAGCTCCGGCCTCAGTTCACCGGGCGCGGTCACCCTGGCCGACAGCCGCGCGCCGTCGGAGTGGTAGACGGTGCGCAGCGCCTCGTGCCGTCGTACGACGGCGGCCAGCGCGGCCCGCAGCGCCGCCGGGTCCACGGCCGCGCCGACCCGGAACGCGACGGACAGGTTGTTGACGGCCGTGCCCGGGACGAGCGCCTCCAGCAGCCACAGCGCGTCCTGCCGAGCGCTTGCGCCGCCGCCGACCACAGCCTCTGTGTCCTGCTCCACGTTGCTGACCACGGGCTCCCCCAGGAATCCAGCTCTTTGTCGGTGAGGTCGGATATTTCGCCGTCGGTGGCAGCGCCGATCTCGCGGAAGCCCTCGGTATGTGGCAGCTGCAGGCGAAGCCGGAGGGAAGGCGGCCGCGCCGCGGGCGAGGGCGGCTCACGGCGCCACTTCTCGTCCGCCTCCGCGGGCTTGTCCGTCGGCTGAGAAATCGCACTGACTTTAGATCGGCGAACCGGAATCAAGGAAACACGGAGGGTTGAGCACGCATCGCGTTCCGCCGGGCGGACGGGACAGTGCTCACCGGCTCGCGCAGCGGTCCGGGGCGTTCGGCGGGCACCGCGAATGACCTCATGAGACAGGTCGCCCTCGTCGGGTTCCGACCCGACGAGGGCGACCTGGGAACGCAGGGCCTCAACGGTGTGCGCCGCTCGGCCCGCGCGGCGAACCCGCCGTCAGCGCAGGTCCCGCGGATAGCGCACGACGAAGTCGCCGCCGCGCAGCCGGCCGGTGACCTCGATCCGCAGGTCCACCGGGTGATTCGGGTCCTGCTGCGGCGGACGGACCTTCAGATCGCCCATGCGCACGATCACGTCGTTGGCCACGACCACGATGCCCGGCCTGGTGATCAGCAGCAGATCGCCTCCGATGCCGAGGTCGACGTCGATCGACAGCACGTCATCGGTCACCACCGCGTCACTGAAGTCGATCTTGGCGTTGCCGACCGTCAGCTTGATCTCCATCCGGCGCGGGACCACCCAGGGCCCGACCCACTCGACCGAGCCGATGCGCTTCTCGATCTTCACGAGGTCCTTGACCGGGATGGGCGATTTCGCGCGCTTCGGCTGCTCCGGCAGATCTCTGGTCAGTGTTGCCAGATCCCGCAGGGTTCGCGCCGTCAGCGCCGACTGCACTCTCTCCTCGAGTTCCTCCAGAGTCAGCCGGCCCTCGGCCGCCGCCTCGCGGATGATCTCCACCACCTGGTCTCGATCGGCGTTCGACGCCCTCATGTCCTCTGCGGCCACGGGCCCGGTGGCATCGGCTGATGACTGTTGTTTGTCCACCAAGCCAGCCTTGCCGGTCCGTCCCACGCAGCACAAGACCGCCCGGCTTGAATTCCCTTTGCGTTCACGGCAGTTCTGCGCGGCGGCCCGTGGGCGCCGAGTGGCACGGCGCCCACCGTGACGGCCGTACGGATCACGCCGTCGCCGTACCGTAGTCGTAGAAGCCCCGGCCGGTCTTGCGGCCGTGGTGGCCGTCCTTGACGAGCTGGAGCATCAGGTCGCAGGGACGGCAGCTCTCGTCGCCGCGGCTCTCGTAGAGCACGTTGAGCGAGTCGACCAGGTTGTCCAGACCGATCAGGTCACCGGTGCGCAGGGGACCGGTCGAGTGCCCGAGGCAGCCTTCCAGCAGGCCGTCGACGACCTCCACCGAGGCGACGCCCTCCTGCACGAGCATGGCCGCGGTGTTGATCAGCGGGTGCAGCAGCCGGTTGATCACGAAGCCGGTGGAGTCGTTGATGACCAGGGACTCGCGGCCCAGCACGGAAAGCAGCCCGACGGCCGCCTCCAGGATCTCGGGGGAGGTCCGGGTGCCGCGGATGACCTCCACCATCTTGATCATGTAGGAGGGGTTCATGAAGTGGACGCCGAGCAGTTCCTCGGGGCGCTGGACCCAGGCGGCCATCTCGTCGATGGAGATGCAGGACGTGTTGGATATCAGGGTGGTGCCGGGCCGCACCAGCGCGGAGGCCGCGGTCAGGACCTGCTCCTTGACCTCGACGACCTCGGTGACGGCCTCGACCACGGTGGTGGCGTCCACGATGTCATCGAGCGAGGCGGTGACGGTCAGCGAACCCTGCGGGCGGTCGGCCGGCAGCACGTCCATCAGCTGGGCGTGCCGCAGCTTCTGCCGGATCGTCGTCTTCGCAGCGGCGAGCGCGGACTCGTCGGTCTCGACCAGTACGACGTCGACGCCGTGCCCCATGGCGAGCGTCGAGATGTTCGTGCCCATCACGCCGGCGCCGATGACGGCGAGGCGGTGCTGTGTGAATTCAGCGGTCATTGACTCATCCCTGCGGTGTCGTGGTCGGTTGGCGACGGCCGGTTCTCCCGCGCCGCGAGCTGCCTTGCCTCGGTCACCCGCGCAGCCTCGCGGCCAGGGCCGCGGGGGTCGGATGCTCGAAGATCTCCTTCAGTTCGAGGGACGTGCCGGTCAGCTCCTGAACCCGGTCGGCCAGGATCGCCGCGGCCAGCGAATGACCTCCGGACTCGAAGAAGTGGGTCCGTGCGGTGACCTCCGCGTCGGGCAGCAGGCTGCGCCACAGCCCGATCAGGTCGGCGCACAGCGGGTCGTCTTCGGCCGGGTCCGGGGCGGGCGCCTCGCCCAGTGCCTTGTCGGCCAGCCGTTCCAGGGCGATCCGGTCGGGGCGGCCGTCGACGGCGCGGGGCAGGACGTCGAGGGGGACGACCCGCCGGGGAACGGCGGGCGCGTCCAGGCCGGCCGCCGCGTGCGCGAGCAGTTGCTGCGCGAGATCGGCTTCGGTGTGCGGGGCTTCGGTGTGCTCGGCGAAGGCGACGATCGCCTGGGTGTCGTCGGGGCGGGCGACGGCCAGGGCTGCGGCCGCGGTCACGCCGGGGTGGTCCAGCAGCACCGCCTCGACCTGGTCGAGGTCGGCCGGGCCGTCCGGGGTGGCTGTCTGCCGACCGGTCCGGCCGAGCAGTTCGATGGTTCCGTCGGAACGCCAACGGGCCTGCACTCCGGTGCGCAGGCGCCGTCCGTACGGCTCCTCGGCCGTGCCGCCGGCGAGACCGGTGCCCGCCAGGCGCAACTCGCCGCGCACGCCGATCGGCAGCTCGCGCCCGTCCGGGGCGGTGACCAGGGCACGCATCCGGGTGATGGGCGCAAGGCGGGGCGCGTGGTCGTCCGTGTCGACGGGCCCTGACAGTACCCGGCCGGTGGCGCCGTCGATGCCGTCGACGCAGCGCAGTCGGCAGCCCGTCGCCAGCAGCCGCCCGGCGGTGGCGCGGGTGATCTCCCCGGCGTGCACGAGGACGGTGAGTCCCGGCAGCCGGTCGCCGAGATCCTCCAGGATGCGGGCCGGGGTGCCGGACGGGACGAGCACGACGGACGCGTCGTACCGGTCGACCGCCGCGCGCAGGGCGGCGCCGCCGGTACGGGCCTGTTCGGGGGCGAGCACGAGCCGAGCACCCGCGCCCAGTGCCAGGCCCAGGTCGAGGATCGCGCCGGGTGTGGCGGGCCGGGCGAGGGAGAGCAGGCCCGTTGCGGGCGTCACGCCGAGTTCGGCGGCGAAGTGCCCGGCGCTGTCGGCGAGTCCCGCGTGGCTCAGCACCCTGGGAACCGGCTGCCCGTCGTCCCCGCCGTCGTGGAACAGGCAGGCGGGCGCGGCCGGGTCGAGGGGAGCGGCGTCACCGGGCGTGGCGGTGCCGGGCGCCGGGGCGGTGTCCGTCGACACGACGACGGGCAGGTCGAGACCGGCCAGGTCGCCCGGCAGGAAGCGGGTCAGACGCACGTCGGCCAGGTCGATGCCCGCTCCGGTCAGCACCGCGGCGGGCTGGGCCTGTTCGATCCGACGGTCGAGCCAGGCGGGATCCTGTCCGGGGTCGAGCGGCAGCAGGACGGCACCCGACCGCCACACGGCGAGGGCGGCGGCCGCCTGCTCCGCGGGGGATACGGCGGTCGCCACCACGTCTCCGGCCTGGACGCCGACGGCGGCCAGCAGCGCGCGGACCGCCTCCGCCTGCTCGTGCACGTCCTGGTAGCTGACGACACGATCGTCCCCGGCCACGGCCACGGCCACGGCCACGGCCCGCGGCGTGTTCGCCGCATGCTCGGCGAACGCCTCGGGGACGAGGGGGTGGGGCGGGCGGCCGGCCGTGTCGTTGGCCCGGTCGACGGCCTGTCGGTCGGGGCCGCTCCATCCTGCCGTCTCGCCCAGTGGCCGGTCGGGGTCCTCGGCGGCGGCGACCAGCAGCGCGTCGAACCGACGCAGCAGCGCCTCCACGTCGGCGCGGGAGAAGATCTCGCGGGAGTACCGGAACAGCAGCTCGCCGCCGGACGGCCTGCCGACGAGTTCGAGGTCGTACTTGCTGTGCGGGCTCTCGATCGGCAGCAGCCTGGCGGGCAGGCCGGCCACGGTCAGCTCGCCGACGGCCATCTCGGGCAGGAAGTTGAACAGGTGCCGGAACAGCGGGCGCTGCCAGGACTGCTCGACGCCGACCGCCGAGCCGGCCAGGTCGTCCACGGAGGTCGGGTGCGCCATGGCGCCGAGGAAGGCGTCGCGAGCCTTGCGGACCAGGGCCCGGAAACCCTCGGCGAAGTCCACCGTGACCCGCAGCGGGACGACGTTGGCGTGGTTGCCGATGGCGCCCTCGCGCGAGCCGCGGACGTCGACCGGCGAGCCGACGACGAGGTCCGGTCCGGCGCCGTGCGCGGCGAGCAGGGCGGTGTACCCGGCCAGCAGGATGGCCGCGACCGGCGCGCGGGCGGTGCGCTGGAGTTGCTGCACGGCCCGCTGCGCCTCGGCGGAGAGGACATGGCCGGCGCTCGCGCCGGTCATGGCGGGCCGGCGCCCGCGCGGCAGGCCGCACCACAGGTCGAGCTCACCGAGCGAGAACCCGCTGAGGGCCTCCCGCCAGTGGGTGAGGTCCGCGGGCTTCGGGCCGGTCTCGGTCAGGGTCGCGCCGGCCGGCGGCGCGGGCACGGGCCGGCCTGCCGCGATCGCGTCGTAGGCGGAGAGGAACGCCTGGAGGAACAGGACCGCGGACGTCATGTCGAAGACCAGGTGGTGCACGGCGACGCACAGGATGTCGCCGTCCGGGTGGCCGGTGGCCCCGATCCGGGCCAACGGCCGTCCGTCGAACCGGAACGGCCGGCTGACGAAGGCCGCCAGGTCCTGCTCCGGACGGCCTCCGGACAGGTCGAGCGGCTCGATCTCGACGCCCGACTCGCCGACGGGGACGACCTGCTTGAACAGGTCCGCGCCGGACTCGAGGAAGACGGTGCGCAGTGCCTCGTACTGCCCGAGCACGATGGCCATGGCCGCCTGCAGGGCGTCCGGCCGCAGCCGTCCGCCTACCTGGAGGGCGACTCCTATGTTGTTGGCCGCGGTGTCCGGAGCCAGCTTGTCCACCATCCACATGGACTTCTCTTTGGCGGTGGCCGCGATGCGGGCGACCGCCGGGGCCGCGGGCGGGATGCTCGTGTCGGAGGTCACGGCGCTCAGAACCCGACGAGGTCGACGAGGGGGCGGCCCGCGGAAAGGAAAATGCGGTTCGACACGCCGACGGATATGACGGACGCTGAATTTTCGTTCGGCACTTAACCATCCCATCAATGGAATTCGGCGGGATTCCTAGAGAACCTCAGGGCCCGGATCGGCCTCCGCGAGTGAAGCCGGAAGAATCTCGGAGAGGAAATCGGCCAACGCTGCCGGCGAATAGTAATCATAAACAAAGCCCTCGGGCGGTTGCACGCCCAGCTGCCGAATCAGGCTCACCTGCAGTTGCACGGCCGTCATCGACGTCATTCCCAACTCGAACACATCCGCGTCGGGCCGGATCTGCTCCGCCGTCTCATAGCCGAGGAGTTCGGCGAACTGTCCGCGCAGCAGGTCGACCAGCAGGTCGAGACGCTTGTCCGACGGCAGGTCCAGCAGCCGTCGCAGCCAGCCCAGGGTGTCGGCTGACGCCTCGTCACCTGCCGGACCGCCGGGCCGCCCGTCCCCGCTCTCGCGGCGCCGCCACGCCGTCAGGCCCGCCAGCACCTCGCTCAGCGGCATGTCCTCGCGCAGCGGCTCGTCCACACCGAGTACGGAGGCCAGTGCGGCCAGGTCGCCGCCCTCCACCGCCGTCCAGAATCGGTCCTCGCCCGGAGCGGCCGCGGGCGGCGTGGCCGCGGGCCGGGGCGCGGCGGGCCAGAACCGCTGATGCTGGAAGGCGTAGGTGGGCAGATCGATGTGCTGCCCGCGGCCCAGCACCGCGGGCCAGTCGACCGCGACACCGCGGACATGGGCGGCGGCCAGCGCCGCTGTGACGGCGCCGAGTGCCGAACCGTCGCCGCGCAGCGTCGCGACCACGGCGACGGATCGGGACGGGTCGTCCGCGGCCACGGGGGCGCGGCCGATCTCGGCGGTGGACGCCAGAGACGGGCCGACCTCGACGCAGATGCCGTATCCGCCTTCCGCCAGGGCCTCGGCGAGTTCGGCCGCGGGCGCGGCCGGCCGCGGCGGGCGGCACCAGTGGCCCGCCCCCATCGACGTACCGTCGATCCACGCAGCGTCGCGGCCGGAGAAGACCGGCACGTCCTGCGTCCGCGGGGCGATCACGGCCAGGTCGGCCGGGTCCGGGGCGCCGGCGATCCGGGTGGTGAGCACCGCGATCCTGGCCGCGTCGGCGAGGGACAGCACCCCGCCCGCCTGGGCGGCGGCGATCTCACCCACGCCGTGCCCGGCGACCGCGGCCGGGCGCACGCCCGCCGAGCGCCACAGCGCGGCGAGCGACACCATGACCGCCCACTGCACGGGACCGCGCACCTCGGGCCGGTCCACCGCCGCGGCGCCGGACCCTCCGCGTACCGTCTCGCTCAGCTTCCAGTCCGTGAACGGGGCCAGGGCCATGGCGCATTCGGCCATCGAGGCCGCGAAGACCGGAGACTCGTCGAGCAGCCGGGCGGCCGAGGCAAGCCATCCGGGCACGTTCCCGGGCGAGTTGCCGGGCCCCTCGCCCGACGCCTCGTCAGCCGCGTCGCCAGGGAAGAAGAACAGCGCCTTGCCCTCCCCTGTGGCTGTGCCGATGAGCACGTTCCTGGCCGGCACGCCCGCCGCCGCCATGGCCAGCCCGACGAGCAGGGACTCCCGGTCCTCGCCGAGCACGACCGCCCGGTGGTCGAAGGCCGTGCGCAGGGCCAGCGTGCGGCCGACGTCGGCCGGGTCCACGTCCGGCCGGTCCGCGAGGAACGCGCGCAGCCGCGCGGCCTGCGCCCTCAACGCCTCGTCGGTGCGCCCGGCCAGCACCCACGGCACCACGACGGGCGCCGGCTCGGCGTTCGCGGGCGGTTGCGGGGCCGGTGCCTCCTCCAGGACGACGTGGGCGTTGGTGCCGCTGATGCCGAAGGACGAGACGCCGGCCCGGCGCGGGCGCTCGCCGGCCGGCCACGGCCGGGCCTCGGTGAGCAGCTGCACGTGACCCTCGGTCCAGTCGATGTGCGGCGACGGCTCGTCCACGTGCAGCGTGGCGGGCAGCAGGCCGTGCTGGAGGGCGAGCACCATCTTGATGACGCCCGCAGCGCCCGCGGCGGCCTGGGTGTGTCCGATGTTGGACTTCACCGTGCCCAGCCAGGCCGGCCGGTCCTGCGGACGGTTCTGGCCGTAGGTGGCCAGGACCGCCTGCGCCTCGATCGGGTCGCCGAGCGTGGTGCCGGTGCCGTGGGCCTCCACGGCGTCGATCTCGTCGGCCCGCAGTCCGGCGTTGGCCAGTGCGGCGCGGATGACCCGCTGCTGCGACGGTCCGTTCGGCGCCGTCAAACCGTTCGACGCACCGTCCTGGTTGATTGCGCTGCCGCGCAGCACCGCCAGCACGCGGCGCCCGTTGCGCCGGGCGTCGGAGAGCCGCTCGACGACGAGGAGGCCGGCACCCTCGGCGAAGCCGGTGCCGTCCGCGTCGGCCGCGAACGCCTTGCACCGCCCGTCCGGCGCCAGCCCGCGCTGCCGGGAGAACTCGACGAAGGTGCCCGGCGTCGCCATGACCGTCACACCGCCGGCCACTGCCAGCGAGCACTCGCCGGACCGCAGCGCCTGCGCGGCCAGGTGCAGCGCCACCAGGGCGGACGAGCAGGCGGTGTCGACGGTCATCGTCGGCCCTTCCAGGCCGAGGGCGTACGCCACCCGGCCGGAGAGGATGCTGGTGGCGATGCCGGTCATCAGGTGGCCTTCGGCCCCTGAGTCGGGGTCGGCGAGGACGCTCAGTTCGTAGCCCGAGGTGTAGCCGCCCATGAAGGCGCCGGTCCGGCTGCCGCGCAGGGAGACCGGGTCGATACCGGCCCGTTCGAACGCCTCCCAGGACAGCTCGAGGAGCAGCCGCTGCTGCGGGTCCATCGCCAGGGCCTCCTTCGGGCTGATCCCGAAGAAGCCGGCGTCGAAGGCGCTGGCGTCGTCCAGGAATCCGCCGGCCCGGGTGTACGAGGTGCCCAGGTGCTCGGCGTCCGGGTCGTAGAGGCCGTCCAGGTCCCATCCGCGGTCCGCGGGGAACGTGGTGACCGCGTCCCGGCCCTCGGCGAGCAGCCGCCACAGGTCCTCGGGGCCGTCCACGCCGCCGGGGAAGCGGCAGCTCAGGCCCACGATCGCGATCGGCTCGTCGGTGGCCGCGACGGGCGCGGGCTGCGCGGCGGCGGCGCTCGCGCCGGTGCCGCCGCCCAGCTTCTCGCTCAGGTGCGCGGCGAGCGCGATCGGGTTCGGGTAGTCGAAGACGAGGGTGGCCGGCAGCCGCAGTCCGGTGGCCATGCCCAGCCGGTTGCGCAGCTGGACCGCCGTCAGCGAGTCGAAGCCCAGGTCGTTGAAGGCCCGGCCGGGCTCCACGGCGTCCCCGGACGCATGCCCCAGCACCACCGCCACCTGGGCGCGCACCAGGTCCAGCAGCATCTCGTCCGCGTCCGCGGGGGACAGCGCGGCGAGCTGACGGCGCAGCGAGTCCGCGCCCGGACTTCCGGACGCGGCACCGCGCCGGGCCGGGGCGCCGCCCAGCGTCCGCCACAGCGCCGGGATCTCGCCGCTGCGGGCGGCCCGTGCACGCAGGTCGGCCAGATCCATCCGGACCGGGACGAGCACCGCCTCGTCGCGGGCCACCGCCACGTCGAACAGGGCCAGGCCCTCAGCCGCGCTGAGCGCACCGACGCGGCTCATCCGGGACCGGGCGGCCTCGGTGAGCTGCCCGGTCAGCGCGCTGGTGTCGGCCCACAGCCCCCAGGCCAGCGAGGTGCCCGGCAGTCCCGCGGCCCGGCGCTCGACGGCCAGCGCGTCCAGGAACGCGTTGGCCGCCACGTAGTTGCCCTGCCCGGCGACGCCGAAGGTGGCCGCCGCCGAGGAGAACAGGACGAAGTGGTCCAGCTCGAGGTCACGGGTCAGCTCGTGCAGGTGCCAGGCCGCGTCGGCCTTGGGCCGCATGACGGTGTCCAGCCGCTCCGGAGTGAGCGCGGCGATCACACCGTCGTCCAGCACACCGGCCGCGTGGACGACCGACCTGAGCGGGCGCTCGGCGGGGATCGCCGCCAGTACCGAGGCCAGCGCGTCCCGGTCCGCCGCGTCACAGGCCACGACGTCGACGGCCGCACCGAGCCCGGCGAGTTCGGCGGCCAGCGCGGGCACGTCGGCGGCGGCCGGGCCCGAGCGGCTGGTGAGCACCACGCCGTCGGCGCGACCCGTGGTCACCAGATGCCGGGCGACCAGTCCGCCGAGCGTGCCGGTGCCGCCGGTCACCAGCACCGAGGGGGCGACGCGCGGGCCGTGGGGGTGTTCAACTGACGTCCCGGCGACAGACGCACGCGTCAGCCGGCGCCCGTAGGCGGCCTCGCCGCGCAGGGCGAGTTCGGGCTCACCGCTGTCCAGGACGGACGGCAGCAGCGCGGCGGACCGCTCGTCGGCGCCGTCGGCCGGCAGGTCGACCAGGACGATCCGGTCCGGGTGCTCCGCCTGCGCCGAGCACCACAGGCCCCGGGAGGCGGCAGCGGCCAGATCCGCGACACGCTCACCGGGCGAAGCGGCGACCCCGCCACGGGTGACGACCACCAGCCGGGCGGACTCCAGCCGCTCCTCGGCCAGCCAGTCCTGCGCCAGCGCCAGCGCCTCGCCGGTGGCGTACCGGGCGGCTCGCGCCGCGTCGCCGTCGGCCGCTTCCGGCTCCCCGGCGCAGACCAGCACCGCCTGCGGGTCGATCTCGCGGGCCTCGGCTGCGGCGGAGAGTTCCGCCAGGCCGGCGAAGGGCCGTACCTGCACGCCGGTGCCGGCCAGCGCCTCGACCAGGCCGAAGCGGTCGGCGCCGATCAGCGCCCACTCCCCCGTCAAGGCGGCACTCTCGGCGAGCGGGGCCCATTCGACGGCGAACAGCGCGTCCGCCAGCCCGGATTCCGTACCTGCCGAGCGCAGTTGATCCGCCGTCACCGCGCGGGTGATCAGCGAGGCCACCGAGACCACCGGGGCGCCTGCCGCGTCCACGGCGGCCAGGTTCAGGCTGCCCTGTGCGTCCCGGCGGATCCGCGCCCGCAGCACCGTCGCACCCGCCGCGTGCAGCTCCACGCCCGTCCACGCGAACGGCAACCGCACCTCACCCGCGTCGTCCTGCGCGGCGCCCCCGGGTGCCTCGGCCAGGCCGCTGGCCTGGAGTACGGCGTCGAGCAGCGCCGGGTGCAGGACGAAGGCACCGGCCTCCTGCACGACCGACTCCGGCAGCGCCACCTCGGCGAACACATCGCCGTCGCGCCGCCACACCGCCTTCAGCCCCTGGAACACCGGGCCGTACTGGTACGACGACTCCGGCGCCCGGTACATCCCGCCGATGTCCACCGCACTCGCCCCGCTGGGCGGCCAGACGGCGAACTCCTCACCGGCGTCCACGGCCTGCCCGGTCGGCGCGAGCACACCCTCGGCGTGCCGAACCCACGACTCCGCGGCGCCGTCGGTGCGCGAATACACCTCCACCGACCGGCGCCCGTCGTCGGCCGAGGCCACCACGACCTGGACCTGGACGGCGCCGGACTCGGGGACGACGAGCGGCGCCTGGAGGGTGAGTTCCTCCAGCACCCCGCAGCCCACCTGGTCGCCAGCCTGGACCGCCAGCTCCACAAAACCGGTACCCGGCAGCAGGATCACGCCGCCGACCCGGTGATCGGCCAGCCACGGCTGCGACCGCACCGACAGCCGACCGGTGCACACCACCCCGGCACCATCGGCCAGCTCCACCGCCGCACCCAGCAGCGGGTGGGCCAGGGAAGCCAGGCCCAGCGACGACGCGTCGCCACCCGAAGAGACCCCCGCCTTCGGCCAGAAACTCTCGTGCTGGAAGGCGTACGTCGGCAGTTCTGTGCGTTCCGCGACGGGCAGCACCTTCGTCCAGTCGACGGACGCGCCCTGCACCCACGCCTCGGCCAGCGAAGTCACGATCCGGACCGCACTGTCGTCGTCCCGGCGCAGGGTTCCGCACACCGCACCCGGCACAGCACCGGGTCCCGCAGCCCCGGCCACCTCCTCCAGCGTGTCCGTCATGGCGCCGAACAGGACCGGGTGCGGGGAGACCTCGATGAAGACCGGGTGGCCCTGGTCGGCCAGAGTCCGCACCGCGCGCTCGAAGTGGACCGTGTTGCGCAGACTGTCGTACCAGTAGCCCGCGTCCAGCTCCTCACCGGTCAGCGTCTCACCCGACATGGAGGACACCATCGGCACCCGGCCCCGACGGGGAGAGATCCCGGCCAGGGCCTCACGGATCTCCGCCTCCAGACGGTCCACCTGAGGGCCGTGCGAGGCGTAGTCCACCGCCACCATCCGCGCCCGAATGCCCTCGGCCTCGAACTGCGCCTTCAGCTCCTCAAGAGCCTGCGGCTCACCCGAAACCACCACCGCCGCAGGGCCATTGACCGCCGCCAACGACAGACGCTCGTCCAGACGGCCCTCCACCACCTCGGCAGAGGCGGCGACCGAGAGCATGCCGCCCGCACCCGCCAGCACCTTCAACGACCGCGACCTGAGGGCCACCACCCGGGCGGCGTCCTCCAGGGACAGCATTCCGGCCACCGTCGCCGCCGCGATCTCACCCTGCGAGTGCCCGACGACGGCGGCCGGTGCCACTCCGGCCGCCTCCCACACGGCGGCCAGCGACACCATCACCGCCCACAGCACCGGCTGCACCACATCGGCGGCCTCCAGCGCCGGAGCGCCTTCCGCTCCCGCCAGCACATCCATCAGCGACCACTCGACATGAGGCGCCAGTGCCGCCGCGCACTCCGCCAGCCGCGCCACGAACACCGGGCTGGTCTCGGCCAGTTCACACCCCATGCCGAGCCACTGCGAACCCTGCCCCGGGAACACGAACACCGTCCGCGCATCGGACCGCGCCACCCCCGACACCACATCACCGCTGGCCATACCTCCGGCCAGAGCCCCCAGCCCCTCCGCCCCCAGCACCACGGCCCGGTGCTCGAACACCGAACGCGACGTCGCCAACGACCAAGCCACATCGGCCGGTTCCAGCTCAGGCCGGGCGGCCACCCACTCCCGCAACCGGTCCGCCTGACCCGCGAGACCCGCAGCAGTACGCGCCGACACCAGCCACGCACTGGCCCCCGACACCACCGGCTCAACCCCGCCGGACGACTCGACAGGCTCGGCGGCAGGCGCCTCCTCGACGATCACGTGGGCGTTGGTGCCGCTGATCCCGAACGAGGACACACCCCCTCGGCGCACCCTCTCACCGGCAGGCCACTCCACCGGTTCCGTCAGCAGGGACACCTCACCCGCCGACCAGTCGATGTGCGGCGACGCCTCGTCGGCGTGCAGCGTGGGCGGCAACTCGCCGTGCTGGAGTGCCAGCACCAGTTTCATCACACCCGCCACGCCGGCGGCGGCCTGCGTGTGACCGATGTTCGACTTCACCGAACCCAGCCACAGCGGCCGGTCCTCCGGACGGTCCTGGCCGTAGGTCGCGAGCAGCGCCTGCGCCTCGATCGGGTCGCCCAACGTCGTGCCGGTGCCGTGCGCCTCGACGACGTCCACGTCGGCGGGCGTCAGTCTCGCGTCGGCCAGGGCGGCGCGGATGACCCGCTGCTGGGAGGGGCCGTTCGGGGCCGTCAGGCCGTTCGACGCACCGTCCTGGTTCACCGCCGAGCCGCGCACCACGGCGAGGACCGGGTGGCCGTTGCGGCGGGCGTCGGACAGCCGCTCCACGACCAACATGCCCGCGCCCTCGGCGAATCCCATGCCGTCGGCCTGCGCGGAGAACGCCTTGCAGCGCCCGTCCTCGGCCAGGCCGCGCTGCCGGGAGAAACCGATGATTCCTTCCGGGCTCGCGATGACGGTGGACCCGCCGGCCAGTGCCATCGTGCACTCGCCGCCGCGCAGCGCCTGGACGGCCAGATGCAGCGCCACCAGGGAGGACGAGCACGCGGTGTCCACCGTGAGCGCCGGGCCCTCCAGGCCGAGGGTGTAGGAGACGCGGCCCGACATCACGCTCGTGGCGAAGCCGGTGGTCGCGTGTCCCTCGGCGCCCGCCGCGACGCCCAGCCCGTAGCTGGAGGCGAAGCCGCCGACGAAGACTCCGGACTGGCTGCCGCGCAGTGTTTCCGGGTCGATACCGGCCCGCTCCAGCGCCTCCCAGGAGACCTCGAGGAGCAGCCGCTGCTGCGGGTCCATCGCGAGTGCCTCACGCGGGCTGATGCCGAAGAAGTCGGCGTCGAAGCCCCGGGCATCCGAGATGAATCCACCGGAGCGGGTGTAGACGGTGCCTTCCTTGTCGGGGTCGGGATCGTAGAGCCCCTCGTCCCAGCCCCGGTCGTCCGGGAAGTCGCTGATCGCGTCCTTGCCGGAGGCGAGCAACTGCCAGAAGGCGTCGGGGTCGTCGGCGTCGCCGGGGAAGCGGCAGGCCATGCCGACGATGGCGATCGGCTCGTCGTCGGTCGCCATGGTCGTGCGGACCGGCGGGAGCGCTTCGAGCCGCGTGCCGTCGCCGACGAGTTCGGCCAGCAGGTGGCCGGCGAGGGCGATCGGGTTGGGGTAGTCGAAGACGAGGGTGGCCGGCAGCCGCAGTCCGGTCACGCCGGTCAGCCGGTTGCGCATCTCCACGGCGGTCAGCGAGTCGAAGCCCAGGTCGGTGAAGGCCCGGGTGGGCGCGATCGCGTCGACGGCGGCGTGTCCGAGGACGGCGGCTGCGTGCGTGCGGACCAGGTCCATGAGCAGCCGCCTGCAGTCCTGTTCGGCCATCGCGGCCAACTGGCGGCGCAGCGAGTCCGCGCCGGCCCCGGTGTTGCCGGAGGCGGCTGCCCGTCGGCCGGTGCCTGCACCGACCAGCGCCCGCCACAGAGGCGGGACTTCGACGCTGCGGGCGGCCTGGGCACGCATCCCGGCGATGTCCCAGCGGGCGGGGACGAGGACGGCCTCGTCGCGGGCGAGCGCCGCGTCCAGCAGGGCCAGACCCTCCTCGGCACTCAGCGCGACGGCTCCACCCCGGTTCATCCGGGCCCGCTCGGCCTCGGTGAGCTGCCCGGTCAGCGCGCTGGTGTCGGCCCACAGGCCCCAGGCGAGCGAGGAGGCGGGCAGGCCGTCGGCGCGGCGCCGGGTGGCGAGGGCGTCGAGGAACGCGTTGGCGGCCACGTAGTTGCCCTGGCCGGGGCTGGAGAACGCCGAGGACCCGGAGGAGAACAGGGCGAAGTGGTCGAGGTCGAGGTGGCGGGTCAGCTCGTGCAGGTTCCAGGCGCCGTCCGCCTTGGGCCGCATCACCGACGCCACCCGGTCCGCCGTCAGCGAGCCGATCGTGCCGTCGTCCAGGACACCGGCGGTGTGGATGACGGTGCGCAGCGGGGCCTCGGCCGGGAGGCCGGCCAGCAGGGTGGCCAGCGCGTCGCGGTCGGCCGCGTCGCAGGCGGCCACGCGCACCGACGCGCCCGACTCCGCGAGCCGCGCGGCCAGTTCGGCCACGCCCGGCGCGCCGGCTCCCGAACGGCTGGTCAGCACCACCGAGTCGGCGCGGCCCGTGTCCACCAGGTGACGCGCCACCAAGGCGCCCAGCGTGCCCGTGCCGCCGGTGACGAGGGCCGACGCGGCACCCGTGTGCGGCGCGCTCGGGATCGTCAGGACGATCTTGCCGGTGTGCTTGGCCTGCGACATGAACCGGAACGCCTCCCGCGCCCGTCGCACATCCCACGCCCGTACCGGCAGCAGCGACAGCGCGCCCTCGGCCATCAGCGCACTGATCCGGCCGAGCATCTCGCCGAGGCCCTCGGGACCGGCCTCCGCCAGGTTGAACGGACGGTACGTCACCCCGGGGTGCTCCGCCGCCACCGCGTCCGCGTCGCGCAGGTCGGTCGCGCCCATCTCCACGAACGCCCCGCCGCGAGGCAGCAGCCGCAGCGACGCGTCGATCAGCTCACCGGCCAGCGAGTTGACCACCACGTCCACACCCGCGCCACCGGTCACCGCCGCGAACGCCGCTTCGAAGCCCGCGTCCCTCGACGACGCGATGTGCTCCGCGTCCAGACCCATCCGCTCCAGCACCGGCCACTTCGCCGGGCTCGCCGTGGCGAACACCTCCGCGCCCAGGTGCCGCGCTATCTGCACGGCAGCCATCCCCACGCCACCGGCACCCGCGTGGATCAACACCCGCTGACCTGCACGGACACCCGCCAGCTCGACCAGCGCGTACCAGGCCGTCATGAAGGCGACCGGGACGGAGGCCGCGTCCGTGAAGGACCAGCCGTCCGGGATCCGCACCACCTGTCGAGCGTCGGTGACGGCCAGCGGGCCGAACCCGCCTGCCGCCACGCCCATCACCCGGTCGCCGACCGCGAGGCCGCTGACCGCGGGTCCGGTCTCGGTCACGACACCGGCGACCTCGCTGCCCATCACCCCGCCGCCCGGGTACATGCCCAGGCCGATCAGCACGTCCCGGAAGTTCAGGCCGGCCGCCCGCACCGCGATCCGCACCCAGCCGTCCGGCAGCGGGCCGTCCACGTCCTCCGCCGCCGCCAGCCGCAGCCCCTCCAGCGAGCCGGTCTCGTCCGGCGTCAGCCGCCACACACCCTCGGGCGCCACCAGCTCGCCGGACGGGCGGGTCAGACGCCTGCCGTACGCGACCGTGTCGCGCAGGGCCAGCTCGGGCTCGCCGCTGTCCAGGACGGACGGCAGCAGCGCGGCGGACCGGGCCTCGGCGCCGTCAGCAGGCAGGTCGGCCAGCACGATCCGGCCCGGGTTCTCCGACTGCGCCGAACGCAGCAGACCACGGGCCGCCGCCGCCGCGAGGTCGACCACGCCCTCGCCTCCGGACGCGGCGACGCCGCCCCGGGTGACCACGACGAGCCGGGCTTCCTCGAACCGCTCCTCGCCGAGCCACCGCTGCACCAGCGCCAGTGCCTCGCCGGTGGCCTCCTGTGCCGCCCGCGCCGCGTCGGCGCCGGCCGGCTGCCCGGTACCGGCACATGCCAGCACCACACCGGGAGCGAACTCCGCCGCCTCGGCCAGCTCGGCCAGGTCCGCGAAGGGCCGCACCTGGACGCCGGTGTCGGCCAGCGCCTCGACCAGGCCGAAACGGTCGGCGCCGACCAGCGCCCACTCCCCCACCGGGACGCCGGGTGCCGACTCGGGGACGGGCACCCAGTCCATCGCGAACAGCGCGTCCGCCAGCCCGGATTCCGTACCGGCCGAGCGCAGTTGCTCCGCCGTCACCGCGCGGGTGATCAGCGACGCCACCGAGACCACCGGGGCACCGGCGACGTCCACGGCCGTGAACGACAGGCTGCCCTGCGCGTCCCGGCGGATCCGCGCCCGCAGAACCGTCGCGCCGGTGGCGTGCAGCTCCACGCCGGTCCACGCGAACGGCAACCGCACCTCACCCGCGTCCGCCTGCGCCGCACCCCCGGGTGTCTCGGCCAGCGCGCCCGCCTGGAGCACCGCGTCGAGCAGCGCCGGGTGCAGACCGAAGGCCGTGGCCTGCGCTGCCTCGTCCTGCGCCAGCTCGACTTCGGCGAACACGTCGCCGTCGCGCCGCCACACCGCCTTCAGCCCCTGGAACACCGGGCCGTACTCGTACGACGCCGCAGCCAACGCCTCGTACATGCCGCCGACGTCCACCGCCTCGGCCCCGCTCGGCGGCCAGACGGTGAACTCCTCACCGGCGTCCACGGCCCGGCCGGTCGGCACGAGCACGCCGGTCGCGTGCCGGATCCACGTCTCCCCGGCGCCGTCGGTCCGCGAATACACCTCCACCGACCGGCGCCCGTCGACCTCCTCGGACCCCACCGCCACCTGCACCTGAACACCCGCGCCGCCGTCCGGTACGACGAGTGGCGCCTGGAGGGTGAGTTCCTCCAGCACCCCGCAGCCCACCATGTCGCCCGCCTGGACCGCCAGCTCCACGAAGCCGGTGCCCGGCAGCAGGGTCACACCGCCGACGCGGTGATCGGCCAGCCACGGGTGGGACCGCACCGACAGCCGACCGGTGCACACCACCCCGGCACCATCGGCCAGCTCCACCACAGCGCTGAGCAGCGGGTGGGCAAGGGAGCCCAGGCCCAGCGACGACGCGTCACCGCCTGAGGCCATGACCGCCTTCGGCCAGTAGCGCTCGTGCTGGAAGGCGTAGGTGGGCAGTTCGACAGAGTCCGCTGCGGGCAGCACCTTCGTCCAGTCGACGGAAGCGCCCTGCACCCACGCCTCGGCCAGCGAAGTCACGATCCGGGCCGCACTGTCGTCATCCCGGCGCAGCGTCCCGCATACCGCACCCGGCACTGCACCGACTTCGGCGACCTCTTCCAGGGTGTCCGTGATGGCACCGGTGAGGACCGGGTGCGGGGAGACCTCGATGAAGACCTGGTGGCCCTGGTCGGCGAGGGTCCGGACGGCGGGGTCGAAGTGGACGGTGTTGCGGAGGCTGTCGTACCAGTAACCGGCGTCCAACTCCTCGCCGGTCAGCGTCTCACCCGACATGGAGGACACCATCGGCACCCGGCCCCGACGGGGAGAGATCCCGGCCAGGACCTCACGGATCTCCGCCTCCAGACGATCGACCTGCGGACCGTGCGACGCGTAGTCCACCGCCACCATCCGCGCCCGGATGCCCTCGGCCTCGAACTGCGCCTTCAGCTCCTCAAGAGCCTGCGGCTCACCCGAAACCACCACCGCCGCAGGACCGTTCACCGCCGCCAGCGCGACCTGCTCACCCAGCCGGCCCTCCACCACCTCGGCAGAGGCGGCGACCGAGAGCATGCCCCCCGCACCCGCCAGCACCTTCAACGACCGCGACCGCAGCGCCACCACCCGCGCGCCGTCCTCCAGCGACAACATCCCCGCCACCGTCGCCGCCGCAATCTCACCCTGCGAATGACCCACCACAGCGGCCGGCGCCACTCCGGCCGCCTCCCACACCGCAGCCAGCGACACCATCACCGCCCACAACACCGGCTGCACCACATCCGCGGCCTCCAGCGCCGGGGCTGACTCAACACCGGCCAGGACGTCCATCAGCGACCACTCGACATGAGGCGCCAGTGCCGCCGCGCACTCCGCCAGCCGCGCCGCGAACACCGGGCTGGCCGCGGCCAGTTCACACCCCATGCCGAGCCACTGCGAACCCTGCCCCGGGAACACGAACACCGGACGTACGCCGGACCGCGCCACCCCCGACACCACATCACCGCTGGCCGCACCCCCGGCCAGAGCCCCCAGCCCCTCCGCCCCCAGCACCACGGCCCGGTGCTCGAACACCGAACGCGACGTCGCCAACGACCACGCCACATCGGCCGGTTGCAGCTCGGGACGGGCGGTCACCCACTCCCGCAGCCGGTCCGCCTGTGCCGACAGACCGGCAGCCGAGCGGCTCGACACCAGCCAAGCGCCGACCCCGGACACGACCGGCTCGACCTCGCTGGACGGCTCGACAGGCTCGGCGGCGGGTGCCTCCTCCAGGATGACGTGGGCGTTGGTGCCGCTGATGCCGAAGGAGGAGACGCCCGCCCTGCGGGGTCGCTCGCCGGGCTGCCACGGCCGGGCCTCGGTGAGGAGCCGTACGTGACCCTCGGTCCAGTCGATGTGCGGGGAGGGCTCGTCGGCGTGCAGGGTGCGCGGCAGTTCCTCGTGCTGCAACGCCAGCACCATCTTGATCACGCCGGCCACACCGGCCGCCTGCTGGGGGTGCCCGATGTTCGACTTCACCGAACCCAGCCACAGCGGGCGGTCCTCCGGACGGTCCTGCCCGTAGGTCGCGAGGAGCGCCTGCGCCTCGATGGGGTCGCCGAGGGCGGTGCCTGTGCCGTGTGCCTCGACGACGTCGACGTCGGTCGCCGCCACGTGCGCGTTGGCGAGGGCGGCGCGGATGACGCGCTGCTGGGAGGGGCCATTGGGGGCGGTCATGCCGTTGGACGCGCCGTCCTGGTTGACCGCCGAGCCGCGGATCACGGCGAGGACCGGGTGACCGTTGCGCTGGGCGTCGGAGAGCCGCTCCAGCACGAGCATGCCGACGCCCTCGCCCATGCCCATGCCGTCCGCGTCCGCCGAGAACGCCTTGCAGCGGCCGTCCTCGGCGAGGCCGCGCTGCCGGGAGAAGCCGATGAAGCCCAGCGGCGAGGCCATCACCGTGACACCGCCGACCAGCGCGAGCGAGCACTCCCCGGAGCGCACGGCCTGGGCCGCGATGTGCAGGGCCACCAGCGAGGAGGAGCACGCGGTGTCGATGGACACCGCGGGCCCCTGCAGGCCGAGCAGGTACGAGATGCGGCCCGACATCACACTGGCCGCTCCTCCCGTCGTCAGGTGTCCCTCGATGCCTTCGACGGTCCGCAGGCCGGGGTGGCCCACGTAGTCGGTAGGGGCGACGCCGACGAAGACACCGGTCGTCGAGCCGCGCAGGGAGGCGGGGGCGACTCCCGCGCGCTCCAGCGCCTCCCACGACGCTTCGAGGAGCAGCCGCTGCTGGGGGTCCATGGCGAGGGCCTCGCGCGGGCTGATCCCGAACAGTCCGGCGTCGAAGTCCGCCGCGCCGTCGAGGAACCCGCCCTCGACCACGTAGGAGGTGCCCTGGTGGTCGGGGTCCGGGTCGTACACGCTCTCGGTGTCCCAGCCCCGGTCGGTGGGGAAGCCGGAGATGGCGTCGCCGCCCGCGCCCAGCAGCTCCCACAGCTCCTCGGGCGAGGTCACCCCGCCCGGGAGCCGGCAGCTCATGCCGACGATGGCCACGGGTGCGGACGACGCCTCGACAAGCTGGCGGTTGCGCTGCCGGAGGCGCTCCGTCTCCTTGACGGAGGCCCGCAGCGCGTCCAGGAGCTTGTCAGGTGTTCCGGTCATCGCTTCCTCCACGCGAACGCGCTGATGTTCAGAGACTTCATTCCGACTCGCCGTCCAGGGCCATACGGATCAGGCTCTCGGTATCGAGGGCGTCGATGTCCTCGACCGTGTCGGACGCCAGGGCTTCTTCGCGGACGCCCGCGAGCTGCATCAGGGCCTCCATCAGCCCCGCCTCGCGGAAGCGGGCCAGCGGCACGGTCGCGAGAGCCTTGCGGAGCGTGGACTCGGAGTCGTCCGGCGTGTCCGTCGGAGCGCTGGCGCCGAGCTTCGGCGCCAGCTTCTGCCCGAGGAACACCGCCAGTTCGGCCGGGTTGGGGTAGTCGAACACGAGGGTGGCCGGGAGCCGGGTCCCGGTCGCGCCGCTCAGCCTGTTGCGCAGTTCGACAGCGGTCAGTGAGTCGAAGCCCAGGTCGGTGAAGGCCCGGGTGGTCTCGACCGCGCCGACCGAGGCGTGTCCGAGGACGGCCGCCGCGTGGGCGCGGACCAGGTCCATGAGCCGCACCTGCCGTTCCGGCTCGGACAGGGCGGCCAGTTCCCGATGCAGCGCCTCCGGTCCGGCCGGGGTGCTGCCGGACGCCGCCGCCCGTCGGCCGGTGCCCGCACCGAGCAGTGCCCGCCACAGAGGCGGGACTTCGGTGCTGCGCGCGGACTGTGCGCGCAGTCCGGCCAGGTCGAGGCGGGCCGGGACGAGGACGGCCTCGTCGCGGGCGAGCGCCGTGTCCAGCAGGGCCAGGCCCTCCTCGGCGCTCAGCGCGCTGATGCCGCCCCGGTTGATGCGGGCCCGCTCTGCGTCGGTGAGCTGCCCGGTCAGCGCGCTGGCCTCGGCCCACAGACCCCAGCACAGGGAGGTCGCCGGGAGACCGGCGGCCCTGCGGTCGGCGGCCAGCGCGTCGAGGAACGCGTTGGCGGCCACGTAGTTGCCCTGGCCGGGGCTGGAGAACGCCGCCGCCGCCGAGGAGAACAGGGCGAAGTGGTCGAGGTCCAGGTGACGGGTCAGCTCGTGCAGGTTCCACGCGCCGTCCGCCTTGGGCCGCATCACCGACGCCACCCGGTCCGCCGTCAGCGAGCCGATCGTGCCGTCGTCCAGCACACCGGCGGTGTGGATGACGGTGCGCAGCGGGGCCTCGGCCGGGATGCCGGCGAGAACCGTCGCGAGCCCGTCGCGTTCGGCCGTGTCACACGCGACCACGTGCACCGAGGTGCCCGACTCCGCGAGCTGCGCGGCCAGTTCGGCAACTCCCACAGCACCGGCTCCCGAACGGCTGGTCAGTACGACCGAGTCGGCGCGGCCGGTCGCCGCGAGGTGACGTGCCGCCAGGCTGCCCAGGGTGCCGGTGCCGCCGGTCACCAGGGCCGTCCGCGCGGTCACCGGCGCCGACAGGCGGGCGGCGACGGGGGTCGCCGGGATCGTCAGGACGATCTTGCCGGTGTGCTTGGCCTGCGACATGAACCGGAACGCCTCCCTCGCGCGCCGCACGTCCCACGCCCGCACCGGCAGCAGCGACAGCGCGCCCTTCGCCATCAGCGCGCTGACCTGGGACAGCATGGCACCGAGGCCCTCGGGACCGGCCTCTGCGAGGTTGAACGCCCGGTAGGTCACCCCCGGGTGCTCGGCCGCCACCACGTCCGCGTCGCGCAGGTCGGTTGCGCCCATCTCCACGAACGCCCCGCCGCGAGGCAGCAGCCTCAGCGACGCATCGATCAGCTCACCGGCCAGCGAGTTGACGACCACGTCCACACCCGCGCCACCGGTCGCCTCCAGGAACCGGGCCTCGAAGCCCGCGTCCCGCGACGACGCGATGCGCTCCGCGTCCAGACCCATCCGCTCCAGCACCGGCCACTTAGCCGGGCTCGCCGTGGCGAACACCTCCGCGCCCAGGTGCCGCGCAATCTGCACGGCAGCCATCCCCACGCCACCGGCACCCGCGTGGATCAGCACCCGCTGACCTGCACGGACACCCGCCAGCTCGACCAGCGCGTACCAGGCCGTCATGAAGGCGCTGGGCACCGATGCGGCCTCGGCGTAGGTCCACTGCTCCGGTATGCACACCAGATGCCGGGCGTCGGTGACGGCCAGCGGGCCGAACCCGCCGTCCGCGACCCCCATCACGCGGTCGCCGACCGCGAGGCCACTGACCCCGGGTCCGGTCTCGGCCACGACACCGGCGACCTCGCTGCCCATCACCCCGCCGCCCGGGTACATGCCCAGGCCGATCAGCACGTCCCGGAAGTTCAGGCCCGCGGCCTTCACCGCCACCCGGACGTGCCCGGCGGGCACCGCGCCGGCCGGCTCGGGAACGGACTCGAGCCGCAGCCCGTCCAGCGAGCCGCCCTCGTCCGGCACCAGCCGCCACGCGCCCTCCGGCACCGCCGGCTCGCCGGACGGGCGGGTCAGACGCCTGCCGTAGGCGGTCGTGCCCCGGACGGCGAGTTCCGCCTCACCGCTGTCCAGGAAGGACGGCAGCAGCGCGGCGGACCGGGCCTCGGCGCCGTCAGCAGGCAGGTCGGCCAGGACGATCCGGCCCGGGTTCTCCGACTGCGCGGAACGCAGCAGACCCCATACGGCGGCTGCCGCCAGGTCCGTGGCACGCTCGCCCGCCGAGGCGGACACACCGCCACGGGTGACGACCAGCAGGCGGGCCGACTCCAGCCGCTCCTCGGCCAGCCAGTCCTGCGCCAGCGCCAGCGCCTCACCGGTGGCCTCCTGCGCCGCCCGCGCCGCGTCGGCGCCGGCCGGCTGCCCGGTACCGGCACATGCCAGCACCACGCCGGGAGCGGACTCCGCCGCCTCGGCCAGCTCTGTCAAGTCGGTGAACGGCCGCACTTGAACGCCGGTACCGGCCAGCGCCTCGACCAGGCCGAAGCGGTCCTCACCGACCAGCGCCCACTCCCCGACCGGGACGGCGCTCTCGGCGAGCGGGGCCCACTCGATGGTGAACAGCGAGTCCGCCGGGCCGGATTCGGCCGCCTTCAGCTGCTCGGCCGTCACCGCGCGGGTGATCAGCGACGTCACCGAGACCACCGGAGCGCCGGTGGCGTCCGCGGCGGCCAGGGTCAGGCTGCCCTGCTCGTCCCGCCGGATCCGCGCCCGCAGAACCGTCGCGCCGGTGGCGTGCAGCTCCACGCCGGTCCACGCGAATGGCAGCCGCACCTGGTCGGAACCGCTCTCTTCGACGCCTGCCAGCGGAGCGGCGTGCAGCACCGCGTCCAGCAGCGCCGGGTGCAGACCGAAGGCCGTGGCCTGCGCGGCCTCGTCCTGCGCCAGCTCGACTTCGGCGAACACGTCGCCGTCGCGCCGCCACACCGCCTTCAGCCCCTGGAACGCCGGGCCGTAGCCGTACCCGTTCGAGTCCAGCGCGTCGTACATGCCGCTGACGTCCACCGCCTCGGCCCCGCTCGGCGGCCAGACGGTGAACTCCTCACCGGCGTCCACGGTCCGCCCGGCCGGCGCCAGCACACCCTCGGCGTGCTGGACCCACGGCTCCTGGGAACCGGCGGTCCGCGAGAAGACCTCCACCCCCCGACGTCCGTCGCCGTCCGCCGCGGCCACCACGACCTGTACCTGGACGGCGCCGGACTCGGGGACGACGAGCGGCGCCTGGAGGGTGAGTTCCTCCAGCACCCCGCAGCCCACCTGGTCGCCCGCCTGGACCGCCAGCTCCACAAAACCGGTACCCGGCAGCAGGATCACCCCACCGACCCGGTGATCGGCCAGCCACGGCTGCGACCGCACCGACAGCCGACCGGTGCACACCACCCCAGCGCCGTCGGCCAGCTCCACCGCCGCACCCAGTAGCGGGTGCTCCACCGCGCCCAGGCCCAGCGACGACGCGTCGCCGCCCGAGGAGACGGCCGCCTTCGGCCAGTAGCGCTCGTGCTGGAAGGCGTACGTCGGGAGTTCAATGCGCTTCGCGGCGGGCAGGACCTTCGTCCAGTCGACGGAAGCGCCCTGCACCCACGCCTCGGCGAACGAGGTCACGATCCTGGCCGCGCTGTCGTCGTCCCGCCGCAGGGTGCCGCACACCGCTGCGGGCAGCGTGGTGAGACCAGCGGCATCCTCCAGCGTGTCCGTGATGGCGCCGGTGAGGACCGGGTGCGGGGAGACCTCGATGAACACCTCGTGACCCCGGTCGGCCAGGGTCCGGACCGCGCGGTCGAAGTGGACCGTGTTGCGAAGGCTGTCGTACCAGTACCCGGCGTCCAGCTCCTCGCCGGTCAGGATCTCGCCCGACATCGCCGACACCATCGGCACCCGGCCCTGGCGCGGGGAGATGCCCGAGAGGACTTCGCGGATCTCCGTCTCCAAGCGGTCGACCTGGGGACCGTGCGAGGCGTAATCCACCGCCACCATCCGCGCCCGGATGCCCTCGGCCTCGAACTGCGCCTTCAGCTCCTCCAGGGCCTGCGGCTCACCCGAAACCACCACCGCAGCAGGGCCATTGACCGCCGCCAGCGACAGACGCTCGTCCAGACGGCTCTCCACCACTTCGGCAGAGGCGGCGACCGAGAGCATGCCGCCCGCACCCGCCAGCACCTTCAGCGACTGCGACCTGAGGGCCACCACCCGGGCGGCGTCCTCCAGCGACAGCATCCCCGCCACCGTCGCCGCCGCAATCTCACCCTGCGAGTGCCCGACGACGGCGGCCGGTGCCACACCGGCCGCCTCCCACACGGCGGCCAGCGACACCATCACCGCCCACAGCACCGGCTGCACCACATCGGCGGCCTCCAGCGCCGGAGCGCCCTCCGTCCCCGCCAGCACATCCATCAGCGACCACTCGACATGAGGCGCCAGTGCCGCCGCACACTCCGCCAGCCGCGCCGCGAACACCGGACTCACCTCAGCCAGTTCCCGGCCCATACCCAGCCACTGCGAACCCTGACCGGGGAAGACGAACACCGGACGTACGCCGGACCGCGCCACCCCCGACACCGCAGAACCCGTCAGCACCTCACCTCGGACGCTCTCCAGACCGGCCACCAGCTCGGCCCGACCAGCACCGACCACCACCGCCCGGTGCTCGAACACCGAACGCGTCGCGGCCAACGACCAGGCCACGTCGGCCGGTTCCAGCTCGGGGCGGGCGGTCGTCCAGGTGAGCAGTCGCTCGGCCTGCGCCGACAGACCGGCGGCCGAACGTCCCGACACCAGCCAGGCGCCGGCACCCGACACCACCGGGGCCACCGCCTCGGCGGCGCGCTCCATGGACTCGATCCCGTCCGGCTCCTCGTCGGAGGCGGCGGCGTCGGGGGAGGCAGGGGCCTGTTCCAGGATGACGTGGGCGTTGGTCCCGCTCAGGCCGAACGAGGACACCGCCGCCCGGCGGACCCGCTCGCCCGCGGGCCACTCCACCGGCTCGGTCAGGAGTTTGACGTCGCCCGAGGTCCAGTCCACATGCGGCGAGGGCTCGTCGGCGTGCAGGGTGCGCGGCAGTTGCTCGTGCTGCAACGCCAGCACCATCTTGATGACACCCGCGACACCGGCGGCGGCCTGCGTGTGCCCGATGTTCGACTTCACCGAACCCAGCCACAGCGGCCGGTCCTCCGGACGCTGCTGTCCGTAGGTGGCCAACAACGCCTGCGCCTCGATCGGGTCACCGAGCTTGGTCCCCGTACCGTGCGCCTCCACCACGTCCACATCTGCGGGCGAGAGCTGGGCGTTGGCCAGCGCGGCGCGGATCACCCGCTGCTGGGAGGGGCCGTTGGGAGCCGTCAGGCCGTTGGACGCGCCGTCCTGGTTCACCGCGCTGCCACGCATGACCGCCAGCACCGGGTGACCATTGCGGCGGGCGTCCGACAGCCGCTCCACCACCAGCATGCCGATGCCCTCGGCGAATCCCATGCCGTCGGCCTGGGCGGAGAACGCCTTGGAGCGCCCGTCCTGGGACAGGCCGCTGTTTTCGCTGAAGCCGACGAAGCCGTCGGCGGTGATCATGATCGTGACACCGCCGGCCAGCGCCATCGAGCACTCGCCGGACCGCAGGGCCTGCGCGGCCATGTGCATGGCGACGAGGGAGGAGGAGCAGGCGGTGTCCACCGTGACGGCGGGGCCTTCGAGGCCCAGCGCGTAGGAGACGCGGCCGGACAGCACGCTGGTGGCGTTGCCGGTGATCAGGTGTGCGGCGCCCTCGATGTCCGCGCCCATGCCGTAGCCGGAGAAGTATCCGCCGACGAAGACGCCGGTCGTGCTGCCGCGCAGCCTCTCCGGGTCCACGCCGGCCCGCTCCAGCGCCTCCCAGGACACTTCGAGGAGGAGCCGCTGCTGCGGGTCCATCGCCATCGCCTCACGCGGGCTGATCCCGAAGAAGTCGGCGTCGAAGCCGGCCATGTCCTCGATGAAGCCGCCCGCGTGGACGTAGGAGGAGTAGTTCTCGCTCGAATTGAGCGCGTCCAGGTCCCAGCCGCGGTCGTCCGGGAACCCGGAGATCGCGTCGGTGCCGGAGGACAGCAGCGCCCACATGCCGTCCGGGCCGGCCACTCCACCGGGGTAGCGGCAGGCCATGCCGACGATGGCGATCGGCTCGTCGTCGGTCGCCGCGACCACGCCGGTGACCGGCGTCGCGGTGTCGTCCGGCAGATCGCCGAGCAGTTCGTCGTACAGGTACTCGCTCAGCGCCGACGCATTCGGGTAGTCGAACAGGAGGGTCGCGGGGAGCCGTCGGCCCACGGCTGCGCCGAGGTCGTTGCGGAGTTCCACGGCGGTCAGCGAGTCGAAGCCCAGATCGCTGAAGGCGCGGTCGCTCTCGATGGCCTCGGAGGAGGCGAAGCCCAGCACCTTGGCGGCCTTGGCGTGGACCAGTTCGGTCAGGGTGCGGAGTTGCTCGGCCCGGCTCTGCCCGGCCAGCCGGCGCAGGAGTTCGTCCTCCGCCGGGGCGGCGGCTCGGTCCGCGAGGATCGTGGCGAGCCGCTTGATCTCTGGCAGGTCCCGCATGACGGGCACCTTGAGGAGGCCGGCCGCCTCCTGCGGGTCCGCCAGGGCCTTGGACCAGTCGATGTTGGTCACCGTGAGGACGGAGTCCGGGCCGTCGAGCGCCTCGCCGAGCGCCTGGACGGCCAGCTCCGGGTCCATCGTGCCTTCCCACGTGGTGCGGGCGAGCCGTTGCCGGGCCGCCTCGTTGCTCTGCGCCACGCCGTCGCCGGACCACGGCCCCCAGGCCACGGCGAGGGCGGGCAGCCCCCGGCTGTGCCGGTTCTCGGCCAGGGCGTCCAGATAGGCGTTCGCCGCGCCGTAGTTGGCCTGGCCGGGTCCGCCGGTGGTAGCGACCACGGAAGAGAACAGGACGAACGCGTCGAGGTCCAGCCCGGCGGTGGCACCGTCCAGATAGGACGCGCTCGCCTTCTTGGCCGCCAGGACCGTTGCCAGCCGTTCGGGCGAGAGGTGCTCGATGATGCCGTCGTCGATCACGCCCGCCGTGTGGACCACGGTGGACAGCGCCGGGCCGCTGCGGCCGGTCCAGTCCACCAGCCCGGTCACCGCCGAGCGGTCGCTGACGTCGCAGGACACGACGTCCACGCCGGTGCCCAGCGCGGCCAGGTGGGCCGCCTGTTCGGCGACGCCTCGGGCGGCGGGCCCGGAGCGGCTGGTCAGCACGAGCCGCTCCACGCCTCGGCCGGCCAGCCAGCGGGCTGTGTGCCCGGCGAGGGCACCGGTGCCGCCGGTGATCAGGGCGGTGCCCCGGACCGGGTGCCGCTTGGTGGCGGTGACCTGCTGGGCGCGGGTCAGCCTGCGGGCGAAGACGCCGGACGGCCGCAGCGCGACCTGGTTCTCGTCGCAGCCGGCCAGTACGGCGGCCAGTTGCTCTCCCGTCCGGGCGTCCGGGGCGGCGGGCAGGTCGATGAGACCGCCCCAGCGGTCGGGGTGCTCCAGGGCCACGACCCGGCCGAAGCCCCAGACCTGCGCCTGCGCCGGGTTGGTGAGCGCGTCGGCCGGGCCGGCGGCGACGGCACCCTTGGTGAGCAGCCACAGCGGGGCGTCCACGCGGGCGTCCCCGAGGGCCTGCACCAGGCCGAGTGTGGCCGCCAGGCCCACGGCCACCACGGGGTGGTCGTCCATGTCCGTCTCGTCCAGCGCCAGCAGCGAGAGCACGCCTGCCACCTGGCCCACGTCCGTGCCGGCCTCCCGCAGAGTCGACACGAGCAGTGAGGCGACGCCGACCCGGTCCGAGACCCCGGCCGGGATCAGGACGGTGACGGGTGCCGAGCCTCGCGCGGCGATGAAGGACGCGCACTGACGCGTGGTCTCCTCGCCGGCCGGCGTTTCAGGGCCGACCACCAGCCAGGTGCCGGACAGCCGGGCGAAGCCGGGCTCGGCGACGGACGTCCACCGCACGCGGTAGCGCCAGTTCTCGGTGGCGGACCGGTGCTGCTCACGGCGGCGCCAGGACGCCAGAGCGGGCAGTACGGCGCTCAACTGCTCCTGGTCCTCGATGGCGAGGGTGTCGGCGAGGCCGGTAAGGTCGCCGCCCTCGACGGCGGCCCAGAACCGGGCCTCGGTCTCGGTGCCCGCGCCGTCTCCGCCGACGGCGGCCGTGTCGCTGGCCATGGAGGCCTGGAGCCAGTAGCGCTCGTGTTGGAAGGCATAGGTCGGCAGGTCCAGCCGGTCGCCGGACGGGAGGATCGTCTTCCAGTCGACGTGGAGCCCGCCGACATACGCCTGGGCGAAGGAGCGCACCAGACGGGCCGCGCCGCCGTTGTCACGCTCCAGCGTGCCGACCGTCAGGACACCCGGGATACCGGCGTCCTCAGCCGTCTCCGCCACCGGCCCGGTCAGCACCGGATGCGTGGACACCTCGACGAACGCGTCGAAGCCATCGTCGAGCAGCACACGCGTGGCCTGCTCGAAACGGACCATGTTCCGCAGGTTCGCGTACCAGTAGGCGGCGTCCAGCTCCTCGCCCGTCACCCACTCCCCGGTCACCGTGGACACCATCGGCACCCGACCCGCCACCGGGGTGATCCCGGCCAGCTCCGCAGCCAGCACACCCTCCAACGGCTCCACCGCCGCCGAATGCGCCACGAAATCCGTCTCCGGAACCCGCCACCGCAG
>NZ_JBIAUY010000026.1:102041-145314 GCF_042893475.1 Streptomyces sp. NPDC001604 | reverse complement strand
CCTGGCTGCACTTCTACAACACTGGCCGCCGACACACTGCGCTCGGCGGCCAGCCACCGATCACCCGACTGTCACCAAAGTCATGACCGGGTACACCTAGTCCACGAGGGTGACGTCCTGCTCCGCCACGCGCGCAGCGTCCAGCACGATGTCGATGACCGCGATCCGATCCCGCACGAACGTGAAGGCCAGCGTCCGGTCCAGCCGCCCATCGATGAACACGGCAAGCCCCGTGACACCGTCGACCAGCGCGGCCCGCGACACGGCCCCGAAGTGCCGGAAACTGGACGCCCCCTTGGCGACCGCCGCCGCCCCCGTGGTCACACCGACATCGGTGCGCGCGACGACGTCCGGGTCGAGCAACTCCACCAGGGCGTCGAAGTCACCCTCCCGCGCGGCCGCCAGAAACGCGTTCACAACCTCCCGCTGCCGCACCCGGTCGGCATCGTGCGCCTCAGCCCCCCGCACCCGCCGCCGCGCCCGACTGGCCAACTGCCGCGCCGCCTCCGGGCTCCGCCCCACGATCTCCGCAACTTCCTCGTACGACACCGCGAACAGGTCGTGCAGCACGAACGCCAGCCGCTCGGCAGGCGTCAACGTCTCGAGCACGACGAGCAGCGCGACGCCCACGGAATCGGCGAGCAGCGCGTCCTGCTCGGGGTCGGCGCCACCGGAAACGGCCGCCACGCGCGCGTTGGTCGTCCCGCTCTCCAACGGCTCCTCCGCCCGCGATTTGCGAGAGCGCAGCATGTCCAGACAGACCCGCCCGACGACGGTCGTGAGCCAGCCACCCAGGTTGTCCACCTGCCGGGCATCGGTACGACTCAGCCGAAACCACGCCTCCTGTACCGCGTCATCAGCCTCGGCGCCGGAACCGAGCATTCGGTAGGCGACGGCCCGCAGATGACTCCGGTGTGATTCGAACCGCCGGGCGAGGAATTCGCCGTCCGACGGAAATTCGCTCTCGTTCATCGTCACAGCTCCCGCACTCCGGTCCGCCAAGTCTCTTACTTGACGGACCGGACGCGGGGGATGTGACAAAGGACGTTCTACGAATGCTTTCCGCGCCCCTGGCCGCCTTACGACCAGTCCCTCCCGGACCGCCCCCGCTTCGTATCGGAACGCTGCTTCTTCTCCCGCAACCGGCGCTCATTGATCCCGCGCGGAATACGGGTCGGCCGGCGCGGCTTGGGCGGCGGCGCGGTGGCCTCGGCGAGGAGGGAGGCGAGCCGTACGGCGGCGGTCTCGCGGTTGCGCCACTGCGACCGGTGCTCGGAGGCACGTACGACCACAACCCCGTCGACGAGCCGGCCGGCCAGCCGCTCCAGCGCCCGCGCCTTCCACACCTCGGGCAGGGCTTCGGTCTTCGCCAGGTCGAAGCGGAGCTCCACCTGCGAGTCACTGGTGTTGACGTGCTGTCCGCCGGGCCCCGACGACCGCGAGAAACGCCACATGAGCTCGGCCTCGGGGAGCGAGACGGAGCCGCGGATGAGGTAGGGACCGGACATGCCGTCCATGGTCCCGCAGCTGACCGGCACACGTCACGCGAATAACGTTCACTCCGTGTTCGGTAAAGAAAGTAAAGACACATGGAACCTTCGAGGCCCCTCTTGGCGTTGGTAGGGGTAGCTGTAGCTTCATGCCCGTACGACCCGTACCGGCCGCACCGCCGTACGTAAACGAGGGAAAGGACTCCCAACCATGGCTGTAAGCCTGTCCAAGGGTGGCAACGTCTCGCTCACCAAGGAGGCTCCGGGCCTGACCGCCGTCACCGTGGGCCTCGGCTGGGACGTCCGCACCACCACGGGCACGGACTTCGACCTCGACGCCTCCGCGATCGCGGTCAACGCGCAGGGCAAGGTCTTCTCTGACGCCCACTTCGTCTTCTTCAACAACAAGCAGACCCCGGACAACACCATCGTCCACACCGGTGACAACCGCACCGGCGAGGGCGAGGGCGACGACGAGGCGATCAACGTCAACCTGGCGGGCCTCCCGGCCGACATCGACAAGATCGTCTTCCCGGTCTCCATCTACGACGCGGAGAACCGCTCGCAGAACTTCGGCCAGGTCCGCAACGCCTACATCCGCATCATCAACCAGGCCGGCGGCGCGGAGATCGCCCGCTACGACCTCTCGGAGGACGCGGCCACGGAGACGGCCATGGTCTTCGGCGAGCTCTACCGCAACGGCGCGGAGTGGAAGTTCCGCGCGGTGGGCCAGGGCTACGCCTCTGGTCTGGTGGGCATCGCGCAGGACTTCGGCGTGAACGTCTGAGGGACGCTGCGCTGAGCGGAGCCCCTGGCTGCGGTTTGCTGCGGCCGGGGGCTCCGGCGTTCAGTCCTTCACCAGCGGCACGAAGTTCGCCCACGTAGTGGGGGCGAAGGCCAGCCGGGGGCCGGCGGTGTTCTTGGAGTCGCGGATGTGGATTGTGCCGGGGGCTACCGCGATCTCGACGCAGGAGTTGCCATCGGTGCCGCTGCTGTAGCTGCTCTTGAACCACACCAGTTCGGAGACGTCCCCTGCAGCGGTCTTGCGGATCATGTTTCTCCCAGCAGTTGCTCGATGAAGGCCTGTGACTCTCGGGGCGGGAGAGCCTGCGCCCGGATGGTGCCATAGCGCAGTTCAAGAATGCGCAGGTGTTTCGGATCGGTGATCGGTCGGCCGTTGAAGGCACCGTCCGAGCGCCCCACAGCCGTACCGTCCGGGAACTTCAACAGCTCGATCTTGCCGTCGACGCCCGGGTGGGCATCGCTGCTCGTCGGCATGACCTGAAGCGTGACGTGGCGCAACCTCCCCACCTCCAGCAGACGTTCGAGCTGCTGTCGCCACACCATTGTGCCCCCGACCGGTCGGCGAACCACCGCCTCTTCGAGCACGAAGTGGAGGGATGGAGCCGGATCCCGCTCGAAGACGGACTGCCGGGCCACCCGCGCAGCCACCATGCGTTCCACATCATCTTGTGAGTACGGTGGCTGCGCTGCCTCGAAGAGGGCCCGCGCATGGGCCGGCATCTGCAGCAGCCCGTGGACGCTGTTGCACTCGTAGACACCGATCTCGACCGCCATCGCCTCCAACTTGCCCAGTTCCCGCACCCTCTTCGGGTACCGGACCTTCCTCACGTCCTCCCATGTCGCCGCGATGAGCCCGTCCGCCCTCAACACCTCGTCGGCCTTGTACAGGTACTCCTGCCGAGGGATCCGCTTCCCGCCCTCGATCTTGTACACCAGGTCCTCGCCGTACCCGACGGCCTCACCGAACTCGGCGGCACGCATCCCCACCGCCTCCCGCCGCAGCTTCAGCTGCCGCCCAACCGTCGCGATGACCGCGACTCCCCACTCGTCGTCCGGATCCACCTCCCAACCCGGCTCGTCCGCCTCGGTCTTGAGCCGCCCCGCCTCCGCGTCCACCGACATCCCGCGTGCCCCTCCGTCGTACTTGGCTCTACCGCGCGCCCGTACCCGTAGCCCCGCCCCGACAGCCCGGACACCACCGGACAAGCTCCGGACAGTCACCGTACGCATCGGTGTAGTCACTGTTCACAGTAAGCGCAGGTCGCCACGCTGAGTGACGTGAATCAAGAAACCGCCGCCATCCGGAACTTCAGCGTCCAGCTCTCCCCCACACCACGCGGAGCCCGTCTGGCCCGACTGCTGGCCACGGAACAACTCCGCTCCTGGGGGCTCCCGTTGGCCCCGGCGACACACATCGTGGCGGAGCTGGCGGCGAACGCGGCCACGCACGGCCGCGTACCGGGACGCGACTTCCGCCTCACGCTCTACGTGGTCGGCGACACGTTGCGCATCGAGGTCACGGACACCCGGGGTGAGCGTGAGCCGCGCACCCAACTCCCCGCACTCGATGCCGAGTCGGGCCGCGGACTCGTGCTGGTGGACGCTCTAGCCGACAAGTGGGGCGTGGCACCGGGGCTGCCACCGCGCAAGACGGTGTGGGCGGAGGTCCGCGTCCACCGAAGCACGGCGGACCCTGCGCCGGTGGAGCCGTGCTCCGGTGGGCCGGGCGACCTTCTCCAAGGAACGAGGAGATGAGAAAGGACCCCCACCAAACCCCACCCCTCCCGCCCACGTCGCACGCTCACCCTCGCGGGTGAACATCATCAACTCAGCTGGATTTCGGCCCGGTTGCCTGCCCTACGCTCAGCGCAACACAACCGCAGACATGCAACGGCCCCCGCCGGGACTGCAATCCCAGTGCGGGGGCCTGACCACCGAGGAAGATCGGACCTTCCTGATGGACACCGAAAACCCTAGCGTGCGCCCGCACGCCCAGTCCCGCGTTGCAGCCAACAACCACCCGAACCGGCGGGATCCCGAAACCGGCGGCGGTCTGATCCACGACCACACCCGCCACACCACCCGCTTCACGGTGATCGGCAACCACCTCACCCAGCACGCGGAACTCTCCCTCCTCGCCATCGGCCTGGCCTGCCACATCCAGTCGCTACCGAGGGGCGCTTCCGCCGACATCAAGACGCTGGCCGCCCGCTTCCCCGAGGGCCCGACCCGCATCGCCGCCGCCCTGCGCGAACTGGAGGCCCACGGCTACCTGCGCCGCGAACGCAAACGCATCACCGGCGGCCGTATCGTCACACGCACGATCTCGTGCAACCAGCCGAAGCCGCGCCGCGCTCACCGGGCCGACCACGCAGCCCAGGCACCCGCAGCCGCCCGCCCATGCCCGGCCCCTACACCCGAGCCCCCAACCGCACACGGCACCCCGCTCCCCAAGAAGCGCCCCGCCCGCCCCCTCCCCGCCGTACCGCATCCGGCGTACCCCGCCCCCACGCTCCTCCAGACAGCCACCGACCTCCTCACCGGCCTGCGCAACGCCGACCCCCGCCTGCTCCTCTCGACCCGGGACACGGCCCACCTCACCCCAGGCGTCGCAGCCTGGCTGGAACGCGACGTCAGCCCCGCAGCCGTACGCCACGCCCTGACCAGCGACCTCCCACCCGAGGGCCTACGCCGCCCGGCCGCCCTCCTGGCCCACCGGCTGGCCGCCCAGCTGCCGCCCCCGCCACCGTTCCGGGCCCCGGCCCCACTGTCTGCCGACCGCCACCCGCTCCAGAACTGCAACAGCTGCGACCGCGCCTTCCGCGCGCCTTCCTCCGGGCACTGCCGCGACTGCCGATCCGATCTCCAGGAGGCCGCCTAGCATGGACGTGACGATCCTTGCCGCCGGGCACAGACGAGGAGCGAGCGCCATGAGCATCGCGCCGGACAACGCTCAGCAGGGCGCCTCTCACCTCTACCGGGCCATGCGTGACTTCGTGGAATCCACGGACGGGACCCTCCCCGGCAGGTTCGAGATCACCAAGGAAGGGATCGTCCTCGACATGATGTCGCCTGTCCGGCCACACGAACTCACCGCACTACGTCTCCGGAAACGCCTGGAGAAGGTGATGCCTGAGGAGATCGTGGCTCACACGGGCGAACCGGATGTGGAGATGGAGCCAGAAGGCATCATGCGCCGCCCCGACATCATGGTGATCGCTGAGGCGGACATGGAGGGAGAAGGGGCCTTCGACCCTCGTACGCTGATCGCCGCCATCGAAATCGTCTCCCACTCCAACCCCGACAACGACTGGGTCACCAAGCTCCGCGACTACCCCCTGATCGGCATCCCGATCTACGCGATCTTCGACCCCCGCACCGGCACCGGCGCCGTCCTCACCGACATCCACCCCACCCCCGACGGCCCCCGTTACGCCACCCGCAAGGACTTCGTCTACGGCGAGGACGTCACCATCGGCGACTGGACGATCTCCACGGACGACCTGCCTCGCTACCAGCCCATCGGCCGGTAGTACCCCAACACCGCCGCCAGCTGGGCAAACCACTCCCCCAGCTGCGCCCTCGGCTTTGCCTGCACCACGCACTCGTAGAACTGGCCGCTCGGCAGCACCACCGCCACCATCAGCGCCTTGCCGTTCGGGCTCGCCTTGTAGTGGATGCTGCCGATCTCCTGCCAGGAGAACTCGATGGCCGCACCGTGATCCTCGAAGGCGACGCCCGCGACGTCGACCACGACCGAGTTGTGGACGTCGACGGCCATGAACTCCGGCCCCTGCGCAGGCGGTTGGGGCTGCGGATTCGGGGCGGCGTACTGCGGTGGAGGCGGCCCGAAGCCGGCCTGAGCCGGTGCCGCGGCAGGTGGATGCGGTGGCGGGGGCGGTGGCTGCCGGCCGTACTGGGGCTGATGGCCGTACGGCGGCTGCGGCGGTGTCGTCATCGTCTTCCGTCCCCGGAATCGTGGTGTGGCTACCGGGAAATCTTCCCAAAGGTCAGCGCATGCTGCGGATACTGTCGCCCCATGCTCCTCGAACAGCTCACCCCGAAAGACGGCGCCCTCCCCGCCGAGCTGCTCACGGAGCTCACGGCCCTCTACGCCTCCAACCGCGAGTTCCACGCCCTCAGCGGCGACTTCCCCGACCCCGACGACATCCGGCCGGAACAGGTAGCGACCGCACTGGCCGATGAGTTCGTGAACCCGGATGTCGACGTGCTGCTCGCCCGCAGCGAAGGACGCCTGGTCGGCCTCGCAATCACCCTTGCCCATCACCCCGACCCGGCCGACCCCGACCCCTGGATCGGCCTGCTGATGGTGGACGCGGACGTGCACGGTCGCGGTTACGGGCGCCGACTCGCCACGCTCGTCGAGGAAGGCTTCCGGACGGCCGGCCGGGACGCCGTACGCCTCGCCGTACTCGACAACAACCCCAAGGCCCTCGCCTTCTGGACCACCCTCGGCTACGAGCTGATCGACCACCGCCTCGACCGCCAACTCGGCCGCCCCTGCGCGGTACTGCGGAAAAACCTCCACACCCCGCCCGCCTGAGCCGCACCCTGCCCATGCACTATGCCGAGGTGGACTGGACGACCTTGGCCGGCACCGGACTCGGCGCGCTCATCGGCGTCGGCTCAACCCTGCTCGCAGACCGCGCACGCTGGCGCCGCGACGCGACGGAGCGCAGCCGTCAGGATCGCAGGGACATCTACGTGACCTGCCTGACGAAGTACCGGCTGGCGTACGAAGCCATGCACGCAACCGCACTCGCACACCAGGGACAGGACACCCTCGACACAGCCATACGGGAGGCGTTCCGCACCTCGGGCTGCGACGAGGTCCGCGAATCGGCCCTGATCTGCGCGCCGCAGGAGATGGCGGACGTCCTGGAGGACGTCTACGGCACTCTGCGGGAACTGCAGGAGATCTTCGCCGCGGGTACGCCTGCCCTCGACTCCCACGAGTTCCAGGAGCAACGACTCAAGCACGGCCAGGCGGTCTGGGCGGCGCGGGCTGCGATGCGGGCCGATCTCGAGCGGCGGGTGTGACGATCTGCCACTCAACTGCGCTGACAGAACATGGAGTTGACCCGACCTCACCCGTCCGCATAGCGGATCCCCAGCAACGGCTTTCGGATACAAACACGTAAAGTCTTGACGGCGGCCTGTCAAACAGGCCGTTTCGGGTGTCACCCTCTCCTCGCTCGCCGCAACTCTGTGCCCCACCTGTGCCACGTCTATGTCACGTCTGTGCCTCCACCATGAGGCCGGCCCGAAGGAGACCGAGTGAGACAGCAGTCCCGCGCCACCCGCACCTCCCGCAAGACCGCACTCCGCACCGCCGCCCTCATCGGCTCCGCGGCGATGGTCGTGCTCGCCCTGCAGAACGGCGCCGCCACCGCGGCCCCCGACCACGGCAGCGGTGCCACCGCCCTTCCCCTCAGCGCCTCGGCCCGCGCCGCCGCCATCAAGTCCGCCCAGGAGGCGGCCGGTTCGACCGCCCGGGAACTCGGGCTCGGCGCGCAGGAGAAGCTCGTCGTCCAGGACGTCGTCAAGGACGCCGACGGCACCGTCCACACCCGCTACCAGCGCACCTACGCCGGCCTCCCCGTCCTCGGCGGCGACCTGGTCACCCACGTGGCCAGGAGCGGCGCGCTGAAGGGTGTCTCGAAGGCGACCAAGGCGCGGATATCCGTGGCGTCGACGGACGCCTCCATATCGGCCGCCGCCGCGAAGAAGTCCGCCCTCGCCGGGATCAAGGCCTCGACGGCCACCGCCCGCAAGGTCGTCTGGGCTGCCGGGGCCAAGCCCGTCCTCGCCTACGAGTCCGTGGTCAAGGGCCTGCAGCACGACGGCACCCCGAGCGAGCTGCACGTCATCACGGACGCCACCACCGGCAAGAAGATCTACGAGTACCAGGCCGTCGACACCGGCACGGGCACCAGCGAGTACAGCGGCACGGTCGCCCTCGGCACCACGGCCTCCGCCTCCGGCGGCTACGACCTGATCGACGGCGGCCGCGGCGGCCACAAGACGTACGACCTGAACGGCGGTACGTCCGGCACCGGCACCCTCTTCCACGACGCCGATGACACCTGGGGCGACGGCACCCCGGCCAACCGCCAGACCGCCGCTGTCGACGCCGCCTACGGCGCCGCCGTCACCTGGGACTTCTACAAGTCGGCCTTCAACCGCAACGGCATCGCGGGTGACGGCAAGGCCGCCTACTCCCGAGTCCACTACGGCAACGCGTACGTCAATGCCTTCTGGAACGACAGCTGCTTCTGCATGACGTACGGGGACGGTTCGGGCAACACCCACCCGCTGACCTCGCTCGACGTGGCCGGCCACGAGATGAGCCACGGGCTGACCGCGGCCACGGCCGGCCTCAAGTACAGCCGGGAGTCCGGCGGGCTCAACGAGGCCACCTCCGATATCTTCGGCACCTCGGTGGAGTTCTTCGCGAACAACTCCTCCGACCCCGGTGACTACCTCATCGGCGAGAAGATCGACATCAACGGCGACGGCAGCCCGCTGCGCTACATGGACAAGCCCAGCAAGGACGGCAGCTCGGCCGACTACTGGTCGCGCAACGTCGGCCGCCTCGACGTGCACAACTCCTCGGGCGTCGCGAACCACTTCTTCTACCTGCTGAGCGAGGGCAGCGGCGCGAAGACCATCAACGGGGTCTCCTACAACTCCCC
Organism: Streptomyces sp. NPDC001604; assembly: GCF_042893475.1. Classification (NCBI taxonomy): domain Bacteria; kingdom Bacillati; phylum Actinomycetota; class Actinomycetes; order Kitasatosporales; family Streptomycetaceae; genus Streptomyces; species Streptomyces sp. NPDC001604. Next base: position 136,304 of record NZ_JBIAUY010000026.1, on the reverse strand, counting down.
CACGTACGACGGCTCGACGGTCACCGGCATCGGCCGCGCCAAGGCCGACCAGATCTGGTACAGGGCCCTGACCACGTACTTCACCTCCTCGACCAACTACGCGGGCGCCCGCACCGCCACCCTCCAGGCGGCGAGCGACCTGTACGGCGCGGGCAGCGCGGAGTACAGCGCGGTGGCCGCGGCCTGGAAGGCCGTCAACGTCAACTGACGTCCGCGCACCGGGGCTTGAACTGCCGGACCACCCGTCACAGGTGGTCCGGCTTTCCCTCCCCGTACAGCCAGTCCTTCCAGATCTCCTTGAAGTCCTTGTCCGGTGCCTTCTTCTCGACGTACGCAGTGAAGTCGCCGGTGTCCGCGTTGCCGTGGCGGTGGGCGGCGGCCCAGCCCTGGATGATGTCGTAGAAGGTGTCGTCGCCGACGGTCTGCCGGATCTTGTGCAGGACCATCGCGCCACGCTCGTAGACGGGGCTGTCGGAGATGTGCGCCGCATCGCTGGGCTCGGCCGGTGGGAAGGCCCAGATGTCCTTGTCGCCGTCGTCGTAGCGGGACTCGAAGGTCTCCTGGCAGGTGTCGCCGCCGTGGTCCTCGTCCCACAGCCACTCCGCGTACGTCGCGAAGCCCTCGTTGAGCCACATGTCCCGCCAGCTCTTCGGGGTGACGGAGTCGCCGTACCACTGGTGGGCCAGTTCATGGACGAGGGTCCCGGTGTCGGGGGCGCCGGGGAAGACGGGCCGGTTCTGGGTCTCCAGGGCGTACCCGGCGTCGTCCGGGCGGTCGACGACCGCTCCGGTGGAGGAGAAGGGGTACGGCCCGAAGTTGGTCTCCTCCCACTCGATGATCTCGGGGAGCTGCGCGAGCACCTTCCGGCTCGCGTCCGCCTCGGTCGGGTCGACGGCGACGTACACGGGCAGGTGCTTGCTGCCGATGGTGTACCGGCTGATGTCGTAGTGGCCGATGGCGAGGGTGGCGAGGTAGGTCGCCATCGGTTCGGCGGTGTGCCAGGTGTAGGTCGTACGGTCCCCGCTGCTCGTCTCGCCCGTCAGCTCCCCGTTCGACACGGCCTGCAGGCCCTTCGGCACCGTGACGGCGATGTCGTACGACGCCTTGTCGGAGGGGTGGTTGTTGCCCGGGAACCACGCCATGGAGCCGGTGGGCTCGCCGAGCGCGAGCGCGCCGTCGGCGGTGCGCAGCCAGCCCTCCTCGGACTCGTCGGGGTCGGTGATGGTCACCGGGCTGCCGGAGTAGCGGACGGTGACGCGGAAGGTCTCCTTGGCACGGAGGTCGTCCTGCGGGCGGACGGTGAGCTCCTGCCCGGTGCGGTTCCAGCGAGCGCGTCTGCCCTCCACGGTGACCTCGTCGACGTGCAGCCCCTTGAGGTCGAGATCGAAGGCGGAGAGGTTCTGGGTGGCGCGGGCGGTGATGGTCGCGGTGCCGGTGAGGCGGTGCCCGTGGGCGGGGTCGTAGGCGAGTTTCAGGTCGTAGTGGCCGACGTCGTATCCGCCGTTGCCCGCCTTCGGGAAGTACGGGTCATGCAGGCCGGAGCCGCCGGGCGTGCCGTGGACACCGCCGTCGCACGCCGTCACGGCCGGGGCCAGGAGCGCGGCGAGGGCGCAGAGAACTGCGGGGGCCCGGCGGACGACGGGGGCGCGGAGGGCCGTGGTGGCCACGGGTACGGGTCTGGGCACGCCGGTGATCCTATGGCGGCGTGACACCATCTCGTACGTGCTCGACATCGGCTATGCCCTCTCCAACCGTTTCCCCGATCCCCCGCAGACGGACTACCGCCGCGCGGACGTCCATGCCCTGCGGCACGACCTGTTCTGCGGCGACGTCTACCTCGCCGACACCAAGGCGGACCGGGAACTGTCCACAGCCTGGGGATGGGTGCCGGTGCTCGACTTCGCGTGGGCGCTGTGCGACATCGTGGAGCGCATCGACCGGGATCCGGCGGGCTCCCGCGCGTCGCGGCCGCAGCGCGCCGAGCTCGACTTCACCGAGTCGACCGACCGGATGCTCTTCGAGCGGCGCTTCGGGTGGGTGGACGTGGAGGCCGACTGGATGCCGGCGGAGGAGCCGCCGCTCAGCTTCTCCCACGCTGAGCTGCGGCGGGAGGCGCGGGACTTTCTGCACGATCTGATTGCCGACCTGGTCGACCTCCATGAGGACCTTGGGGAGAACCCGGCGATCTGGAGCCTGCAGGCCCGGTTTCCCCGGTTGCCGTGAGTCGACGTGACCGTCCTGGGGGCTGCCGCCCCCAGACCCCCATGACGGGCTGAAGGTTGCCGACCGGCCTTGAGATGTGCCGCCGCCTGAAGCCCCCCTTTCACCCCTCCACCCGAATCCCCATCTCCGCCGCCAACACCGGTGCCAGATCCATCAGTTGCCCCAGGTTGATCACAGCCCCCGCCAGCCGGTCCACCCCCCGCGCGATGCCCAGCTCCGCCGCCGCTCTCAGGTCCACGTCCTTCAGGGTCGCCGCGGTGAGGTCCGCCTCCTTCAGGACGCAGTCCACGAACTCCACGCGCTCCAGCCGGGCGCCCCCGAAGTCCGGCTCCACCAGCACGCAGCTCTCGAAGACGACGTCCTTGAGTCTCGCCGCGCGCAGGTTCAGGTAGTCGATCTTGCCGCCGCGGATCACCACCCGCTCCAGGACCGCCCCGTGCAACTGCACCCCGCCGAGGCGGGCGTCGACCACCTCGACGTCGCGCAGGGTGGCCTCGGCGAGGTTCGTGCCGACCCCGCGCGGCCCCGTCAGGACCGAGTCGAGGATCCGGGCGTGCTGCAGCCCCGTCTCGTCCAGCGCGCACCCCGTCAGCGCGCAGTCCATGAAGCGGGCGCCCCCGCCGTCCTGCCCCGCGAGGTCCGCCTCCCGGAACTCCAGCCCGTCGTAGTCCCCGTCCGGCTCCAACTCCCCGCCCTCGAACGGCTCCAGCGCAGGCAGCCGCACCTCCGGCCGCCGGGCCCCCTTCACCGCCGTACCGCTGGAACCGCCCATCCCGCCCGCCTCTCTCCGCGCCATGCCCCCATGGTGCACTCCGCCACTGACAACGGGCCTGACCAGGCAGAACGCCAGCGATGTCACATTCCGGGGGTCTCATCCGTCGTATGCACGCAAGGGCGGACCGGAAACGAGGCAGACCCGGCTCCCTTGACCTCAAGCAAGCTTGAGGTTGAAGGCTGAAGTCCTGACAAGCAGCTGGGGTCCTGACAAGCGGCTGGGGTCCTGACAAGCAATCGATGGGGGATTTCACCATGCACGCCATCCGGCTCCATGCCTTCGGTCCCGCCGAGAACCTCCGCTACGAGGAGGTGGCGGACCCCCGGCCGGGTCCGGGCCAGGTCCGTGTCGCCGTAGCGGCGGCGGGAGTGCACCTGCTCGACACCGCCCTCCGGGAGGGCGAGCAGGGGCCGCTGCCCGAGCCGATCCGGCTGCCCACCGTCCCAGGCCGCGAGGTCGCCGGAGTCGTCGAGTCGCTGGGCGAGGGCGTCGCCGCGCTCTGGCTCGGCAAGCGCGTGGTCGCCCACCTCGGGTTCGCCCCCGGCGGCTACGCCGAGCTGGCCGTCACCGACGTCGACCGCGTGCACGAGATCCCCGTGAACCTGGACTTCGCCGCGGCCGTCGCCATGATCGGAACAGGGCGTACGGCGATGGGGATCGTGCAGTTCGCGGAGCTCGGCCCGGACGCCGTGGCCGTGATCCCGGCGGCCGCGGGCGGCATCGGCACCCTGCTCGTGCAGTACGCGAAGAACGCCGGCGCCACCGTCGTCGGCCTGGCGGGCGGCCCGGAGAAGACGGCGCGCGTGGCGGCCAACGGCGCCGACCTCGCCGTCGACTACAGGGAACCGGGATGGCCGGACAAGGTCCGCGCCCACCTGGGCGGACGCACCGCCACCGTCGTCCTCGACGGCGTGGGCGGCGAGGTCGCCCGCCACTGCACACAGATGCTCGGCCCCGGCGGCAGACACCTCGTCTTCGGCTGGTCGGCCGCGGGCATCCGGGGCGGCGAGCCCTATCTCCTGGACGGCGTCTCCGAACGGGTCCTGGGCCCCGTGATGATGCGGGAGGCCAGCGGCCCCAACCCCGTACAGACCCTGGAACTGCGCGCTCTCGCCGAAGCGGCCGCGGGCAGGCTGACCCCCGCCGTGCAGCGCTTCCCGCTCGCCGAGGCGGCAGCCGCGCACCGTGCGCTCGAGACGCGCGGAACGACCGGAAAGGTGGTACTGGAGCCATGACCAGGCACAAGGCATCCGCAGATGCGATACATACCGATTCATGGTCTTCTGACCGGGTGAGCGTCACCCGTACAGGCGAAGCCGCCCCTCCCGTGGACGCCGACCCCCGCCGCTGGTGGGGCCTGGTGGTCATCGCGCTCGCGCAGCTCATGGTCGTCCTCGACGCGACCATCGTGAACATCGCGCTCCCCTCCGCACAGCGCGACCTGGGCATGTCCGACGGCAACCGCCAGTGGGTGATCACGGCCTACACGCTGGCCTTCGGCGGTCTGCTCCTGCTCGGCGGGCGCATCGCGGACCTGGTGGGCCGCAAGCGGACGTTCGTCTTCGGGCTGATCGGCTTCGCCGCCGCGTCCGCGCTCGGCGGCGCCGCCACCGGTCCCGGCATGCTCTTCGGCGCCCGCGCGCTGCAGGGAGCCTTCGCCGCCGTCCTCGCGCCCTCCGCGCTGTCCCTGCTCACCACGACCTTCACCGATCCCAAGGAACGCGGAAAGGCCTTCGGCATCTACGGCGCCCTGGCCGGCAGCGGATCGGCGATCGGCTTCATCGTCGGCGGTCTGCTCACCGAGTACCTGGACTGGCGCTGGTGCCTGTACGTCAACGTGCCCATCGCGATCGTCGCCGTCTTCGGTGCCTTGGCGCTGCTGCACGACCGCCCCGGCCGCAAGGACGCCCGCCTCGACGTGCCGGGTGCGGTGCTGGGCTGCGGCGGGCTGGTCGCCATCGTCTACGGCTTCAGCGAGGCCGAGCCGAGGGGCTGGACCGACCCCCTGGTACTGGCGCTGTTCGCGGTCGGCGTCGCACTCCTCGTCGCCTTCGTGTGGTGGCAGAACCGGGCCCCGATGCCCCTGCTTCCGCTGCACATCGTCAAGGACCGCAACCGTGCGGGCTGCTTCCTGACGATGATGCTCGCCGTGATCGGCATGTTCGGGCTGTTCCTGTTCATGACCTATTACCTGCAGGTGGTGCTCGACTACTCGCCGGTGAAGACCGGTCTGGCCTATCTGCCGCTGACCGCCGCGATCATCACCGGCTCCACGCAGATCTCCGCCCGGCTGCTGCAGCACGTGGCGCCCCGGATGCTGATGGTCCCCGGCATGGTCCTCGCGTCCGGCGGCATGATGCTCCTGACCCGGATGACCACGCACTCGTCGTACGCGACGGAGGTCATGCCCGGTCTGATCCTGATGGGTCTCGGCATGGGCCTGACCTTCATGCCGGTCTTCGCCACCGCGACCGCGGGCGTCGCCCCGCACGACTCCGGTGTGACCTCGGCGACCGTCAACACCTCGCAGCAGGTGGGCGGTTCGATCGGTACGGCGCTGCTGAACACCATCGCGACCACCAGCAGTACGGCGTACATCGCCGCCCACCTCCACAATCCCGCGCAGAAGGCCCTGATCGCCAAGGAGGGCGTCGTCCACGGCTACACGGTCGCCATCTGGTGGGCCGCCGGGATCATGCTGCTGGCCGGCCTGGTCGCGGGCCTGATGGTGACGGCGAAGGCCCCCAAGCACGGGGCAGCGGCCGAGAGGCCGGTGCCGGAGCCGGTCGCCTAGGGGGCACGGGGGGCACAGGAACGGGGAGGGGCCGCACGGACCGCGGGCCCCTCCCCTTCTCGTCAGTGCCGCCCGGCCACCCGATCGGCGAACTGCGCCAGCTTCGAGGACTCCGCGCTGTACGTGGTGCGTTCCCGCCGGTCGGCGGCCCGGTAGGTGGCGTACATCCCCTGCACCCCGAGCCACCGCAAGGGCTCCGGCTCCCACTTGCGCACCTTGTGCCCGACCCACGGCAGATCGGTCAGCTCCGTCCGGCCGCCCTGCCCGGAGTCGAACTGCACCAGATCCCTGAGCGTCCGCGCCGCGAGATTCGTCGTCGCCACGCCCGACCCGACATAGCCGCCCGCCCAGCCGAGCCCCGTCGACCGGTCCAGGGTCACCGTCGCGCACCAGTCCCGCGGCACCCCGAGCACCCCCGACCAGGCGTGCTCGATCCCCACCCCCGCCAGCGAGGGAAAGAACCGCACCAGGATCTCCCGCAGCGCCTCGACCGTCTCCGCCTGCGTCCGCCCGTCGTTGTCGGTCCTCGACCCGAAGCGGTACGGCACTCCGCGCCCGCCGAGCGCGATCCGCCCGTCGGCGGTCCGCTGCGCGTACATGTACGCGTGCGCCATGTCCCCGAGCGTCTCCAGCCCGTCCCACCCCACCGACTCCCACTGCCGGTCGGTGAGCGGCTCGGTCGCGATCATCGAGGAGTTCATGGGCAGCCAGGTGCGCCGCTGCCCCTTCAGGCTCGCGGTGAACCCCTCCGTGCAGCGCAGGATGTACGGCGCCCGGACCGTCCCGTACGGCGTCACCGCATGCTTCGGCCGGATCTCCGCCACCGGCGTCAGCTCGTGAATCGTCACCCCGAGCGCCTCCACGGCGGCCGCCAGCCCCTTCACCAGCTTCACCGGGTGCAGCCGCGCCCCGTGCGGGGTCCAGCTCGACCCGACCGCGTCCGCGACCCGGATCCGCTCGGCGGTCTCCCCGGCGCCGTACAGCTCACGGTCCTTCTCCCCGTACGACAGCTCCAGCTCGTGAAAGGCCTTGAGCCGCGCCAACTGGGCGGGTGTGGTCGCGACTTCGAGCACCCCGCCCTTGTGGATGTCGGCCTCGATGCCTTCCTCGTGCGCCGCCCGGACGACCTCGTCCACGGTCTCGTTCATGGCCTTCTGCAGCCGTACGGCGGCCTCGCGCCCGTGCAGCTTCGCGTACCGGTCGCGCCCGGCGATCCCGTTGTACAGCCAGCCGCCGTTGCGCCCGGAGGCCCCGTACCCGCAGAACTTCTGCTCCAGGACGGTGATCCGGAGGAAGGGCGCCGCCTTCTTCAGGTAGTACGCGGTCCACAGTCCCGTGTACCCGCCCCCGACGATCACGACGTCGGCGGACGCGTCACCGCCGAGCGGCTCCCGCACCGCCGGGAAACCGTCGTCCGCGTACCAGTGGGAGATACCGCCGTTCACGACACTGCTCACCGAGCTGCTCATGGCCGGAAAGCTAACCCCTCAGGGCGGAAACTGTCTCCCTCGGATCCCACGCCGGCCCCCGTCCGAGGACCAGCGGATAACAGGCGAGCCCGATCAGCACCGACACAAAGTGCCCGAGGTCGGTGAAGGTCGGCGAGTCCGCGAGCGGTTCCCCGTACACGAAGAACACCCCCGCCAGATACAGATACCGCCAGGGCGCCACGATCCGGTAGGCCAGCACCCCCACCACCCCCGCGAGGGCGTAACTCACCCCGATATCAAGGGTGTTGACGGCAGAGTGCTTCACCACCCCGTCGTGCACCGCCCTCAGCAGGGCTCCCTCGCTGATCAGCGTCGCCAGCACATGCGCGGCCACGCAGACCATCAGCCACCGCAGCGTCCCCAGCCAGCGCTCGGCCTGCGCATGGAAGACGGTGTACTGGAAGGCGACGTAGAGGAACTCATACGGAAACCAGTCGCCGCCGTCGATCCACATCGCGCTCTGCAGGAGCACCCGCCCGGGGTTGTTCGACAGCTCATGGATGTTCGTGGACCGCTGCCGCAGGAACTCCTGCTCGAAGTGCGGCGACATGTGGTGCAACGCAACGGTGGTGACGAACAGGACGGCCAGCCACAGATACGTGCCCGGCGCGCTGCAGACGTAGGCCCACACCCGCTGCCCGAGCCCCCGGTCAATTCGCATGAGGCGATTCACGCACGTAAGTATCGTCGCAAGGGTGATCGACATTCCGGCTGAGCTGATCGCCCGGCACGAGGAATACGGCGGGGAGGCGGGACGCGCCTTCATCGCGGGGCTTCCGGAACGGGCCGAGCGGTTCCTGGACCTCTGGCGGCTGCGACTGGACGGTCCCTCGATGCACGGCCGGTGCGCGCTGGTCCTGCCGGTGCTGCGGGCCGACGGGTCATCAGCCGTGCTCAAGCTCCAGGACCTCGACGACGAGACCGCCGGAGAGCCGGTTGCCCTGCGGGCCTGGGACGGCGAGGGGGCCGTCCGGCTCCTGGAGTCCGACGCGGGGACGGGCACCCTGCTGCTCGAACGGCTCGATCCGGCACAGCGGTTGGCCGACCTGCCGGACGCACGCGAGGCGACAATGGTCGTCGCCCGTCTGCTGGCCCGGCTGACCTCGGCTCCCGCCCCGACCGGGCTGCGGCACCTCGGCGACCTCGCGACCGCACTGCTGGAACGGACCTCGGCGGCACTGCCCCATCTCCCACGGGCGGACGTGCGGCGACTGCTCGAGGACTGCGCGGCGGCGGTGCGCGAGGTCGCCGACGACCCCGGCGACCGGCTCCTCCACTGGGACCTGCATTTCGAGAACGTGCTCGGCTCCGACCGCGCCCCATGGCTCGCCATCGACCCCAAGCCACTCGCGGGCGACCCCGGCTTCGACCTCTTCCCCACGCTGTGGAACCGCTTCGACGCGGACGAGGTGCGGTGGCGCTTCGACGCCATGACGGACGCCCTCGGACTGGACCGGGGCCGGGCACGCGCGTGGACCCTGGGCCGCGTGCTCCAGAACTCGGTCTGGCAGATCGAGGAGGGCCGCCCGCCCCTACCGGCCCACCTGGAAATCGCCCGGCGTCTGACCAGCGCCCCTTGAGCGGCGCGGGGCTGGGTCGACATGGGGCCCCGGCGCCCCCGGCCGGGCGTAACCTCACGGAGTGATCCGCGAAGCAACCCCCGCCGACATCCCCGTCATCCACGCCCTGATCCGCGAACTGGCCACCTACGAGAAGGTCCCGCAGGAGGCGAGGGCCACCGAGGCCCAGCTCCACGACGCCCTCTTCGGCGAGCACCCCGCCGCCTACGCCCACATGGCCACCGACGACGCCACCGGCACCCCCGTCGGCTTCGCCCTCTGGTTCCTCAACTTCTCCACCTGGCGCGGCGTCCACGGCATCTACCTGGAGGACCTCTACGTCCGCCCCACCGCAAGAGGCGCCGGCCACGGCAGAGCCCTCCTGACCGAACTGGCCCGCATCTGCACGGAGCGCGGCTACGAGCGCCTCGAATGGTCCGTCCTGAACTGGAACACCCCGGCCATCGCCTTCTACGAGTCCCTCGGCGCCCGCCCGCAGGACGAGTGGACGGTGTACCGGCTGACGGACGACGCGCTCAAGAAGCTGGCCGACCGGAGCAGCTGACGCCGAAACGTGCAAAAGCCCAGGCCGGATTGCTCCCGACCTGGGCGAGAAGCGGTAGCGCGGCTGCTCAGAGGGCCTTGCTGTTGCAGCCCATGTCCGAACCGAGGTGGGCGGGCTGGGCACCCGGGTCGCCTTCACCGTTGAGCGCGCCGCCCAGCAGGCCGTTGAGGGCGCCGAGGTTGCCGATGACGTCGACGTTCATGTCGTGCGAGCGGCACTCGATGTCCTGCATGACGTCGATGTCGTGCCCCGGCTCGCCGTGTGCGAAGGCCGGGCCGACCCCGAAGGCGCCGATGCTGCCGAGGACAGCGGCGCCCACGATGGCGACCTTCTGAAGCTTGCGCATTTCTTCTCCATTGATCGAGCGGAAGTGATCTGCAGCAGATCGAGTTGGGACGACGGACAACCAGCGGGCGGCCATCAGCCGAGTCGGGGCAGACCCAGGTTCCCGACGGGAGGAGCAGCAACCTGTCCGAGGCCGAGCCCGGGCACCTGCGGTGCTGCGCTGGCGGGCGAGACCAGCGGGTCGATGAGCGGGTTCACCTGGGGGTTGAACTGCGGGTTCACCTGGGGGGCGACATGCGGAGCCGGCTCCGGGTTGAAGACCTGGGGCATGGCGACCTGCGGGGCGACCTTCGGCATGACCTCGGGCGAGGACTGCGGGGCGACCTGCGGCTGAACCAGCGGCTGCTGCTGCGGCGCGGCCTGCGGGGCGGACGCCGGCGCACCGGCCTGCGCGCCACCCACCGACGAGGCGACGGCGGTGGCCTGGCTCGGCTGCGGCGCGGCCTGCGGGGCGGGCGCCTGGGGCACGTACTGCGGGGCCGGCTGGGCGTAGGACTGCGGGCCGCCGGACTGCGCGGTGCTGTCCGCGGTGGACGCGGCAACGGCCCGCGGCGGAGCGCTCTGCGGGGGTGCCGGGTAGTACTGGGGAGCCGGGGCCGGGTAGTACTGCGGGGGCGGTGCCGGGGCCGGGTAGTAGGCGGGCGCCGGGGCCGCGTACTGCGGAGCCGGGTAGTACGCGGGCGCCGGGGCCGGGTAGTAGGGGGCGGCCGGAGCGCCACCGGGGTACCCGGGGTAGGCGTCGGCATGGCTGACGCCGGCGCCGATGGCGGACAGACCGCCGGCCGCTGCTACGACGAGCGCGGCCTTGTGAATCTTTCGCATGGAACCCTCGGCCCTTCAATACCTGTGCAGGGAAATCCGTTGTATTCAGTGCTGTGTTGCGTGCGCTCAGTCTGATGTTCACGCGGGAGCCGACAGCGGATCCCCTTGCCCCTCTCACCGGTTCACGGTCGCTGCCCTCTCCCTGCTGGCAACGACATTTCCTTCTGACCGGTCACGGGATCGAGAATTCCGTCACCCATTTGGAATTGATCGGATAACCGGTCCGCCGGGGGCGAACGGGTGACTGCTCCCCGACTGCCGTGACTGGCCCGGAACTTGCTTCGTTCCCCACGGGGACAGAGCGAAGACCCATCACCCACCGCAGCCGCCCAGGGCAGCGAGAACAGCCACAACTCAACTGGCTCATCTGCTATTTCAGTACGTCCATGCCAGGTCAATGAAGGGCCGAAGGTTCCATGCGCAAGTTCCAGCACGTCGCGCTCGTCGTAGCAGCGGCCGGCGGTCTGTCCGCCATCGGCGTCGGCCCCAGTGTCGCCGACTCTCCTGTCGCCTACGGCAACAGTGCCCCGCCCCCGGGCCCCGCCATGGCCGGCGCCTTCACGGCCACCCAGGCCACCGCCCACGCGTCCGGCCCGTCCGGCCCGTCCGCCCCGCGCCAGATGGCCCCGGCGCAGCCCGCCGAGGTTGCCCCGCAGGTCAATCCGCAGATCAACCCGCAGCTCAACCCGCACATCTCCTCGCCGTCGGCGCCGACGCAGTCCAGTGGCGCAGCCGACCAGTTCAACCTCTTCCGCCCCGCCCAGGAGTGCAGCCCGCAGTCCGTGCTCAACGCGAACCTCCCGGTCGCGGTGCTCGCCGCCGCCGAGACCAAGGGCGTCGCGTGCACGCAGGCCAACAGTCAGGCGAACGCCCTCGCCAAGGCCCACTAGGAGCCGCAGAGGCCCACCGGGATCGCCGGACGACTTCAGGGAGCTGCCGCAACAAGATCACAGGACACGGCGCGTCGCTAGGTGATTGTCGGTTATTTCCTATTATTCTCCGTAACTGTAAGAAGTCGATCTGTTACGGATCGCACCCACTCACTCCACCGGAGATGACATGCACCAGCTTCGCAAGGCTGCCGTCCTGGTCGCCGCCCTCAGCACCGTCGGACTCCTCGGTGCCGGCACCGCTCAGGCTCACGACGACGGGGGCAAGGGCGGCAAGGGTGGCGACAAGTTCAACGTGCTGCAGAGCTCCAACTGCAAGTCGCACGACCTGAACGTCGACGTCCTCGGCCAGGTCGGCATCCTCAACGGCCTGCTCGGCAACGCGCTCAACGGCGAGGGCAACGCCGGAGGCCAGGACACCCACATCGGCTCGAGCATGGGCTGCAACAACAGCGCCTTCTAGTCGAATGACGGTCGCTTAGACGGCCGAGAGCGGGAAGCAGGTCCCGGCACCGAGCTCCAGACTCGGTGCCGGGGCCCCCTTTTTTTGTCACGCCAGTGATATTTCCGGGCATCGACCAGGGCAGTGAGGATGATCCCGAATTCGGCGCGCCGCACAGTCTTTTACGGGTATTTCTTATTAGCCTCCGTAACTGCACGAAGTCGATCCGTCACGGATCGCATCCACTTCACTCCACCGGAGATGTCATGCACAAGCTTCGCAAGGCTGCCGTCCTGGTCGCTGCCCTCAGCAGCGTCGGACTCCTGAGCGCCGGCGCCGCCCACGCCGATCAGGGCGGCTTCGGCTCGGGCGAAGGCGGCCATCGCGGCGGTGGCTTCAACATTCTGCAGAGCACCACCTGCCGTTCGCACGACGCCAACGTCGACGTCCTCGGCCAGGTCGGCATCCTCAACGGCGTCGCGGGCAACCTGCTGAACGGCGAGGGCAACCCGGGCGCCCAGGACACCCACCTGGGCTCGAACATGGGCTGCAACAACAGCGTCGGCAAGTAAGCCGGAAAACAAGCCCGAAAGTCAGAACAGTCCTCGGTGCCCCGGCCGGTCGGCCGGGGCACCCGGGCTTTCACGGGCCCGGAACGTCTCACAGGGCCGGAATGCCGAAATGCCGGATCGGGAGTTGTCCCGGTCCGGCACTCGACGATCGCACCTCAGAAGTCGAAGTGCGGCGTCTTGACACGGGGCGCCGTCACATGGGGCGCCGTGACATGGAACGCCCTGATGTGGGGCCGCTTGAACCCCTTGGGCGTCGGAGCCTTGTTGGTGCAGTCCACCACCGGCCCGACATGCGTCGACCCGTTGTTGAGCATGCCGTCCTCGGGCAGCACGAGTCGCGGGCGCGCCGTCGTCGAGCAGCTCTGCGACTGCTTGACGACGAACGTGCCGTGCTTGTCCTTGTGGACGCTCTCGCTCTTGTGCACGCAGACGGTTTCCCCTGCCGCGTTGGTCTTGCAGCCGTGCGGGTTCTCGTCCGCCTGCGCGTTCACGGCCCCGACGCAGATCACGGCGAGACTTCCGATGATCCCCGAGACGGTTGCGATTTTCTGCCGACTGAACATGCGCTGTGTTCCTTTGATCGATATATCGGTACAGCCCGGACGCGCACCCTGATGGGTTTACTGCGCGTCCGGGCTGCCTTTGCCGTTGAGGGTTTTGTTCAGGTCGTTGCGCCAGGGGCTTCTTTACCTGGAGCCGTACGGGGCGGCGTACTGCGGCGCGTACTGCGGGGCTGCCTGGGGGGCGGCGTACTGCGGCGCGGCGATGTACTGGGGGGCGACGTACTGGGGCACGAAGTACTGGGGGGCGGGCTGGGGTGCGGCCATCGGGGCGGCCTGCGGCGCGGCCGGCGGCGCGAAGTTGACGTTCATCGGCGCGAAGTACGGAGCGGCCTGCGGGGCACCGTACGGAGCCGCCTGCGGCGCGTCGTGCGGAGCCCATCCCCCGCCGCCGCCGTAGGCCACGGCGTTGGCCTGCGAGGAAGCCACCGCGGTGGCCCCGCCGCCCCAGCCGTCGGTGGCGCTGCTGACGCCGGCCCCGAGGGCGGAGAGCCCCGCGACCGCTGCAATCACTGCCGCGGCGCGCTGAAACTTGCGCATGATTAGACCCTTTCCTAGCTGGGCGGGAAGCCCTGGCTCGACTACTTAATGTGAGCATATACACACGAAACGTAGTCATTTGGGATCTTGGGCCCTTCTGTGACCGTGTCGGCTTATGCCAAAGCAGCCTTCCGCCCGCTCGGCCGCGGGCTGGGAGAGGGAAAGGGATGTTGCGGGACGGGCAGTTGATGATCCGGTTCGGTCGCGCAATCGGCGCTCACCCGTAAAACGACGATTCCCCCGGCCCAAGTCACGGTCGGAAAGCGGCAGTCACCCATCTGCCGCGGCGGGCCGAGAAAAACGGCACGGAAAAAGCGGACGGCCGGTCCGGGTCGCCCCGGTCCGGCCGTCCGTCGCTTCGAAGTGCGGACCTCAGCCCAGAATGCCACCAGGCAGTTCCGAGGGGGTGTCCCTGTCGTCGACCCCGGTGTCGTTGGGGGAACAGGTCACTGCGGGGCCGATCTTGGTGCTCCCGCTGTTCAGCAGGGGGATGACGGGCAGCTCCATGGGCTTCTGCGGGGTGCAGGTGTTGGCCCGGCGGACGATGAAGTCCTCACCGTCGGACGTCTTGCCCGCGAACCGCTGGACACACGTGACATCGCCCGACGCGCTCACGGTGCAGGCTCCCGGGCCGGCTGCCGCATACGCCTGAGTGGCTCCGGCGCAGGTCACGGCGAGGCCGTACAGAAGCCCCGAGACGGCCGCGATCTTCTTCCTACTGAGCATGTGATCCGTTTCCTTTGTGAGGGGCACCCGGGCGCCGTGCGCCGCGGACCGGCCCGTTTCGCCTACGAAGTGAAGGGCTGACCTGCTGAAGGAACTTCCAGTGCCATCACGAACGCATGCGGGCCACCGGCGCGGCCTCGCGCTCCGGGCGGCCACACGTGAACGGGCCCCTGCGGGGGGTGACCCCGAGGGGCTCGCGGAAAGCGTCGCGCACGATTACGAAGTGAAGGCGTTGTTGAACTGACCACAGGTGGTGTCGAAGGTCTCGGAGAGACCGAGTACGCCGATCGGGAGGTCGCCGTCGGCCACGGTCTGCGGACTGCACTCCTGGTACGGCCGGTAGTGCTCCGTCACCTTCGGCTTGGTGTCGCGGACGTGACCGTGGCCGTGGCCGTGGGCGTAGGCGGTGCCGGCGCCGGCACCGATGACGGAGAGACCGCCAGCCGCCACTGCTGCTGCGATCATGGCCTGTTGAAGCTTGCGCATGAAACCCTCGGTCCTTCATTGCCTGGATGTCGAGGCAGATTGCCTACTGTGACTGGACGAACACTAGCAGTAACGATAGGCATTCCACACTGCCGGATATCCCGTGTCCACTCGACGCGCGGCAACTCCGGCTTACGCAAAGTCCGTTCGAAGGAGCGCGTATTCTTCCCGTACGAGAATGGGGGTCGCTCGCCCCCGGGCCGGGATGAACTCCGGCTTCTCGAGCGCGACTTGTTCGTATGTTGAAATGCCCGGACGAGTGAATAGCGGTGTCCTGCACACCGATTGGCGCACATCCGCCGATCACTCAATCCACTCAAAAGTGGGAACACCCCATGTTCCGGGTATCTCCTTTCGCGGTCGCGGCATTCCCTTGATCGGGTCCGCCCGATTCGGGCTCCAACTGCGACAGGAGACGCCCGTGCGAATCACCGACATCCAGCGCTGCGAAGTCCGGCCCGGACGGCTCGTCGAGTGGGCGCTCAGTCCGGCGACCGTCACCGTGGCGGCGGGCCTCCCGGAGGACCCCCGGCCGCCGGCGTACGTCCAGGAGTCGCACATCAGGACCGCCCGATCGGTGCACGAGGACGGCCTGTTCGTGCCGACCTGGGTCGGTACGGCATTCGACATCCCGGGCCGGATCGACCTCGACGCGCTGCAGGACGCACTGCGCAGCTGGACGCTCCGGCACGAGACGCTGCGCAGCGGATTCCGCTGGGACGGCGACGAGATGCGCCGTTTCACGCTCGCCACCGAGGACGTGTCCCTGCACCGGGAGGACATCGGCGACTTCCCCGACCCGGCGCGGCTCGTCCAGTACCTCCAGGACCGCTTCGACGCCTCCGCGAGCGCGCTGAGCTGGCCCAACTTCCTCTACACGGCGGTCGTCAGGGACGACGGCGCGAGCCTGTACATCGCGTTCGACCACAGCAATGTCGACTCCTACTCCATCCAGCGGATGCCCGCCGAGATCAACGAGCTCTACACGGCGGCCGCCGAGGGGCGTCCCGTCGAGGAGTCACCGGTCGGCAGCTACGTCGACTTCTGCGAGATCGAGCGCGCGGACGCGGACCGGATCGACGGCACCCACGCCATCGTCGGCCGCTGGCGGGACTTCATCCGGCGGTGCAACGGCAAGCTGCCCAACTTCCCCGTCGACCTGGGTGTCGAGCCCGGCGGTGACCTGCCCAGGCAGAAGCTGATGCGCGAGATGCTCGTCGACGCGGACGCCGCCGCGGCGTTCGAGTCGTACTGCCGGCCCTTCGGCGGCAGCCTCGTCGGCGCCCTGGCCGCCACCAGCCTCATCGTCCACGAGATCGGCGGACAGCCCGTCTACCGCGCCGTCGTGCCGTTCCACACCCGGGTGAAGTCCAAGTGGTCCAACTCAGTGGGCTGGTACGTCGGCGGCGCCCCGATCGAGGTCGCCATCGACGAGGCGCCCGACTTCCCCACCGCGCTGACCGCCGTGCGTGCCGAACTGCAGGCCAACAGGTCGCTGGCGCGCATGCCGCTCGCCCGCGTACTGCGGCTGCTCGGCGAGGACTTCCGGCCGACCTCGCCCGACCTGTACTCGATCGTCTCGTTCGTCGACGCACGAGGCATCCCCGGGGCCGAGCGCTGGGACGAGCTGGCGGCCTACGGACTGGTGCGGGTGTCCTACGGCGACCAGGTGTGCATCTGGCTGAACCGGCTGCACGAGGGACTGTGGTTCACCTGCCGCTACCCCGACACCGACATCGCGTACAAGAACATGCGGCTGTACGTCGAGAGGCTGCGGGACGTCATCCTCACCGTGGCCGGCGAGCAGCGCGCCAGCGAATTCGCACCGCACGACCTTGCCGGGTGAACGCACGAACAGGGGCGGTCCCGCACGGGACCGCCCCTGTTCACCGAGCCCCCTGTCGGATTCGAACCGACGACCTTCGCTTTACAAGAGCGGCGCTCTGACCAGCTGAGCTAAGGAGGCCTCGCACGCAAGCTTCGCGTGCGTGCCCGTGCAGTGTACCCAGGTCCCGGCCGGCCCCTGTCGAAAATTTCCGCGAAGTTCACAGGCCCGGGGGTACTGACAGACCAGGCGAACGCCAGGTAGCGTCCTGAGCCAGTTCACCCTCGTGGACTACACCACCTTCCTACAACGGATCGTCCGGCACGTTCCTGCCGGTAGAAGGGGGCCCATCACCATGGCCACTGTTACGTTCGACAAGGCGACCCGGATCTACCCGGGCACCGAGAAGCCCGCCGTCGACGGTCTGGAGATCGAAGTCGGGGACGGCGAGTTCCTCGTCCTCGTCGGTCCGTCCGGCTGCGGCAAGTCCACCTCGCTCCGCATGCTCGCGGGGCTCGAGGACGTGAACGCCGGCGCCATCCGCATCGGTGACCGCGACGTCACGCACCTGCCGCCGAAGGACCGGGACATCGCCATGGTGTTCCAGAACTACGCGCTGTACCCGCACATGACCGTGGCCGACAACATGGGCTTCGCGCTCAAGATCGCCGGCGTCAACAAGGCGGAGATCCGCAAGAAGGTCGAAGAGGCCGCGAAGATCCTCGACCTCACCGAGTACCTGGACCGCAAGCCGAAGGCCCTCTCGGGTGGTCAGCGCCAGCGTGTCGCGATGGGCCGCGCCATCGTGCGTGAGCCGCAGGTCTTCCTCATGGACGAGCCGCTGTCCAACCTGGACGCCAAGCTCCGTGTGTCCACCCGTACGCAGATCGCGTCGCTGCAGCGCCGTCTCGGCATCACCACCGTCTACGTCACCCACGACCAGGTCGAGGCCATGACGATGGGCGACCGCGTGGCCGTGCTCAAGGACGGTCTGCTCCAGCAGGTCGACTCGCCGCGCAACATGTACGACAAGCCCGCCAACCTCTTCGTCGCCGGCTTCATCGGCTCCCCCGCCATGAACCTGGTCGAGGTCCCGATCACCGACGGCGGCGTGAAGTTCGGCAACAGCGTCGTCCCGGTCAACCGTGACGCCCTGAAGGCCGCCTCCGACAAGGGCGACCGCACCGTCACCGTCGGCGTCCGGCCCGAGCACTTCGACATCGTCGAGGAGGGCGGCGGCGTCGCCGCCGCGCTGTCGAAGGACACCGAGGACAAGCCGGCCGGTCTCGCGGTCTCCGTGAACGTCGTCGAGGAGCTCGGCGCCGACGGCTACGTCTACGGCACCGCCGAGGTCGGCGGCGAGACCAAGGACCTGGTCGTCCGTGTCGAGGGCCGCCGGGTGCCGGAGAAGGGCTCGACCCTGCACGTGGTGCCCCGCCCGGGCGAGACACACGTGTTCTCGACCTCCACGGGTGAGCGTCTCACCGACTGAGGCCACTCGGCCGACCGGCAACTTCCGAAACACCCATCCCGGGTAATTCACCCAGGTTGACGAAGATGGGCCCCGCAGACCCCTGCGGGGCCCCTCTTGTTGTCGCTGTTTACCCCGGCACATCGGTCATTTCGAGCACCGTGCGTCAACTTCGCGCCCGATTCGAAGCGGCTTTTCGTCCCCCGAATTGATTACTAAATGTCGCCAAATCATCACCTGGCGCTACTCTCACTCGCGTGAAGCACTCCACTAACCAACAGACGCGACGCGGCCGGGGCCCCGCCCGCCGGATCGGCCGCACGCTCGCCCTTGTCCTGCCCGTCGTCCTGGTGCTTTCCGGGACCCTCGCGGTCACCCGAGTCAACTGGACGGGAAACCCCTCGGACTCGGTGCTCACCGCCTCGGACGCGTCCGACATCACCTCGGCCGCCAAGGCCGCCCACCGCGCCCCCGAGGACGTGCTGCGCGACAAGCTCCTGGGCGAGCTCCAGGAGGAGGACCCGGGCACGGTCCTCACGCACCTGCAGCAGGCCGTGAACGAGCGCCCGTCGCTCGCAAAGCACTGTGTGTCCATCGCCCGGTCCCTGGGCCGCGCCGCGGTGCGCATGTACGGCCCCACCCGTGCCCAGTCCTACGCCCGCCCGGTCTGCGACACGTCCTTCGCCTCGGGCGTCGCGGCCGCGCTGAGCTGAGACCGGAACCGCCCCTCCTCCGCCGTGGACACCACGGACGGTTCGGAGGAGGGTAACGGCTGATTAAGGAACGGTTGCAGGCTCCGGACGCGGGCGGGACGCACCGTACAGTTCGGTCATGACCCATCCGAGCGCCGCGTCCCGCCCCGTTCAAGCCGTCGTCCTGGCCGGTGGCCAGGGCTCACGACTGCGTCCGTACACCGACGACCGGCCCAAGCCGATGGTCGAGATCCCCGGCACGGGGACTCCGATCATCGGCCATCAGCTTGCCTGGCTGGCCGAGGAGGGCGTGACGGACGTGGTGGTCAGCTGCGGCCATCTCGCCGAGGTGCTGCAGGACTGGCTGAAGTCCGCCGACCTGCCGGTGAAGGTGACGACGGTCGTCGAGACGGAGCCGCTCGGGCGCGGCGGCGGGCTGAAGTACGCCGCCGCCCATCTCCCGCACCCGGACCGCCCCTGGTACGCCACCAACGGCGACATCTGGACCCGTTTCTCGCTGCGGGACATGGCCGACTTCCACACGGAGCGCGACGCGGTCGCGACGCTCGCCCTGGCCCGGCCGCGCATCCCGTGGGGCGCGGTGGAGACGGACGGCTTCGGGCGCATCACGGACTTCATCGAGGCGCCGCCGTCGACGTTCGAGATCAACGCGGGTGTGTACGTCTTCTCCCCCGAGTTCGCTGATCTGCTTCCGGAGCGGGGGGATCACGAGCGGACGACCTTCCCTCATCTGGCCCGTGAGCGGCGGCTGGCCGGGTTCGCGATCCCGCAGGGGGCGTACTGGCGCGCCATCGATACGGCGAAGGATCTGACCGAGGCAGCGAAGGAGCTGGCCGCTCTGGGGCGGTGAGGTTGTTTTTTGGCTGCCGGCCAGTGGGGGCTTGTCGCGCAGTTCCCCGCGCCCCTTCCGGGCGCTGCAGCACCGCATGTTGAAAAGGTCCCGCACGGTTTTGTGCGGGACCCTTTCGTATGGACCCGATGCTGAGCGGCTCTGGCTACCCCAGTAGGCCGCCCACCAGGCCCGGGTCGCCCGAGGAGGAGCCGCCGGTGGAGCCTGTGCCGCCGTCTGCGCCGCCGGAGGTGGGGCCGGAGCTGGTGCTGGGGGCGCCGCCGGACGGTGAGGAGTGCTGGCGCGGGGTGTGGCCCGCGGTGCCCTGGGTCTGGCTGGGGGCGCCGCCGGTCGCGGTGGCGCCCGGTGTGGTCGCCGCGCCGGAGGGCTTGGAACCGGCGGTGGCGCCGTGGGTCGGCGTGTGCGAGGCCGAGGGCGACTGGCTGTGCCGCTTGTGCGGCTCCTGCGGGAGCGGGGATCCCGGCAGTTCGTTGCGCGGGGCCTCGCCGGGACCGGGGACGATGACGCGGTCGGCGTCGCGGACCGCACCGCCGAGCAGCGAGCCGACGAGCAGGGTCAGGCCGGTCACGACCGCCGTGATGAGGGCGCCGCGGCGCAGGACGTAGGCGCGCAGGTCCCAGATGTCGGAGGAGGGTCCCAGACGCCGCCAGGCGCTGCCGGCGAGGCGGCCGTCGACGGAGTAGACGGGGGCGCCGGCGATGATCAGCGGGGACCAGGCGGCGAGGTAGATGATGTCGGGGGCGTCATAGGCGGGAACGGTCTTCCAGCTGACGGTGACGATCAGCGCGGCCGACAGCAGTGCGCCGAAGACGGCGGCGACCCGCTGCCAGCAGCCGAGCACCGTGAGCACGCCCACGACGACCTGTGCGAAGGCGATGACCAGGCCGGAGCCGACGGGGTGCTGCAGGGCGAACTGCCGCAGCGGCTCGGCGACTTCCCACGGGTGCAGGGTGTTCAGCCACTTGACCATGGAGCCGCGCTTGCCGCCGTCGAAGTAGACGGGGTCGCACAGCTTGCCCATGCCGGCGTAGATGGAGATGAAGCCGAGGAAGATGCGCAGGGGCAGCAGGACGACGCCGAGGTTCATCCGGCGGCCCGGGTAGTAGGCGTGCCGTGCCGGGTCGACGCCCTGCCGCCTGGCGGGCCGGTCGGCGTCCTCCTCGTCGAATTCGCCGAACTCGTCGGAGTCGTCGAACCCCTCGGGGTCGTCGAACTCGTCCGTCTCGTCGAAGTCCTCGAACTCCTGGCCGCCGTAGGCCTGTTCCTCGTCGTATCCGCTGCCGCCGGTGCGCATGCCGGGAAGGAGGCGGGTGCCGACGATGTCGTCCGAGGGGCGGCCGCGCTGGGCGCCGACGATCGGGGTCTCCACGGTCCGTTCCAGCTCGTCGTAGGCCTCGCCGTAGCCGCCGACCTCCACGCGCGGGATGACCTGGGTGGCTCCCGCGTCGACGGACTGGTCGTCGCCGTGCCGGACGCTGCCGCCGCGCACGGCCTGGAGCAGGCGGTGCGCGCCGGTGTCGTCGGGGGCCGACCTGCCGCTCCAGACGACCGGACGGCGGCGGGCGACCGAGCCCGCCCGGCCCGCGGCGGAACCGGCGGCGGCCGTGCGGGCGGCGTCCTGGGTGGCGGTCAAGTGCCGTGCGATCCGCGGCGATCGGGTGCGGGCCGAGGCGCCGAGCTGCACACGGAAGCTCGCATGATTGACGATGACCTGCGCCGGATCGCTCGGCACCTTCACCATGCTCAGCGCGGGAGCGTCATCGAATCCCGACGGGCCGTCCCCCGGGGGCGTGCGGGGTGTTCTGGTGTCCACACTCATCTAACCGAGTGACGTGTCGTTAGGACACTGCTTTGACCCGCCGGATGTGTCCGGATCGCGTCAACGTTGTCCGTGACGCCCAGATTGACCCGTACGAGTGATGGCACGAACGCATGTTCAGCCGCGCCGACGGCCCGCCCCGGCCCCTCTCAGCTGCCGACTCCCGTCAGCCCCGCCGCCGAGCCGCCTCGTACAGAACGATCCCCGCCGCCACACCGGCGTTCAGCGACTCGGCCCCACCCGGCATCGGAATCCGCACCCGGAAGTCGCAGGTCTCGCCGACGAGCCGGGACAGGCCCTTGCCCTCGCTGCCGACCACGATCACGACGGGGCCCTGCAGGGCCTCCAGTTCGCCGATCTCGTGCTCACCGTCGGCGGCGAGGCCGACGACCGCGATGCCCTGCTTCTTGTACGCCTCCAGGGCACGCGTCAGGTTGGTGGCCCGGGCGACGGGCGTACGGGCCGCCGTACCGGCCGACGTCTTCCAGGCGCCGGCGGTCATGCCGGCCGCGCGCCGCTCGGGGACGACCACGCCGTGGCCGCCGAAGGCGGAGACGGAACGGACGACGGCGCCGAGGTTACGCGGGTCGGTCACGCCGTCGAGGGCGACGATCAGAGGGTCCTCGCCCTCGTCGTAGGCGGCGCTCGCCAGGTCCTCCGGGTGGGCGTACTCGTACGGCGGGACCTGGAGGACGAGCCCCTGGTGGTTGAGGCCGTTGGTCATGCGGTCGAGCTCGGGGCGGGGGGCCTCCATGAGGTTGATCCCGCCGCGCTCGGCGGCCAGTTGGAGGGCCTCGCGGACACGCTCGTCGTTGTCGATGAACTGCTGGACGTAGAGCGTGGAGGCGGGCACGCCCTCGCGCAGCGCCTCGACCACCGGGTTGCGGCCCACGACCAGTTCGGACGACGACTTGCCGCCGCGGCCGCGCGCCACCGGACGGCGCTGCGCCTGCTTGGCCTTCGCGGTCGCGATGCGGTTCTTCTTGTGCCCCTTGCGCATCTCGGCGGGCGGGGTCGGGCCCTTGCCCTCCAGGCCCTTGCGCCGCTGGCCGCCACTGCCGACCTGCGCGCCCTTCTTGCCGGACATGCGGCGGTTGTTGGCTGCCATGACCTACCTGTCTGCTCTCAAATGGGTGAAGCCTGCGTTCGTACGTCTATGAAGTGTGCCGCCCGGACGGCCGGGCGGCACAATCGATCTTCTGATCAGCTGCTGGGTCAGCGCGGGCCGAGGCTCCAGCGCGGACCCTGCGGGCCGTCCTCGATGGCGAGACCCGACTGGTTGAGCTGGTCGCGGATGGCGTCCGCGGTGGCCCAGTCCTTGCGGCCACGGGCCGCCTCGCGCTGGTCGAGGACCAGGCGTACGAGGCTGTCGACCACGCCGTGCAGGTCCTCGCCGCGGTCGGCCTCGCCGGCCCAGTGCGGGTCGAGCGGGTCGAGTCCGAGGACGCCGAGCATGGCGCGCACCTCGGCGAGGCGGGCCACGGCGGCTTCCTTGTCGTCGGCGGCGAGGGCGGAGTTCCCCTGCCGGACCGTGGTGTGCACGATGGCGAGGGCCTGGGGGACGCCCAGGTCGTCGTCCATCGCCTCGGCGAAGGCGGGCGGCACCTCGGCGGACGGCTCGACGGAGCCGGCCTTCTCCACCACGCGCTGCACGAAGCCCTCGATGCGCGCGAACGCCGACTCGGCCTCGCGCAGCGACTCCTCGCTGTACTCGATCATCGAGCGGTAGTGCGGGGTGCCCAGGTAGTAGCGCAGCACGATCGGGCGCCAGGTCTTGACCATCTCGGAGACGAGGACGCTGTTGCCCAGCGACTTCGACATCTTGTCGCCCGCCATGGTCACCCAGGCGTTGTGCACCCAGTACTGCGCGAAGTCGTCGCCGAAGGCCTTGGCCTGGGCGATCTCGTTCTCGTGGTGCGGGAAGATCAGGTCGAGGCCGCCGCCGTGGATGTCGAAGGCGCTGCCCAGGTACTTGTGCGCCATCGCCGAGCACTCCAGGTGCCAGCCGGGACGGCCGCGGCCCCACGGCGTCGCCCAGGTCGGCTCGCCCGGCTTGGCGGACTTCCACATGGCGAAGTCGCGCGGGTCGCGCTTGCCGGTCTCGCCGGTGCCCGAGGGCTGCTGGAGGTTGTCGAGTTCCTGCCGGGACAGCTCCAGGTAGCCCGGGAAGGAGCGCACGTCGAAGTAGACGTTGCCGTCGGCCTCGTAGGCGTGTCCGCGCTCGATGAGGCCCTGCATCATCTCGACCATCTCGGTGACATGGCCGGTCGCGCGCGGTTCGTACGTCGGCGGGAGGCAGCCGAGCGCGGTGTAGCCGTCGTTGAACGCGCGCTCGTTCTCGTAACCGATCGACCACCAGGGGCGGTTCTGCTCGGCCGCCTTCGCGATGATCTTGTCGTCGATGTCCGTGACGTTCCTGATGAACGTCACGTCATAGCCGCGGTACTCGAACCAGCGGCGCATGATGTCGAAGTTGAGGCCCGACCGGATGTGCCCGATGTGCGGGGCCGCCTGCACGGTGGCACCACAGAGGTAGATCGAGACACAACCCGGTGTGAGCGGGGCGAAGTCACGGATCTGCCGGGCGTTGGTGTCGTACAGGCGAATGGTCACCACTCCAGGGTAGTGGGCGCGGGGCAGTGCCTTGCGCCCCTTCCGCTCAAGGGGGACGGTTTCGTGACGTTCACCCCCGGACGGCCCGCACCACCAGTGCCGTCGCGATCGCCATCAGGCCCTCTTCGCGGCCCGGGAAACCGAGCCCGTCCGTCGTGGCGCCCGATACCGACACCGGCGCACCGGCCGCCTCCGACAGCAGCTTCTGCGCCTCGTCGCGCCGCTTGCCGATCTTCGGGCGGGGGCCGACCACCTGTACGGCGATGTTGCCGATGCGGAAGCCCGCCTCGCGGACGATGCGCGCGGCCTCCGTGAGGAGGGTGACGCCGGAGGCACCCGACCACTCGGGGCGGCCGGTGCCGAAGTGCTGTCCCAGGTCACCGAGGCCGGCGGCGGAGAAGAGCGCGTTGCACGCGGCGTGTGCCACGACGTCCGCGTCGGAGTGGCCGGCCAGTCCGGGGCCCTCGCCCTCCCACTTCAGGCCCGCGCACCACAGCTCGCGGCCCTCCTCGAAGGCGTGGATGTCGGTGCCGATGCCGACCTGGGGCAGCGGCCCGTCGAAGGAGTCAGAAGCCATCGTTCAGCCTCCGGCGGGCCAGGACCGCCTCCGCCAGGACCAGGTCCAGCGGGCGCGTGACCTTGAAGGCCTCCTCGTGGCCGGGTACGGCCACGACCTGCAGGCCCAGCTGCTCGATCATGCCGGCGTCGTCGGTGACGTCGTCGGTCACGGTCTCGTGGGCGCGGACGAGCGCGGCCCGTTCGAAGCCCTGGGGGGTCTGCACGGCGCGCAGGCGGGAGCGCTCCGGGGTGGCCACCACCGGCTCCGGCTCGCCGGGTGCCGCCGCCGGTTCGACCTCTTTGACGGTGTCGGCGAGGGGCAGCGCGGGCACGACGGCCGGCGCACCTTCCCGTACGGCCTCGATCACGGCGTCCACCGTGTCCACCGGGACCAGCGGCCTTGCCGCGTCGTGCACCAGCACGATGTCGTAGCCGGGCGGCAGGGCGTCGAGGCCGAGTTTCACGGACTCCTGGCGCGAGTCGCCGCCCGGGACGACGAGGAAGTCGGTCCGCTCGGGCAGCGCATGGGCGTCGAGAAGCGACTTGACCTCGGGCGCGCCGTCGGGCGGCGCCACAACGACGACCAGGGAGACCGCGCGGGATGCGGCCATGGCCCGCACGGCATGGATCAGCATGGGGGTGCCGCCCAGCGCGCGGAGCGCCTTGGGGGCGCCCGGACCAAGGCGTACG
The DNA here is from genome assembly GCF_042893475.1 of Streptomyces sp. NPDC001604. Lineage (NCBI taxonomy): Bacteria > Bacillati > Actinomycetota > Actinomycetes > Kitasatosporales > Streptomycetaceae > Streptomyces > Streptomyces sp. NPDC001604. Next base: position 110,976 of record NZ_JBIAUY010000026.1, on the reverse strand, counting down.
CCCCGTCCGGCGGCCGGAATCACCGCAGCCGTACGGGTTCCGGCGGGCGAGGGGCGCGAATCGTCAGACATCGGTTCCTGTCAGGTTTGTGTGCTGGCCTTGCGTGGGTATGGCCTGGGAAGTGCCGGGCGCGACGCCTTGACCGGACCCTTCCGTGACACCGGTCGAGCCAGCTGCCCGGGCCCGGCACGCCAAGTATCGCGGGGGAACCTCCCCGGCAGTGACGATGTACGCAAGGCGCCTGGCTATGAACATGCCGCAGCGCCCGGCGACAGGAAATACGTCATCGGGCACCGCGGCATTTCAATGTACTGAGTGCTGAAGCGGGCTTGCGCCTGCTGTCAGGTTCAGGACGCGAGAACCTCGTCGAGCAGGGCCTCGGCCTTGTCCTCGTTCGTGTTCTCCGCGAGGGCGAGCTCGCTCACCAGGATCTGGCGTGCCTTGGCGAGCATCCGCTTCTCACCCGCGGACAGTCCGCGCTCGCGCTCACGACGCCACAGGTCACGCACTACTTCCGCGACCTTGATGACATCGCCGGAGGCGAGCTTCTCCAGGTTTGCCTTGTAACGACGAGACCAGTTCGTGGGCTCCTCGGCATACGGCGCGCGCAGCACCTCGAAGACCCGGTCCAGCCCGTCCTGACCGACCACATCACGTACGCCGACGAACTCCGCATTGTCCGCTGGCACACGCACCGTCAGGTCACCCTGGGCGACCTTCAGCACCAAGTAGGTCTTGTCCACGCCTTTGATCTGGCGAGTTTCGATGGCCTCGATCAGCGCGGCCCCGTGATGGGGATAGACCACGGTGTCGCCAACCTTGAACGTCATGTGACAGGTACCCCTTCCGTGGCTATCCAGGGTAACACGGAAACCGCGGGTTCTGAATGGCGTTTTCGCAGGTCAGGGCATATCTCGGGGCTTGACAACAGCAACAGGAACGTGCTGCGCGGGCCCGACGGAAGAAGGTATTCGCAGGTCGGAGCGGCTCTCCGGGGGAAGTGAAACGCGTACGTTACACGCATCCGGAGGCCCCTCCGAGGGGACGAACGTCCGCATATGTCCGCTTCCAAGTGTGCGACTTCCGCTACTCCGTTCGGTGGCGGGAGTCGCTTCCGCGTCGATTCCGGAATTGATCACGGGCACCCATCTACGTGGCGTGTTGTTCTGTGGCTTGTTCCGTGTGTGATCAATTCCGGGGGTGGCCGCGCATTCCTTCACGGAAATTTTGCGCCCCGCCGGACGGGGTATGCCGGGCGACTTATGTGAATGCCGGACGGGCGTGGGCCACCCCCTGTGGACTACTCCCTGGTGAGCCATGCCGGGGCCAGAGGGAGGGTCGGGTGCGGCGACTCGGGGGTGGCTCGGTAACCTAAGGCCGCTGACAGACACTTAGGGCGGCTTTACGGGTCGCCACGCTCGAGTCAAGGAGTTGCCGCCGCCGTGAGCAGCAGCCTTCGACGCGGCGCCCTCGCCGCCGCCGCCATCGCGTTCTCGATCGCCTCGCTCGCCGCGTGCGGCGCGGGCGGCGACGCTCAGACGCTGGAAATCAAGCCGGACAACGCGGCGACCAAGGTCGGCGACCTCAAGGTGCAGAACGCCCTGATCATCACCCAGCCCGACGTCCGGGCGCCCGGTCCGGCCGTGATCTCGGCGACCCTCTTCAACAACGGGGACACCGCGCAGACGGTGGACTCGATCACCCTCCCGAACGTCAACGCGACCGCCCAGATCAAGCCGGCCAAGGGCAACGGCAAGCTCGTCGTGCCGGCGCACGGCTCCTTGGTGATCGGCGGCAAGGGCAACGCCAGCGCCGTGCTGCCCAACGGACGCGAGGCGGTCCAGGACGGCAGTGTCCGCAAGGTCACCTTCACCTTCAGCAAGACCGGCGACGTGAGCCTGCGCGCCTTCGTGGTCCCGGCCCAGAGCTACTTCGAGGGGTGGGGCCCGAGCGAGATCCCGTCGGCCCCCGCCTCCCCCACCCCCAAGCCGGGCACGAGCACGACGGCGTCCCCGAACCCGTCCACCTCGGCCTCGAAGCCGGCCACCTCGGCCACCCCGACCGACGCGGCCTCCGCAAGCGTCTCGCCGTCGAAGTCGGCCGCCGGGCACTGAGCACGCGTACGGGTACGACGAAGGGCGGGACCTCTCCAGGAGGTCCCGCCCTTCGTCGTACGGCCTGATGGGCGGCCTACGGCTCGAACTTGTACCCGAGCCCACGGACCGTCACCAGGTACCGCGGCGCGCCCGGGTCCGGCTCGATCTTGGCGCGCAGGCGCTTGACGTGGACGTCGAGGGTCTTGGTGTCGCCGACGTAGTCGGCGCCCCAGACGCGGTCGATGAGCTGCATGCGGGTCAGGACGCGGCCTGCGTTGCGCAGGAGCATTTCCAGGAGGTCGAACTCCTTGAGGGGGAGGTCGACCTTGGAGCCGGAGACCGTGACCACATGGCGGTCCACGTCCATGCGGACCGGGCCGGCCTCCAGGGCGGCCGGGGTGACCTCCTCGGGCTCGCCGCGGCGGCGCAGGACGGCCCGGATGCGGGCGACCAGCTCACGCGAGGAGAACGGCTTGGTGACATAGTCGTCGGCTCCTATCTCCAGGCCGACCACCTTGTCGATCTCGCTGTCCTTGGCGGTCACCATGATGACGGGGACGTTGGAGCGGCCGCGCAGCTGACGGCACACCTCGGTGCCCGGCAGCCCGGGCAGCATCAGGTCGAGGAGGACGAGGTCGGCGCCGTTGCGCTCGAACTCGTCGAGTCCGTCGGGGCCCGTGGTCGCGACCGCGACCTCGAAGCCCTCCTTGCGGAGCATGTACGACAGGGCGTCGGAGAAGGACTCCTCGTCCTCGACGACGAGCACTCGGGTCACGGAAGGACCTCCGGGGCGGGAAGCGGTTCGTACGGGGATGACTGGGGGGTGTCTCGGTCGGCCTCGTCGTCGAGATCGTCCGGGTCGGGGTGGGGCTGGGCACGGTCGCGGGCAGCCCCCGCCTCCGGCAGCCTCAGGGTGAACGTGGAGCCCTGACCCTCGGAGCTCCACACGGTGACCTCCCCGCCGTGCGAGGCGGCCACGTGCTTGACGATCGCGAGTCCCAGGCCCGTGCCGCCGGTCGCACGGGAGCGGGCGGGGTCCACGCGGTAGAAGCGCTCGAAGATGCGCTCCTTGTCCTTGTCGGAGATGCCGATGCCCTGATCGGTCACGGCGACCTCGATGTGGTCACCGCCGGGCGCGGTCACCCGGCGGGCGGCTATGCCCACACGGGTGCGGGCGGGTGAGTAGTTGACGGCGTTCTCCACAAGGTTGCCCAGGGCGGCGGCCAGCTGACCCCTGTTGCCCCAGACATACAGGTCGGCGGTGCCGCCGGCGGCCATGGTGATCTGCTTGGTGCCGGCCTGGTGGCGGCAGCGGTCGATGGCCTCGGCGACCAGTTCGTCCACCCGGACGGGTTCGGCGTCCTCGAGGGGGTCGTCGTTCTGCACCCGGGACAGGTCGATGAGTTCCTGCACCAGGCTGGTGAGCCGGGTGGCCTCGATCTGCATCCGGCCGGCGAAGCGCTCCACCGCCTCCGGGTCGTCCGAGGCGTCCATGACGGCCTCGGAGAGAAGGGAGAGAGCGCCGACCGGGGTCTTCAGTTCGTGGCTCACGTTCGCGACGAAGTCGCGTCGTACCGCCTCGATACGCCGGGCCTCGGTGAGGTCCTCGACCAGCAGGAGCACCAGCCGGGAGCCGAGCGGTGCCACGCGCGCGGAGACGGCGAGCGCGTCGCCGCCCCGCCCGGTGCCCCGCCGCGGCAGGTCCAGCTCGACCTGGCGTATCTCCCCGTCCCGCCGGGTGTCCCGGGCCATCTGCAGCATCGGTTCCACGGAGAGCCTGCCGCCGCGGACCAGGCCCAGGGCGTACGCCGCGGAGCTGGCCTTGACGACCGCGTCGGCCTCGTCGAGGACGACGGCCGAGGAGCGGAGCACGGACAGGACGGTGTCCACGCCCGGCGGAAGCACCGGGTCCGTGTGCAGGGAGGTGCGGGTGGGGCGCTTCTGCTCCCGCTCGCTCCAGCGGAACGCCAGCATGGCGATCACGCCGGTGAGCACCCCGGCGATCGCTGCCGCTGCGGCGACCGCCGCGTTCACGTCCATGCAAACAGGTTAGGCATGGGGTACGACATCCCCACAGCCGTCGAGGTGCGAGCTCGAACACTCGTCGCCCAGAGTTCACCTTGGAGCCAGTGATGGTTCATTTGGGATGACGGAAACGGACGCGTGCGGGCCGGAACGTGGGAGCGTGGGGTGCGAAGCACCGTTTTCGAACGGTCGGTTTCCGGCCGTAGGACGTACGAGCACCTGCCCCCGGCAGCCCCGAAGGACACGTAAGAGAGGGATCCCTGATGCGGGACGCGTACCACGAGGAACTGGATTCGATCGGCGACGGTCTGGTGGAGATGGCCCGGCTGGTCGGGTCGGCGATCGGGCGCGCCACGACCGCCATCCTCGACTCCGACCTCAAGCTGGCCGAGAGCGTCATCGAGGCCGACAAGAGGGTCGACGAGCTCCAGCACGACCTCGAAGCCCGGGCCATAGCCCTGCTGGCCCGTCAGCAGCCGGTGGCGACGGATCTCCGTATCGTCGTCACCTCGCTCCGTATGTCGGCCGACCTGGAGCGTTCGGGCGACCTGGCGCAGCATGTCGCGAAGCTCGCCCGCCTCCGCTTCCCGGAGCGTGCGATCCCGCACGACCTGCACGCGACCATCCTGGAGATGGGCCAGCTCGCGCAGCGCCTGATGGCCAAGGCGGCCGAGGTGATCGTCACGAAGGACGTCGACCTGGCGCTCCAGATGGAGTCCGACGACGACGAGATGGACCTGCTGCACCGCACCCTCTTCCAGCACCTGCTGGACGACCGCTGGAAGCACGGCATCGAGACGGCGGTGGACGTCACCCTCCTCGGCCGCTACTACGAGCGCTACGCCGACCACGCGGTGGCCGTCGCCAAGCGCGTGGTGTTCCTGGTGACGGGTGAGCACGCGGACGATCTGCAGGCCGACGTCCAGCCGGAGATCCAGCCGGTGGCCGGGGGCGACGGGGCGTAGCGCCGAGGGTTCCCGGGGGCGTGAACCCCGGCGGCGGGGCGTGTGGACGCCACAGTGCGCCGTTGATGCGCCCAGCACGGCGGGCATGCAATGGGCACAGGCACCAGCCTCTAGGCCTCCAGGAGGACCCATGGCCGAAGCCCCCACCACGCCCGACCCGACGCAGGAGCGCGAGACGGACCAGCCCGCCGAGATCAGGAGCCTCCCGCTCTTCGGCGCGTGCGGCTGCGGCTCGGGCTGCGGCTGCGGGTGCCAGTCGGGCAACCCCTGCCAGTGCGGCTGACCGCTCCGGCTGATTTCCACGACTCGTACGACGGTGAAGGGCCCCGGTGAGAGTGCCGGGGCCCTTCGTCGTAAGTCGCCCCGGACTGCCTGCGAGCGCAGCATGGAAGCAGGATCGGAAGGAGGTGCGCTGCCATGGCGCAGTTCATGGACGTACACCACGGGATGAAGGGCATCACGGCCGAGCAGCTGCAACAGGCCCACCAGGCGGACCTCGCCATAGAGGAAGAGGAGGGCGTCCACTTCGAAAAGGCCTGGGCGGACCCCGAGTCCGGCACGGTCTACTGCCTCTCGGAGGCCCCCTCGGCGGAGGCGGTGCAGCGCATCCACGAGCGGTCGGGTCACAAGGCGGACGAGGTGCATGCGGTGCCGCTGTCGGTCTGACCTCGGTGCGTGATCTGCGAACGGCCCCCTGCCTGCGGAGTACGCGGGCAGGGGGCCGTGACCGTAGGAGGTGCCCCCGGAAGAAACCGCGGCTCATTCGCCCTTTTGGGTGAACATGGCGATCAGGCCGCGGGCGGTGTTGGCCTCGGAGTCGATCCCGGGCATCTCGCCGCCTTCGAAGGTGGCGGCCTCGGCGCTGCGCGGGAACATGGCCTGCTCGTACTCGGCGAGCGCGGCCTCGGTGTCGTCCGGGTGCGCCGCTATGGCCTTGCCGAGTTCGGCGCCGTCGAGCATGGCGAGGTTGGCGCCCTCGCCGTTGGGGGTCGCGAGGTGGGCGGCGTCCCCGAGCAGGGTCACGCCCGGCACCCGGTCCCAGCGGTGGCCGGTCGGCAGGGCGTGCAGGGAACGCAGGACCGGCGCGGTGTCGCTGTCGGTGATCAGCCCGGTGAGTTCCGGTGCCCAGCCCTCGAACTCCGCCGCGATCCGTGCGAGCGCCGCGGCGGAATCGGTGAAGTCGATCGCGGCGAACCAGTCCAGCGGCTTGGCCAGCGCCACGTACATGTGCAGGGTGTCGCCGCTCTCCCGGTGGGCGAAGATCTCCCTGCCCGGCGAGGGCGCGATCATCATTCCGCCGCCGACCGCCTTCGCGGCGGCGGGATGCCGGGTGTCGGCCCCGTACAGATAGGTCTCGACGAACGACGTACCGGTGTACGTGGGTGTGGCGTCGGAGAGCAACGGCCGGACCCGTGACCATGCGCCGTCGGCACCGACCAGCAGGCTGGTGACGACCGTGGTGCCGTTCGCGAAGGTCACCTCGTGGCGCCCTTCGCCGAGGGCACGCGTGCCGGTGACCTTGTGACCCCACCGGATGGTGCCCGCCGGGAGCGAGTCGATCAGCATCTGCCGCAGCTCGCCGCGCATCGCCTCGGGGCGTCCGCCGTTGCCGTCGTCGTCCTTGTCGAGCAGGACGGTCCCGTCCGGGTCGAGGATCCGCATCGCCTCGCGGCCCTCCAGGACGATGGCGCGGAACTCGTCCATCAGACCGGCGGCCTGGAGGGCGAGCTGCCCGTTGTAGTCGTGGATGTCGAGCATCCCGCCCTGTGCGCGGGTCGACGGGGAGGCCTCCGCCTCGTAGACGGTGGCCGGGATGCCGTGGACGTGCAGAACGCGGGCGAGCGTGAGTCCGCCGAGTCCGGCGCCGATGATCGTGGCAGGTGTGTGCATGGTGACTCCTCAGGGATTCGGGCCACCCGGCGAGCTCCGGCCGGTCCCGTCCCTGGAAGGTGTCAGCCCCCGCCGACGAGCCGCCTACATCTACCCGACAGCCACCGACGACTCGCCTACATCCGCCCGACAGCGAGCGGACTGGCCCAGAAAATCGAACACATGCTTGAATTCGGTCATGCGACCGTTCCCCGACGACCTCGCCCAGGCGCAGCAGGACTGGAGCGCCACCTACCGCCGGCTCGCGGAGCACCCCGGCCGCACCGAGCTGCGCCGGCGCCTGCACCAGCTGTCGGCCCAGCTGTACTTCCACCCCTACTGGCAGCACCGGCGCCCGAGCCCCGCGGCCTGGTGGGAACTGCGTGACCTGGGACGATCACACGGAACCACCAGTGAGCGGCTTCCCCGATGACACGCTGGAGTGCAGGCCCGGACATCCCGGATGATCCTGAAGGCATGGCCGGACCGATTCGCGTGATCGTGCACCCCCCGTCGCCCACGGGAGGCCGACGCGTGCGCGTGGACGGCGAGATCCTCGGGCTGGCGTACAACGTGGCCGACGTCGCGGAGTTCCTCCGTCGGGCGGGGTTGGAGATCGATCCGGCGGACGTGGCGCACTCGCCGTGGATCGACTGGCGGGGAGTGGGGCCGGAACACTGGGGCCCGGAGGCGTGACGGAAGCTGCGATCACTCGCCGGTCGCCACGGAGCCGGAAGAGGTGCGCGCCTTCCTCCGTCGCCGACTCCGGTGCCGGCGGTCCGACGACTTCTCGGTCGCGACGGCAGCAGCGGCCACCGCGGCGGACGCCGGCCAACTCCTGAACTCGTCGATGCCCAAGCCCACCAAGCCGATGACGACCCGTCGTCAGGATCCACTGGGCAACAGCCCGGGCCGCCACTTCGAGGCGTCTGCCTCCACCGGTCACAGGCTCAAGGCAGCCGGTCGCCGGGCCACGACCGGGACGCGTCCGAACGGCGGGATCTTGTGCACCGCCCCTGTCCCCGGTACAACCGTCCGATGACAAGCAACTCCGGGCCGAAGGCGCGGTGGACCAAGGACCGGGCCGGAGCCGCCCTGGCGGCCACGACCGGCTACTTCCTGACTTTCGGACTGGCCCGCGACCCGGCCGAGCGACTGACCCGGGACTATCCGCACACTGCCGTTTCTTTCGTCAGCTTCGCGGTTGCCGTCCTGGCGTACTGGATCGGGTTGCGGGTGATGAAGAAGCTCCCCTGACGGCGCCGGCGGCCCTCAGAAGTCGTACGGCTTCTTGGTGCTCCAGTTCAGCACGTCCGCCTCGGTCCAGCTGAACTGCGGCTTCTGGCCCTTCATGACGACGGAGTAGAAGGGGCCGTCGTGGCCGTCCGCGCCCCGCAGCGCGACGGCGAGCGACTGCGCCGTGTGGTTCTTCGAGCCGTAGTCGAACAGGTTCACCGCGCTGTACGCCTTGCCTCCGGGCTGGAGCGTGATGTGCTTGCCGCCGCCCAGGTTGTCCTTCTTGGAGTGCGGCAGTGCCACGTCGTGGCCGTTCCAGTCGAGCACCACGGCCGGGTACGAGGTGACCCAGCAGGGCTTGGCGCCCTCGTTCACTGCGGTGATCAGCAGGTGGTCGCCCTGCTGACCGGCGAACCGGTGCGCTGCGGTGACCAGCATCTCGTCCCCTCGGCACTGCTGGGCGCCGACCGTCGTGCCCTTGCCCGCGCCGCCCGAACCGGTTGCCGCGCGGACCCCCTTCTTGGTGCTGCCGGTGCTGCCGGTGCTGCCGGCCGCCTGCCCCGCGCCGCCCTTGCCGTCCCCCTTGGACACGGACAGGTTCTGCGCGGCACCGGCGGCGTGGTCACCGCCCACCGCCTTCGAGCCGCCGCCGGAGCCACCGCAGGCGGTCAGGCCAAGCGCCAGCGCGCCGGTGACGGCGGCCAGGGCGGCGGAACGGGCGATACGGTGCGTACGGTGCGTACG
>NZ_JBIAUY010000026.1:0-101961 GCF_042893475.1 Streptomyces sp. NPDC001604 | reverse complement strand
TACGTGCGTACGGTGCGTACGGTGCGTACGGTGCGTACGGTGCGTACGGTGCGTACGGTGCGTACGGTGCGTACGGTGCGTACGGTGCGTACGGTGCGTACGGTGCGTGGTCATGATGAAGCTCCCCCATGGTCTGCTGTTTCGCTGCACCCCATGAGATGACGCCCCGCCAGGCGCCGTTCAGCCGGATCTGTCCGCATTCGGTAACAGCAACAAGCCCCCTGCCCACGGTGCGCAACCGCAGGCAGGGGGCTTGATCACCAACCTACTTCTTCTTGCCCTGGGTTTCGACCGCCCGGTTTTTGGGGCTGATCAGAGGGGTGCTCACCTCAACTGACCTGCGTTCGGGCGGTCGTTGGCGGTCGTTGTCTGTCGTTGCTGGTTGACCTCGGAGGTTCCAGACAGGTTCCGACTCGGGGCCCCTCATGGCCTCTAGCGCTAGAGGCCGGACCCTCTACCGCTAGAGGTCTCGCTAGCGGCCTACACCGCCTCTGACCAGGACGCTAGACGATAGGGGGGCTACCTGCGGAACCCCCGAGTTCTGCGCCTGGCGCGGCTCGCGGTGACCGGCTGCGGCCCCCTATCGGCTGGCCTCCCCCACAAGCAAGAGGAGCACCCGCGCCCGCCGTGGTCCTCTTGCTTGTGCGGGGCGGTCGTCCGAGTCTCCGTGAGTCGTTAGGCCCGCTAACGTTAGCGGCTCCGCTAGCAGGCACCCCTTACATTTGGGCCGCTATCGATAGCGGCAGGGGTTGCTAACGATAGCGACCCTGATAGCGACCAAACCCGCAGGTGACCAGGGCGTTAGCAGATAGCGGCCGATCGTCGCAGACCCCAGAAACGGCCCGATACGCGCTCCCGAGAGGGCCGCCCGCGCTGCTATCGCCCGAGGCTCCCTCCGACCGCTCAGGCATCGCTCTCGGCTGCCCGGTATGCCTCGTACTTCGTCCAGGCGCGTTCGAGCGTCTCGATGGCACGATCAATGGCGCCGCACTCTTCAAGGTAGTCAAGCTGGCCCTGCCGTCCCTCGCGTGAGGGCCAGTCTGGATCAGCGGAGACGTCCCGGGCGAGATCCCCGATGGCGTTGTGCTGGTCGGCATGGGTCTTCAACCACGCTGTGAAGCTCTTCGGCTTGGGCATGTCGGCATCCTTCCGCCGCCGCGTCGGAACAAACTCAATGAGGAGCGGCCTACGCCGCGCATCCCTTGGCGCTCGCTCCGCTCGCGCGTCGGCCACCATCGAGGCTGGGCGCCATGCTCGAACTGCGGCGCCGCTCATAAGAAGAGGCCACCTTCCCCCGGCGGGGTGGGGTGGTCTCTTCTGCCCGCATCGGCGTGGCGCTCCAAATGCCTCCCGATGCCTTCCAGGGACAGGCGGCAGACGCGGGCGCGGACCGCCGGCTCCCTACTGACCTGGAAGGCGTCCCGAGGCTCTTCAGCAGGGGGACGGCCGTGCGCCCCGCGCACCTGCCCCCTGAAAAGCCGCCCCGCCATCGCTCCCCGATGGCATCCGCAATGCGCCGAGTCCCGTCTCATCGCGTCTCAGTGCCTACTCGCGGACCGTGAGTCGCGGTGAGACGGGACTCACTACACTCCGGCCATCAGCGATGAGCACCTGACCTCTCCTACGGACAGGCTGAAACACCTTGATGTTGCAGCCGTCCCTCGGACCGAGACCTGCGGCCCTGACGGTGGCCGACACGCGAACCCGATCGGGCATGTGCCAACGCCGTGGCCATCGAGGAATGCGATGCCGGATGGGCGGAACGACGCGTCGCTCCGCGTCAGCGCCTCTGGTTGTCCCTCCAGTCCTTCCAGAGGGCGGCCCAAATGGCGGCGAGAACTCCCGCAACGACCGCGCACGGGCCAGCGGTCGAACCTTGACCGAGGACCACCAAGATCAATGCTATTACTGCCAATGACAGGCTGGCGGTCAGGAGGACGGTGCGCGCCACTTTGCCGCACATGCGCCTCCGCCGTGCCCACAGTTCGCATCGGGGACACGGACTGGGATGGGTGTTCGGCTGACTCCCGAAAGGAAGGGACGTACTCTGCACTTGCGGCTCCACGTGCTCGAACGTGCTGGAGTCCACGCGAGAGGGCTCATCTGATGCTGACCAGGCGGGTGATGGGCCCTCAGGCGTGTTTGTACGGAGTCAGCTCAACACTCCTTAATGCAAAGGCGAGGTAAAGTCGAAAAACTCGAACCCCTCGTTATCTCTTCGTTACAGGGGCTTGGTTCGACATCCGCTGGACAGTCGTCCGCCTCGACGTTGGCTGCACCTTGGTCAAGCGGCGAACCGAGGCGGTCGAGGGTGCAGCCGTCGCTAGAAGCGGCTGGCCAATCGCGACGCCCCGTAGTCGAGGGGACTCTTACGGCGTCACCTGCCGGGGGTGATTCCCAGTGGCTACGCTGGTGTGCACCAGCCACCGAATGGGGAGCGTGCTGCGGGAATGGCAGAGACCAAGACGGCTCGGGTAGAGCGCACGATCCGTGAGTGGGTCGGAGGGGGGAAGCTCTCGCCCGGTGACAAGCTGCCGTCCGAGCGCACGCTGACGACGGAACTCGACATCGGCCGCACCGCCCTGCGGCAGGCTCTCGCGCGGCTCGTAGCCGAAGGGGTCTTGGAGGTCCACGGCCGGAGTTCGTACCGAGTGCCGGCGCCCTCTCCGGCTCAGCGGCGGACGGGTGCCTCCTCAGGAGAGTTGGAACCGTGGCAGATCTACGGCGAGCGGCCCGTGTACGACAACCCTTGGGTCCGGCTTGACCTGGTCGACGTCGAGCCGCCGGGCGTGAAGCGCTTTGAGCACCATGTGGTGCGGCTACAGCACGTCGCCATCACGGCCGTGCTGGACGACCAGGACCGCGTGCTCATGCTCTGGCGCTACCGCTTCGTGCCAGATCAGTGGGGCTGGGAGCTCCCGGGCGGGATCGTGGACGCGGGCGAGGATGCCCGTACGTGTGCCGCGCGGGAAGTCGAGGAAGAGACGGGCTGGCGCCCCCGCGACCTTGAGCACGTCGTCACGTATCAGCCCATGGTCGGCATGGTGGACTCACCGCATGAGATCTTCGTAGCGCGCGGTGCCGACCAGGTGGGCGAGCCGAGCGATGCGGAGGAAGCGGGCCGCGTCGAGTGGGTACCGCTCGCGGACGTCCCCGACCTGATGGCGCGTGGTCAACTCATGGGCTCCGGCACCCTCGTTGCCCTCCTGCACGTGCTCGCGAGCAGGCAGAAGAGCACGCCTACAGCCTCTGGGTGAGCTGGTCTATGCGTCGGCGATGCCGCGCCGATCCGGTGCGGCTCGCTAACAGGCGCGCGGTCCGCAGGTGCTCTTGCGCCTGGTCGTACTCGCCGCGCGCCAAGTGCGCTTGGGCAAGGTCACACCTCAGCCCGGATTCGGCACGCACGAACGTGGAGTCGAGCGAATCGAGTGCCTGGTAGAGGCTGCCCACCGCGTCATCGTCCCCGAGCATCGCAAGGGCGTTGCCACGCCAGCGTGCCAGGTGTGAGCCGTTCAGGAAGATGCTCAACATGTCTGGGTCCCTGGCCTCATCACCGGGCGGGAGCACGGACGCAGCCAAATCCAGCGCGCGGCGGCAGTCGTCGGCCAGTTCGGGCCCAGCCTTGGCGCACAGCTCCGCTTCGGCCGCGTACAGCCACGCCTGAAGGCGGGGTGACATGCGGCCATCTGCTGCCCTACGAGCGTCGCGTACGAGCGCCACGGCCAGTTCCGGCCGCCCCGCCTCGCTGAGCACGTAAGCCTGTTCCGCCATGGCGTGCGCGAGGTACATGGGCTCTCCGGCTTCTTGAGCCGCCCGCTTGCCTAACTCGTAGTTCCGCCAAGCCCGTTCGACAGCCCCTGCGTCCAGGGCCTGCCAGGCCGCGAGCGTCGCGGCGGCAGCCAGCGCCTGAGCAACCGGCCGGCGGGTGTCAGGGAGGACCGCAAACGTGAGCGCGTCTTCAAGGCGCGCGAGGTGGCCCGTCATTTGGTCAACGAGAGCGGCGGCCCCCATCTGCCTGTCCATCGTGCGGAACAGCTCGGTCTGATCAGTGAAGGCCTTCACCATGCTCAGGCCGACGCTCCCAGCCGAATCGATTCGGCTGATCAGTTCGTCGTAGCCGCCCACCAGCGGCGGCCCGGCCGCCTGCGCCTCCCCGAGCAACTCACCATCGGTCAGGCCAAGGAGAGGCCGGAGAATCGCGGCGAACCTCGCCGAGATCTTGCGCCTGCCGTTCTCCCATTCGGAGACATAGACGCGGAGGCTCGCGGTCGTCGGAACGTCAAGGGCGTGCTGCCGGGCGTATCGCTCGATCTCCCGCACGAGACGTTCCTGAGACCAGCCGCGAGCATTTCGAGCGCCCTTCAGCCGTTCACTCACGCATACCGCCCCCAGTCGCCAGGGTGTTCGGACCTCACACCAGGATGCACCAAATCCCGCAGGTCGGAAGGGGTTAACACCACTCTTAACACCCCGGTTATTAGGGCCTGTTGGCTACCGGTACACCCTTCCGCGGGCGTTCCCTCGAAGCATGCAGCAACCGCGAATCTCCCAGATTCAGCGCACACCCTCTTGCATCTGGTGCGCACCAGATGGAAACTACTGGTGCGCACCAGATTGGAACGCGAAAGCGGGCCATGACGCGCATACGCCGTCATGGCCCGACACAGCAAGGAGCGGCCACCTACCGCCAAGCAGTCAGCCGCTCCCCGACCCTCGAAGGGGCAACTCCATGATGCCTGGAACCGAGACGATCGCGCCTCCCGCGTCGATCAACCGGCTTCGTTCGCAGGTGACCATGTACGGCGACTACGACCCGGACCAGCCAGTTCGCGTCGAGGTCCCCGTGAGCATGCACCTGTCTTTCTGGGACATCCTCGGTCTGCTCTCGTACACCTCCGGCGTGTGCGTTGCGTACGACGAGATGGACGATGACGACTACCTGCGGCAGTCGGTGCAGTTCGGTCTCATGCGCTACGGCGCGAGCGCGATCAAGATTCAGGCGCTGTCGGCGTGGCGGGCGTACTACGGCAACGGCTCCGCCGACGGCCCCTCGCCCGAGTTCCTGCACCGTCTCGGCACGGCCGTAACCCGCACCTTCGGCGTGACCTCGAAGGACGGTGCGGCATGACCGTCACTTTGAACCCGCCCTACACCCAGGCCGCACCGACAGGGGCGGAGCGGCCCGTGTGGGCTCAGCAGATCCTCGCTGCGCGTCAGGTCCGTGACTGGTCCCAGGCGGACGCGGTCCGTGAGCTGCGCAAGGTGTCGGCCGAGTCGCTGCCCGACGACGACACCATGATCCGGCAGTGGAAGCGCTGGGAGTCCGGCAAGACCATGCCGGGCGCCTTCTACAAGCCGCTCATCGCAAACCTGTTCGGCGCCTCCGTGCTCGGTCTCTTCCCCGAGGTGACCGGCGTCCCGGCAGAGCCGATCAACCCGCTGCGCCTGCGCACGCAGGTCGACCTGTTCGGCGGCCCCGAACCGCAGGACTGGCAGACCCGGGTAGAGATCCGCATCTCGGTCCACCCCACCGCCGATGAGCTGATGGGCCTGGTCATCTTTGGCGGAACGGGCGTGCTCACGCTCGCAGAGCTGGACGACGACGACGCGGTGACCGAGACCGTGCGCTTCGCCTTGGCCTACGGCGGGGCAGGCGAGGCGGCCACGTGGGCGCAACGGGTCCGCGAGATGTTCGCCGACCCCACGACGGGCCCGGAACTCCCCGCCGGATACCTCGTCAAGCTGCGCCGTGCGGTCGCGCGGGTCTTCGGGGTGGTCGCGTGAGCACCGCTCTGGACGCTCTGTACGCGCAGGTGAAGCCCGTCCCGGCCCCGGTCGTCTCCCTGGCGGAGATGGACCGGCGCCGGGAAGGCGACGACTTCCCCACCGTCCCCGTGAGCGGACTTGAGCTGACCCCGGCAGAGGCCGCTGCCGCGCTGTTCGAGACGGCCGCGGAAGACCTCGCGCTTCCGGTGCCCAGCACCGACGCCCTGCACGCGGCGCTCACGGCCGCCGTGAACACGCTCGGTCCGGCCGGGATCGCGGACATCACGCCCACCTTCGCGGGACTGCCCGCAGATGAGTTCCCCGAGGTGGCGCAGTGCCGCAAGTTCGCCTACCGGCTCGCCCTGTCGTTCTGGTACGAGGGGGCCCGTTCGCGGCCGATGACGGCCGGGGAAGTCGGCGTGGCCATCTACCTATCCAGCCTGACCCGCTACCGAATGGCCGACTTCCGAGATCTCCCGGGCCGCAAGCTGCTGCTGGCCCGCGCCATCCATGAGGGCGTGACGGCCGTGCCGACCGAGACCCTGGTCCGACTCGGCAAGGTGATGTCCGGCGAGTTGGGCGGAGTCGACCGCGACCGAGGTCAGGAGTGGCTGTACAAGCAGGCGCTGCCCGACTACCACCGCCGCCGCTTCGCCTTCGACCTGGTCCAGTGGAACCGGGAACAGCCCGCCCCGCTCATCGTGCGGCCAGACGCCGGCGGCTACCTGGTCGGCCTGACCCCGCCGCCCGGACCTGACGGCAAGTGGGCGCGACCGATGCGGGCGGAGTGGTGAGCGTGTCCCACAAGCAGGTGCTCAACTCCGCACGGCGCCGCGTGCGCAAGGAACAGCTTGCCCGGCGCCACGGGCAGCGCTGTTCCTACTGCCGCCGCCCGTTCGCCGACCTGCGGGAGGCCACGATGGACCACATCGTGCCGCACTCGCTGTGGCGTACGTGGACGGTCACGGCCCTTGCTCTGGCGTGCCTCGACTGCAACAACGCCAAGGCCGACCGGTTCCCGCTCTCGCTCGCGCTGGTTCTGCTGCGGTCGGTCGACCCGAGTCGGCCGACCGTCGGCCCCGACCTCTGGCCGTTGTTGGCCCGACTCGCGTACGCCAACCAGTCGGCGTTCACGGCCATGTGGTCGGCTGCCGAGTCAGCCGACCCGATCGGCAAAGAGTCGACCCCTGACCAGCGTGACGACCAGCGTCACACCCCTGTATCGCGCTCGATCGCGCGGCCCGACTGCTTGCGTGCGACCCGACCTGTACGGGTGTGCGGGTGGCCGATCGGAGAGGCCGTATGAACCACGACATCCCCATTCCTGCGCCCACCAACCCGATGGCCGTCGCCCGCCACCTGGCCCCCCAGTGGGAGCACCAAGGCATTCTCACGCTGAGGCACTGGCGCGGTACATGGATGTGCTGGGACTACTCGCACTGGCGTGAGCTGGACTCTCAGGAGATCCGCGCCAGCCTCTACAAGCAGCTCGAACACGAGGTGTACGACCACGTCACTCCCAAGGGCGAACTGGAACAGCGTCCGTGGGCCCCGACCATCCGCAAGGTCGCCGACCTGATGCAGGCCATTGCCGCCGTGACCCACCTGGCGCCGACCATCGACGCTCCGGCGTGGATCGATACGCCCACTGACGCGCTACACCGCCCGACCGCCCCGCTGGCCGATGGCGTGGGGAGTCCCATCGTGGCGTGCACGAACGGGCTGCTTCGAGTCGCCGACCGGACCCTGACAGAGCTGACCCCGGGGTTCTTCAACCTGGTGTCGGTGCCGTTCGACTACGACCCGGACGCGACCGCGCCCACCTGGGAGGCGTTCCTCCGGCAGGTGTGGCCGGACGATCCAGCGTCCATCGCGGCACTGCAAGAGTGGTTCGGCTACGTGCTGTCCGGCCGCACCGACCAACAGAAGATCCTGCTCATCGTCGGTCCGACGCGCTCCGGCAAGGGCACCATCGCTCGTGTGCTGGCCGGACTGGTCGGTGAGGGCAACATGGCGGGGCCGACGCTGGCCAGTCTCGGCAGCAACTTCGGGCTCTCCCCGTTGCTGGGCAAGTCGCTCGCGGTCGTCGCCGACGCGCGGCTGACCGGCCGTGACGGTCACCAGGTCGTAGAACGGCTGTTGACCATCAGCGGTGAGGACACCATCGACGTGGACCGGAAGTTCAAGGATCCGTGGACGGGCAAGCTCCCTACCCGGCTCATGATCCTTTCCAACGAACTGCCGAACTTCGGCGACTCCTCCGGGGTCATCGCCCGTCGGTTCGTCGTGCTGAACATGACCGTGTCGTGGCTCGGCAGGGAGGACACCGCGCTCACGGACAAGCTCAACGCGGAGATGCCGGGCATCCTCAATTGGGCTCTGGACGGGCTTGCCCGCCTGGAGGCGAACGGCCGCTTCACCGTGCCGCCATCGTCCCAGGAAGCCGTCACCACCATGCAGGACACTGCCTCTCCCACCTCGGCATTCGTCCGCGAGTGCTGCGAGACGGGACCGGCGTGCGAGGTGACCGCCGAAGAGCTGTGGATGGCGTGGCGGCACTGGGCTGACGACAACGGCGTCCGCCCCGGCACCAAGGCGATGATGGGCCGCAACCTGCAATCCGTCGTCCCTCAGGTGCGCCGTACCCGGCCGCGCGGTGTGGACGGCCGACAGGTCCCCACCTACAGCGGGATCTCACTCACGGCCGACGGCCGCCGTTCCTTGAGCCCCGACTCAGCCCGTCTCACTGGCCACGGGCAGACGCTGAGTCGGGTTGAGACGGGACTCACGCTATTGCAGCCGCCATCTGACGATCTGCCCCTGTGTACCGGATGCGGGCACCCCTTCGAGCCGCTCGAACCGGGCCAGACCACTCACCCCACCTGCACCCCTGCCGTCGCGAGGGAGGCGTCATGAGCACTGCCAACCAGCCGAATACCGACCCGCCCGCCGCCCTTCGCGGCGGACTGCCGGACCGGTACCTCACCCCCGAGGACCTGGTGACGATGTTCAGCCTGCCGAGCGTCGAGACGGTCTACCAGTGGCGCCGCAAGCGCATCGGCCCGCCCGGCTTCCGCGTCGGCAAGCACGTCCGATTCGACCCCGCCGCCGTGGCCCGCTGGGTCGCCGAACAGAGCGCGCTCGACGACGCGGCCTGAGCCGCCAACGGGGAACGGCGTAACGAAACTCGCGTCAGCTGCGCCGGGTTTCGTTACGCACCCCGAGCCGTCGGCCGACAGGGAGGCACCACCCGTCGTGTTAGGGAGGCAGGGAGAACTCCCTCCGGGCCTCCCTGTCCCGCCTCCCTCTCCGTGACCAGGGCGGACAGCCTCGTAGGGAGGCAGGGAGGCAAACCTTGAACGTCACCGGAACCGGCCTCCAGTAAGCCTCTCCAGCCCCCTGTCTACGCCTCCCTGCGAGCCCTCCCTCCGGTGCTACCGGTAGCACCTGGCCCTGCTACCGGTAGCAACCCCGCTAGCACCCCAAACCCCCAGTGATCAGGCCCGTAGCGAGTAGCGGGCCTCCCCCAGCACACCCCGAAACAGGCCGGAAGGCCGCTCTCTGGCCCTCCTGCGCCCTGCTACCGGCCGCGCCCTGCGGCCTCACCCGACAAGGAGCCCACAGCCCGTGTCCATCCACCTGGAAGACCGCTGGTACCGACGTCGCCGCGACGGCTCCCGCGTCCGCACCGCGCGCTACAGCCACGGTCCGCGCTACCGCGCTCACTTCAGCGACGGCACCGGCCGGCGCACCGCCAAGTGCTTCCACGACCGCCGCGCCGCTGAGCGCTGGCTGGTGAAGACCGAAGTCGCCCACCTCCTGAAGGGAGCCGCCTGACCATGGCAGGCCACATCTTCGATCGCTGGTTCAAGACCATCACCGACGCGAACGGCAAGACGGTTCGCGTGAAGACCGACCGATACGGCGCTGGCCTGCGCTACCAGGCCCGCTACGTCGGCCCCGACGGCAAGCGCAAGAACAAGTCCTTCCCCGACGGACAGAAGCGCCTCGCCGAACAGTGGCTGAGCGCCATCACGGCAGACGTCGCCCGCGGCGACTTCATCGACCCGAGCGCGTCCCGTACGACGTTCCAGGAGTTCGCTGAGAAGTGGCTCGCGAGCCAGAGTGGCGACCCCAACACGCGTGCGTCGATGGAGTCTCAGCTCAAGCTCCACGCCTTCCCTCGCATCGGGTCGCGTCAGCTCGGGTCGTTTCAGCCGAGCCACATTCGCGAGTTCGTGACCCAGCTCGAAGAGACCGGCATGTCCGGCTCGTACGCCCGCGTCATCTTCTCCAACGTGCGCGCCGTGCTCTCCGCTGCGGTAGAGGACGGATGCCTACGCCGGAACCCCTGCAACTCGCGCACAGTGACCCCGCCGGCCATGGGCTCACGCCGCGTCGTCCCCTGGGAGCCTGAGCGCGTCTTCGCCGTACGCGCCGCCATGGTCGAGCGGTTCCGTCCCATGGTCGACGTGGGCGCAGGATGCGGCCTGCGGCAAGGGGAGATCCTCGGGCTGTCCGTCGATGACATCGACTTCGACAGCGGCACCCTGCACGTGGTGCAGCAACTCAAGCTGAGCCTGAGCAAGGCGGTGTTCGCACCGCCGAAGGGTGGCAAGCTCCGAGACGTTCCGCTGCCCGACCCCGTGGCGGAGGCTCTCCAGGAGCACATCAAGCGGTTCCCGCCTGTGGAGATCAAGCTCCCGTGGATGCGGGGCAACGGTCAACCAGTGACGCGACGGCTCATCTTCACGGGCCCCAACGGCGGGCACGTCTGGCGTACGTCCCTGAACGAGGACCACTGGAAGCCCGCTCTCGCCAAGGCCGGAGTCATCCCCAAGGCCAAGAGCCGGGAGCACGCCGCCGCCCGCGAGCACGGCATGCACGCGCTGAGGCACTTCTACGCGTCCGTACTGCTGGACGCCGGGGAGAGCATCAAGGCGCTCGCTGAGTACCTCGGGCACTCCGACCCGGGCCTGACTCTGAAGGTGTACGCGCACCTCATGCCGAGCAGCCGAGACCGGGCCCGGAAGGCTCTCGGCAAGGCTCTCCGGCCTCAAGATCCAAAGGGCTGAGGTTCCAGGGAGGTTCCAGAGCATGAAAATGCCCCTGCTCCGCGCTTCCCGCGCAGGTCAGGGGCATGATCACAAACCCTACTTCTTCTTGCCCTGGTTCTTGACCGCCTCGATCGCCGCCGCGGCCGCCTCCGGGTCGAGGTACTTGCCGCCGGGGGTGACCGGCTTGAAGGCGGCGTCCAGCTCGTAGTAGAGCGGGATGCCTGTGGGGATGTTCAAGCCCGCGATGTCCGCGTCCGAGATGCCGTCCAGGTGCTTGACCAGGGCGCGGAGGCTGTTGCCGTGGGCGGCGACGAGGACCGTGCGGCCGGCCAGGAGGTCCGGGACGATGCCGTCGTACCAGTAGGGGAGCATGCGGACGACGACGTCCTTCAGGCACTCCGTGCGGGGGCGCAGCTCCGGCGGGATCGACGCGTAGCGCGGGTCGTCCGACTGGGAGAACTCCGTGCCGTCCTCGAGCGGGGGCGGCGGGGTGTCGTACGAGCGGCGCCACAGCATGAACTGCTCCTCGCCGAACTCCGCGAGGGTCTGCGCCTTGTCCTTGCCCTGGAGGGCGCCGTAGTGGCGCTCGTTCAGGCGCCAGCTGCGGTGGACCGGAATCCAGTGGCGGTCCGCGGACTCCAGCGCGAGCTGCGCCGTGCGGATCGCGCGCTTCTGGAGGGACGTGTGGACCACGTCGGGGAGAAGGTCGGCGTCCTTCAGGAGCTCGCCACCGCGGACTGCCTCCTTCTCGCCCTTCTCGTTGAGGTTCACGTCCACCCAGCCGGTGAACAGGTTCTTCGCGTTCCACTCGCTCTCGCCGTGGCGGAGGAGGATCAGCTTGTACGGTGCGTCGGCCATGTCCCAGAGCGTAATCCACG
Source organism: Streptomyces sp. NPDC001604 (assembly GCF_042893475.1). Classification (NCBI taxonomy): domain Bacteria; kingdom Bacillati; phylum Actinomycetota; class Actinomycetes; order Kitasatosporales; family Streptomycetaceae; genus Streptomyces; species Streptomyces sp. NPDC001604. The sequence goes on along the minus strand of NZ_JBIAUY010000026.1, from coordinate 90,260 downwards.
CATTCGGGCCACAGGAGGCCCGCCCAGCAGACGGACAGTTGACGGCATCTGTTAATTGAGTGGCCGGGCCCCTCCGCCCGTGCGTAAGTTGTGCCTGCTGCCTGCGCCACTTACGTCCATGGGGGATTCTCGATGTCAGTCGCCGGTCTGAGACGTGCCGCCCGGGAGACCGTCTCCGGACTGCCCCGCGAGTTCTGGTGGCTGTGGACCAGCACCCTCGTCAACCGGCTCGGGGCGTTCGTCGCCACCTTCATGGCTCTGTACCTGACGATCGACCGCGGGTACTCCGCCTCCTACGCCGGTCTCGTCGCGTCCCTGCACGGGCTCGGCGGGGTCGTCTCCTCGCTCGGGGGCGGAGTCATGGCCGACCGGCTCGGGCGGCGGCCCACCCTGCTGATCGCCCAGACCTCGACCGCCGCCTCGGTCGCCCTCCTCGGGTTCGTGCACGGTCCCGTCGCCATCGCCGCCGTCGCCTTCCTGGTGGGCATGGCGTCCAACGCCTCCCGGCCCGCCGTCCAGGCGATGATGGCCGACATCGTGCGGCCCGAGGACCGGGTGCGGGCCTTCTCCCTCAACTACTGGGCCATCAACCTCGGGTTCGCCGTCTCCTCCATGGCCGCCGGGTTCATCGCCGAGTTCAGCTATCTCGCCGGGTTCCTGATCGAGGCCGGGATGACGGCCGTCTGCGCGGTCGTCGTCTTCCTGAAGCTGCCCGAGTCACGGCCCGTCGCCGTCGTCTCCAAGGGGGCGAAGGAGGACGCCGTCGGTCTTGGTGCGATCGTCCGCGACAAGCGGTACATGGGTGTCGTCGGGCTGTCCTTCCTGGTCGCGCTCGTCTTTCAGCAGGGGTCCGTCGGACTGCCCGTCGCCATGGGAGAGGCCGGGTTCACCCCCGCCGACTACGGCATGGCCATCGCCGTCAACGGCGTACTGATCGTCGCGCTGCAGATCCCCGTCACCCGGTTCATCGAGCGCCGGGATCCCCGGCGGCTGCTCGTCGTCTCGTCCCTGCTGGCCGGCTACGGCTTCGGGCTCACCGCCTTCGCCGGGTCGGTCGGCCTCTTCGCGCTGACGGTGTGCGTGTGGACGCTGGGCGAGATGGTCAACGCGCCCACGCAGACCGGTTTGGTCGTTCGGTTGTCGCCCGTGCACGGGCGGGGGCGCTACCAGGGCGTGTACACGTTGTCCTGGTCTCTTGCTGCGCTGGTTGCTCCGCTGATGTCCGGGGTGGTGATCGACCGGTTCGGGGCGGAGTGGTTGTGGGGCCTGTGCGCCGTCGTCGGCACGGCTGCCGCCGTCGGGTACGGCGCGCTTATGCGGCGCCTTCCGGCGGCGGAGGTGGCGGCGGCAATTCCGGCGGCCGCCGACGCCGAGCTCGCGGCAGGGTGAGGTGCCCGGCGCCCGGGCATGGAGGGCGTCGAAAGAGCCCCCGCACCGCACCGAGAACACCAAGGCGCGGGGCGGGGAATCAGGCAGCCCCCGGCACTCGGTGCCAGAAGCCTAGTTGAACGTCCCCTCCAGCTTGCCGAAGTCGGGGTCGCCGTTGACCTTGCCCACGTCGCTGACCGGCCAGTCGTCGGGGCCGTCGGCGAGGGCCTGGGCCGCGCCTCCCAGCAGGACTGTCCCGGCGAGCGCGAGGGCGGCCAGCACGGCACGTGCACGCATGAGCGTCTCCTTCGGTAGGTGTGTGCTTGCCGGAGGTATGCCGCCCAGCCGCCGTGCGGGAAGCGCCACGTGCACACAAGCACCCGAATGCGGCGCACCGGGCGCCACCCGTGTGGGCGTAGGAGAAGACATGACAGAGCCCCCCACCTGCGGTTGTCCGCCGGTGGAGGGCTTGTCGCCGTGGCTGTCGACCGGTGCCGGCGCTGTCAGGTCGCCGGCCGGCGGTCAGAAGCTGGCGTTCACACCGACCTGGTGCGGGAGGGCGCCGAGGGTGCCGCCGAGGGTGCCGAGGGCGGTCGCCTTGAGCGTGTCGAGCTCGGCCAGGGCGTCCGCGCTGCTGAGCGTCGTGGAGCCGGCGGTGAGGGAGACCTGCGGGGCCAGACCGCCGGAGACGGCGTCGAGGTCGGCGTCGGAGATCTCGGCGGTCTGAACCTGGGGAGCGGAGTTCATGCTGAAACTGCCCTTCGCATGGATGTGCCAGAGGGGGGAGCGGCCCCGCGGGGGGACAGAAGGCGGGGCTCGGTGCGCAGGATCAAACCACGGAGCGTGCCCGGCATCCAGTGCGAAGGCGCCCGGAGCTGGGCAGTTGAAACGGTCGGCCACCGAAGCGTGTGGGGATGCACACGAATTGGGGGCAGGTTCTCTACAACGAGCGCCGCACAGGAAGCCGACAGGTGTTGCCCCGGCTTCCGCGAACAGGACAACTCCACATCAACAGAACCCATCCGCGCCGAGGTTGCGCACGGTTGCGCATTCACTGTGCAGATTCGGTCACGGATGCATCCGCGCGCCTTTCAGCACCTTGTCCACAGCGTTCTTCGGGCCGTGGACCGCCATCCCCACCAGGTCCAGATCACCCGTCCGCACGGCCCGTACCGCCGCCCGGTTGTCGCGGTCGTTGCCCGTGGCGAACAGGTCGGAGGTGAAGACCGAGCGCGGCAGGGCCCGGGACAGCGCCCGCCCGTGGGCCGCCGTCAGCGTCTCCTTCGTACCCTCGAAGACCAGGACCGGCTGGCGGAACATCGGCAGGTACCGGACGCCGTCCGCGTCCTCGTACGGCTCGCCGATCACCTCGGGAACCGCCGTCCCCAGGCCGCTGACCAGGAACGCGGTCACGTTCAGCCGCTGCCAGGGCTCCAGGTCCTCCCGCAGCAGGACGGCGATCTTGGTGTCGAAGCGCATCGGTTCAGTGCTCATGCACCGAGACTGCCGACCGTCGCAGGACCCCGTCTTGTACGTTCTTTGCATGGCCGCTCAGCGCCCCCGGCAGGAGGTCTCCGCCTGGCGCCCCCGGATACCCGGCGTCGTGGAGGTCTTCCACGCGCACTTCACCGAGTACGCCTATCCGATGCATGTGCACGAGGCGTGGACGCTGCTCATCGTGGACGACGGCGCCGTACGGTACGACCTCGACCGGCACGAGCACGGCACCCCGCACGACACGGTCACCCTCCTGCCGCCGCACGTCCCGCACAACGGCTCCCCCGCCACCCCGCACGGCTTCCGCAAGCGTGTCCTCTATCTCGACGGCACGCATCTGCGCGACGACCTCATCGGGGCCGCCGTCGATCAGCCGGACCTGCGCGACCCCGTGCTGCGGCGGCGCGTCGGGCAGTTGCACACCGCGCTCACGCACGCCGGCGACGAGTTGGAGGCCGAGAGCAGGCTGACCTTCATCGGGGAGCGGCTGCGCTCCCAGCTGCGGCCGAGCGCCGCGGCGGACACCCCTCGGCCCGATCCCGTCCTCGCCCGCCGCCTGCGCGAACTCCTCGACGAGCGGGTCGTCGACGGCCTCACCCTCGACGAGGCCGCGAGGCTCGTGCACGCCCATCCCGCGCATCTCGTACGGGCGTTCAGCACCGCCTACGGCATCGCACCGCACCAGTACCTGAACTCCCGCCGCGTCGACCGCGCCCGCCGGCTCCTGCTCGACGGCCGGTCGCCGGGGGAGGTCGCGACCGCCACCGGATTCTTCGACCAGTCCCATCTCACCCGGCACTTCAGGAAGTTGGTGGGGGTGACCCCGGGGCGTTATGCGAAGAACGTGTGACAAGGACCTCCTTGCGAGGCCCGCGGCCATATCGTCCGGCTCATGGACTGGCATGAGTGGCACGATGCGTACGACTCACCCGACTCCTGTCTCGGCCGGCGCCTGGCCCTCGTCCAGGAACGCGTCCGGCTCGCCCTCGACGAGGCCCCGCCCGGCCCGCTCACCGCAGTGAGCCTCTGCGCCGGCCAGGGCCGCGATCTGATCGGTGTGCTCCACGACCACCCCCGACGGGCCGACGTCCGGGCCCGGCTGGTCGAACTGGACGAACGCAACGTCACGGTGGCACGGGCTGCGGCGCGCGCCGCGGGGCTGCCGGACGTCGAAGTCCTCGCCGGGGACGCCTCGCTGACCGACCACTACGCCCCGCTCGTGCCCGCCGACCTGGTCCTCGTCTGCGGGGTGCTGGGCAACCTGGTCGACGCCGACGTCGAGCGGACGATCGACCACCTCACGCAACTCTGCCGACCCGGCGGCACGGTCGTCTGGACCCGCACCCGGCACTTCGAGCCCGACCTGGTGCCCCAGATCTGCGCCTGGCTGGAGGAGCGGGACTTCGAGCGGCTCTGGGTGTCCGACCCCAGCCTCGGCTACGGCGTCGGAGCCCACCGCTTCGCCGGTGAGCCCCGACCGCTGAGCCCCGGGCAGCGCATGTTCGACTTCATCGGCTACGACACCCTGCACCGTGCCCTGGTCACAGCTCCCGTTGCGCCTCGTACAGGTTCCGCGGCCGGACCTGGTCCGTCGTGGGATACAGCTCCAGCCGAGCATGCAGGTCCCCGGTGAAGTCCGGCACGTCGATCTGGTCGAACTCCGTGACCTCGTTGACGCCGACGGTCGCGGAGTACGGCGCGAGTCCGTCGATCTTCACCAGGCCCGCCCTGCCGTTCGTCACGCGGATGTTCCAGTGGGTGAAGCGGGCGCCGAAGAGGGGGCCTGCGTTCGCGTCGCCGCCGTGGCGGCCGTTGTTGTCGAGGGTGATGTCGGTGCGGACGTTCGCGAAGGGCAGGCCCCGGTGTGAGTCGAAGGTGCCCATCTGCAGGTCGCCGCGCGACCAGACGTTGTAGGAGGACAGGCCCTCGACGTTGATGCCGTGCAACTGTGTTCCCTCCGGGGCCGGGACCGTGCGCTGTTCGATCGTGAAGTCCTCGATCAGGTTGTCGTGCGAGCCCTCACGGCAGAAGTAGGGGTGGTGTTCGCCGCGGCCGCCGACCCTGGTGCGGCGCAGGGTGCAGGAGGACGCGGCGACCAGGCCGAACCCGTTGTCGACGTTGCGTACGGTCACGTCGTCCACCCAGCAGTCGTAGGCGCACTGCAGCGCGACGCCGTTGTAGCCCTTGTCGAGGAGGTGCGGCGACTGGGGTGTCTCCATGACGTCGAGAGTGAGTCCTTCGACGCCTGCTCCTGTCAACTCCCGTATGTGCGTGGTGAATTCGGGGTTCCATTCGGGGCGCAGGTCGAGCGGGAGCGGGCGCTCCAGCGTGACCCTGCGGCCGCGGACACGGGCCACCCGGACCGGCCACTCGTAGGGGACGTACGACAGCAGCTTGGTCTTGTCCTGCCAGGAGTACGCCGCCGGTCCGGCGCCGCCGCCCGACATGTGCTGGAGGAGGGTGTGTCCGGCGTCGTCGGCGATGCGCAGCAGGACCAGTCGGCCGGGGCGCAGCCGTGACGGGTCGGCGACCGTCACCGTCCAGTCCCCTTGCCGCGCGGGCTCCACGGCCGTCAGGGGCTCCCACTCGTCCCGCTTGTTGCCGGTCCAGCCCTCGAAGGGCCAGGCCTGGGCCCTGATGGCGGCGACCAGTGATTCCCAGCGGGCCTGTGGGGCCAGCCAGATCAGACCGCCCGCCCAGGACCAGGCCGACTTGGTGCCGCCGTATCGGGAGCCGTAGACACCGATCAGCTCGGTGAGGCTCTTCGTCGCGTACAGCGTCGTACGGCCGCTTCCGGCGCCGCGCAGCACGACGTTGTCGTACCCGATGCGGATGAGGCCGTCGATGCGGAAGGTCCCCGGCGGGATGGTGACCGTGCCGCCCCCGGCCCTCCCGGCGGCGGCGAGGGCACGGTTGATCGCGGGGGCGCAGTCGGTCGAACCGCCCGCTTCAGCGCCGTAGTCGCGCACGTCGGCCACGACGGGGCGGCGGGGCAGGCGCGCCGTCCCGCGCAGGCAGCCGGCGCGGCCGACGTACGGGATCTGCGGGTGGGTGAAGGGGGTGCGGGTGAACTCCCGCCAGATACCGGGGACCTGGCTGCCGGGCGGGGCGGCGGAGGCGGGCGTGCCGGTCGCCGCGGCGGCGGCCACGGCGGTGGCTCCGACGAGGAGACTCCGTCTGGTCATGCCCTGGTGCGCCGTGCTCATTCCGTACGTCCTTCCCATGCGGCTCTTCATGGATATGAACGACGTTCAGATCTGCGTCGACCGTGAGCATGCCATGAGGGCACGTGGGCGGGAAGGGAGCGTGCGGGAGTTATTCAGCAGAGCGCTGGGTCAGGTGCGTGAACGCGTCCAGGTTGCGCGTCGACTCCCCCCGCGCCACCCGCCATGCGTACTCCTTGCGGATCGCGGACGCGAAGCCGAGTTCCAGGAGGGTGTTGAAGCTGCCGTCCGCCGCCTCCAGGACCTGGCCGAGCAGTCGGTCGATCTCGTCGGGGGTGACGGCGGAGAGGGGGAGCTTGCCCGCGACGTAGATGTCGCCCAGCTGGTCGACGGCGAAACTCACGCCGTACAGCTTGAGATTGCGTTCCAGCAGCCAGCGGTGGACGCCGGGCTCGTTCTCGTCGGGGTGGCGGATGACGAACGCGTTGAGGGAGAGGGAGTGGCGGCCGACCAGGAGGGAGACGGTCGTCTTCAGCTTCCGGGTGCCGGGGAGCTGTACGACGTAGTTGCCGGTGGCGGGGCTCTCCCACTCGAGTTCGGCGTCCTTCAGGACGCCTTCGATCACCTGTGCGGCTTTCTCTGCATCAGCCATGGTGGGAGCGTACGCGACGCCGGTGCGACTGCATCGCGGCCGTGTAGACGTCCGCCGTCGCGGCGGCCGCGGTGTCCCAGCCGAAGGACTGCGCGTGCCGGGCGGCGGCCGCACCCATGCGGGACGGGAGCGTCGGATCGTCGGCGAACTCGGACAGCACGCGCGCGTAGTCCGCCGGATTGTGGCCTCGTACGAGGAAACCGGTCTCCCGGTCGCTCACGGCCACCGGCAGTCCGCCGACCGAGGCCGCGAGCACCGGTGTGCCGGCCGCCTGCGCCTCGATGGCGACCAGGCCGAAGGACTCGCTGTAGGACGGCATGACGAGGACGGATGCGGCCCTGAACCAGTCCGCGAGCTGGTCCTGGCCGACAGGCGGGCGGAAGCGCACCACGTCCGCGATGCCCAGGCGGGCGGCGAGTTTCTGCAGGCCCTCGGGCTTGGCGAGGCCGCTGCCGCTGGGGCCGCCGACGATCGGCACGACGATGCGGGAGCGCAGCTCCGGGCGCTCGTCGAGGAGGACGGCGACCGCGCGCAGCAGCACGTCCGGGGCCTTCAGGGGCTGGATGCGGCCCGCGAAGAGGGGGATCAGGGCGTCCTGCGGGAGGTCGAGGCGGGCACGGGCGGCGGCGCGGCCGTCGGCCGGTCGGAAGCGGTCCAGGTTGACGCCCGGGTGGACCACGGCGACCTTGGCGGGGTCGGCCGAGTAGTGCCGTACGAGCTCGTCGGCCTCCTCGGCGGTGTTCGCGATGAGGCGGTCGGCCGCCTCGACGATCTGGGTCTCGCCGATCACGCGGGCGGCGGGCTCGGGGGTGTCGCCGTCGGCCAGGTTGGCGTTCTTGACCTTGGCCATGGTGTGCATGGCGTGCACCAGGGGGGCGCCCCAGCGCTGGGCGGCGAGCCAGCCGACATGGCCGGAGAGCCAGTAGTGGGAGTGCACGAGGTCGTAGTGGCCGGGGCGGTGGCCCGCCCAGGCCTGCATCACCCCGTGGGTGAAGGCACACAGCTGGGCCGGCAGCTCCTCCTTCGCCAGTCCCTCGTACGGGCCCGCGTCGACGTGGCGGACGAGGACACCGGGAGCCAGCTCGACGCTCGGAGGGAGGGCGGCCGTGGTCGCGCGCGTGAAGATCTCGACCTCGATGTTGATCGCGGCGAGGCGCTGCGCGAGCTCCACGATGTAGACGTTCATGCCGCCGGCGTCACCCGTGCCCGGCTGGTGGAGCGGTGAGGTGTGCACGGAGAGCATGGCGACGCGGCGCGGGCGGCGGTGCAGCCTCAGCCGCGGGGGCGTTGCCTGGGAGCGTCGCCCGAGCCTGCTGACGTACTGGCTCACGTGGCGTTCCTCCTTGTGCGGGCATGCCTGGGGGAGGGTGTGGGGCGCCCTCCAAGGGAGGCAACAGCGCGAGGTGGGGTTCCCATCCCGAGGGAAGGGGATTTTGCCCAGTCATTACCGTGGGCGCTCAACCAAATCCATCCCGTCGTGGGTCCCCCCACTCGAGCGAAGCCGAGAGTGGGGGAGTTCGAGGACGAGGCCGTTCAGGCCGAAAGCGGGGGTCTGGGGGCGGAGCCCCCGGGGCGTCCACTCCAGCGCCGGGCATCAAACCCTGGCCGCATACCCTCGTACCCATGCCGCCCAGCACAGCGCAGCGTCCCGTGGGAACCGTGACGCGCGGGACGACCAACCCCAACCGGCTGCGCCGCATGGACCGCTGGATCGCGGCCACGCACGGCGCCGAGCTGCGCCGCGCCGCCGATCCCGTCGCCGTCGACCTCGGCTACGGCGCCGCCCCCTGGACGGCCGTCGAACTCCTCACCCGGCTGCGCACGGCGGCGCCCCGCACCCGTGTGGTCGGTGTCGAGATCGAACCGGCCCGGGTGACGGCGGCCAAGCCGTACGAGCGCGACGGGCTCGCCTTCCGGCACGGCGGCTTCGAGATCCCCCTCCCCCAGCGGCCGCATCTCGTCCGCGCGGCCAACGTGCTGCGCCAGTACGACGAGTCCGAGGTCGCCGCGGTGTGGCAGCGGCTGTGCGCCCGGCTGGCCCCGGCGAGCGCGCACTCCCGCGGCGGGCTGCTGGTCGAGGGGACCTGTGACGAGATCGGGCGCCGGCACGTATGGGTCGCGCTCGGCCCCGAGGGGCCGCGGACGGTCACCTTCGCGACCAGGCTCGGCTCCCTGGACCGGCCCTCGGACCTCGCCGAACGCCTCCCCAAGGCGCTCATCCACCGCAACGTCCCCGGCGAACCCGTGCACGCCTTCCTGCGCGACTTCGACCGCGCCTGGTCCGCCGCCGCGCCCTACGCCTCCTACGGCGCCCGGCAGCGCTGGATCCGTGCGGTGCGGGATCTGACGGCCGACTGGCCGGTGACGGACCGAGCCGAGCGGTGGCGGCAGGGCGAAGTGACGGTGACCTGGGAGGCACTGGCGCCCCGCAGCTGACCGTCCTTCACCCCTGACCTGCGGGGAACGATCTCCGTGAGTCGTTCGTCACAAAGGCGGGAAGATCGTGTACGGCACCGGGGAGGGGGAAATCCGACTTGCGTGCAGCCCTGTCGCTTTGCGCGTCGGCGTGGCACGATCCCCCAGGCACCGTAAGTTACTGACGGTAAATCAGGTTTGGGGGTAGCTGTATGGGTACGGGCAAGCGCGGCCTCATCGCGATGGCCGTGACCGTCGTCTGCGCGGTCACCGTGCTGGCAGCGCCGGGGACGGCGTTCGCGAATGCCGGCCGGACGCCCTCCCCCAGCACCTCTCCCGCCCCGGACGCGTCCGCCTCCGTGACTCCCGCGCCGAGCAAGGACCTTGAGGCGATCCGCGAGAAGCTCGACCAGCTCTACCACGACGCGGCCGTCGCCACGGATGCGTACAACGCGGCCGAGGAGAAGGCCGAGCGGCAGTCCGCCGCGATCGTCGACCTGGCGCAGAAGATCGTCAAGGGGCAGCAGAAGCTGGACGAGTTGAAGAAGCGGGCCGGCGCCGCGGCCGCCGCCCAGTACCGCACCGGCGGACTGCCCGACGAGGCCCAGCTGCTGCTCAGCGACAGCCCGCAGCAGTTCCTCGACGGCGCGGGCCGGGTGCAGGAGGGCGAGCGCGCGACCAAGGGCCTGATCGTGGAAATGACCCGCACCCAGCAGGACTTGAAGCAGTACGCCGCGGACGCCGCCGACCAGTGGAACAAGCTGGAGGCGGGCCGCAAGGCGAAGGACGCCGCCCGGAAGAAGATCAAGCAGCAGATCGCGGCCGCCGAGAAGCTCGAGAGCCGGCTGGAGAAGAAGGAGAAGGAGCGCCTCGCCGAGCTGGAACAGGCGGCCGCCCTCCAGGCGCAGACCGCGTGGCTGGACTCCGGGATCCTCCACGAGATCAGCGGCAAGGCGTCCGAGCTGGGCAAGAAGGCGGTCGCCTACGCCACGGCGCAGATCGGGAAGCCGTACGAATGGGGCGCCGAGGGCCCGGAGACCTACGACTGCTCGGGGCTGACCTCACAGGCCTGGGCGGCTGCGGGGCACGCCATTCCGCGCACCTCGCAGGAGCAGTGGAAGCAGCTGCAGCACGTCGACATCAAGGACATGCGGCCCGGCGACCTCATCATCTACTTCGACGACGCCAGCCATGTCGGGATGTACATCGGCGACGGCGCCATCGTGCACGCCCCGCGGCCCGGGCGGACGGTGACGATCACCGGGGCGGGGTCCATGCCGATCCTCGGCGTGGTGCGCCCGGACGCCTAGGGAGGGTGGGCCGGGCGGCCTCGTGAACCCCGTCACGTGACCCACTGCACGCCGAACAGCCCCGCAAACCCACGGCGGACGTGACGTTCGTCATTCCTGCGCCGTGCCCCTCCTGTCCAACTGCGGTACGGATCGCGGCATATGACAGTGGCGCCTCGCCAAGCAGCGTGTCTCACGCCATTCCTTTACGGCGCCGGCACCCGCTATGGTCCCCGTCGGTGGATCGAGATCTCTCGCTCCGCCTGCCCTCGGGGGGAGGGAAGGAACTCAACAAGATGCCCGTACCCATACCGCGGCAGAGAGCGATCCCGGCCGCGGAGAGTGGTCAGGCGCAGGCCGCGCAACAAGGCGGCACCTCCACGGACCAGACCCCGCGCAAGGAAGCCACGGTCGACAAGAACGCCGCCACCACCACGAACCTGACGCTGCTGCTGATCGAGGACGATCCCGGCGGCTCCACCGTCATACCCGAGCTGCAGGACTCGGCCGGCCGTCCGATCCGCGTCCGTGCCGCTCGCAACCTCACCGAGGCCGCGCGGCTGCTGACCGACGACGTCCACTGCATTCTGCTGGACCTCGCGCTGCCGGCCCCCGGCCGCAGCGATGACGACGACGAGCTCGCCGTGCTCAAGCACGTACTGGAACTCGCGCCCCGGCACGCCGTCCTCGCGCTCACCGCGTCCGGCGACGCCGAGCGCGCCGCCGAGGCGGTGCGGGTCGGCGCCCAGGACTACCTCTTCCGGGACGAACTGGACGGCCGGCTGCTGAGCCGGGCGATCCGTTACGCCGTGGAGCGGAAACGTTCCGACACCGCCGAGCGGCGGCTCGCCGAGGGCCGGGTGCGGGCGCAGGAGAACCGGCGCCTGGAGCGGGGGCTGCTCCCTACGCCGCTGCTGGAGGGCTCGTCACTGCGGTTCGCTGCCCGGTACCGCCCTGGCCGGTCGCGGGCACTGCTCGGGGGTGACTTCTACGACGTCGTACGGACGCCGGACGGCACCGTGCACGCCATGATCGGCGATGTCTGCGGGCACGGCCCGGACGAGGCGGCGCTCGGCGTGGAGCTGCGGATCGCCTGGCGGGCGCTCACCCTCGCGGGGCTGTGCGGCGACGAACTGCTCGGGACGCTGCAGCAGGTGCTGGAGCACGAGCGGTCCGACGACGAGATCTTCGCGACCCTCTGCACGGTGGACATCTCGCCGGACGAGCGGCGGGCCGGGCTGTGTCTGGCCGGGCATCCGTCGCCGCTGATCGCCCGGCCGGGCCGGCCGGCCGAGCTGCTGCCGTACGACAACAACGGGCCGGCCCTCGGGCTGCTGCCGGGGGCGCGGTGGCCTCGGATGCAGGTCGAGCTGGGGCGGGAGTGGAGCCTGATGCTCTACACCGACGGGCTGATCGAGGGGCGGATCGGGGAGGGGCGTCTCGAGCGGCTGGGGCAGGACGGGATGGTGGAGATGGTGCGGCGGCAGCTGGCCGAGGGCTTGCGCGGCGAGGCGTTGCTTCGGGCTGCGGTGAACGAGGTTCGTGAGCTCAATGGGGGCGAGCTCACGGATGACGTTGCAGTGCTGCTGCTGGACCGCGGGGCTTGAGCGGAAGCTCGCCGTTCCAAAAAAACAGGGCGTTGCACCCGCCCACCGTATTCAGCGGCCGCCGTTGTAGGGACCGTAGGGGCCGTCGCTGCTGGAGCCCCTGCGGTTGCGGCCGCCGCCTGCCAGGCCTCGGAGGGCCGGGCGGACGTCGACCATGTAGACGATGCTGGCCACCAGGCCTATGGCGGGCAGGAACGACAGGATCGGGAAGATGAGGTTCACCACGAAGGCGAGGGCGAGGATGATCAGCCAGAACGGCTTGGTCTGCTTGCCGACCGCGCGGTAGCCGTCCTCGCGGCGGATGGCCGCATCGATCAGCGCGAAGCCGCTGAAAAGGATCAGGGCCATGCTCAGCAGCCACATCAACCCTGCGAATCCCTGCATCAGCACTACGTCCACCACCAGACTCGGCTTGTCTCTACGCGGTCACCGTACCCGTTCCCGAACACCGGCTACCCGCACAACGGGCCGGGCGCTCCAGGAGTGCCCGACCCGTTACCGATCACCCGTCCGTGTCACTTCGCGGGCGGCGTCGTCTTCTTGGCGGTGGTGGTGGTGGTCTTGCGGGCCGGCGCCTTCTTGGCGGCGGGCTTCTTCGCCGGGGTGGCCGTGGCCTCGGCCGGCTTGGCGGCGTCTTCCTTGAGCGGCTGCGCCTTCGGCTCGACGGCGATGGCGAGGTCCTCGATCTCCTCGGCCGCCTCGCCACGCCAGGTCTTCACGGCCTGCTCGCCGTGCTCGGCGACCTTCTCGTAGGTCTCGCGGGCCTTCACGGCGTACTCGGCGGCGACGCCGACACCGCGCAGCGCGAGGTCCTGGGCCGACTCGCCGAGCTTCTTCAGGTCGGCGTCGATGGTGGAGCCGAGCTTCTTGATGTCACCGTCGAGGGTCGCCAGGAACTCGCTGACCTTGGCCTGGAGGTTCTCCTGGGTCTCCTTGACCTTGGCGCCGGCCTCCTTGGCGCGGGCCTGGGCCTTCTCCTGGACGGCCTTCGGGTCGGTGGTGCGGACGGCCTCGAAACGGGCCGGGGCCTCGGCGCGCAGCTGCTCCACCAGGCCGGGCACCTTCTTGGCCTGCTGAAGGGCCAGGTCGGCGGTGCCTGCGGCGAAGTAGAGCGGCGTCGGGTCGCTGAGGGTCTTGCGGAGGTCGTCGGTGATGGCCATGGTGATGGTCCTCCCGGGTCACTTGCAGCTGAGGGTTTTGGTTCCCGCGGGCGGCGTGGCCGGTCTGCTCAACCGGTGGGCCGCTGCGGGTCGTGCGGTTCGGCATCGTTGCCGTCGGACGTGCGGGTGCGGCGCGTGGCGGACCTGCGTCCGCCGGCCGTGCGGGTCTTGCGGGTACGGCGCTCACCGGTCTGCTCGCCGTCGTCCTCGCGGGGGCGGCGTATCGCAGCGTCGGTGTCCTGAACGTCCCGGGCGTCCGTGGCGCCCTGGCCGGGCTCGGCGGACAGGACCACCGCGCCGGCCTCCGGGGGCGCCTCGGTCACCTCGTCCGCCGCGCCGGCGATCCCGAACCCGTTCTCCTTGCGGAAGGACTCGTAGATCTGGAGCAGCACCTGCTTCTGCCGCTCGTTCAGCGTGGGATCGGCGAGGATGACGGCACGCGTCTCCACCTCGTCCCGGTCCCGCTCGGCGTCGAGGATGCCGGCGCGGACGTACAGCGTCTCGGCGGAGATCCGCAGCGCCTTGGCGACCTGCTGCAACACCTCCGCACTCGGCTTGCGCAGCCCGCGCTCGATCTGGCTCAGATACGGATTGGACACCCCGGCGGCATCGGCGAGCTGCCTGAGCGACAGCTGCGCGGTGCGCCGCTGGTCGCGCAGGTATTCACCGAGATTGCCGACGTTGAGCGATGCCATGCCTCCACCTTGCACCATCCTCGCTAACTATTGCAAGCAGCCGCTTGCAATAGTGCGCCATGCCACTCGGGAGGGTGCATCGGGACCGTCGTGAACCCGGCGACGGCAGGCCTATCTGGCGAGTTCGGCAGGGGCGTCCAGCCGGGTCAGCTTGCGCGGGTTTCTCACCACGTAGATCCGGGTGACCCGGCCGTTCTCCACACCGAGGCTCACGGTGGACGGTTCGCCGTCGAAGTCGATACGGCCGGCGGGCGCGCCGTTGAGCCAGACGGTCGTCGTCGTGAGTGCGGCCACCTTCCGGTTCGCGCCCGCGAGCAGCCCGGCCACCACCTGAGCGCCGTGCAGCGGAGCCAGAGCCGCCGCCACGACCCCGCCGCCGTCGGCGATCATGACGACGTCCGGTGCCAGGAGCTCCAGGAGCTCCTGCAACTGCCCGGTCCGCAACGCGGCGAGGAACCGTTCCACCACGGCCTGCTGCTCCGCCCGGCTGACCCGCACCCGCGGCCGGCGGGCCGCCACGTGCTCGCGGGCCCGCCGTGCGATCTGCCGTACCGCGGCCGCGGACCTGCCCGTCGCCGCGGCGATCTCGCCGTACGGCAGCTCGAAGACCTCGCGCAGCACGAACACCGCCCGCTCCGTCGGCCCGAGCGTTTCGAGGACGGTCAGCATCGCGATCGAGACGCTCTCCGCGAGTTCGACGTCCTCGGCGACGTCCGGGCTGGTCAGCAGCGGTTCGGGGAGCCACTCGCCGACGTACTCCTCGCGGCTGCGCGACAACGACCGCAGACGGTTGAGCGCCTGCCGGGTCACGGTCCTGACGAGGTACGCCCGCGGGTCACGCACCTGCGCACGGTCGACGCCGGCCCACCGCAGCCAGGACTCCTGCAGCACGTCCTCCGCGTCGGCCGCGGAGCCGAGCATCTCGTAGGCGACCGTGAACAGCAGGCGACGATGGGCGACGAAGGGGTCCTCGGTCATGAACGCGCGGCCAGCGGGATCTCGCATGCGGCGGCGAAGCCCTGTGACTCGACCCCGAGCGCCGTGTTGCTCCTGGTCGCGAGGTTGGCGTAGGCGATACAGCCGGTGAGCTCGACCAGCGCCGCCGGGCCGAGCCGGTCCAGCAGACGCCTGGACAACTCGTCGGTGACCGTCGGCGGCGTGTTCGTCATGGCCTCGGCGTACTCCATGACGTCCCGCTCCAGCGGCGTGAACACCTCCGACTCGCGCCAGCGCGGCACCTGGCTCGCCTTGGCCAGGTCCAGGTCCTTGTTCTGCGCCTGGAAGTAGTTGATGTCGAGGCACCAACTGCAGCCGACCTGTGCCGCGACGGCCATGTGGGCGAACGACTTGAGGCTCTCGTCGGCCGCATCCCAGGCGGCCACCCTGGCCCCCATCTCCGAGGACGCCTCGGCGACCGGGGGGTTGTGCCAGGTGGCCTCGAGCGGTTCGGGCACGACCCCGAACCGCTCGATCATGCTGTCGGCCACCTCACTGCTGATCTCGGCCTTCGGAACGCGGAGCGCCATGGTGTTCTCCCTGTACGTCGGGGTGTTTGCCATGAAGACACCGCCGGGCCCGTCAATGTGACAGCCACTCCTCCAGGACGGCGAAGTCCGCGTCGGTGAGCCCGTACAGGTGATCGACCCGGTGCAGCAGCGCGGGCGCCGGATGGTGTGCTGCGACCCAGGCGCGGTCGGCCGCGGTGATCTCGTCGTCGACCCAGACGAAGGGACGGCCGTCCGCCCAGGCCACGAGCGGCCGGGTCTTCCAGTGCAGCGGTGCCTGCGGCTCGTCCTCGTCCGGCCAGTCCACCGAGGGCAGCGGGGGCAGGCCGAGCCAGGGCGCGACGCACACGTTCGCGTCGTCCAGCCAGGTCGTCGCCCACACCAGTTCACAGTCCAGCGCCACCAGCCGCGCGCCGAGCGCGGGGTCGATGCGGTTCAGCAGCGGCTGCCCGGCGACCGCCGCGGGCGGCAACGGAAAGCGCGGTTCGTACGACGGGTACGGGTGCGCCGAGCCGAACGGGATCAGCGTTCCGTCGATGTCGAGGAAGAGAAGCATCAGGGACAGGATCAGCCCTCGAAACCCTGCTCCGCCAGGATCTCGTCGATGCGCGCCCGGTGTGCCGTCTCCCAGGCGTCCAGCGACTCACCGGCCGAACTCGGTGGCGTCAGTCATGTGGCGGACGTTATCGTCCGGTGCATGACTGCCGGGTCGGCCTTGTGCCGTGAGCGAGTTGGGTGCCCGGCCTCTGAGTGAGGTCGCGGCGGGCCAGGAGCCCGCCTCTTTCTCTGCGCCGCCTTCGAACCTTCGGAAGACACGAGTCCTTCGGAAGACACCAGCTGCAGAGAAAGAAGAGAATGCCCAACGACGACAACAAGAAGTTCATCGGCTTCAATCAGCAGGTCATCGACGAGTTCCGCGCCCACCACGGCCGCGTCGGCGGCCCCTTCGAGGGCGGCAGGCTGCTCCTGCTGACCACCACCGGCGCCCGCACCGGCACCCCGCACACCACTCCCGTCGCCTACTTCCCGGACGGCGGCGAACGCGTCCTGGTCATCGCCTCCGCGGCGGGCTCCCCCAAGCACCCGGACTGGTACCACAACCTCCTCGCACACCCACGGGTCACCGTGGAGAGCGGTGTGTTCACGTACGAGGCCGAGGCCGTCGTACTGGCCGGTGAGGAGCGTGAGCAGGCCTGGGCGCGGGCGGTGGAGGCCGACCCCGGCTGGGCGGAGTACCAGAGGAAGACCGAGCGGATCATCCCGGTGGTCGCCCTGCACGCGATCACGACCGGCGGCCCCGGGAAGATCAACGCCGCCACGCCCGGCGAGGCGATCAAGGTCGTGCACGACGCCTTCCGCCGTGAACTCGCCCTGATCCGCAAGGAGATGGCGGCGGGCAACGGCACCCTCGGCGCCCAGCTGCGCGTCAACTGCCTGACCTTCTGCCAGGGTCTGCACAACCACCACACCGGCGAGGACACGATGATGTTCCCGTTCCTCGCCGACCGTCGCCCCGAGGCGAACCCCGTTCTCAAGCGCCTGGGCGAGGAGCACGAGCAGATCGCCGTCCTGGTGGCGGAGCTGCGCCGCGCACTGGCCGACGAGGACCCGGCCGCGGCCCGCGCCGAGGTCGAGCGCCTCACCCTCGACCTCGAAGCCCATCTGACGTACGAGGAGCAGGAGTTGATCCCCCTCCTCGACGCCCCCGCCTGACCCGCGGGCGGCCGCTGCCGACCTCGGCCCCCGGGCTAGAACGGCAGCGGCCGCCCGTGCACCACCTCCAGCCGCGAGACCGCCCGGGTCAGCACGACATACAGCCGGTGCAGCCCGCGCGCCTCCGCCTCCGCGATCGCCGCGGGCTCGACGGCGACGACATGGTCGTACTCCAGTCCCTTGACGAGCGCCGCCGGTACGACGGTCACGCGGGCGCCCAGCTCCTCCGGTCCGGCAGCCCTGATCCCGGCCGCGCCGAGCGCCTGGGTCACCCGCTCCACGTCGGCGTCGGCGGCGACGACCCCGACCGATCCCTCATGCCCGAGCGCATCGCGTACGGCGTCCACGACCGCACCCGGCAGATCGCCCCCCGCCTCCCGCACCCTCAGCTCTCCGTCCCTGCGCAGGGACCGCCCCGCCGGAACGTCGACGTCCAGCCGCTCCAGGAGCCGGTTGGCGAGTGCGACGACGGCCCGGGGCACGCGGAACCCGGTGGTCAGCGGCACCACGGCCGCGTCCGGTTTCCCCAGGTGCCGCAGGACCGTGTCCCAGGAGCGCGCCGCCCAGGGCGTGGTCCCCTGCGCCAGATCGCCGAGCACGGTGAGCGACCCGAACGGTGCGCGCCGTGCGATGGCCCGGCACTCCATCGGGGAGAGGTCCTGCGCCTCGTCGACGACGACATGGCCGTACCCCTCGGGATGCGCGACGAGCCCGGCGACCTCGTCGAGAAGCACCAGATCGGCGGCCGACCAGCGAGCCGACTTCCACGACCGCGGGGGCCTGGCCCACAGCAGTGCCCGCTGCTCGTCCGCGTCCAGCAGCCCGTCGGCGGCGACGGCCAGCACCCCTGCATCTGCGAGCAGCCGGGCCACGACCTCCTCGGGCCGCACCCGCGGCCACACGGCGTCGACATACGCCCCGACGGCCCGCGCCCGCGAGATCCTCCGGACCCAGGCGTTCGACTGCGGCCCGGCCCGGCGCTCGGCCTGCGCCTGGATGCACCGCACGACCCGCATCCGCACCCGCTCGCGCCCGATCCCGTACGGCGGCTCCTCACTCCGCACACCCTCGACGATCCGCACGAGTTCACCGGCCCCGACCCGCCACCGGTAAGAACCGTCATCCACAGTGACGGGGTCGATCCCCTCGCTGGAGACATGCGCATACAACGCCCGGCGCAGCACCTCAGCCATCCGGGCGTCGTGCTTGACGACGGCGGCCCGCTCGCTGTCGGTCCCCCTGACCGGGTGTGCGGCGATCTCCTCCTGGAGGGTCGACTGCCGTACTCCCGTCTCGCCGAGGGCGGGGAGCACCTGGGAGATGTAGGAGAGGAAAGTCCGGTTGGGCCCCAGGATGAGCAGTCCGCCGCGCTTCATGCGCTGCGGATGGGTGTAGAGGAGATAGGCGGCCCGGTGCAGCCCGACGGCGGTCTTGCCGGTGCCGGGAGCGCCCTGCACGCAGACGGAAACGCCCAGATCCCCTCGTACGAGATCGTCCTGCTCGGGCTGGATGGTCGCCGCGATGTCCCGCATGGGGCCGACGCGGGGCCGTTCGATCTCCCGGGCGACGATGTCACTCGCCCGGGACTCGCCGCGGTCGAGGTGCTCGTCCTCCAGGCCGGTGAGGTCGGCGGAGTCACCGCGGCTGCCGGGGGCCCAGCCGAACCGGCGCCGGACCGCAACGCCCTGCGGGTCGCCGGCGCTCGCCTGGTAGAAGGCGCGGGAGACGGGCGCCCGCCAGTCGACGACCAGCGGCGGGGCGGCGATGTCCTCGCTGATCCGCAGCCGCCCGATGTGCAGTGACTGCTCGGCGGTGTCCAGCCGCCCGAAGAACAACGGCCCCTCGGGCAGTTCCCGCATCTCCTTCGCCCGACTGCGCAGCCGGTACCCCAGCACCTCGGCGTCGGCACCGGAGGCGGAGACGTCCTCGCCGGTGACGACGTGCTCCTGGGCGCTGTCGACCATGGCGGCGAGGGCGCTGCGGCAGCGGTCGTGATGGGCGCGCTCGCGGAGAAGGGACTCTTTCAGGGCAGGCGGGGCGGGCTCGACTGTCGTCATGGACACGAGACTACCCAACTAACGTAACCGAGTTAAATATTTTACCGAGTCTCACATCTGCTTGCGGCTCAGGCGAGATGCGGCAACGCGTCCGCCAGCACCCCGAACGCCCGCTCCGCCGCGGCCACGGCATCCGCCCGTACGTCCTCCACCCGCTCCCCCTCGGAGATCCGCCGCCAGTTCTCCATCGCGAGAATCCGCTGCACGGCAACGATCTGCCCGGCGGCGAGGCGGGCCTCCAGTCCACTGCCGAGGGCCTCGGCGAGCGCGGCCTCGGACCGCTGCTGGTAGGCGTAGACACGGGCGACGAGGGCGGGGGTTCCGTACAGCAGGGTGTGGAAGGCGAGCACCGCGGGATGGTCGTTGAGCCCGGTGACCGGATCCTCCCGCTCCAGCCCGTCGAGGAAATGCCGCCGCAGCGCGGCGAGCGGCGTGGGCCCCTCGGCCGCGACCCGGGCGGCCTCCGCCTCGTGATCGGCGATCCGGTACAGGACGAGATCCTCCTTCGCGGGGAAGTACCGGAAGAGGGTCGGCTTGGAGATCCCGGCGGCTGCGGCGACCTCGGCGACGGAGACGGCGTCGAAGCCGCGCTCCAGGAACAGGCGGATGGCGGTCTCGGAGACCTCTTGGTACATCCGCTGCTTCTTGCGTTCACGCAGGCCGGGCTGGGTCATGGCGGTGAGCCTACGCACTGGGTCAGTTCACGGGCCACGCTCCAGAGCGTCTCGAAAAGCTCGCGGCGGCGCCGGATGATCTCCCGGAGCGTCGGAGATCTTGCCTGACCCAGGGCCTCATGGTGCCCGGCCGGACAGTCCGTCAGGAAGGGGGCAGCCGAAGCGGCAGCACGGAGTCAGTCCGGGTGGCCGGGGTCCGCGGTGCGGCGGCGACGCATGAGGGCCGTCATGATCTCCGTGTGGCTCGGCACCTCGGCAAGATCGAGTGGCCCGGCCGCGGCGGCCAGGACTCGCTGCAGTTTCCGCGCGGCCCAGGGCAGAGCCGCCCAGTTGAATCCCGTCCCGTCGCCCAGCGACATCGACACACGGATGACGTCCGTGAAGACCGACTGCGCCCTCTTGAAGTCGAGTAGCACATCCAGGTCGTCCGCCCAGCCGTACGAACCCCCGGGGTTGCCGCTCTCGACGACCCGGCACCATTCCGTGGCCATACGCCGTTGCTGAGACTCCGGGTAGCGCATCAGATAGAGATGGGTGGCGAGGTCGTATAGGGGATCGCCCAGCATCGCCAACTCCCAGTCGATCGTCCAGAGTTGGCCGCGGGAGTCGACGACGAAGTTCTTGCGGTGCAGATCCGCGTGCAACAGGCAGAAAGGGCGCGGCCGCAGCCCGGACATCTTCTTCTTCAGGCGGGTGAACGATTCACTGCCCACGCCGAGCTGCTCGAAGAGGTCCCCGAACTCCTCGCGGTTCTTCTCGTAGACCTGATCCTCTATGAAGACGACCAGACGCTCCAGGAATCCGTCCGTGTCACGGTCTTCGGCACGGTCCTCCGGACGGCAGCGCCGGGGAACGCTCTCGAGCATCTCGGGCGGGATCCGCGCCATCTGCCGGAAGAGCTCCACGATCTGGTCGAAGACCGCGTCGGAGACCCGTCGGCCCGCCCAGCGCCGGGTGGGCAGGGTGCGGCCCTCGATGAACCCCTGGAACCCCATGCCCGCGACGTCGAGGACGTCGGGGATCCACTCGACCTTCCCCTTGAGGGTGCGCAGCAGCTTCTCCTCGGACTCGAAGCACCGCCGGTCGAACCACAGGATCTCGGCACGCGGCTCCCGGACCTTGACGATCTGCGTACCGCCGTCCAGCCACAGGACATAGGTCTCGTGGTGGTACCCCTTGAGCGGGCCTTTGATCACACCCGGTTCCTCGCCGCGCACTTCGTCGGCGAGCTGTCGAGCGTCGGAGGCTGCTTGGGGTGGCATTTCTGGGTTCAGCTCGTTCCGGTGGAGCCCATGAGGTAAGAGGGGACGCACGTTACTCCACTGGCATCCTGCGGTGCGCCGCGAACCCGATAATCGAGGGCTTCGGTCCCCGACTTGGGTGAACCCCCGCACGCGCGACCGCCAGGTAACTGCGCACCCCCCGCCTCGTTGACACCACGACACCCCGAGAGCACACCCGGGGTGCGGAGTAATACGAGGAATCCCATGACGGACACCATCGACGACCAGGAAGCGCTTCTGCCACTGCTCGCCCGCACAAGCGCCGTACTGTTCGACTTCGACGGGCCTGTCTGCCGGCTCTTCTCCGAGTCCACAGCCGGGATTGCACGAAGCATCAAACGAACAGCGGAAGAAGTCTGGGGTCCCCTCGACCCGGACGTCCGGGACTGCGACGACTCCCACCACGTTCTTCGGCCGTTGCGGCACATGTACGAGCGGCTGTACGAGGAGCAGGCCCCGAAGCGGCGGCCCAGCCGCCGTCCGCTCGAATTCGCGGAGAAGACCGTCGCCGAGGCAGAGATCTCGGCCGCCGCCGATGCCACCCGCGCCGAGCACATCGGCGAGTTGGTGCTCCGACTGCGCAAGCTCGGTATGCGTCTCGTCATCGTCAGCAACAACGCCGAGGGCGCGATTCTGCGGGCGCTCGAAGGCATGCGTCTGACCCCGCAGTTCGAGGCGGTGTTCGGCCGGGACCCGCAAGACGCCCGACTCATGAAACCGAACCCCCACTGCGTCCGCCGCGCCCTCGCCCACCTCGGGATCCCCGCCCGCGCTTGTCTGCTGGTGGGGGATCAGATCACCGATCTCACCGCGGCCCGGGCCGCCGGGACCCGTTTCCTCGGCTGGACGCAGGACGAGATCCAGGCCAAGGAGATGGAGAGGGACGGATCGGATGCCGTCGTCTCGTCGCACCGGCCGTTGGTGGCGGCCGCCGGGAGACTCTTCGAAGCCAGGCATTCCGCGGAGTCGGTCAGCGGCCGAGCAGTTCCCACACGGACGTGAACCAGGCCTGTTGCTTCTCCACGAACTCCGAGCCCTGGGAAGAGGGGTCGTCGTCCTTCACGTAGTGCGTGAGACCGGCGCCCAGACCGATCACATCGGGGGCCTCGATCTCCAGGCCGTCGTCCAGTTCGAAGGGGCGCATGTAGACCTTGTACGGCCCCTCCAGAGCCTGCACCTTGTTGACGAGGTAGAGCTTGGAGTACGGAATCAGTCCAATGTGACGGATCTCGAACTCCACCGAGGGGACCAGTTTCATGGCCCGCACATCGCTCACTAGGGTCCGCAGTGTGGCCGTGTGCCGACGTCTGAGGTCCAGATAGCGCTCCTTCAGGACCTCGTCGTGGGCGGGGTCGCCGGTGCGCCAGTACGGCATCTCGACCGACTCGGAGGGCAGCAGCACGCGCAGGGCTATCCGTTGCGGTGAGATGCGCCCCGCCTGGATCCGCTCCGCCTGCGTGCGGAGGTGCGCGCCAAGGGACTCCGAAGTCAGCGTGAAGACGTCCAGGGTCACTTCGGTCTGTTCGAACGCCTCACCGATGAGCTCCCCCAACGTCACCTGGTGGTCAGGATCCTTCGCGCTCCTTGGCGAGTGAATGTGCTGGTTCCAGATCACCCGGGAGCCACTGCCCTGACGCGACTCGATCCAGTGCTCGCTCTTCAGATCCCTGAGCACCCGCTGCACGGTGTCGCGGGAGACGTCGAACTCCTCGGCCAGTTCACGCTGTGACGGCAGGCGTCCGTTCAGCGGATATTCACCGCTCGTGATCCGAGCCCGCAGCGCCACGGCGACGCGGTCGTACTCCTTGCCGCCCCGCTCACTGGTGGAAGTGGTACCACTCACACCGCGACCGTACCTCAACTTGTCTGCCCGTGTTAGCCGATCAGCAGACAAGGGCATACCGGCCCTAGTCAACCAGTCCAATTGGACTGGAAGTTGATCGCTTATCGGCAAGCGGCAGCCAGGGGGTAGTGGTGATCACGAACACGATCGTTGAACTGGGGATCGGCATCTTCTTCATGGGCCTCGATCAGCTGGCCCAGTCGCAGTTCGGCGCACTCGGACTCCTGCTCCTGCTCCTCGTCGGAGTGGGAATCCGGACCCGCAACGGAACCTGCCTGTACGTCGCGGCCGTACTCCTCGTCCTCGTGCTCCCGATGGTCTCTGCCTAGCAGCGCTTCCGTTCGCCGTCACGGCGGGATGAGCAGCGGTGCGGCAAGTCACCCCCGCAGCACCTTCAACAACGGCTCCAGTGACCCCACGATGTCCCTCGCCCCGGCGACCTGGAGCAGTTTCTCCTTGTGTTCGTTACGCGCGTAGCCGAGGAAGGGGACACCGGCCTGGCGGGCCGCCTCGCAGTCGGTGGGGGTGTCGCCGATGAACAGGGCGCCGGTGGGAGCCACGCCCATGGCTGTCAGGGCGCGGTTGAGGTAGTGGGGGTGGGGCTTGAGGTACTGCAGGTCGTGGGTGCGGCCGTAGATGTGCGGCAGGAAGCAGTCGAGCAGGCCGCGGCCGGCCAGGTAGGCCTGGACGGCCTTCGGGGAGTTGTTCGTGGCTATCGCCAACCGTGCACCGACCGCCTTCCAGGTGCGGATCAGCGGGTCGGCGTACGGGGTCGGCTGGGCCTTGGGGACCGCCCGCAGTTCTTCCTGGGTGAGACGTTCCTCCACCTCCAGCACCAGGTCACTGTCAGGATGCCGGCGGTCGACCGCGCGCAGGACGGCATGGGGGTCCTCGGTGTCCCGCTCGTCCTCCGTGAGGAGATCGTGCAGCCCCCGGCCTTCGAGCCAGTCCACCAGGTCGGTCGCCACACCCTCGGCCGAGTGCCCGGCGAACAGCCGGCAGATCGGTCCGTCGAAGTCCCAGAGCACGACGCGGGCGTGCCCGATCAGCTCCTGCAGTCGCTCGGTCTGTGCCGCCATCGGATCAGTCTGCGTCGTATCACTAGTCACTAGGAGAGTGTCAGGTCCGTCGTGATGGTTTCCCAGAGGGCGTCGAACCACTTCTGGGATTCCGCCACGAACGCCTCGTCCCGCTGCCCGGCCCGTTTGACGAAGGAGAAGAGGACGGACGCGGAGCCGAGGGCGTCGTACATCTCCAGGGTCTGGCTCTGCCACTCCTCCGCCCGCTTGGTGGGGATGTAGTAGCCGATCAGCGCCTCCTCGCCGTTGAGCATGTACAGCTTCACCGGAGGCGTGAAGGGGAGCGCGCGGAATGTGACCCGGACATCGATGCCGTGCGTGGACCGGATGGCGTGCAGGTTGTGGCGGAGAACCTGCGCCTGCGCGTCGCGCATCGAGAGCCATCGCTGGTGGACCATGTCGTCCTCGTCGCTGCCCTCGACCAGCACGGGAAAGGCGAGATTGATGTCGCGGCTCGGCAGCAGGACACGGAAGGTGATCGACTCGGGCCGTATGCGGCCCTCGTGGATCAGGCGAACCGGCTCGCTGAGGGCCAGCAGCAGCGTCTCGGACGTATGGCACACCACGTCGACGCAGACCCGCCGCGCCGAGAACGCCTCGGTCAGCCGCGGTGCCAGCCCCACCATCGTCGGCTGCGGCTCCCTGCGGACGGGCGCCGGTGGCTCCGCGATCCGTGGTGGGCTTCCCTTGCTGACATTGCTGAGCAACCCGTCCTGCTGGAGGGCGCGCAGGGCCTGGCGGACCGCGCCGCGTTCCACGCCGAACTCGTCTGCCAGTTCGGCCTGGGTGGGCAGGCGGTCTCCGGCCTTGAGCTCGCCGTTGTTGATCCGTTCCCGCAGGACGTCGGCGATCTCCTGGGGCGAGAGCCTTCTGCTGCCGTTCACTGCCACGTTCTCCTGGGCCACGACCAAACGCTACAACTCGGATCCATCTACCGGGAGTTGTTTGGGACTTGTTTATAAGTAGGAACCAAGTGGGGATAACTTAGATTGAGTTGGTTGCCAACTTGGTTCAGTTGGCGGAAGTTTTGCTTCCTCGGATCCGCCTCACCACCCCCACGCACCGTCCCGCCCGCGAAGCCCGAAGGGGGAACCACCATGCCCGTCCTCGCCCTCCTCTCCGCCGTCTTCGTCGTCGGCATCGAGCAGACCGTTCAGTGGAAGTACGGCGCCACCGGCATCATCGGTCTGCTGCTGCTCACCATAGGCATCAAGGCGAAGAACCCGGCCGTCAGCTCCATCGGGGCCGTCGTGCTCGCCCTGCTGGTCGCGGGGCCCGCTCTATGAGCGGAAGGCATCCTGCGGCCCGGTCGGCCGCTGCCTCAGTCGCTGTGGGAGACGTCAGCTCGTGAGCACAAGCTCCGAACTGATCGTCTCCCACAGTGCGTTGAACCACAGGTGCGACTGCTCGACGAAGGTGGTGTCGCGCAGGCCGGCACCCTGTTCGAAGGCGAACAGCATGGACTGGGTGCCCTCGGCGTCGTACATCTCCAGGTGCTCGTGGTCGATCTCCTCCTCGCGTCGCGTGAGCGTGTAGTACGCGAAGAGCGCCTCCGCGCCGTTGAGCAGGTACAGCTTCACGGGCGGAGTGAAGGGCAGGGCGCGGAAGGTGACGTTCACCTCGATGCCGTGGGTGGCGCGCAGGGCCAGCAGGTTGTGCTGGAGCACCTGGCCCTGGGCATTGCGCTGGGCCAGCCAGCGGCGCTGCAGCCGGCCGTCGGCGGACGGGTCCACCGGGGTCGGGAAGGCGAGGTCGATGTCGCGGCTGGGCAGCAGGACACGAACGTCGATCTTGGCCGGTTTCAGTTCCCCGGCGTGGATGCGGCGCAGCGGTTCGCCCATGGCGAGCGTGAGGGATATCGACGTGAGGCAGAGAGCATCGACCTCGACATGAGGCTCGCCGAACGCGGTCGCTATGCGAGGGGCCAGCGCCACCATGGTGGGCAGCGGCGGAGCTTCCGGACCGCCGAAAACCCTGCCCGGGCCAGGGTCGGGGGCCACGGTCGCCGGGCTGCCCTTGGAGACGTTCGTCAGCAGATGCTCGGACTGCAGGATGCGCAGCGCCTGACGTACCGCACCGCGCTCGACGCCGAACTCGTCCGCCAGCCTGGCCTGCGTGGGCATGCGCTGTCCCGGCCGCAGCTCCCCGCTCCTGATCCGGGCACGCAGTGCATCGGCCACTTCGCGATGTGTCTTTTGTGGTCTCTTCCGCCCGTTGACGGAAGCGGTATCCGGGTCCACGACCAAACACTACAACTTCCCGCCATCTTTTGGCAGTTCCAGGGAAGGTGGTTATAAGCCGCTTCCAAGCGGAGATAAGTACAGAGAAGTTGGTCACCAACTTCAACAACATGGTCAAACTTCAGGAGGGTTGGCCGCAACCAGGGGTCCGCCTCCCCGTCCCGAAGGAGGGACCGCCATGCCGCTAGTCGCCCTCGCCGTCGCCGCTCTCGCCATCGGATTCGAGAACCTCGTCCAGTGGAAGTACGGGCCGATGGGCATCATCGCCTTCGCCGCCCTGTCCATCGGACTCAAGGCCAGGAACACCACGATCAGCGGCATCGGGGCGGTCATCCTCGTGATGCTGCTCGCCCAGTCCGGCTGAGCCCCGGCGAGCCCGACGGGTTCGCCGAGCCAGGATCCGGCTGACCGGGCTCCCTTCCGGAGGGGAGCCGGGAGCCCGGCCAGTCTGCACCAAGCGCACAGCCACAACTGAACACCGACAACTGAACAGCTCCACCAGTACAGCCACAACTGAACAGCTCCACCAGCACCGTCACAACTGAAGAGCACAGCTACGGATGAGTCATCAGTCGTTGTCGGAAGGAAGGGGGCTCAGAACATGTCCGGGCACCAAGGTCGCCTGGACGTACGCAGCAGGGCGTCGGCCACTCGGGCGGCGCCCGCTCGTTCTTCCTGCACCCGGCCCAGCGCCGCGAGCCGTACGACCGACTCGTCGCCCAGCCACAACCGCCCCAACTCGGCGACACCGAGGGTGAGTTCGGCGCTCTCCGTGGTCGGCGTGCAGGACGCGCCCTGTGCCGACGCCTCCAGTCGGTAGCGGCCGCCCGCCAGGCCGGCGCCGTCGGCGACCTCGAGCACCAGGGAGCCCGACCCCTCGTACGTCCGCGACTCCAGCGCCCGTACGACATCCAGGATCCGCACCCACAGCCAGTCGGCCTGCGAAGTGATACGGGCGGCCCTCGGGTCCGGGAGGAGGAGGGGGAGGAGGTCGTCGGGGGCCCGTTGGCCGCTCTTGACCCGGGTGACCCAGTCGATGGAGCACAGATAGCTCCACAGGGCGCGCTCGGCGGCCGGGGTCGCCGCGATCAGGCTCCGCACGGTCGCCGTGTCCAGCGGCTGCTTGGCGTCGCCCCACTTGTCGTCGACCTCGTAGGCGACCAGGCCCTCGACCTCGCCGTCCCGTGCGCGGTACACGGCGAAGAACGGCTCGGTCCACTTCGGGTCGAGCCGGATCTCGCCCGTGTGCTGCTGCCACCAGCGGTCGCCGCGCGTGACGGCGCCGGGGGTGGTGCGGCGGACGCGGTCGTGGAGTTCGGGGCCGAGTTTGCGTACGTCCTCGGGGTCCACGAGGTCGATACGGCCGCCGTCGGCCGGGCCGGACCAGCGGGGGTCGAGGCCTGTGCGCGGGACGTCCACGGTCCACTCGGCGGTCGTGGTGGCGGGGCCGAAGCCGTAGCGGCCGTAGATCGGGTACTCGGCGGCGATGAGCGTGGCCACGAGGTCGCCGCGCTCCTTCGCGCCCGCGAGGTCCCGGTTCATCATGCGGGTGAGGAGGCCGCGGCGGCGGTGGGTGGCGGTGACGGTGACCGCGGAGATGGCGTTGGCGGGGACGGGGGTGCCGCCCACCGCGGTGACCTGCTGCTCGAAGGAGCGGAAGGTTGCCACGCAGCGAGTGCCGTCGAAGGCGCCGAGGTATCGGTTCGGCTCGAACTGGGGGCGGCGGGCTTCGAGTTCGGGTTCGTCGACCTGGGACTGCTGTACGAAACCGACTTTTACGGCGCGGAGCCACTCGGGGAATTCGGGCTCGGTGATCGGGCGGACGTTGATGTCGGGGTGCGCCTGGGTCATGGGATCACGGTAGGTGCAGCGTGGGGTGGTGTCGCGTGGATTTTCCTCGCCCCCGCCGCCCCTACCCGTCCCGTCCCCAGGGGCTACCGCCCCTTCGACCCCGCCAGGGGCTCCGCCCCTGCACCCCGGCGGGGACTGCGTCCCCTGCACCCCACGCGGGGCTCCGCCCCTGCACCCCGTTTCGGGGCTCCGCCCCGGACCCCGATCGGCCTGAACGGCCTCGTCCTCAAACGCCGGACGGGCTGAAAGATGGGACCCGCCCTCCTCCTCAAACGCCGGACCGGCTGAGAGAGGCTGGCCCCGCCTCCTCCTCAAACGCCGGACCGGCTGAAAGATGCGGGCCCCGCCTCCTCCTCAAACGCCGGACCGGCTGAAAGATGCGGGCCCCGCCTCCTCCTCAAACGCCGGACCGGCTGAGAGAGGCTGGCCTCGCCTCCTCCTCAAACGCCGGACGGGCTGGGAGGCGCGGGCCGGGGCTACGACGGACACGGCCCGCGGGTGGGCGGGGAAACAGGCTGGAGAGCACAGCCCGGCGCGGGGCGCGCAACGGCAACCCGCACGTAGGGATCAGGTGAGCAGGTCGTCGACCTGTGCCTCTCCCTCGCGGTAGCGGCGGGTGATTTCGCCGCTGCAGTCGTCCGTCGTGCGTTGGAGGCGTTGGCGCCTGAGGGACACCTGTTGCTCGTAGCGGACGAGTCGGCCCATGGCCGTGTTCAGTTCCAGGTCCGTGCGGGCGGCCAGGTCGGAGAGTTCGACCTCGGCGAGCATGTCCGCGGCCAGTCGGCCGTACTCCTCGTTGTACGGCGTGCCCAGCGTCACATGGCGGGCGGAGGAGCGGTGGCGGGCCGGGGCGTCCGTGAGGATCTCCGGGAGCCGTTCGACCACGGAGCCCGCACCTGCCGGGGAGCGGCGGGCCAGCTCCGCCCGCAGGATGTCGATACGGCCCTGCAGCAGCCGCCGTACATAGCTGAGGTCGGCCTCCTCGCGCTGGGCGTCCCGGCGCAGGGTGCGCAGTTCGGGCAGGCTCAGCAGGGCCAGGTCGTGCTCGGGCGGCCCCGCGGGCAGCTGCGGGCCGCAAGGCCCCGCACCGCTGTCCCCGCCGGTCGCGCTGTCCGGGCTGTCCGTCCGCTGAGTGGGCGGACGCGGCGGTGTCCGCTCCCCCGTACGAATCAGCGAGACTGCCCCAGGAGGCTGCCCAATACTCGGTGTGCTCATGTGCCTCAACCGTCCCCTCGACCGGCGTGTGGAAGCATCGTGCCACCCCAAGTGGCCGCTATGTGACCGAGTGCCCCCGATCGGCCCCAGATGGGGGGTTAAGGATCAATAAGAAGCCCTCCGAAGCCCCCTCGGACGCGGTTCCGGGCGCACGGCATGATGGGTTCATGCGTGCAGTGGTGCAGAGAGTGGACGGCGCGAGCGTCGTCGTCGACGGCGAGACGGTCGGGGAGATCATCGGCGAGGGGCTGTGCGTCCTCGTCGGGGTGACGCACGAGGACACCAAGGAGAAGGCCGCCCAACTCGCGCGCAAACTCTGGTCGATCCGCATGCTGCAGGACGAGAAGTCCTGCAGTGACGTCGATGCGCCGCTGCTGGTCATCAGCCAGTTCACGCTGTACGGAGATGCCCGCAAGGGGCGTCGCCCCACCTGGAACGCCGCCGCCCCCGGCGATGTCGCCGAACCCCTCGTCGACGAGGTCGTCGCCCAGCTGCGGGCCCTCGGCGCGACGGTGGCGACGGGCCGTTTCGGCGCGCAGATGCGGGTGTCGCTGACCAACGACGGGCCCTTCACCGTCCTCGTGGAGATCTAGGGCCCGGAGCCCGAAATCCCTGCACCTACGGTTCTACGACCGTCTCCTGCGCCGCCGCCGTGTCCCCCGCCACCAGCCGCGCGTCCACCGGCACGTTCCGCTTCACCAGGGCCAGTGCGACCGGGCCCAGCTCGTGGTGGCGTACCGAGGTCGTGATGAAGCCGATCTTGCGGCCGTCGGGGTCCTCGTCCGCGAGGCGGATCTCCGTGCCGGGCGTGGGGAGGTGGACCTCGCTGCCGTCCAGGTGCAGGAAGACCAGGCGGCGTGGCGGCTTCCCCAGGTTGTGCACCCGCGCGACCGTCTCCTGGCCCCGGTAGCAGCCCTTCTGCAGATGCACCGCCGTGCCGATCCAGCCCAGCTCGTGCGGGATGGTGCGGTGGTCGGTCTCGAAGCCCAGGCGCGGGCGGTGGTGTTCGACGCGCAGGGCCTCGTAGGCCAGGATCCCGGCGGGCGGGCCGGCCTTCTCCGCGTACGACTCGAGGTCCGCGCGCGGGAGGAACAGGTCGCGGCCGTACGGCGTCTCGCGTACGGCGACGCCCTCCGGCACCTCCGCGATCGAACCGGCCGGCAGGTGCACGACCGCGAACTCGGCCGTCCGGTCGGCGACTTCGACCTTGTAGAAGAACTTCATCGACTCCAGGTAGGCGAGGAGCGCGTCCTGCGTGCCGGGTTCGACGTGCGCCCAGACCGTCTCGCCGTCGTCGACCAGGTAGAGCGCGTGCTCGATGTGGCCGTGCGCGGAGAGGATCAGCGCCTCGGTGGCCTGGCCGGCCGGGAGGTCGCTGACGTGCTGGGTGAGGAGCAGGTGCAGCCAGCTCAGACGGTCCTCGCCGGTGACGGTGACGACCCCGCGGTGCGAGAGGTCGACGAAGCCGGTGCCGTCGGCGAGGGCGCGCTGCTCGCGGAACAGTTCGCCGTAGTGGGCGGCGACGCCTTCGTCCACGCCCTCGGCGGGGACGGCGCCGGGCAGGGACAGGAGGGGGCTCTTCATATGCACAAGCCTACGACTCGGTAGTTGAACTCTTCAGCGAGCAGTCCCGGCACCTGCCGAAGATCGCGAAGTGCTTCATGTCCGTCTCGAAGCCGAACTCCCGCCGCAGCTTCGCGGTGAACTCGGCGGCCACCGACACATCGGCCTCGATCACGTTCTGGCAGTCCCGGCAGACCAGGTGGATGTGGTGGTGGCGGTCCGCGAGGTGGTACGTCGGCGCTCCGTGCCCGAGGTGGGCGTGGCTGACGAGTCCCAGCTCCTCCAGCAGCTCCAGCGTCCGGTAGACGGTGGAAATGTTGACCCCCGACGCCGTCTTCTTCACTTCCGTGAGGATGTCGTCGGGGGTCGCGTGCTCCAGGGCGTCCACGGCTTCGAGCACGAGTTGCCGCTGCGGCGTCAGCCGGTAGCCGCGCTGCCTGAGGTCGCTCTTCCAGTCGGTGCTCACCACACCGAAGAGTCTAGAACTACTTGTACTTGTCAGAACTACTTGAAAAACGCCACCGGACCACGACCGGACTACCGGAGTGCCGGAGTGCCGGACTACTTGAAGAACGCGATGCCGTCGTCCGGCATGTCGTCGGGCAGGGCCTTGGCCCAGCGCTCGACGTCCTCGGGGGTGACGACCTTCTTCAGGTGCGCCGACATGTAGGGGCGCAGCTCGACCTCGGGGGTCTGCTTCTCGCCGACCCACATGAGGTCGCTCTTGACGTAGCCGTACAGGCGCTTGCCGCCGCTGTACGGGCCGGAGGCGGCCGTCCGGGCCACGGCGTCCGTGACCAGGTCGATCTGCGGCTTCTTGTCGGCCATCTCGCCGTACCAGATCTCGACGACGCCGTCGTCGCGGACCATCGTCACCTCGACCTTGCGCTCGGCGTCGATGCGCCAGAAGCCGTGCTCGGACTCCAGCGGGCGGACCTTGTTGCCGTCGTTGTCCAGCACCCAGGTGCGGGACTGGTACTCCAGGAAGTCCCGGCCGTCATGGCTGAAGGTGACCTCCTGCCCGAAGTTGCACTTCTCGGCACCGGGGAAGTCGTGCACGCCCGCGCCCGCCCAGCTGCCGAGCAGGAAGGCGAGGGGGACGAGGTCCTTGTGGAGGTCGGACGGGATCTCGATCATGGGTCGGCAGTTCCTTGAGGGGACCTTGATGGGGGTCAGCGCTGGCCCTGGTACAGCTTCTTCACGGTCAGCCCGGCGAAGGCGAGGACGCCGACGCAGACCAGGACCAGCAGGGCTTCGAAGAATGCCTCAAGCACGGGGTGCTCCTTGATGAGCTGAGGGTGGGCGGTACACAAAGGCCGGGCCCCAGCTTACGCGGCCGGGGCCCGGCACTCCTTGTGAGGTACGCCCAAGCGGGACTCGGGCGGACGTCAGCCGAGCAGCTCGCTCTGCAGGGCCACCGTCTGCCGGAACGGTACGGCCTGCGCCGCGCCCTTCCTGGACTGCAGGATCACCGCGAGGACGTCACCGGCGGAGAGGTATCCCTGCCGGGTCTGCTCGGCGCCGCGCGGCCTCTTCTCGATGTAGACGGAGTAGTCGACGTCGTGGTCGTGGGCCTCGGCCGGGAAGTCCGTGTCGAAGACCAGGCCGTCCGTGCCGCGCAGCGGATGTCGGGGGCCGTCGATCGGGGCCTCGTGGGAGAACAGATCGTCGACGACCTCCGCCGTGCCGAACTGCAGCAGGTAGATGCGGGTGCGCATGCCGTCCGGAGTGGTCCAGCCGCGGGCCGCTATGTGCCGCAGACCATCGTCGACGAACTCCTGCCGCAGGTCGTCGCGGGCGGACCCCGGCGGGTACTCGGCCAGGAAGTCCTTCGTCGCCAGCCAGCCGTCCTTGCCGCGCAGCTTCTGGTCCTGCACCGCTCCCTCGGGTGCGGGCAGGACGAGTGCACGCAGGTCGGCGTAGTGGGTGCCGGCCGTGTTGTCCTCGGCGAAGGGCCCTGGACTGCCGGAGGGCAGCGGCGGCCTGACGAGCGTCGGGTAGTCCCAGCGCCCGTCCGACTGCGTCGCCAGTCCCGGTACGTCGGTCCGCTTCATCGCCGTGATGCCGTACGCCGTCCCCGCACCGGCCGCCGCGAACACCACGACGGCGGCGGTCCAGCGCAGGGCCGCGTGCAGGACACGGCGGTTCTTCTTCACCGGAGCCGGGGCCGGGGCGGGGGCCGGGTCCTCGATCGGGGCCGGTGGCTCGTGGGGCGGGACCACGACGGCCTGCGGATCGGTCTGCACGACGGCCTGCGGATCGGTCTGCACTACGGGCTCGGTCTGCTCGGTCATACGGCCTCTCCGGGCTCGGCGATGCGGTCGAGCTGGTCCTTCAGAAGCTGGGCGATGCCCTTGGAGTCGAACGGCTTGACCCCGTCCGCGGTGACGGTGACCAGCACGTTCCCCCGGTAGGCGGAGCAGAACATCGCCTCCAGGTCCTCACCGGAGTCCTTGGGCGGCAGGAAGCACGCGGCGTCCTTGTAGCCCTCGATCTTCGGGCCCTTGCGGAAGACGTCGAGCCTGTCGAGGAACTCGTTCTGGGACGCCGAGATGTTCCGGACGGCGGCCCTGTTCTTCATCTGGGACAGCTGGATGTTCACGGCGACGGCGGTGTCCGTGAAGAAGCCGGCGCCGGCCTCCCTCACATAGCTGCGCATCGCCATGCCCTCGATGTGCTGCTTGTCGATCAGCTTCTCCAGCTGTCTGCGCTGGGTGCGCGGCAGGTTCCGCAGCGACTCCTTGCGCATGGCGGTGGCCTGGGCGCCGCTGAGTTCGGTGTCGGCGGCGAAGTTGCCGAGGTCGGGGCCGCGCTTCCAGCCGCCGGTGTAGGTCAGGAGCATCCCGGAGAGCCCCTTGGCGCGGGCTTTCTTCTCGCTGCCGGCGCTCTTCTGCTTCGGGAACTTCCAGACGGCCGCACCGGCGTCACGATCGGCGCCGTTCACGGTGACGACGGTGTAGCCGACGCCGACGGCCACTGCCACGGCGAGCAGGGCGGACCCGGCGACAGCGACGACACGGCCACGACGGCGGGGCCGGCCGGCGGGGGCAGCGGGCTGCGCGGGAGCGGCGGTGGGCTCGACCGGCCGTACCGGTTCGACCGGCTCAACCGGCTCGACCGACTCGACCAACTCCACCGGCTCCACCGGCTCGACCCGCTCGACCGACTCGACCGACTCGACCGGCTCCAC
The DNA here is from genome assembly GCF_042893475.1 of Streptomyces sp. NPDC001604. NCBI lineage: Bacteria > Bacillati > Actinomycetota > Actinomycetes > Kitasatosporales > Streptomycetaceae > Streptomyces > Streptomyces sp. NPDC001604. The sequence continues at coordinate 56,200 of NZ_JBIAUY010000026.1, read as the reverse complement.
CGGCTCCACCGGCTCGACCCGCTCGACCGACTCGACCGACTCGACCGGCTCCACCGGCTCCACCAACTCAACCGGCTCCACCAACTCAACCGGCTCCACCAACTCGACCGACTCGACTGACTCGACCGGCTCGTTGACGTTCTCGCTCACAGCCGCTCCATCTGCCGCTCGGCCAGGTCCATGATCCTGGCCTTGGTGATCGGCTTGGTGTCGTAGATCCAGACCTCCATGGCGATGTCACCGCGGTAGGCGTGGGCCTCCGCGCTGTACAGCGGCACATAGCCGGCCTCGGTGTCCGGACGGTTGTGGACGTACGCCATACCGCTCCCCGTCCCGGGGACGGGCCAGCTGTCGGTGGCGGACTTCTTCTCCGCCCAGTACTGGCTGTTGTCGCTGGAGTCGGCGGCCTCCAGGGACTCCTGCTGGCGGAACTGGACCAGCCGGATCTCCACGGTCTGTCTGCCGTCGGTCTCCCAGCCGGTGACGGCCGCACGGCGGAACTCGTCGCGGACGAGGTTGCCGAACATGGTGCCGGGCTTCTCGAAGTCCTCGGCGTACTCGGTCAGGTTCATCCAGCCGTCGCCGCCGCTCAGCCAGGCCGCCGTCTTCGCACCGCCCGGCTTCTTCAGCAGCAGCTTGCGCAGGTCACCGTCGGTCTTCACCTGGCGGTCCTGGGCGGCGGAGAGCGGTTCGGGTGCTTTGCCCGTCGCCTGTGAAAGCTTCGGCTGGGAGAGCGGGGGCAGGGCCGTCGGGCTGCGGTCGGCCTGGATCAGGCAGCCGGTGCAGGTGCCGGTGACCACGCCGAGGAGTGCGGCGCCGGCGATCAGCAGAGCGGTGCGGCCGCGGCGGCCGGGCACGGCGGGCGCATCGGGCGCAACCTCCGCAACCGGCGCTTCGACCACCTCTTCGGATACTTCCAACACGTCCCCCCACAAACTTGAAGCGCGCATTCCGTACGCGCGCTCACAGGAGACCCATGGCCGGCACTGCTGGTTGTAGGGGCGGTGATTACGATTCGGCCATGGCGAAGAAGCTCGTGATCAAGGTGACGGCGGGGGCCGATGCGCCCGAGCGGTGCTCGCAGGCGTTCACGGTGGCGGCGGTGGCCGTGGCCAGCGGTGTCGACGTCTCCCTGTGGCTGACCGGGGAGTCCGCATGGTTCGCCCTGCCGGGTCGCGCCGCAGAGTTCGAACTCCCGCACGCGGCCCCGCTGCCCGACCTGCTCGACGCGATCCTCGCCGCCGGCAACGTCACCCTGTGCACCCAGTGCGCGGCCCGCCGGGACATCACGGAGAAGGACGTCATCGAGGGCGTACGGATCGCGGGGGCGCAGGTGTTCGTTCAGGAGGCCCTGGGGGACGAGACGCAGGCTCTCGTCTACTGAGACGGTCTACGGAACGGTGCCGGACCGCTGGGCCGGCCCACCGAGCCGCCAGGACCTCGGGCGGCCGCTAGGACCTCGGGCGCTTCTTGCCGTCCAGCTCGTCCCACCACTCGTCGGACTTCGGATCGCCGGACGGATCGTCCCACCAGCGGTCGTCCGGACCCCGGCGGTTGGCGACCATGGCGGCGACCGGGGGAATGACCATCGCCACCACGCACATCCCGACCGCCACCGGGACCGACCAGATGCGTACGACTCCCCAGGCCAGGACGAACAGCGTGATGCAGGTGCCCATCATGGCGAAATAAACGTGACGCCGACGTGCCAGCATGCTTCCAGCGTAGGCCCGGGCACACCGAAGGGCCGCGCCCCGGAGGGTGCGGCCCTTGGGTGGTCGGCGCGTCAGACCGCGATCGCGACCTCCGCGAGGCCACCCTGCTGGGCGACGACCGTGCGGTCCGCGGTGGCGCCGGGGACGAGCGCGCGGACGGTCCAGGTGCCCTCGGCGGCGTAGAAGCGGAACTGTCCGGTGGCGGAGGTCGGGACCTCCGCGGTGAACTCACCGGTCGAGTCCAGGAGGCGGACGTAGCCGACGACGGGCTCGCCGTCCTTCGTCACCTGGCCCTGGATGGTGGTCTCACCGGGCTTGATCGTCGAGGCGTCCGGGCCGCCGGCCTTCGCTCCACACATGTCTTTCTCCAAGAGGGGTCTGACCGGAGGAAGGCCGGTCGGGATTTGCGGGTTGGGGGTCTTACTTGTTGGCGCCGAGCTCGATCGGGACGCCGACGAGGCTGCCGTACTCGGTCCACGAGCCGTCGTAGTTCTTGACGTTCTCGACACCGAGCAGCTCGTGCAGGACGAACCAGGTCAGGGCCGAGCGCTCACCGATGCGGCAGTAGGCGATGGTGTCCTTGGACAGGTCCACCTGCTCCTCGGCGTAGAGCTCCTTGAGCTCGTCGTCCGACTTGAAGGTGCCGTCGTCGTTGGCGTTCTTCGACCACGGGATGTTGCGGGCGGTCGGGACGTGACCCGGACGCTGCGACTGCTCCTGCGGCAGGTGCGCGGGGGCGAGCAGCTTGCCGGAGAACTCGTCGGGCGAACGCACGTCGACCAGGTTCTGCGAACCGATGGCCGCCACCACGTCGTCACGGAAGGCGCGGATCGCCTTGTTCTGCGGCTTGGCCTTGTAGGTGGTCTCGGCGCGCTCCGGGACCTCCTCGACCAGCTCGCGGGCGTCCAGCTCCCACTTCTTGCGGCCACCGTCGAGCAGCTTGACGTTCTCGTGGCCGTACAGCTTGAAGTACCAGTACGCGTACGACGCGAACCAGTTGTTGTTGCCGCCGTAGAGGATCACCAGCGTGTCGTTGGCGATGCCCTTGGCGGACAGGAGCTTCTCGAAGCCCTCCTGGTCGATGAAGTCGCGGCGGACCGGGTCCTGCAGGTCCTTGGTCCAGTCGATGCGGATCGCGTTCCTGATGTGGTTCTTCTCGTAGGCGGACGTGTCTTCGTCCACCTCCACGATCGCGATGTTCGGGTTGTCGAGGTTGGCCTCGACCCAGTCGGCGTCGACCAGGACGTCGCTGCGGCTCATGCTCTTTCTCCTCCGGGGCAGTTGCGGCGGGGCGTGCGAGTGCAGGGGGCGCGGGATGCCTCCGGCGGTGGGCCGGGGCGCGCACGGGTGCCCTGAGCAGGGCAGGGGGATGCGGAGGTCTGCGCCTTCCGCTCAGAAGGGGCGACAGAGCATGGCGGCGACGCGGCACAGGTCGACTGCCCGCCGCTTCGTGAGGTCCGCCTGTCCCCGTGGCCGGAGGACACTAGTCCAGCTCTGCATGCGGTCGATCGTAGGGACGGACAGCGGGGCGTGTCACCGGGGTGTCGTATCGTGAGATGCGATCGTCCGGAATGTGAGAAGTGATCACTGCGCGGGGTGCACCGGCACGGTCCGCGGGTGGATCTGCCGGTCATCACATCTACGGTGCGGACGCGAGCGTCTCGCCTTTCGGACGCCAGGCGTCCACCGCCGTCCACCGCCCGTCGTACTACCCCGCGAGCCTGACGTTCGAACCCTTCACCGTGATCTCCACACCGTTCTTCGCAGCCTGCACACTGTCCAGCTTCACACCGCCCGGGAGCTGGTGGATGGCCTGCTGGAAGTCGGTGATCGCCCGGATGCGGGAGTCCGCGAGGTCGACGACCAGCTTGGGCAGGTTGTCCGCGTGCACCTTGACGGTGTCGCCGTCCACGGTCACCGAGCTGAGCACGGGATACGTCTGCGTGGCGCCCGCAGCGGTCACCTTGATGTCCACCTTGATCTTGCCGTTGCCGCCGTCGGAGAGGCCGACGACCTGGGCGTCGATGCCGGGGATGATCTGTGTCGGCTCGGACTTGGCCGCCTTGAGGAGTTCGTCGTAGGCGATGGTGGCGGTGCCCGTCGCGGTGGCGGCGGTGGCGGAGCTGTAGTCGCCGGAGAACTTGACGCCCTTCATGTCGGCCTTCAGATCGTCGATACGGATCGACTTCGGGCCGCTGTTGCCGCCGGTGCCCGTGCCGGTGTCGGCCTCGTAGTCCTTGATGCCGATCTCGACGTCGTCCAGCTCGCCGGAGGCGACCTGGGTGAGGAAGGGGAAGCCCTTGATGGACACGTCCGGCGTGGTGGCGAGGTTCTCCGTGGTCTTCACCTTGTCCGCCGCCTCGTTCTCGGCGAAGTGGACCGCGACACGGTCCGCGATCACGAAGAGGCCGCCCAGGACCACGACGAGGATCAGAAGTATTCGCAGGGCGCGCATTCGGTGTTTCCCCCACCTGGCCGGACGACGACGGTTGTGACGACCGGGTGGCCGTCCAGCGCGAGAGTAACCCTGCCCCTGGGTTTGATCGGGGAGTTGTCGATCAGCTGTGACAGAGCTTGCCGTCCTCAGACGCCGGACGGGCCGGGCTACGCCAATGCCCGGCCCAGCATGAACACCACCGGTGCCGCCGCTGTCAGCGGCAGGGCCACGCCCGCCGTGAAGTGGACGAACCTCGACGGGTAGTCGTAGCTCGCCACCCGGTGGCCGATCAGGGCGCAGACCGCCACGCCCGCGCCGAGGAGTGCGCCCTTCGCGCCGAAACCGGTCATCCCGCCGACCGCGATACCTGCCCCCGCCGCGGCGAGCAGTGAGACGACGATCGACGCCGGGGTGGGCAGCGGCAGGGCGCGGGCCAGGACCGCCACCGCCACGGCCGCCGCGCCGACGGTCACCGCGTCCGGCTCGGCCGCGAGGTACCCGGCCGCGACGATCGACAGCGCCGCCGAGGCGACGGTCGCCATCAGGCCGTACATCCGCTCGTCCGGCTCCGCGTGCGAGCGCAGTTGCAGGACCAGGGAGAGCAGCACCCAGACGCCGAGGGTGCCCAGGATCGCCGCCGGGGCGTTCTCCCGGCCCGCCACCAGCAGTGCGACGTCCGCGGCCAGCGCGCCCAGGAAGGCCAGCGCGATGCCCTGCCGGGCGGGCCACATGCCGTTCAGCCGGAACCAGCCCGCCGCGGTGACCGCCTGCAGCGCGACGAGCGGGGCGAGCAGGGCGTACGAGTTGATCGCCGCCGCTCCGGACACGAGCAGCCCGAGCAGCGCCGTGAGTCCGGCCGGCTGCATGCCCGGCTCGATGATCGGGGAACGTCCCTCTTCACGGGCACGCTGGGCGTCCGTGATCCGGGAGTTCCCTGCGAGGGTCGCGGGCCCGTAGTCGGAGTCGGCCTCGGCGTCCTCCCCGCCGCCTTGGGCAGTCGTCCCGCTGGGGCGGGACGGGTGGGCAAGGCCGCCACCGCCGGGCGCCTCGTAGCCGGGGTGGACCGCAGCGCCGGCATACTCCTGCGGCTGTGCCGCCTCCCAGGTCTGCCCCTGCCACTGCTGCGTGTACTGCGGGTGTTGCTGGTACTGCTGGGCCTGGGCGGCGTGCGCCTCGTCGTACCCCTGGTACCCCTGATACCCCTGGTACGGCTGCTGGTGCTGCTGCTGATACGGGTCGTACGCGTCGTACGAACCCTCGTACGGCTGGTCGGTCATCGTCACCCTCCTGCGAACGGCGGGAGCACCTCGACCGTGCCGCCGTCGGCCAGCCGTACCGTCTCATGTCCGCGGGTGCCCACGGGATCACCGTCGATGAGGAACGAGCATCGCTGCAGGACGCGCGCGAGTTCTCCGGGGTGTCGCGCGCGCACGGCGTCGAGCGCCTCGGCGAGGGTGGCCGCGTCGTACGGCTCCTCGGCGACCCCGGCCGCGGCTTTCGCGGCGGCCCAGTAGCGCACCGTGACCTTTGGCATCCGGTTCCTCAAGTAGTGGATCGCCGAGTGGTGCATCGGCGGTGTACACCGTCAGGCTAGCCCGCCTGCGCGGCACCCCAGGCCCCGATACGGGCCAGCAGATCGTCGGTGGCCGCGTGTTCGGCGTGCCCCATGCCGTGCTCCAGCCAGAGTTCGCCCCGGTCACCGGCGGCGTCGGCCAGCATGCGCGGATGGTCGACCGGGAAGTAGCCGTCCCGGTCGCCGTGCACGATCAGCAACGGCGTCGGGGCGATCCGCGGTACGGCCTCCACGGGAGACAGCGGCACCGGGTCCCACTCCCGGTGGTGGATCCGGGTACGGAATCCGTAGCGGCCCACCAGCCGGCCCTCGGGCCGCGTTACCAGCCAGTGGAGCTTCCGCATAGGGGCGGTGCCCCGGTAGTACCAGCGAGCGGGGGCACTCACCGAAACCACGGCGTCCGTCGCCGCTTCCGTGCGCCCCTCGCGCCCCTGCCCGTACAGCGCCGCGTGCCGCAGCACCACGGAGCCGCCCATCGAGAAGCCGACGGTCACCACGCGCGCGTGCCCGAACCCCCGCGCCCACTCCACCGCGGCCGCCAGATCCAGGACCTCCCGGTCGCCGACGGTCGAGCGCCCGCCGGAGGCGCCGTGGCCGCGGAAGGAGAACGTGACCACGGCCCCGTACTGCGCGAACGCCTCCGCCACCCGTCGAACATGCGGCCGGTCCACATCGCCGGTGAACCCGTGGGCGACGACGAACACCGGAACAACAGAAGGTGTCGTGGAGGCGTCGTATACGGCCGCACCCGGGTCGTATACGGAATCAATCGCAATCCCGTCGTCGGTGCGCAGAAACGTACGGAAAGGCCCCTGTCTGCCCGTCTCAGAATTCGGACGAACGGTGGATCGCGCCACATGACCTGCCGGAGTGATGCTCATGTGGGCTATTCTGCTGGGCAGAGGACTCGGGCAGCGTAGCCCCCGGGTCCTTTTGTGCTTTCGGAAGCGTTGTATACGAAGCGGGAAACTCCAGGTGACCGCTGATATACGGGGCCTTCGGGATCGCAGAGCAGGGTGATACACCGCACACGTCCTCGCAGGGACCGAGGAGGAACCAGACGTATGAGTTCTCTGCTGCTCCTGACCAATGCCCTCCAGCCGTCGACGGAGGTGCTCCCCGCTCTCGGCCTGCTCCTGCACAACGTGCGAGTGGCTCCGGCGGAGGGCCCCGCCCTCGTCGACACCCCCGGTGCCGACGTCATCCTCGTCGACGGCCGCCGTGATCTGCCCCAGGTCCGCAGCCTGTGCCAGCTGCTGCGCTCCACGGGCCCTGGCTGTCCGCTCGTCCTCGTCGTCACCGAGGGCGGCCTCGCGGCCGTCACCGCCGACTGGGGCATCGACGACGTGCTCCTCGACACCGCAGGACCTGCGGAGGTCGAGGCGCGACTGCGGCTCGCCATGGGCCGGCAGCAGATCGTCAACGACGACTCCCCCATGGAGATCCGCAACGGCGACCTGTCGGTCGACGAGGCGACGTACTCCGCGAAGCTCAAGGGGCGGGTCCTCGACCTCACCTTCAAGGAGTTCGAGCTCCTCAAGTACCTCGCACAGCACCCGGGCCGCGTCTTCACGCGCGCCCAGCTGCTGCAGGAGGTCTGGGGCTACGACTACTTCGGCGGCACCCGCACGGTCGACGTCCACGTACGACGGCTGCGCGCCAAGCTCGGCCCCGAGCACGAGTCGCTGATCGGGACCGTCCGGAACGTCGGTTATCGATTCGTTACTCCCGAGAAGGCCGATCGCGTCTCCGACGAAGTCAAGGCCAAGGCAGACCGGGCAAAGGTGGAGGATGCGGACGAGACCGCCGCTCTGGACACCGCCGAGGTGTCGGCCGAGGCATAACGGACCGCCGGAAGGGGCATTGCTTCCGCACAGCTTCCACCCAGGGGGCGCGGGAGCAAGCTCCTTCTCGCCCTGCCCAGGGCCGGTATATCCGCGTAGACTCCGCGCGTGGCCAAGGTGACTCGGGATGATGTGGCGCGGCTGGCGGGAACTTCGACCGCCGTCGTCAGTTACGTCATCAACAACGGACCCCGGCCGGTCGCCCCGGCCACGCGCGAGCGTGTCCTCGCCGCCATCAAGGAGCTGGGGTACCGACCGGACCGGGTCGCGCAGGCGATGGCGTCCCGGCGTACGGACCTCATAGGCCTGATCATCCCGGACGCGCGCCAGCCCTTCTTCGGGGAGATGGCGCACGCGGTCGAACAGGCCGCCTCCGAGCGCGGGAAGATGGTGCTCGTCGGCAACACCGACTACGTCAGCGAGCGCGAGGTCCACTACCTGCGCGCCTTCCTGGGCATGCGGGTCTCGGGACTGATCCTCGTCTCGCACGCCCTCAACGACCTGGCCGCCGCGGAGATCGACGCCTGGGACGCCCGGGTGGTCCTGCTGCACGAGCGGCCGGAGGCCATCGACGACGTCGCCGTCGTCACCGACGACCTGGGCGGCGCCGAGCTCGCCGTACGCCACCTCATCGAGCACGGCTACGAGTACGTCGCCTGTATGGGCGGCACCGCCGAGACCCCCGCGGTCGGCGACCCGGTCTCCGACCACGTCGAGGGCTGGCGGCGCGCGATGGGCGAGGCCGGGATCTCCACCGAGGGGCGGCTCTTCGAGGCGCCGTACAACCGCTACGACGCGTACCGCGTGGCGCTGGAGATCCTCTCCGGGCCGCAGCGGCCGCCCGCGATCTTCTGCTCCACCGACGACCAGGCGATCGGCGTGCTGCGGGCCGCCCGCGAGCTGCGCATCGACGTGCCGGGTCAGCTGGCGGTCGCCGGGTTCGACGACATCAAGGAGGCGGCGCTGACCGATCCGCCCCTGACCACGATCGCCTCGGACCGCTCCGCGATGGCCCGGGCGGCCGTGGACCTCGTACTCGACGACGGGCTCAGGGTGGCGGGGGCGCGGCGGGAACGGCTCAAGCAGTTCCCGTCACGACTGGTCGCGCGGACCTCCTGCGGCTGCCCCTGAGGGCCGTGCACCGGCACATGAAAGTTCTCTGAAGGCGCCCGCCGGGCAGCGAGAAGCGTCTTTATATCGGGCAAACAAGGTTCTGCCGGGCTTCTCAGCGGACACTCAGGAAGCTCTCATGGTCGCGGTTCAAGCTCATTGTCATGACCGAGAGCTTCCGCCGCAGCGGCGAGTACGAGAGCTATGACGGCTACGGGAACCCGCAGCAGGGCGCCCCGCAGCACGCCTCCTCCCCTGTGAACCCCGAGTGGCCGCCCCCGCCGGCGCAGCCGCCGGTGCAGCAGGCCATGGTCGAGCCGGCCCACGCTCAGGCGCCGAAGAAGCGGTCCCGGGGCCCCTTGGCCCTGCTGGCCGCCGTGGCGATCGTCGCCGCGGCGATCGGCGGCGGCACCGCCTACGCCTTCCAGGAACTGACCGGCAACAACACCGTCGCGACCAGCAGCACCAGCACCAATGTGGTGCCGGCCGGCAAGAAGGGCGACGTCGCCACCATCGCCGCGGCCGTCAGCCCGAGCGTGGTCGAGATCAGCGCCACCCTGAGCAACGGCTCCTCGACCGGCTCCGGTGTGATCATCACCAGCGGCGGCGAGATTGTCACCAACAACCACGTCATCTCCGGCGCCTCGTCGATCAAGGTGACGACCAGCAACGGCAAGACCTACCCCGCGAAGGTCGTCGGCACCGACAGCAAGAAGGACCTCGCCCTGATCAAGCTGGAGGGTGCGTCCGGGCTGAAGGCGGCAACCCTCGGCAACTCCGACGGCGTGCAGGTCGGCGACACGGTCGTGGCGATCGGCTCCCCCGAGGGCCTGAGCGGCACGGTCACCAGCGGCATCGTCTCGGCCCTGAACCGCGACGTCACCGTCTCGACCGACGAGAACCAGGGGCAGGGACAGGACGGCGGTGACGGCCAGTGGCCGTTCTCCTTCGGCGGCCGGCAGTTCAACGGCGACACGGGTTCCTCGACGACCACGTACAAGGCGATCCAGACCGACGCGTCCCTCAACCCGGGCAACTCCGGCGGCGCGCTGATCGACGCCGCGGGCGACATCATCGGCATCAACTCCGCTATGTACTCGGCCAGTTCGCAGTCGTCCTCGGGTTCGTCGGACGCCGGCAGCGTCGGCCTCGGCTTCGCCATCCCGATCAACACCGTCAAGTCCGACCTGGCCACGCTGCGGGCCGGCGGCACCGACAGCTGAATCCCGCCTCCACGAAAAGGGAGTACGTCATGATCCAGCAGGTTTCCCACACGGTCGCCGGCACCGACCCGGCCGGTCTCGCCCTGGCCCTCGCGGTGGCGTACGAACTGCACGCACCGACGACGCGGGCGCCGGAGGTGGCCCCGCAGCTGATGGGCCTGCACACCTCGGCCGCCCGCCCGCACCGCCGCAGGGTGCCGCTGAACCGGATCGCGGCGATGCGTGGCTGATATGCGAGGCTGAAGGCCTTCAGCACGTTGAGCATCTTTCGCTGGTCCAGCCCCCTGTCGTCCCACCGTCCCACCGCACCGAGGACCCGAAGCCCATGAGCCCCGCCGATGGCGACCGTGACCCGCAGCGCATCCTGATCGTCGACGACGAGCCGGCCGTACGCGAAGCACTCCAGCGCAGCCTCGCCTTCGAGGGCTACGCGACGGAGGTCGCGGTCGACGGCGCCGACGCGCTGGAGAAGGCAACGGCGTACCAGCCAGACCTGGTGGTCCTCGACATCCAGATGCCGCGCATGGACGGTCTGACCGCGGCCCGCCGTATGCGGGGGGCGGGCACGACGACGCCGATCCTGATGCTGACGGCGCGTGACACGGTGGGTGACCGGGTGACGGGCCTCGACGCCGGCGCCGACGACTACCTGGTCAAGCCCTTCGAGCTGGACGAGCTGTTCGCGCGCGTCCGCGCCCTGCTGCGGCGCAGCTCGTACGCCGCCGCGGCGGCCGCCGGGGCCCTCCAGGAGGACGAGGCGCTGACCTTCGCGGACCTGCGGATGGATCTGGCGACGCGGGAGGTGACGCGGGGCGGGCGCCAGGTGGAGCTGACCCGCACGGAGTTCACCCTCCTGGAGATGTTCATGGCGCACCCGCGCCAGGTGCTGACCAGGGAGCAGATCCTGAAGGCGGTGTGGGGCTTCGACTTCGAGCCGAGCTCCAATTCCTTGGACGTGTACGTCATGTACCTGCGCCGCAAGACGGAGGCGGGCGGCGAGCCGCGCCTCGTGCACACCGTGCGGGGCGTCGGGTATGTGCTGCGGCAGGGCGGCGCGGAGTGAGGAGGCTCCTGCGCCGCTTCCAGACGCTGCCGATCCGCTCCCGGCTGGCGATGCTGGTGGCTGCGGCGGTGGCTTTTGCGGTGGCGGCGGTTTCGGTGACGTGCTGGTTCATCGTGCAGGGGAAGCTGTACGACCAGGTCAACGACGATCTCAACGAGATGGCGGGGAGGCCCGGCACGGTCAACCAGCTGTTGAACAGGTGCACGCAGAACCCGCCGGAGAACCCCCAGAACTATCCGGGCCGGAACAACTACGTCCAGGCGATCAAGGAGAGCGGCACCCCCTGCGTCGACCCGAGCTCCCCGGGCACGGTCAAGGTCACCGGCTCCGACAAGGACGTGATCAAGGACGGGAAGTTCCTCCGGGGCACGTTCCGCAACGGCACCGACGACCACGGCAACGCCGTCCGCGTGCTGACGCTGTACCTGGGCGTCGACCAGACCGACGGCCAGGGTGTCGCCCTGCAGCTCGCGGTCCCGCTCAAGGGCACGCAGTCCACCCTCAACGAACTCGCCCTGATTCTCCTCCTCGTCTCCGGCGTCGGAGTCCTCGGCGCCGGCGCCGCGGGACTAGCAGTCGCCCGCGCTGGCCTCCGCCCCGTCGACAAGCTCACCGAAGCCGTAGAACACGTCGCCCGCACCGAGGATCTGAGCATCCGCATCCCGGTGGAGGACGACGCCGAGGACGAGGTGGCCCGGCTGTCCCGCTCCTTCAACTCGATGACCGCGTCCCTGGCCAGCTCCCGCGACCTGCAGCAGCAGCTCATCGCCGACGCCGGTCACGAACTCCGCACCCCCCTCACCTCCCTCCGCACCAACATCGAACTCCTCAGCCGCAGCGAGGAGACCGGCCGCCCCCTCCCCCCGGCCGACCGCAAGGCGCTCCTCGCCTCCGTGAAGGCGCAGATGACCGAACTGGCCGCCCTGATCGGCGACTTGCAGGAGCTGTCGCGTTCGGAGGGCCAGCGGGGCGAGCGCGTCCAGGTGGTCTCGCTGGAGGACATCGTGGAAGCGGCGCTGCGCCGGGCACGTCTGCGCGGGCCGGAGCTGACGATCACGGCGGACCTGCATCCCTGGTACGTACGGGCGGAGCCGTCCGCGCTGGAGCGGGCGATCGTCAACATCCTCGACAACGCGGTGAAGTTCAGCCCCGAGGGCGGCGCGATCGAGGTGGAGCTCGGCAGCGGCATCCTGACGGTCCGCGATCACGGCCCCGGCATCCCCGCCGAGGAGCTCCCCTACGTCTTCGACCGCTTCTGGCGCTCCCCGAGCGCACGCGCGCTGCCGGGCTCGGGCCTGGGTCTGTCGATAGTCGCGCGGACGGTGGAGCAGGCGGGCGGCGAGGTCACCCTGTCCCGCGCGGAGGGCGGCGGCACGGTGGCGACGGTACGGCTGCCGGGGGCGCCGATGCCGCCGCCGGAGGGGCCGTAGTCCGGGCGGCCTCAGCCGCGCTTCGGGCCGGTGATCGTCTCCCCGATCACGAATCCCTTCGCGGGGCCTTCGGGGATGGTGACCTCGGTGCCGTAGGGGACGCGGTGGATGTCCTCCCAGTCGGCCTTGTCCGGGCGGGGGCCGGTGAAGAGGGTGACGGCGCCCTGGCCGTCGTAGTCGTCGATGAGGACGTACATAGGGATGCCGGCGCGGGCGTATTCGCGGCGCTTGCGGGTGCGGTCGCGGTCCTGGTTGCGTTTGCCCGGGGAGACGACTTCGACGATGAGGTGCACGGACTCGGCCCTGACCCCCATGTCGTCCTCGTCGCTGCACGGTTCCGTGTCCTCCGGGGCGACGAAGGCGTCCGGGATCCACGCCTTGCGTTTGTGGATCACATTCACGTCCTGATGGCAGGCGTACTCGCCTCCGTCCAGGAACTTGTCGAGCGCCCTGCGCACACGATTGGTGATCTGACCGTGCGAACGGCGAGCGGTGGGCGACACCTCGATGGCTCCCTCGATGATCTCAGCGCGGTAGCCCTCGGGGAGTTCCATGGCCTTCCATGCCTGCCACAAGACCTCGTCCAGGTCGGGTACGTTCACGATTTCAGCCGAAGCCTCGGACATGGTCTCGGGCCTCTCATGTGCGAGAGCGGTCAAGGTGGCACCTCCTCCTCAAGTGTGGGCTGGGCGTGCCTGCGGCACAAGCAACACGATCACGGTAAGTAAGGTGATACGCCTGACCTGGGGAAATGCCTCCAGATCACTCGTTCGAGCGAAGGCGAAACGACCCGGCAACCTTTCCGCCCGGGGCGGCCCCCCAGCACAGCCGACGCAGAACCGCTCTCGCCGTCACCACCAGCCTGAGCGCGGCGATCAAGACCACCCCACAGGCCGGCCGGCCGGACGCCGACCTTCTCCTCACGCCCTCGGCTCCCCGCTCTACGATCACCTCGGACACGGATGCCGGGGAGGGCGTATGGGCGGGGACACGGGCGGGATCGAGCGGGTGTACCGAAGACGGCGCAGGCTGCCGTGGCAGTACCTGGGCGCGGTGGCGGTGGTGTTCTTCAACGCCCTCCTCCAGAACGCCCGCGCCTCCGACGACCCGGGTCTGCCCCGATGGGGGCCGTGGCTGATCGGGCTGCTCGCGATGGCGACCCTCGTCCGGGTCCTCCTGGAGCAGTTCCGGGCGCACACCCGCGTGACCGCCTCGGGCGTCACCGCCCAGGGGAGCCTCCGTTCACGGTCGTGGGCCTGGCACGAGGTGTACGACATCCGGGTCGAGCAGGCTCCGCGCGGTACCGGGAAGCTGGGTCCCCAGTGGCTCACCCACCTCTACGACCTCGAAGGCCGCCGCTTCCTGCTCCGGCACCTCGACGACTGGCAGCTGGCCGACCCCTACGCGGAGGTCTCCGACCTGTGCCTGGCCGCGGCCCCCCATCGGAGCCTCACCTGGCAACGTCAGCCCCACGTCGAGGAGTTGATCCTGCGGCGGGCGGCCCGGCGCAGGGCCTGGACATGGGCTGCGTACGGCGCGCTCATCACGTTCTTCGTCATGGTCGTGCTGGACATCGGGATGGTCGCCACCGGGCGTCCGGAACACGTGTTCCTGCTGTTCGTGTGCGTGCCGCTGGCCGCTTTCGGCGTCCTCGGCACGGTACTCGACCGGTACTGGACCAGCCGTCCCCCACGCTCCCTGCCGCAGCAGCCCTAGCGTCCGGGTCAGTGGAAGCCGAGCATGCCCGGGGAGTACGGCGAGTGCGTACCTTGCGGCTCGCGGCGACACGCTCCGCGATCTGCTCCGCCATGGCTCCACCATGGGGTTGCCACGAACCCTCGGTGCCCCAGGCCGCCCGCCCCGCACTACCACCTGAGGATCATCGTCTCGTCCTGCGCCGGCGGTACGTCGGCCACTGCGTCCGGCAGTGGCTCGGCGAGCCGGGCGTAGGCGCCCGGGCGGGCGAGGAGTTCCTCGTGGGTGCCCGCTTCCACCAGGCGGCCCCGCTCGACTACGAGGATCCGGTCCGCGTCCGGCGCGAGGCTCAGATCGTGCGTGATCATGATCGTCGTACGGCCCGCCATCAGCCTGCGCAGCGGGGTCACCACCTGGCGGGCGGCCACCGCGTCCAGGCCCGCGGTCGGTTCGTCGAGGACCAGGACCGGTGCGGCGCGGAGCATGGCGCGGGCGATGGCGACGCGCTGCAGCTGGCCCCCGGAGAGGGCGGCCGTGCCGGGTGCGATATGGGTGTCGTAGCCCTCGGGGAGTGCGGTGATGAAGTTGTGCGCCGCCGCCTCCCGGGCCGCCTGCTCGATCTCCTCGTGGCTCGCGCCGGGCCGCCCGCAGGCGATGTTCTCCCGGATGGTGCCGCTGAGGACGAGGGTCTCCTGGGGCAGCAGCGCCACGTTCTCGCGCAGGAACTCCAGTGGTACGTCCGTGAGCGGGACGCCGTCCAGGGTGATCGTGCCCTGCGAGGGGTCGTAGAAGCGGGTGAGGAGTTTGGAGAGGGTCGACTTGCCGGCGCCGCTCGGACCGGTGACGATCACCAGCTCTCCGGGGCCCGCGGTGAAGGACACGTCCCGCAGGGAGGCGCGCCGGGACTCGGGGTAGCGGAAGGACACGTCGTGGAAGGCGACCCAGCCGCGCACCGGCCACTCGGCGACCGGTCGGGCGGGGTCGGCGACGGCGGGTTTCGCGTCCAGGATCTCGTTCAGGCGCTGAGCACCGGCGGTGGCCGCGGTGAGGGTGAGGCCGAGCCGGCCGAGATTGCGGACCGGCGGGTAGAGGTAGCCGATGAAGGCGGCGAAGGCGAGGAGCCGGCCAAGGGTCATGCGGCCGGCCGAGATCTCCCAGACGCCCAGGCCGATGACGGCCAGGACGCAGAGGGTCTCCACGACCTCCACCAACTGCTCGTACATCTCGCTCAGTCGGGCTCCGCGCACGGACGCCTTCATCCAGGCGCGGGCCTCGCGGTCGAGGCGCTGCTCCTCGTCCCGGCGGCGGTTGTAGGCCTGGGTGAGGACGATGTTGCCGAGCGACTCCTCGACGACGGAGGTGATCGCGCCGTCGGCGACCCGTTCGTCCTGCGAGGCCGTTCTGATACGGCCGGAGAAGCGGCGGGCGGCGAGGAGGAAGAGGGGCGCGAGGACGAAGGTGGCCAGGGCCAGGTCCCAGCGCAGCCAGAGGGCGGCGCAGGAGTAGAAGACCGCGGAGAACGCGGCCGACGCCGTGCCGACGACACCGGAGACGACCATCTGCTCGATGGCCTCGACGTCACCGGTCAGCCGCTCGACCAGGTCGCCCTGGCGGTGATTCTGGAAGAAATGCGGCGGCAGGCTCTGGACATGCCGGAAGACGCCCGCCCGTAGCCGCAGCACGAATCTCTCCGCGGTCCAGGTGGCGAGCGAGTTGCCGAAATAGCCGACGAGCGCGCCGAGCACGGCGACGGCCAGCCAGGCACCGGCCGGGCCCCAGAAAGCGGAGAGCGAGCCGGCCTTCAGGGCGTTGTCGGTGAGCTCCGCGAACAGCAGGATCGACGCGGTCTCGGCGAGCGCGGCCACCACCACGCACGCGACGATCGCCGCGAGCCACTTGCGGTCGCCGCGGGTCAGCGGCCAGAAACGACGGAAGGCCGCACGGACCTCACCCATGGTCGACAACTCCCTTCTCGTACGCCGAAGTCGGCGCCGGACATGGCCGAGGCGGGGCCACCGGGCGAGCGGCGCTCGCCGACCGGTGACCCCGCCTCGCGGCGTACCTCAGCCCTGGTGGCCGACGGGACGGCGCCTCGGGGCCGGGGCGGGCTTCTTCGGCGCCTTCTTCTTCGGGGCCGGGGCGCCCTTCTTGCAGTCGTGCTTCTTCACCGGGGCAATCTTGTGGAAGCTCATGACAGTCTGCCTTTCTTGCCGTGAATTGCTTTTCGTTTCGCGTCGTTCGCTTTCGACATGGAAAACGTTACGGCATTCCCGGAGCAGGAAAAGCCCAATTCCCCTTAGAGGTTGCTGAGTTGATTCTGTGGAAGATTCATATGTAATTTGCGGAACCGAACCCGCACTCACACAGGTTTTATCGAGCCTCAGCCGGAGCCGCCCACGGCCAGCCCCGAGCCCTCGATCCGCACCCGGATCCCGTCCTTCTCCACCCGCACATCCCTGAGCCGCAGCTCACCCCGGTCCGGTGTGGGCAGGCGGAAGCCCAGGGACAGGCGGTCGGCCAGGACAGGGCGGGTGAGCCGGGGCAGGGCGTTCAGGAGGGACGGGTCGAAGCCGAGGCGCTTGAGCAGGGCCGGGTGTTCCAGGGCCAGGTCGATCAGGTTGAGCCGCATGGCCCGGTGGATGAAGCGCGGGGAGCCGGTCACGCGCGCCAGTTCGGCGTCGGAGCGCAGGGCCGCGCGTACGGCGGAGTCGGGTACGCCGAGCCGCCGTACCACCGCGTCCACCGCGAACAGCGCCTTCGCCTTCTTCGTCTCGTGCGCGAGGCGTGCGGCGGAGGCGCGGGTCAGGTGCAGGCCCTCGGAGGCGCGGGTGCCGGGCCGGTAGGTGGCCAGGTTCCCGATGTCCAGGCGCATTCCGTCGATCTGCGTGGCGATGCCGTGTTCGCCGTCCCGGCCGATACGGGCGTCGGCCCGCAGCCGGAGGTCGTGTCCGGCCACCGGGAGCGTGCCGCGGGCCAGCACCCGGTCGTGGCCGTGGCCGGTGAACGTCACCTGGGAGGCGCCCAGTTCGCGGTTGAGGTCGTCGAAGGAGAGCAGTACGTCGCCGTCGAGCCGGGGAATTGCCGCGCCGCGTACGGAGGTCGGCCCGTCGGGCGCGTTCAGCCGTACGTCGTGCGCGGTCGCCGTCACCCTGGCCAGCGAGACCCGGTCGGCCGCCACGTCCGGCACGGTGACCTGCACCGACTCCAGTCTGTCGTCGGCGAGTTGGGTGAGGAAGGGAAAGCCGTCGATGTCCACTTCGGGAGCCGCGCTCAGGTGCATCCGGTCCTTGAGCTCGTCCGCCGCGCGGCGCTCGGCGTACAGCAGCGCCCAGCGGTCGGCGAGGGTGAGGAAGGCGGCGAGGACGACAACGCCCACCACCGCCTTCAACGCGAGCGGAAGACCCGCGAACCGCCTTCGCCTACGACGGCCGCCGCGGCGGTGGTTGGGCGGAGCCCAGGGCTCGTCCTCCGCTTCCTCGGCCTCGCCTGCGACAGAGGCACCCTCGAAGAAGTCGTTGATGTTTGTACCAGGATGCGTCGTTATGTGGTGGGGGGCACGCATCGATCCATCCGACCATGCCAAGGCCCCCCACCCGCAACCTCTGCCTCAGGTATGCGATCTAGCTCACGATCGTGATCCGGTCGGCCGCCGGGGGCGAAATCGGGCTGCCGGCCGAGGAGTTGGCGGTCAGGTACTTCGCCAGCGCCGCCAGATCGTCGCTTCCGACCAGGTCGCCCGTGCCCTGTCCGAGCGTCGGGAATCCGTCGCCGCCGCCCGCGAGGAAGCTGTTGGTGGCGACGCGGTAGGTGGCCGCCGGGTCGATCGCGGACCCGTTCAGCTTGACGGAGTCCGTCACCACCCGGTCAGCGCCCGTATTCGTCAGGTCCAGGGTGTACGTCAGCCCCGCCGACGGCTGCAGGATCTTCGGCGCGGCGGTGTTCGTGCCGCTCACCTGCTCCTTGAGGACCTGGATCAGCTGGGCGCCGGTGAAGTTCTGCAGATTCACCGTGTTGGAGAAGGGCTGGACGGTGAAGCCCTCCGCGTAGGTGACCACCCCGTCGCCCTCGCTGCCCTTGGCCGCGTAGGTCAGACCGGCCCGCACACCGCCCGGGTTCATCAGCGCCAGGTCGGTCTCCGGGTCGAGCTCCTTGCCGTACGCCAGCTGCGCGTCGGCGATCAGGTCGCCCATCGGGGACTCGGTGCCGGTGTTGCCGATGTCGGCGGAGATGTAGCCGATCGCGCGGTTGCCGATGGGCGCGGCCAGGGTGTTCCACTTGCCGATCAGCTCGGTCATGTCCGGCGCCTTGGCGACGGTCCGGGTGACCACGTGGTTCGCCGACTTGACCGCCGTACGGGCGATGTCACCGGTGACGCGGTCGTACGTCAGCGTGGTGTCCGTGTAGAGCCGGCCGAAGGACGCGGCCGAGGTGACCATGCGGGGCTTGCCCGCCGGGTCGGGGACCGTGCAGACGTAGGCCGCGTGTGTGTGGCCCGTGACCAGCGCGTCCACCGCCGGCGTGATGTTCTTCGCGATGTCGACGATGGGGCCGGAGATACCGCTGCCCGCGCCCGCGGAGTCGCAGTTGTAGTTGTAGGCCCCGGAGGCGGGCAGACCGCCCTCGTGGATCAGCGCGACGATCGACTTCACGCCCTGCGCCTGGAGCACCCGCGCGTACTTGTTGATCGTCTCGACCTCGTCCTTGAACTTGAGGCCCTTGACTCCTTCGGCGGAGACCACACCCGGGGTGTCCTCCAGGGTCACGCCGATGAAGCCGATCCTGACGTCCTTCTTCTTCCACACCCAGTAGGGCTTGAGGATCGGCTTGTTCGTCTTCTCGTCGAGGACGTTCGCCGCCAGATAGGGGAAGTCGGCGCCCTCGAACTCCTCGTCCGTGTAACAGCCGTCGGTCGGGTGGCAGCCGCCGTTCTGCAGGCGCGCCAGTTCCCTGGCGCCCTCGTCGAACTCGTGGTTGCCGACGGACGTGACGTCCAGGTCCAGCTTGTTCAGCGCCTCGATGGTGGGCTCGTCGTGGAAGAGGCCCGAGATCAGCGGCGAGGCGCCGACCATGTCGCCGCCGGCCGCGGTGATGGAGTACGCCTTGCCCTTGCGGGCCTCACGCAGATGGGTCGCGAGGTACTCGACACCACCGGCGTCGATCGTCTTCGTCGTACCGTCGACCTGCAGCTCGGTGACCCGCCCGGAGGAGCCCGACGGCGGCTCCAGATTGCCGTGCAGGTCGTTGAAGGACAGCAGCTGGACGTCCTGGTAGCGGCTCGGGTGGTGGCCGCCGCCCTTCGTCTCGTGCGCGTCCGCCGGCAGCGCGGCGGCGAGAGCGCCGGCGGTGGCGAGTCCGGCGGCTGCGGCGACGAGACGGAACGTCCGTCTGCGGCGCGGGTACGGCTGGGAAGTGGCTGGCATGCGCCCCCCTGAGGGTCCGTTGAGGCCTGCGGGTCTGCTGGATGTCATGGCCTCGTCGGGCGCAGCCTAGGGTCAACGCGCGTAGCGCGAAAAGGGATTCGTGGTTACATCCTGGTTTCCCTTTGCCCTTCCATTGACCCCCACTTTGCGGGGCGCTCCGCTTACCCTCGTACGCATGACCAGCGACGACACCGCCCGGCCCGGCCGGACCCGCTCCATCGAGACCTACTCCGCGCTCTCCCAGGAGCAGACCGAGGCCGTGTTCTCGCTGCTCGCCGCGGCCGCCGAGACCGACGGCCAGCAGGCGGTGTCCGAACAGGGACGGCTGCAACTGCGGGGCGGCGAACGCGAGGGCGTGTCGCATCTGCTGCTCAGCGTCGGCGACGAGCTCGTGGGTTACGCGCAGCTGGAGGACACCGATCCGGTGGAGGCACCGGCCGCCGAACTGGTCGTGCACCCCGCGCACCGCGGGCAGGGGCACGGGCGAGCACTTGGCTCGGCGCTGCTCGCGGCCTCCGGCAAGCGGCTGCGGGTGTGGGCGCACGGCGGGCACTCCGCGGCCCGCCATCTCGCCCAGGTCCTGGGGCTCACCCTCTTCCGCGAACTGCGGCAGATGCGGCGGTCGTTGACGGACCTGAACCTGCCCGAGCCGGTGCTGCCGGCGGGCGTGACCGTCCGTACCTTCGTCCCCGGCGAGGACGACGCCGACTGGCTCGCGGTGAACGCCGCCGCGTTCGCCCACCACCCCGAACAGGGCTCCCTCACCCAGCGCGACCTGGACGACCGCAAGGCCGAGCCGTGGTTCGACCCGGCGGGCTTCTTCCTCGCCTTCCGTGGCGGCGAACTCATCGGCTTCCACTGGACGAAGGTGCATGCGGCCGACCGGCTGGGTGAGGTGTACGTCCTCGGGGTGCGGCCGGGGGCGCAGGGCGGGGGGCTGGGCAAGGCCCTCACGACGATCGGGCTGCGGCACCTGGAGGCGCAGGGGCTGCCGACCGCGATGCTGTACGTCGACGGAGACAACAAGGCGGCGGTGTCGGTGTACGAGCGGCTCGGTTTCACCACGTACGAGACGGACCTGATGTACCGCACGGAGACGTGAGCCTCCGGCGGTCGAGCGGTGTGTCGTGCGGGCGGGTGAGGTGCACGCCCCTGGGGGCTGCGCCCCCAGACCCCCATCGGCCTACGGCCTCGTCCTCAAACGCCGGACGGGCTGGAATTTCCGCACCGGCTCGGGCATGCAGACCCCCCAAGCCACCACCCCGGCCCCCAGCAGCACCCCCCACCGCTCGTGCGCGGCCGCCCAGCGGGGATCGCCCGTCGCGGCCAGCAGGGTCCAGCGGGCGGGGATCACCAGGGCCCCCAGGGTCGCCGTGGTCAGGACGGCGGCCGCCACCGACGGGCCCGGCTGCGGCTCGTCCGTGAGGCGTACCGCGGTGGCCGCCGCGGCCAGGGCGAGGGCTGCTGTTGCGCCGGCCTCCAGGGTGACGGCGCCGACCGGGGGACGTACGGAGTGCGGTACGAGGGCCAGGGAGGCCGTCCACCACAGGGCCGCCGGCGGCGCGACCAGCGCCAGCCGCAGGCCCGTGCGCACCCATCGCGGGGTGGTGACGGGTGTGGTGAGGTGCCGGGCCGGGTCGTCCAGCAGGAAGGTCAGGCCCAGCGCGAAGGCGAGGGCGGCGGCCCGCAGCAGGGTGAGTGCGAGCCAGGGGCCGGGCGGGCCGTCGGACAGCCGTGGCAGGGCGACGAGCAGCAGCCCCACCGCCGCGCCCGCCCCGAGCGCCCGCCACGGCACCGTACGCGCCACGGCCGCCACCAGCGCCCCGCTCACCGGAACGGTCCTGCGGTCACTTCCCACACTCGTCCGCCCCCTTCGGCACCTTGGTCCCCAGTACCCGGGCCACCTCGGCGGTGGTCACCCCGGGAGCCGTCAGCTGTGCCCAGTGGGACTTGACCACGGACGTCACCTCGGCACGCGGGCGGGAGAGCAACTCCCGTACGACGTCGGTCTGTCCGGCCGACATCGACAACGGGTTGGTCGGCGTCAGCGCGATCGCCGGGCCGCTCAGGCTGTCGTCGAGGCGGACGTGTTTGAGGTCGGCGACCGGGTTCGCATCGCGGCCCAGTGCCAGCCACATCACCGTGACCACGCGGCCGTCGCAGAGGTCGCCGCCCTTCTTCTCGTCGCCGCCGACCAGCACGGAGGCCACGCCGACCGCGAACTCGGGCACCCGGTTGCCACCCCAGCGCGTGCCGACGGTCACCTGGCCGGGCGTGGTGGACGGTTCGATCGCCGCGTCGCCGTCCAGGCCGTAGCGGGCGTCGATCCGCTGCCGTACGAGCAGGGGCCGGCTCGCGGCCGCACCCCCGGCGAGGGCCTGGACCCGGTCGACGACCCCGGCCCAGGTACCCGTGCGACCGGTCCACTCGTCGAAGGCGCAGTACCGCGAGGAGCCGTGCCGTACGCACGACTGCTCCTTCTCGGGTGAGACGGAGGCCCGTTCCCGTGCCGCGGCAAGTTCAGGGGACACCCCGCCGGACTGCCCCACCGCACCAACCACCGTGATCGCAAGAGCCCCCGCGATCCCAAGCGCCCCATAGAGGCGCGGGGCTGCACTCATGTGCGGCTCCGCCGCGGGGCCCGACCAGCCACGACGCTGCTGCAGACGACCAACCGCATCCCGCGGAGCGCAAAGCACCGCGGCCATGGCCACCAGCAGGGTCAGCCCCACGAGGTACAGGGCGTGCCACCCCGCAGGCCGACCGAGCAGGTCGGACGGCAGCGTCGAGTTGCTGTTCTCGCTCACCACGGGCGACAGCCAGCGGCTCCACTGCGCCCCCGACGTCCCCGCCGAGACGAACATCAGGAACGTGAAGAGGCCGAGCACCGTGAGCGGCGCCGCGAACACGGACGGGATCAGCCGGGCGATCAGCAGGCCGACGGCTCCGCACAGCAGCACGTACAGGGGAGCCACGGCCAGTTCGGCCACCGACCCGTGCCCCACCGCGCCCGGCCGCAGCGCCTGCCAGGTGAACTGGGCCCCCACGACCAGTGCGGTGAGCACACCGAACGGCACCACGGACAGGGCGTGCCCGGCCGTACGCCGCCAGGGCTCCATGACCAGCACGTCGAAGTGCCGGTCGGTACCGCGCCGACGGGAGCGCAGCGCAGCCCGGTTGACGCCGACGAACAGGGCGATGCCTAGCAGCACCGGCGTGGTCTGGGTCGCGCGGTCGACGTCCTGGAGCGCCGGGTAGGCGTCCATGCCGTCCGGAGGGAAGAGCAGCTTCCAGCCGGTGTAGCCGACGTAGAACAGCAGGGTCACCGCCACCGGGACCTGCAGGAGCAGTTCGCGTGCCTCGAAGCGGGCGAGGGCGAACACGGCCGCCCAGCTGCGGCGCTGTCCGCCCTGGACGACGGGCGGGGCCGTCGCCTCCATGATCGTGCTCATGCCGCCGCCACCTCCGCGCCCGCGCCGTCCAGGGTGAGCAGGTAGCCGTCCTCCAGGGTGGGTTCGAGCAGGTCGGCGCCGGCGGGCGGGCTGCCCACGTTGCGGAAGGAACCGGTGCCGGTGCGCCAGCCCGCCTTCGCGCCGGGGTCGCGTTCCGTGCTGCTCCAGACCCGTCCGGCCGCCCGTGCGGTCAGCTCGGCGGGGGTGCCGTCGAAGCGGATGCTGCCGCCCGCCATCACCAGCACACGGTGGCAGAGCATCGCCACGTCCTCGGTCTGGTGGGTGGAGAGGAGAACGGTGCGGCCCTCCCCTGCCTGGGCGATCAACTCCCGGAAGCGCATGCGCTGTTCGGGGTCGAGCCCGACGGTCGGCTCGTCGAGGACGAGGAAGCCGGGGTCACCGACGAGCGCGGCGGCCAGCGCCACCCGCTGGCGCATTCCGCCGGACAGCTTCTTGATGCGCTTGGCGCGTACGTCGGCGAGGTCCACCTCGCCCAGCACGCGCCGCACCTCCCGGTGCCGGGCGCCCCGGTCGGTGATCTCCTTGAGGATCGCCACGTAGTCGACGAACTCGAAGGCCGAGAAGTCCGGGTGGAAGCCGGGCGTCTGGGGCAGGTAGCCGAGCCGGCGCCGCACCTCCTGCCGGCCGGCCGCCGTCGCCGGGTCGTGGCCGAGGACGGTGAAGGCGCCCCGGTCCGGGGGCACGGCGGTGGCCAGCACCCTGAGCAGGGTGGTCTTTCCGGCCCCGTTGGGCCCGAGCAGCCCGGTGACGCCCGAGGTCAGCCGCAGCGACACCTCGTCGAGGGCCTGGGTCCGGCCGAAGCGGAGGCTGAGCCCGGAAGCGGAAACGGTCGGTGTCATACGGCATCCCCCTGGAAGCGGTCGAAACGGTCACGTACGAGGAAGAGCAGCCCGCCGGTGAGCGCGGCGACCGCCGCCGCCACCCCCTGGCCGGCCGCGGTGAACGGCACGGGCGTGGCACCGGCGTCATAGGCGTGGGCCGCCAGCAGCAGCGCCACCCACACCCCGCCGACCAGCGACGGGGCGAGCACCGGGCCGAGGCGTGCGGTGAGGACCAGGCCGGTCGAGGTCAGGGCCAGCGCGGGCAGCAGCCAGGCCAGGGCGGCCGGCCCGTATCCGGGCAGCGCGAGGGTCGCGAGGCCGCTGAGGCCGAGCACGGCGGTGAGCACGGCGACCGTCCGCACCATCAGCAGCCTGAACCCGTGCATCGGCGCGACCACCGCCATCTCGTACGTCGGGTCCAGCGCCGGCCCGTAGGACAGCGCGACCCCGCCGAGGGGCAGCA
Source organism: Streptomyces sp. NPDC001604 (assembly GCF_042893475.1). Classification (NCBI taxonomy): domain Bacteria; kingdom Bacillati; phylum Actinomycetota; class Actinomycetes; order Kitasatosporales; family Streptomycetaceae; genus Streptomyces; species Streptomyces sp. NPDC001604. The sequence continues at coordinate 31,933 of NZ_JBIAUY010000026.1, read as the reverse complement.
GCGGCGCGAGGGCCAGGAACAGCGTGGGCGAGGCGGCCGCCGTGCCGGTGTGCGCCGCCACGACGCTCATCACCAGCACGGCGACGACCGCACCGAGCCAGGAACGGCGCAGCACGGGCGTGGCCGCGAGCAGCCGCGCGGTGTGATCGGCGACCCCCAGCCGCACCAGCAGCCCCTCGAACACCCCCGGCCGGGGCGCGTCGAGCTCGGCGTCCAGCCGCTCCCACCCGGCATCGACCCGCTCCGGGTCGCCGACCTCCGCGAGCACGCCCCGGCACTGCGCACACGCGACCAGGTGAGTGTCGGCGGACCACAATGCGGGCGGCGCCAGCTCACCCCGGGCATAGGCCCGTAGATCCTCAGCATCCACATGCCAGGTCATGAGGTCACCTCCCGCACCGCCACGCGCCCCAGGTCACGCCCCTGCCCACCCACTCCGCCGCCCCCGCACCGGCGCGACCGCCCCGCGCCCCCGCAGCCCCGATCGCACAGCAGCCCCCCGACATCGCCCCTCCCAGCCGTGCGCAGAACCCGCAAGCGCCGATCGCACACCAGCCCACCGACAGCCCAGCCCCCACGCCCGGACGCGACCCGGAAGGCCCGATCGCACAGCAGCCCCCCGACATCGCCCCTCCCAGCCGTGCGCACGACCCGCAAGCCCCGATCGCACACCAGCCGACCGGCACCCCGACTCCCACACCCGGACGCGACCCGGAAGGCCCGATCGCACAGCAGCCCCCCGACATCGCCCCTCCCAGCCGTGCGCACGACCCGCAAGCCCCGATCGCACACCAGCCGACCGGCACCCCGACTCCCACACCCGGACACAGACCGGAAACCCCCGTCGCACACCCGCCCGCTCATGCCAGCGCCTCCCGCAGTTGCTTACGGGCCCGCATCGCCCGTGTCTTGACCGTGCCCGGCGGTATCCCGAGCAGGACGGCCGCCTCCCTCGTGGTCAGGCCGTCGATGACCGTGGCCTGGAGCACCGCGCGCAGTTCCGGTGAGAGCCGGACCAGGGCGCCCGCGAGATCCCCGTGCTCCACCCCCGCGAGCACGCGTTCCTCCGCGGACGCCTCGTCCCGGTGCCGCAGCCGCGCCAGCGCCTGCTTGAGCCGCCCCCGAGCCCCGTCGCCCCGCAGCGCGTCGATCAGCCGCCGCGAGCCGATCCGCCACAGCCAGCCGGCGACGTCGCCGTCCTGGCGGTAGCGGGCCTTGCCCCGCCAGATCGCGAGGAACGTCTCCTGTACGACGTCGTCGACCACGCCCGCGTCGGCGCACCGGCCGCGCAGCCGGGCGGTCAGCCACGGCGCGTACCGCCGGTACAGCTCCTCGAAGGCCCGCCGGTCCCCGTCCGCGGCGGCCCGCAGCAGCTCACCGTCGCTTCTCGTTTCGCTCACGTCCCCTCATCGGACCGGCCCCGCGGATCGGTTCACGCGAACCGTGTGAGGCATCCGATGCGCGTACGTCCTTCCCCGGCGGTATGGACGTACGTATCCTCGGGGCGGCTCCCAGCAGTCTCTACGGCGGCCCCCTGGACGTAGACGCCCCGGAGCCGCCCCCAGATATCCCGCACGCCATGTCGCCGTAACCAACGGTTCAGACAGGCTTGCGACGCTCGGCCAATGACGCCCTCCGTGCCACAGCCTTCGCCGTCCCCCGAGGGGCCTGCGGGGGACGGGGACGCCCTCCGCTCCGGCCCTGGCTCCGTAAGCGCTCTCCCGAATGCGCTCCCGCCCGCGCTTTCCGACGCGCCCGTATCGCTGGGAACGCGGAAGAATGGGTTCATGAGTCAGCCAGACACCGCCCAGGCACAGGTCCAGCACGCGCAGCCCTCCGTGGGCTCCATAGCCGCGCACCGCCCCCACACGGTGGCCGCCGCGGTCTCCGACCTGGAACCCGACATCGATGCCGATCTCGATGCCTACGAGGAGTCGCCGTACGACGGCCCTCAGTTGCCCCAGGGTCGTTTCCTCGACCGGGAGCGCAGCTGGCTGGCGTTCAACGAGCGGGTCCTCGAACTCGCCGAGGACCCGAACACCCCGCTGCTGGAGCGCGCCAATTTCCTCGCGATCTTCGCCAGCAACCTGGACGAGTTCTTCATGGTCCGGGTGGCCGGTCTGAAGCGCCGTATCGCGACGGGTGTCGCCACCCGTTCCGCCTCCGGCCTCCAGCCCCGCGAGGTCCTGGAGATGATCTGGGCCCGCTCCCGCGAGCTCATGGCCCGGCACGCCGCCTGCTACCACGAGGACGTCGCCCCCGCGCTCGCGGAGGAGGGCATCCACCTGGTCCGCTGGAGCGAGCTGACGGAGAAGGAGCAGGCCCGCCTGTTCACCCTCTTCCGCCACCAGATCTTCCCGGTGCTGACCCCCCTGGCGGTCGACCCGGCGCACCCCTTCCCGTACATCTCCGGCCTCTCCCTGAACCTGGCCGTGGTCGTACGCAACCCGGTCACCGGCCACAAGCACTTCGCCCGCGTCAAGGTGCCGCCGCTGCTCTCCCGCTTCCTGGAGAGCTCCCCCGGCCGCTACGTCCCCATAGAGGACGTCATCGCAGCCCACCTGGAGGAGCTGTTCCCGGGCATGGAGGTCCTGGAGCACCACGCCTTCCGGCTGACCAGGAACGAGGACCTGGAGGTCGAGGAGGACGACGCCGAGAACCTGCTCCAGGCCCTGGAGAAGGAGCTCATGCGGCGCCGCTTCGGGCCGCCGGTGCGCCTGGAGGTCGAGGAGTCCATCGACCGCGAGGTGCTGGACCTGCTGGTCCGCGAGCTGAAGATCAGTGAGGCCGAGGTGTACCCGCTGCCGGGTCCCCTGGACCTCACGGGCCTCTTCCGTGTCGCCGGTCTCGACCGTCCCGAGCTGAAGTACCGGAAGTTCGTCGCCGGCGTCCACCGCGACCTCGCGGAGGTCGAGTCGGCGTCCGCGCCCGACATATTCGCCGCGCTGCGCAGCCGGGACGTGCTGCTGCACCACCCGTACGACTCCTTCTCCACGTCGGTGCAGGCGTTCCTGGAGCAGGCGGCCGAGGACGAGGACGTCCTCGCGATCAAGCAGACCCTGTACCGGACCTCCGGCGACTCCCCCATAGTCAACGCGCTCATCGACGCCGCCGAGGCCGGCAAGCAGGTCCTCGTCCTGGTCGAGATCAAGGCCCGCTTCGACGAGCACGCCAACATCAAGTGGGCGCGCAAGCTGGAGGAGGCCGGCTGCCACGTGGTCTACGGCCTGGTCGGCCTGAAGACCCACTGCAAGCTGTCCCTGGTGGTCCGTCAGGAAGGCGACACGCTACGGCGTTACAGCCACGTCGGCACCGGCAACTACCACCCGAAGACCGCGAGGCTGTACGAGGACCTCGGCCTGCTGACGGCCGACCCGCAGGTCGGCGCCGACCTCTCCGACCTCTTCAACCGCCTCTCCGGCTACTCGCGCCGCGAGACGTACCGCCGGCTGCTGGTCGCCCCCAAGTCCCTGCGCGACGGACTGATCGCGCGGATCAACAAGGAGACCCAGCACCACCGTGCCGGTCGTCCGGCCTTCATCCGCATCAAGGTCAACTCGATGGTGGACGAGGCCCTCATCGACGCGCTCTACCGGGCATCGCAGGCCGGTGTGCCGGTCGACGTGTGGGTGCGCGGCATCTGCGCGATCCGCCCCGGCGTCACGGGCCTGTCGGAGAACATCCGGGTCCGCTCCATCCTCGGCCGCTTCCTCGAACACTCCCGGGTCTTCGCCTTCGGCAACGGCGGCGAACCGGAAGTGTGGATCGGCAGCGCCGACATGATGCACCGCAACCTCGACCGCCGTATCGAGGCCCTGGTCAGGGTTACCGACCCGGCCCACCGCGCCGCCCTGAACCGGTTGTTGGAGACCGGCATGTCCGACACCACCGCCTCCTGGCACCTCGGCCCGGACGGCGAGTGGACGCGGCATGCCACCGACGCGGACGGCGGGCCCCTGCGAAACATCCAGGAGATGCTCATAGACGCCCGGAGGCGCCGGCGTGGCACAGCAACACCTTGACCCTACGGACCCCACAGGCGAGGCCCTCGCGGGCTACCTGAGGGCCCAGGCCACGGAGTTCCTCCGCGCCCTGCGGTTGCACCGGGAAACCGGCGGTGCGACCGGCAACGGCACGGAGGACCCGGTCGACGCGGCCCGCGCCCTGCGCCGCTCGGTCCGCCGCATCAGCGCCAGCCTGCACACGTTCCGCCCCCTCCTGGAACCGGAATGGTCGGAGTCCCTCCAGCCCGAACTGGCCTGGCTCTCCGGCACCTTGGCCATGGAACACGCCTACGCGGCAAGGCAGGAACGGCTGCTGCTGGCGCTGCACAGGCTGTCGGGGGCGACGGTGTTCCCGGCGCAGTCTGCGGTGGCGGCCACGTCTTCAGCCGTCGGCGCCGTTGTGGGCAGTCGTTCCGCCGGGGCGGAACGGGTGGGCACAACGGCACAGACCACCACCGGTCCCCCCGCCCCCACGCCCACAACGGACCGCGGCAACCTCACAGTTGGCGCAGCAAAAGCAGGCGCCCTGCTCGAACGCCAGCTGACCCTCGCCCGCACCCGAGCCCACAGCACCGCCCTGCAGGCCCTGGGATCCAGCCGCTTCCACGCCGTCGCAGACAAAATCGCCGTACTCGCCAGCGAAGTCCCCCTCACCACGACCGCCCCCACCACAGCCCTCCAGCCTCTCGCCGCCGCAGCCGAGGACCGTCTGACCGACGCCATCGCCGCGCTCCCTCTCGTCACCGCAGGCAGCCCCTACAACGCGGAGGCCCTGATCCACGGCCTCTCCCCGGACCCGTCCCCGCACCCCCAGGACGCCCCCTGGCACCAGGTCCGCCTGCTGCTGCGCCTGCACCGCTACGCCCGCGAGGCCCTCCACGGCACCGGCGGCCCGACCGACCTCCGCCTGCTGACCGCGGGCCAGGCCCTGGACCGGCACCGCGACGCCTCGGAGGCGGCGGCGGCCGCGGCCTCCGCGGCCCGTACCCCCCGGATCGCCCCGGCGACGGCGTACGCACTCGGTGTGCTCCACGCGGACCAGCGGCACGAAGTGGAAGCGGCCCGCTTCACCTTCCAGCAGTGCTGGCAGAAGCAGGCGGTGAGCACCCCCTGAGCCGGCCACCCCGGCGCCCCATCCCTGTCGAAGGAGGCGGTGACCCACCCGTGACCCACACCAACGACACCATCGTCCAGGCATCCGGCTGCGTCCTGTGGCGACGCTCCCCGGTCGACGGCGAGCTGGAGATCTGTCTCGTCCACCGGCCGAAGTACGACGACTGGTCCCACCCCAAGGGCAAGCTGAAGCGGGGCGAGGACCATCTGGCGTGCGCGCTGCGCGAAGTCGCCGAGGAGTCCGGCTACACGGCCGAACCGGGCGCCGAGCTGTCCACCCTGCGCTATTTCGCCAACGGCCGTCCCAAACAGGTCCGTTACTGGGCGGCCGAAGCGGTCTCGGGCAGCTTCACCCCCACCACGGAGGTGGACCGCATCCTGTGGCTCTCCCCCGCCGCGGCCCGCAGCCGGCTGACCCAGTACCGCGACCGCACCCTGGTCGACGAGCTGCTTGCGACACTCCGTCACGCCTGAAGGCCCACATGCCCTTCGGCGTCCGCCCGGGCCTGGCTGCGCGCTCTGCGGGCAGGCCCACGCCACCCGCAGCTGCACCGGGCAATACAGAACCGGCCCTGTTCGACCGTCGTCGTGCGATGTTCCTGCTGCGCCACGCTGACAACGTTACCCACCCCGAGTAAGGCGCCGGTATGCGCGTGACGGCCCCACCCCAGCCGTCGTTATCCGGAACGACAGGGGGCCCGTGACGGACGTACCGGCTTGGGGGTAGACAGGCGATGGCGGAGCGGCAGCACAGGGGGACGGTCGTCACGGCAGGGCTCGTGGTCTGCGTCTGCATGGGGGCCGGCGGCTGCTCCGGCACCGGGTCCGCCGCCGAGGACCCCCGCGCCTCCGACCCCGTCGAGATCCTGCACCGCGCCGCCGAAACCCTGGTGGAGTCGGGCAGTTCGAGGGCGACCACCTCGATGGAGATGGCCATCGGCGGCACCCGCGTCACCATCCGGGGCGAGGGCGACTACAACTACCGTCGGCAGATCGGCCGGCTGAAGGTGCAGCTCCCGCAGAGCCCGGCCGGAACCGACGACCACCGCCCGATCACCGAACTCCTCGCGCCCGGCGCCCTGTTCATGAAGAACCGGGGCGCGGGAGTGCCCGCCGACAAGTGGGTACGGGTCGACACGGCCACCCTCTCCGACGGCAACCTGGTGACCGGCGGCGCCACCGACCCGTATGCAGCGGCCGAGTTGCTGCGCGGGACGCGCAGGGCGACGTATCTCGGCCGGAGCGAGTTCGCCGGTGTCGAGGTGCGGCACTACCGCGGCCTCGCCGACCTCACCCTGGCCGCGCGGCACGCCTCGAAGGGCGTCCGGGAGGCCCTCGCGGCGGCGGCGAAAGGGTTCGCCACGGCCGAGGTCCCGTTCGACGTCTACCTCGACGACCAGGGCCGCATCCGCAAGATCCGGCACCGGTTCAGCTTCGTCAACGGCCTCCAGAAGGGCACCGTGGCGGTCGCCTCGACGGCGCTGCTGTACGACTTCGGGGCCCCCGTCGACGTACGGCTGCCGGCCTCGAAGGACATCTACGCAGGGAAGATCGCCGAGTAGCGGGCCCTGCTGGAGGAGGATTTCCGGGCGTCAAGAACTAGCCCGTCCGTGCCATGCGCGGTGTGTAGGCCGCTCCCTACTCTAGGAAGTCGGTAACGGCAGAGATGAGGTGATGCACGTGGCTCCGGTCGGCGGTACGGCAGTTCAGGACCACGTGGCCCTCGCCGAGATCGAGCTGTGCGGAGAGCTGATCATCGCGGCCTCGGCCGCGGAGGACCGGCTCAGCCTGGAGAGCATCGACGAGGTGCTGAAAGTGGCCGAAGAGCGCGCCGCCTCCGGCGACTAGCCGGAGGCGAGGCCCCGCACCGGCGGGTTCAGGTGCGCAGCAGCCGGGCGATCGCCTTCGTCGCCTCGTCCACCTTGGCGTCGATCTCGTCACCGCCCCGGACGGCTGCATCGGCGACGCAGTGCCGCAGGTGTTCCTCCAGCAGCTGCAGCGCGAAGGACTGCAGGGCTTTGGTGGAGGCGGACACCTGGGTGAGTATGTCGATGCAGTAGACGTCCTCGTCGACCATCCGCTGCAGGCCACGGATCTGGCCCTCGATCCGGCGCAGGCGCTTGAGGTGCTCGTCCTTCTGCTTGTGGTAGCCGTGCGTCGCGTTCTGCGTGCTGTCGTCGGAGGGCGCCGTCGCGCCGGCCTCGGTGGTCGTCATCGCGTCCTCCCGTAAGACATGCGGACATATACCCCTGGTGGGTATATGGTATCGAACTTCGCTGGGTATACGGCCCTTGGTCCCTGCCGGGACCGGGCCCGCACACCGCCCCCGTGCCGACCACCCTGCCCGATGGGCGACACTGGGGGACGGCCCATTAGCCGTGGCCGGATGATGCGCCTAGCATCACCCTGACCGAAACCGAAGCACCCCGAGGACCCCACGTGCGCTTTCGTCTGACCCCCAGGGAGACGAGCTTCTACGACATGTTCGCCGCATCCGCGGACAACATCGTCACCGGCTCGAAGCTCCTGATGGAACTGCTCGGGGCGGACGCACCTGCCCGGGCCGAGATCGCAGAGCGTATGCGGGCCGCGGAACACGCAGGTGACGACGCCACGCATGCGATCTTCCACCAGCTGAACTCCTCGTTCATCACGCCCTTCGACCGCGAGGACATCTACTCCCTCGCCTCGTCCCTCGACGACATCATGGACTTCATGGAGGAGGCCGTCGACCTGGTCGTCCTCTACAACATCGAGGAACTCCCCAAGGGCGTCGAGCAGCAGATCGAGGTCCTTGCGCGGGCCGCCGAACTGACGGCGGAGGCCATGCCCCACCTCCGCACCATGGACAACCTGACCGAGTACTGGATCGAGGTCAACCGCCTCGAGAACCAGGCCGACCAGATCCACCGCAAGCTGCTCGCGCATCTCTTCAACGGCAAGTACGACGCGATCGAGGTGCTCAAGCTCAAGCAGATCGTGGACGTACTGGAGGAGGCGGCGGACGCGTTCGAGCACGTGGCGAACACGGTGGAGACCATCGCCGTCAAGGAGTCCTGACCCCTCCATGGACACCTTCGCTCTGGTCGTGACCATCGCGGTCGCGCTCTTCTTCACGTACACGAACGGCTTCCACGACTCGGCGAACGCGATCGCGACGTCGGTGTCGACGCGGGCGCTGACACCGCGGGCGGCGCTGGCGATGGCCGCGGCGATGAACATGCTGGGTGCGTTCCTCGGCAACGGCGTGGCCAAGACGGTCAGTGAGGGCCTGATCGAGACGCCGGAAGGCTCCAGGGGGATGGGCATCCTCTTCGCGGCGCTCACCGGCGCGATCGTGTGGAACCTGATCACCTGGTACTTCGGCCTGCCCTCCTCGTCCTCTCACGCGCTGTTCGGCGGCCTGGTCGGAGCGGCGCTCGCGGGCGGCACCGACGTGCTCTGGAGCGGCGTCCTCGACAAGGTCGTCATCCCGATGTTCCTGTCGCCGGTGGTCGGTCTGATCGCCGGCTACCTGGTGATGCTGGCGATCATGTGGCTCTTCCGCCGGTCCAACCCGCACAAGGCCAAGCGCGGTTTCCGCATCGCGCAGACCGTGTCGGCGGCGGGCATGGCGCTCGGCCACGGCCTTCAGGACGCGCAGAAGACCATGGGTGTGGTCGTGATGGCACTGGTGATTTCCGGCCACCAGACCTTCGCCGACCCGATCCCGGTCTGGGTGAAGATCGTCTGCGCCCTCATGCTGTCCCTCGGCACGTACGCCGGCGGCTGGCGCATCATGCGCACGCTGGGCCGGAAGATCATCGAGCTCGACCCCCCGCAGGGCTTCGCCGCCGAGACGACCGGTGCGTCGATCATGTTCACCACGGCGTACCTGTTCAAGGCGCCCATCTCGACGACCCACGTCATCACCTCGGCCATCATGGGCGTCGGCGCGACGAAGCGCGTGAACGCGGTGCGCTGGGGGGTGGCGAAGAACATCGTCCTGGGCTGGTTCATCACCATGCCGGCGGCGGCCCTGGTGGCGGCGGGCTCCTTCGGGATCGTGAACCTGGCGTTCCTGTAGAGCCTTTCTCGCCCCCGCCGCCCCTTCCTCGGCTCAGCCGACTCAGCCCGTCCGGCGTTTGAGGACGAGGCCCCTCAAGGGCCGGACGGGGGTCTGGGGGCGGAGCCCCCAGATACGACGACGGGCCCGCCCCCGGGAGCCAGGGGCGGGCCCTTCATCGTCCTCGCGGTGGCACCGCCATGCAGCACCGCGAGGGGTCTCGAAGGCTCAGCCGAAGCGGCCGGAGATGTAGTCCTCCGTCGCCTGGACCGACGGGTTGGAGAAGATCCGCTCCGTGTCGTCGATCTCGATCAGCTTGCCGGGCTGCCCGACCGCCGCAAGGTTGAAGAAGGCCGTACGGTCCGAGACACGCGCCGCCTGCTGCATGTTGTGCGTCACGATGACGATCGTGAACCGCTCCTTCAGCTCACCGATCAGGTCCTCGATGGCGAGCGTGGAGATCGGGTCGAGGGCCGAGCAGGGCTCGTCCATGAGCAGCACCTTCGGCTCCACCGCGATCGCCCGCGCGATGCACAGACGCTGCTGCTGACCACCGGAGAGCCCCGAACCGGGCTTGTTCAGCCGGTCCTTGACCTCGTTCCAGAGGTTCGCGCCCTTCAGGGACTTCTCCACGATCTCCGCGAGCTCGCTCTTCTTGTACGAGCCGTTCAGCCGCAGCCCCGCCGCCACGTTGTCGAAGATCGACATCGTCGGGAACGGGTTGGGCCGCTGGAACACCATGCCGACCTCGCGGCGCACGGACACCGGGTCGATGCCCTGCCCGTACAGGTCCTCGTCGTCCAGCAGCACCTTGCCCTCGACCCGGCCGCCGGGCGTGACCTCGTGCATCCGGTTGAGCGTGCGCAGGAACGTCGACTTGCCGCAGCCGGAGGGGCCGATGAACGCCGTCACCGAACGCGGCTCGACGGTCATCGAGATGTCTTCTATCGCCTTGTGGGCGCCGTAGTAGGCGGTGAGCCCGCTTACGTCGATTCGCTTGGCCATGATTACGTCACTTCCAGAATTCTCGGTCGCATATGGCCGCGTCAGCGACCGGTCTTCGGGGCCTTCCAGCGGGCGATGCCGCGGGCCACCAGGTTCAGGATCATCACGAAGGCGATCAGGGTGAGCGAGGCCGCCCAGGCCCTGGCGTACGACGCGTCCGCGCCTGCCGCGTACTGCTGATAGATGTACAGCGGAAGCGACTGCTGCGCACCCTCGAAGGGGTTGTTGTTGATGAACCGGTTGCCGAACACCAGCAGCAGCACGGGAGCCGTCTCACCGGTGATACGGGCGATCGCCAGCATGATGCCCGTGGTGATGCCGCCGATGGAGGTCGGCAGGACCACCTTCAGGATGGTGCGCCACTTCGGGACACCGAGCGCCAGGGAGGCTTCGCGCAGCTCGTTCGGGACCAGCTTGAGCATCTCCTCCGTGGAGCGCACGACCACCGGCATCATCAGGATGGCCAGGGCCAGCGAACCGGCGAAGCCGAAGGGCTCCAACTCGAAGATCAGCATGAGGCTGAGGATGAACAGACCCGCGACGATGGACGGGACACCCGTCATCACGTCGACGAAGAAGGTGACGGCCCGGGCGAGCTTGCCCCGGCCGTACTCGACCAGGTAGATCGCGGTGAGGATGCCGATCGGCGCTGCGATCAGCGTGGCGAGGCCGACCTGCTCCAGGCTGCCGATGATGGCGTGGTAGATGCCACCGCCTGGCTGGGAGTCGGCGACGATGCCCATCGAGTGGGTCAGGAAGTAGACGTCGAGGACCTTCACACCGCGCGAGATGGTCACCCACACCAGGGAGACCAGCGGGACGACGGCGACCAGGAAGGCCACCCAGACCAGGCCGGTCGCGATGCGGTCCTTGGCCTGACGGCGACCCTCGACGGCCGCGGCGATGACGTACGTGGCGCCGAGGAAGATCAGCCCGGCGATCAGGCCCCACTGGACCTTGCTGTCGAGGCCGGCGGCGAGACCGATACCGATGGCCACGGCCACGGAGCCGGCGGCGATCGCCCAGGGCGACCACTTCGGCAGGCTGGCACCGCGCAGCGTGCTGGCGGGCTTTTCGGCGATGGCGGCGTTGGCGCTGTGGCTCATGCGTTGGCCCCCGAGTACTCCTTGCGGCGGGCGATGATCATGCGGGCCGCGCCGTTGACCAACAGGGTGATGACGAACAGGACCAGACCGGAGGCGATGAGCGCGTCCCGGCCCTGCTCGGTGGCCTCACCGAACTTGGAGGCGATGTTCTGGGCGAAGGTGCCGCCGCCCGGGTTGAGCAGGCTGCCGTGGATGAGGAAGTCCGGGGAGAGCACGGTGGCGACGGCCATCGTCTCGCCGAGCGCACGGCCGAGGCCGAGCATCGAGGCGGAGATCACACCGGAGCGGCCGAAGGGGATCACCGCCATGCGGATGACCTCCCAGCGCGTGGCACCGAGGGCGAGAGCCGCCTCCTCGTGCATCTGCGGGACCTGGCGGAAGACCTCGCGGCTCACATTGGTGATGATCGGCAGGATCATGATCGCGAGCAGGATGCCGACGGTGAGCATCGAGCGCGGCGCACCGCCGTCCCACGAGAAGATGCCGGTCCAGCCGAAATAGCTGTTCAGCCAGCCGTAGAGGCCGTTCATGTGCGGTACGAGGATCAGGGCGCCCCACAGGCCGTACACGATGGACGGTACGGCGGCGAGCAGGTCGATCACATACGCGATGGGACCGCTCAGCCTGCGCGGGGCGTAGTGCGTGAGGAACAGCGCGATCGCCACGGCGATCGGCACGGCGAGGACCATGGCGATGATCGAGGAGACCACCGTGCCGAAGGCCAGGACCGCGATGCCGAAGACCGGCGGGACGGACGTGGCGTTCCACTCGAAGGTCGTGAGGAAGTTGCCGTGGTCCTTGCTGATCGCGAGGGAGGCGCGATAGGTCAGGAAGACCGCGATCGCGGCCATGACCACCAACAGGAAGATGCCCGACCCACGGGAGAGACCGAGGAAGATCCGGTCACCGGGTCGGGTGGCGCCGCGCGCTGCGCGCTTCTGTTCGGCGGTGGGGGCGGGTGGGGGAGCGTCGGTTATCTGTGTGGAAGTGTCCATCGGGTTCTCCGGTCTGCGGAGCCTCACGCGGAGTGGGGCTCTGCGAAGCCGTACGACGTACGGCTCGTGGCGGCGGTGCACCGGACGATGCGGTCCGGTCCCGGGTTCTCAGGCCCGGGACCGGACCGCACTCGGATCAGCTGAGGCCCTCGATGGTGGTGCGGACCTTGGCGATGATGTCGGCGGGGACGGGCGCGTACTTCAGGCCCGGCAGCAGGCCCTGGCCGTCCTCGGAGGCGATGTAGCGCAGGAACGCCTTGGTGGCGGGCAGGGTGTCCGCCTTGTTGCCCTTGTCGCACACGATCTCGTACGTGACCAGGGAGATCGGGTAGGCGCCGTCGGCCTTGGTGTTGTAGTTCAGCTTCAGCGACAGGTCCTTGCCCGTGCCCACGACCTTCGCGTCGGCGATGGCCTTGGTGGCGCTGTCGCTGGTCGGGGCGACCGGCGCGCTGGCGCCGGTGTTGATGCTGGCGGCCTTCACGCCGTCGGTGACGTAGGACAGCTCGAAGTAGCCGATGGCGCCGTTGGTCTGCTTGACCTGGGCGGCCACACCGGAGGACTGCGCGGCGGACTGGCCGCCCTTGGCCTGCCAGGCCTTGCCACCGGAGTACTTCCAGTTGTCGGGCGTCGTGGCCTTGAGGTACTTGGTGAAGTTGTCCGTGGTGCCGGACTCGTCCGAGCGGTGGAACGCCTGGATCTTGAGGTCCGGCAGCTTGACGCCCTTGTTCAGCGCGGCGATGGCCGGGTCGTTCCACTTGGTGATCTTGCTGTCGAAGATCTTCGCAATGGTCGGGGCGTCCAGGACCAGGTTGTCCACGCCGGAGAGGTTGTAGCCGAGCGCGATCGCGCCGCCGACCATCGGAAGGTCGATGCCCTGGCCGCCCGTGCAGACCTTCTTGGAGGCGGTGACGTCTTCGGGCTTCAGAGCCGAGTCGGAACCCGCGAAGGCCAGCTGGCCCTGCGTGAAGGAGGTGACACCCGCGCCGGAACCGCCGGCCTTGTAGTTGATCTGCACACCGCAGGCCTGGGAGAACTGCGCCACCCACGCGTCGATCGCGTTCTTCTGCGCGGACGAGCCGTCGGAGAGCAGCTGACCCTTGGCACCGTCACACTTGATCTTGCTGGCACCGGTGGTGGAGGAGGCGCTGTTGCCGCCACTGCTACCGCTACTGGTGTTGTCCGAGCCGCACGCCGTGAGGACCAGGGCGCTCGACGCGGCGAGAGCACCGAGGGCGATGGCCCGCCGATTCATGCGCTGAAGCTTCACTTGAAAGAGTTCCTTCCAGGAGCCGCCGTCCTGAATTCGGCGGCGTGCGAGGTTTAAGTCCTGGCGACGGAGGACGCACCTTCCCCAGGCGCACCCACATCGCGTAAGGCCGAAATTAAGCAGACCAGGTGAAGGCGCCTACGGCCGGAAATGAACGGCAGGTGAACCCCTGCCGACGGTGTGGTTAGGTCACGGAATGCTCACGGGGAGAGCACACAAAGGTCCCGGCTCTGTTCGTGTCTCCCTCCACGGTGACACAGCAGTGACACTTCAGCAGGAACCCATGTGATCGGCGAGCCGTCTCGTTCCCCGAGAGCAATCCGGGAGGGCGCAACATGGAACGTCGTACGTTCATCGGAGGCGGCGCGGCCGCGCTGGCGGCGGTGGCCACGGCCGCGTGCAGGGGCGGGTCCGCCGACGCGAACACCAGCACCTCCGCGTCGTCCGCCTCCTCCGGTACGGCGATGAGGTCGACGTCCGCCCAGGCCGCCCCGGCGAACTGGACCGCGCTCTCCCGCGACCTCGACGGCGCCCTGATACGCCCGGGCGAGGCCACCTGGACCACGGCCCACCAGCTGTACAACACCCGCTTCGACGGCCTGAAACCGGCGGCCGTGGCCTATGTCGCCCACACCGACGACATACGGACGACCCTCGCCTACGCCCGCGCGCACGACATCCGGGTCGCGATCCGCAACGGCGGCCACTCCTACGCGGGCTGGTCCTCCGGCAACGGCAAGCTGATCGTCGACGTCTCGAAGCTGAAGCAGATCCGGGTGGGCGGCGGCCAGGCCGTCGTCGGCGCCGGTTCCAAACTGATCGACGTCTACCGGGCGCTGGCCGCGAAGGGCGTGACGATACCCGCGGGCTCCTGCCCCTCGGTCGGCGTCTCGGGCCTGGTGCTGGGCGGCGGCCACGGCGTGGTCTCCCGGGCGTACGGCCTGACCTGCGACAGCCTCACCCAGGCCACCCTGATCACGGCGGACGGCAAGCAGCTGACCGCCGACGCGACGACCAACAAGGACCTGTTCTGGGCGCTGCGCGGCGCGGGCAACGGCAACTTCGGCGTCGTGACGGAACTGCACTTCAGGACCCACCCGGCCCCGCAGGCCGTTTCGGCCTACCTGACCTGGCCCTGGTCGAAGGCCGCCGCCGTGGTGAAGGCCTGGCAGGAATGGGGTCCCGACCAGCCCGACGAGATCTGGTCCTCCTGCCACCTGGAGAACGGCGGCTCGCCCACCGTGTCGGTGGCGGCGTTCTCCATCGGCACGTACGGCGAACTGCAGAACGCCCTCGACCGCCTGGTCTCGGCGGTCGGCTCACCGGCCCGCAGCGAGACGCTCAAGCGGCACACCTACGAGGGTGCGATGGAGGCGTACGCGGGCTGCTCGTCGTTCCGCACCGAGGCCCAGTGCCACCTCCCCGGCTCCACCCCGAACCGCAACCCCGGGGGCTCCCTGGGCCGGGAGACCTACTCGGCCCGCTCGGACTTCTTCGACCGCTCGATCTCCGCGGCGGGCATCCAGACCCTGCTGAGGAGCATCAGCTCGGTCCCGGGCGGCGCGGGCAGCATCGCGCTGACGGCCCTGGGCGGCGCGGTCAACCGCGTCTCCCCCACCGCAACGGCCTTCGTCCACCGCCGCTCCCGCATGCTGGCCCAGTACCTCGCATCCTGGCGGGCCGGCACCACCGGCTCCACGGCCCAGACCTGGCTGACCAACACTCACAACGCCATGCGCCCGTACGCCTCGGGAGCGGCCTACCAGAACTACACGGACCCGACCCTGACGAACTGGCGCCAGGCGTACTACGGGGATGCGGCGCCCCGCCTGACGGCAATAAAGAAGCAGTACGACCCGAACCGCTTCTTCACATACCCCCAGTCGCTGTAGCCGCCTCCGCTGCCCCAGTTGCCGCAGCTGCGGGCAACCGTCGCAGCTGCGGGCAACCGTCGTAGCTGCGGGCAACCGTCGAAGCTGCGGGCAACCGTCGAAGCTGCGGGCAATCGTGCCGCCAAGGGCGGCACGGGTGGGCGCAGCGGCACCCCGCAGCGCGGGCAAGCGAACCTCCCCTACGCCGACCACACCCCCGGTCACCTACGCAGCGAGGTCCCGCTCATCCGCACCCAGGGCCTCACTCCGCGCCCCAGGGATCAACGCACCCTGCCCTACAGCCGCCCGCGCAGGGCTCCGCACGAGCCACCCACCCCAAGCCGACCCCTCAACAGCCTTCACCACAGGCGTCAGCAGCAGCATGGCAACCGGCGAAAGCAACAACGCCACAGCCGTCCCCAGCGCAAACCCCCCGACCACATCAGTCGGGTAGTGCACACCCATGTAGACCCGGCAGAACCCCTCAAGCAGCGCCAACCCGATCCCGACCACCCCGAACTTCCGGTTGGCGACAAACACCCCCACCGCCATCGCCATGGTGATCGTCGCGTGATCGCTCACAAACGAGAAGTCGGCCTTCCCGGACACCAGCACATCAAGCCCGTCGTGCGTCCGAAACGGCCGAGGCCGCTCGACGAACCCCCGTATCGGCACATTCACCAGCACCGCCAACGCCGCAGCCACCGGCGCCCACACCAACGCGGCGACAGACGAGGCAGCGTCCTCGTCCCCGCGCCGCCGCACGGACCACCAGCACCACACCACCAGCAGCACCATGGCCAGCAACAGCCCGTACTCGCCCACGAAGGAGACGACCCGGTCGAGCCAGTGCGGCGCGTCCTTGGCCAGGCCATTGATGTCGTAGAGCAGGTCGACGTCGGGGTTCGACCCGGATTCGGCGAGTCCAGCCATGGTGCTGCGGCCCCTTCGTCGTCTGCTGCCGGACGTACTCGCGCACGCCCGCTTACCCACCCCCGTGGTTGTAGGTCACGTCGCGGACAGCCACCGGGATGACTGTCGGATGACTACGAGAACAGGAACGCACGGTCCCAGTTACTACGTTCCACACTCCACCGAATGATCACGCAGACGTTATCGAAGAGAGACTCATCTCTGCAGCTCAGGGGGTGGGTTCACGCTCGGTTCACACCGTGGTGGGCAGTGCTTTCGCGCCATCTTCGGTGACGCGCGTGGCTCCGAAGTACTCGGAGGTGTCGATGGGGTCGAACCGGATCACTGCGCCCGTCCTCGGCGCGTCGATCATGTACCCGCCGCCCACATAGATCCCCACATGGTGGATGGCCCGGGAGTCGGTGGGGTCCGTGGAGAAGAACACGAGATCGCCGGGCAGCAGTTCGTCCCGCCTGGGGTGCGGCCCGGCGTTGTACTGGTCGTTGGCGACCCGCGGCAGCGTGATCCCGACACTTTCGTACGCGGCCTTGGTCAGCCCCGAGCAGTCGAAACGCCCGTTGTCCGCGGCGGTACCGTCGCCGCCCCACAGATAGGGGGTCCCGAGCTTCTTCTGCGCGTAGTAGATGGCCCCCGCGGCCTGCTTGCTGGGATCCACCCGGCTGACGGGCGCGGCGAAGCTCTCCTCGAGCGTCGTGATCGTCTTGACGTAGTTCTGGGTCTCCTTGTACGGCGGCACGCCCCCGTACTTGATCACCGCGTAGGCCCCCGCGTTGTACGAGGCGAGCATGTTTTCGGTCAGATTCCCGGGTACGTCCTTGACGTACGAGGCGAGCTGGCAGTCGTACGAGGCGGCTGACGGGATGGCATCCGCGGGATCCCAGACGTTTTTGACGCCGTCTCCGTTGCCGTCGACGCCGTGGGTGGCCCAGGTGCCCGGAATGAACTGCGCTATCCCCTCCGCGGCCGCCGCGCTCCTGGCGTTCGGATTGAACCCGCTCTCCTGGTAGAGCTGGGCGGCGAGCAGTGCGGGGTTGAGGGCGGGGCAGAGGTTGCCCCACTTCTGCACGATGGCCGAATACGCGGCGGGTACGGCCCCCTTGGCCAGGGCCTTGGTACCGACGCCCACCCCGTTGATGAGGTTCCCGGCGACGACGTACACCCCGACGACGAGCAGCATGACGAAGGACAGAGCAGAGCCGACGGCAACGCCGGCAACGATCCACGCCTTACGCACCGTCAACCGCCCCTCACCGCCCGGGAGTCCGAAGCCCACGTCAGTCTAGGGGCGCGTGCTGAGTTCCGGGAGATCACCGGGCCCGAAGGGGCACGGGGCCCCGCCGCGGCAGCGGCTGACGGCACCACCGACATGCGGCTCCGCAGCGGCTGACGGCACAGCCGACATGCGGCTCCGCCGCGTCAGAGATCAGCCGGTCGCATCCCGATACAGCTCGGCCGCTTCCGCCCCGAACACCACGCTGTACGAGATGTCGTCCGTGCTCCCGCCCTTCTCGTGCCCGCCCAGGATCCCGACGACCGCCTTGTCCCCGTTGACCCAAGGACTCCCGCTGGTTCCTCCCGAAAGGCCGGGGCAGTAGATCCGCTGCTGGGTACGGCTGTGCACGGTCGGCCTGTTGGTGCAGCTGACGGGCACTTCACGGGTGTTGGGATACCCGGTGATGGTGACGGCGGTCGCCCCGGTCGCCATACCGGCCACAAAGGGGTTGCCACCGACGGCGTCCTCGACGCTCTTCCCGCTCTTGTTCTCGACGACGGCAAAGGCGACGTCACTGTCCTCGTGCTGCCCCTTGGCCCACCCGTCGGGCAGGAACACCTTCCGCACCGTCCACGTCCCGTACGGCGCCTGCCCGCCCCGGTACCCCGGCACGAAGACGAGGTCCCCGTCCTTGCTGCCGTTGAGGCAGTGGGCAGCCGTGACGATGAGATTGCGATGCGGGCTGTACACGACGGAGGCGGTGCAGAAGTGCCCGCCGGCGAGCGAGGACCGTCGATCGGCGTCGAAGAGGGCTCCGACCTTCCTGGACTGCGCGTTGTCCGGCGCCACGGCGGTCACCCCGAGGGGCCCCGGCCCGTCGTCCGCGTTGGCGAGGGAAGCGGAGGTGAGCGCCGGCACAAGGAGCACGACCGCCGCGCACAGGGGACTGGTGACACGCCTGCTGATGCGTGGGATGCGCTTCATCGGCGCCCACTGTGGCCCACGAAGGTGAGAAAAGGGTCTGACGTTCACTTGGATCTCTCCGTGAACGATCCTCCCCGCGGCTGCGACTGCGGAGGGCGCGCGGAAGCGCCGTACACGACACCCGGGTGCCGGGGTCGCGGACGGGCCAGGGCGCCCGGCGACACGGACATGGCTCGCTGCCTCCGTCTCTCCACCGCTTCGGCATCGCCACCACGGTACGGTGCGACCGCCGACTCCGCCTCCGCGTCACGCTGCGCACATGGCCGCGCAGCCCGCCCCTGGCGCGACTCCACGTTCACCACAACATCCTCCTTTCACTCTCCGAACCCACACCATCACGTTAGGCCACCGGACTGACATCCGGCCCGCGACACAGTCCTGGCCGTGTCCTACCCGGCGTCGTCGGGGGCCCCACCGCCGCGCGATTCGATGCGCTCGATCAGCTGCCCGCTCCAGGCCCGCAAGGCCGCAGCCTGCTGAGGTGTGAGCGTGTCGAGGAAGTAGTGGCGGATGTTTCCCGCATGCACGAGGACGGCGCTCTGCACGGCGCTGCGCCCCTTGTCGGTCAGCCCGATCCCGGTGCGGCGGCCGCCGGCGCCGTGCTCGGTCCGCTCCACGAAGCCGCGGTTCTCCATGCGCGTCAGCTGGTGCGAGACACGGCTCTTCTCCCAGTCGAGCGACTCGGAGAGCTCGCCGACGCGCATCTCGCGGCCGGGGGCCTGCCACAGCGTCACCAGCACGCTGAACTCGGCCTTCGAGATGCCGCAGTCACGCTGCAGACCGCGGTCGAGCTCCCGGGTGAGCAGGCGCTGCGCGCGCATCCAGGCGTCCCAGAACTCCCACTCCTCAGGTTCCAGCGTGCGCATCTGAGCCATGGCGGGCAGCATACCGAGGCATGGTGTTGACGCGTCAACTCCCTGCCTTCTAGAGTTGACGCGTCAACTCCTCTGGAAGGAACACCATGCCACTCCGCATCGGCATCATCCTCGGCAGCACCCGCCCCGGACGCCGGGGCGAGACGATCGCCTCCTGGGTGCTCGACACGGCGCGCGCCCACGGCGGCGCCGATTACGAGCTCATCGACCTCGCCCACCACCGCCTCGGCAACCTCGACGAGGGCGGAAATCCGACCCACCAGCAGTACGAGCACCCGCACACCCGGGCCTGGTCCGCACTGATCGACGGCTTCGACGGCTTCGTGTTCCTCGTCCCGGAGTACAACCACTCCTACCCCGGCGCGCTCAAGAACGCCTTGGACTACGTCTACCGGGAGTGGAACGACAAGGCGGCCGGCATCATCAGCTACGGCGGATGGGCCGCGGGCGTTCGAGCCGCCGAGGCGCTGCGGCTCGTGCTCGCCGAGCTCCAGACGGCCACGGTCCGCACTCAACCCGCGATCGCCCTGATGCCTGCCTTCGCGACCGGCACCTTCGTCCCGGCGGAGGGCCTCGCCGACGCGGTCTGCGGCATGCTCGACCAGGTCATCGCCTGGTCCGGTGCGTTGCGCGGCGTACGCGAGGCCAAGGCGGAGGCGCACGCAGGCGCCATGCCCGCCGCAACGGCATGATGCTCAGCCGGTCACATCGGCCTTGCCCCCGGTCGGAGTGACCGCATACCACTGCCCGCCCCTCCCCTGACCGTTCAGCTGCCCGGCCCCCGTATCGCCCACATACCGGTACAACGGCCAGCCGCCCAGGGTGAGTTGCTTCCTGCCGTTGCGGTGGACCGTGCCGAGAAGGCTCTTCTCGACGCCCACCGTCTGCACGGAGTCCGACACGATGACCGGAATCCACGTCTTCACGCACGCGCCGGCACACGTCCACCGGGACGGATCCGGCCGGTCCTTGTCGTAGCGGTAGAGGGTCGCGCCCGTGCCGTCGGTGACGACGCTGGCCCCGCCCTTCACGGCCTCGGCCCTCACCGTGGTGGCCGAGGCCGTCCGCCCGCTCCCGGACGCCTCACCGCCGACCGGTGCCGAGGCCGCCGGAGCCGACGTGACCGGCGCGGCGCCGGCAGCGCTCGTACCGGAGGCGCCGCTGTTCATGGAGTCGCACGCCGCCAGCAGGAAGGCGCAGACAAGGCCCGCGGCCGAAGCGAGGACGATGCGGTGCTGGATCACAGGGTTGCCCCTCTTCGGGGTCGCCATCCACATGCCCACTACATACGTCGGACAACTCCCGCCCTCTCAGCCGCCGATGGCACATGGCGCAGACTTGACCCCCACCCCGCCCGGACAGGGGCCGCCACGCCCGGGAATCGACGCGCGTAAACCTGTCTCCTACCTGTCCGAACGCTGTGCGCGGAGTCAAGCCACTCCCAACCCCCCTCCATCGCACCGCCATTGAGCAGCAATCCGCCAACCCCCTTCAGTAATGCGGAAGTCAGAATTCCGAAACTGCCTTGTTTGTCGCGTACTCAACAAGCGATGGTCTTCGCGGGTCGCCGCCCCTGCCGGGAACACCCCGGCAGTCCCCCACCGCAGGCCTCTGCCCACCACTTTCAGGAGGCTGTACGTTGCGTACGACCACCCCCAACTCCCCCCACACATCCGGCAGATGGCGCCGGATCGGCTCGGCCGCCGCGGCCACCGCGGCGCTGGTCCTCGCCGGATTCGGCAGCGCGGTCCAGGCGCACGCCACCACCGCCCCGGCCGCGCACAAGGTGAGCACCAAGGCGATCGCCGCGCAGGTCGCCAAGGCGCACGTGCAGTACACGAGGGCCTGTGGCGCCACCCCGAAGAAGGGCTACGCCGCCTGCAACGCCCTGCGCGTCACCGGCGGCACCACCGCCTTCATGGAGAAGCAGGCCGCACTCAAGGGCGTCACCCCCAAGACGATCAAGCCGAACGCCGCTCAGGACGACCCGACCGGTTACGGCCCGAGCGACATCCAGTCGGCATACGGCCTCACCTCCGCCGCCTCCTCCAACGGCTCCGGCGAGACCGTCGCCATCGTCGACGCCTACGACGACCCGAACGCCGAGGCCGACCTGGCCACCTACCGCGACTACTACGGCCTGAGCTCCTGCACCACGGACAACGGCTGCTTCTCCAAGGTCAGCCAGACCGGCTCCACGACCTCCCTCCCCAAGGCCGACAGCGGCTGGGCCGGTGAGATCTCCCTCGACCTCGACATGGTCAGCGCGACCTGCCCGAACTGCAACATCCTCCTCGTCGAGGCCAAGTCGGCGTCCGACGCCAACCTGGGCACCGCGGTGAACGAGGCCGTCAAGCTCGGCGCCAAGTTCGTCTCCAACAGCTACGGCGGCTCCGAGTCCTCCTCGGACACGACGTACGACTCCTCCTACTACAAGCACCCGGGCGTCGCCATCACCGCGAGCGCCGGCGACAGCGGCTACGGCGCCGAATACCCGGCCGCCTCCAAGTACGTCACGGCAGTCGGCGGCACCAAGCTCTCGACGTCCTCCAACAGCCGCGGCTGGACCGAGAGCGTCTGGAACACCAGCAGCACCGAGGGCACCGGCTCCGGCTGCTCCTCGTACGACGCGAAGCCCTCCTGGCAGACCGACACCGGCTGCAGCAAGCGCATGATCGCCGACGTCTCCGCGGTCGCCGACCCGGCCACCGGCGTCTCCGTCTACGACACCTACGGCTCCGACGGCACCGGCTGGAACACCTACGGCGGCACCAGCGCCTCCTCCCCGCTCATCGCCTCGGTCTACGCCCTCGCCGGCACCCCGGGCTCCAGCGACTACCCGGCGCAGTACCCCTACAACGCGGCCGGCACCTCGGCGCTGAACGACGTCACCAGCGGCAGCAACGGCACCTGCTCCACGAGCTACTTCTGCACCGCGAAGTCGGGCTACGACGGCCCGACCGGCTGGGGCACCCCCGAGGGCCTCGCCGCCTTCACGGCGAGCTGACAGCGGTACACGGCAGGACCACCCCGTCGGGTCACGGGGAGCCGCCGGACTGAGGGAGTACGTGGGGCCTCCTCGGCGGCACGGAAAGGAAAACGGGTCACGGCAGCCGGCCGCGGCCCGTTTTCCCGTACGCCCCGGCGTTCGGACGTGACAGTGCATCGGGCACCATCTTCCGGAGAACGTCGACGTCCCATCCACGACGCCCGGGGGAAAACCGAATGAAGCGCACGCTCGCAGTCCTGCTCACCGTCGCCGCACTCACCGCGCCACTGGCCGGTTGCAGCAGCTCGTCGAAGAACGTCACCGGCACCGTCGTCAGCAAGGACACGGACCACGAGTGCAAGACGAAGAAGAAGGGCTCGAAGCGGACCCGCAGCTGCCACACCGAGTACGAGCTGACGGTCCGCACGAAGGGCGGCGACGAGGAAGAGGTCGACGTCAGCTACAGCGCCTACAACAACTGCGTCGAGGGGTCCCGCTACCCCAAGTGCACCACGCGCTAGCGGCACCGAAACAGGCAGCGATACAGACAGCGATCCGTGCGCGGCCTGCGCCGTACCGCCACCGCGGCGGCCGCCACGGCCGCCCTGCTCCTGGCCGGCTTCGGCACCGCAGTCCAGGCGGAGGCAGCGCAGCCCGCCGCCTCCGCCAAGGCCACCTGGACCGCGACCCCCTGCGCCACCCCGCCCACAAGGGCGAACTGGCCTGCAACTCCTACCGCGTCACGGGCGGCCTCACCGCCTTCCAGAAGCAGCAGGCGGCGAAGAGGGGCGTCACCCCCAAGGCCGCCGACGCCGCCACCCCCTCCGGCTACGGCCCCACCGACCTCCGGTCCGCCCACGGCCTGACCTCCGCCGCCGCCTCGAACGGCTCCGGCGGGACCATCGCCATCGTCGACGTCTACGACGATCCGAACGCCGAGGCCGACCTCGCCACCTACCGCTCGTACTACGGCCTCTCCGCCTGCACCGCCGCCAACGGCTGCTTCAGGAAGGTCAGCCAGACCGGCTCGACGACCTCCCTGCCCTCCGCAACCGTCGGCGCGGGCCACAGCGCTACGGCGCCGAATACCCGGCGGCCTCCCGGTACGTGACCTCGGTCGGCGGCACGGCCCTGACCAAGGCCACCTCCACCACCCGAGGCCGGAGGGAAACCGTCTGGAAGACGTCGAGCACCGAGGCCACCGGCTCCGGCTGCTCCTCCTACTCCTTCCCCTACGCTGCGGCCACCCGGAGGGGGGCGCCGCCTTCACCGGCTTACGACTGACCCTCCGTCAACGAGCGGGCCACGGCCGCCGACCGCGGCCCGTTCGCCGTACCGGATACTCTTCATCCGTTCGCCCGTCACCCGGAGAACATCGGCTCGATCCCTCACCCGACCCACCGTCAGGAACGATTCAGGTCGTAAGAGGGGTCAACGACGGAACCCCACCACAGGTTCCGCTCAGGCCTCATTGCCCGGCGTGACCTGCCGTGATACACAGAGTGACCTAACAGCTATTCGTACGAAACCCGCCATGCAATGACGCCAAGTCGACATACGAAGGCAGCATTGTCGGCGAGAATGAGCCTGACCTCTGCATCCCGGCAGGGGCTGCGGAACTACCCACCAGGGGCGGTGACTTACATGCTCTTTGCGGCCGACAAGGGAGACATCAACACCATCATCGGCGGGATCGCTCCGGACTGGGGCCCCTTCGGCAGCCTGGGCAACGAGGCGAAGGTCATGATCGAGGTGGTGATGGCCGTCGCCATTCTCCTCTGCCTCGGCATCGCCGTCTGGGGCGCCGCCAAGCAGCGCATCGGCGCGACCGCGCTCCGCGACACCTTCAGCGCCGAACAGGGCAAGGGCCTCATCATCGCCGGTCTCACCGGGGTATTCATCATCGGTTCGCTGGGCACGCTGTTCACCATCGTGTACGGCATGGCTGTCTAGATGGCCGTCTAGCAGGCCGTTCGCGGCAGGCGTCCGCCAGTCCCTCCGGGCGCGCCCGGTCCCCTCCACCCCCACCCGCCCGTCGTGCCCACCGGCTGAGGTTGCGTTTCCCTGATGTCGAGTCACCACACCGCGCCCGCGCGGGAACCAGCACGGCTACCGTCGTATGTCTACGAGCTGGAGAGGGCGTACACGGCATGAGTCTCGGAGACGAGCACGAGGCCTCCGGCGGTTACGGCGGCACGGGCCAGACCCGGACCCGGCTGCCCGACGGGGGCGGCGACGTCTACGGCGGCGCCCGCCGCGGCGGCCGCTCGTCGTCCCGGAGCCTGATCACGGTCGTCGGCGTGGTGGTCCTCCTCATCGCCGCAATCGCCTTCGCGAACCGTGGAGGAGGCGATTCCTCTTCGGACAGCGGAAGCGGGAGCAAGCCGGACGCGGCGTCCACGGCGGCCAGCGGGACGAAGCCTGTCCGGACGACGGCGGGGGGCATTCCCACGGGCTTCGCACACGACCAGCAGGGGGCGCAGAGCGCTGCGGCGAACTACGCCACGGTGCTGGTTTCGGCCGACATCCTCAAGCCGACCCGACGGGCCGAGATCGTCCAGCAGGTCTTCGTCACCGACAAGCAGGCGGAGCTCCAGGACAAGCTCAACAAGGCCTATTCCAGGGACTTCCTGAGAAACATCGGCCTGGACGACAACGGCAACCCGACCGCTGGCTCCACCTATGTCTCGCGCACTGTGCCGATCGGCACCAAGACCACGAGCTACTCGGACGCCGCGGCGACCATGGAGGTGTGGTGCACCGGGCTGTACGGCACAGCCGGTGAAAACTCGGCCAATCCAGTGACCAGCGACTGGTTCACCATGACGCTCCAGCTGCGCTGGGCGAACGGCGACTGGAAGGTCGACAGCTTCTCCCAGAAGAGCGGCCCCGCACCCGTCCCCGGGGACAACAAGGCGTCCACCGCCGACGAGATGTCCAAGGCCGTCGAGGAGTACGGAGGCTTCACCTATGCCCGGTAGCCCGCGCCGCGCACTCACGGTCGCCGCCGCCGTCACAGCCGCACAGACCGCAGCCGTGCTGTTGGCCACCCGTGCTGCCGCCGCACCCTCACCGAAGCCGACGACGTCGGACGACAAGTGCGACCTCATCGTCGGCCCCGCCAAGCAGTACTGCGAACGCGGCAACGGCGACAAAGGCACCGGCGGCTCCACCTCCCTGGACCCCACCTCCACCCTCGACCCCCTCTCCTCCCTCGCCAAGGGCTGCGCAAAAGCCGCCTCCTGGACCATCGACAAGCTCAGTGACGCCGTAAAAGAAACCGCGAACGTCGACTTCACCAACCAGAAGTTCCTTCAGCAGTACGCAGTCGTCTTCGCGGCGTCCGCAATCCTCACCCTCCTCCTCTGGCTGCTCGCGGTGGCCAAGCGAGCCGTCCGAGGTGTCCCCCTCACGACGGCCATCTCGGAGGCGGTCGGTTTCCTGTGGCTGACGGTCCTGGCCTCGGCGTTCACGCCCCTGATCCTCTACACCGTCGTATCGGCGACCGACGCCGTCACCGACGTCATCGCGAAGGGCACCGGCGACCAGACGGACACGTTCTTCGGCACGTTCTCCGCAGCCCTCAGCAAGGGCAACGACATCGGCGGCGGCCCGATCATGCTGATCATCGTGTCGCTGGTCTCCGTACTGGCCGCGGGCGTCCTCTACCTGGAGCTCTATCTGCGGGCCGTACTGCTGTACGTCGGCGCCCTGCTCGGCGTCGTGGTCTACGCCGGCCTCGTGGACAAGAACCTGTGGGGCCACGTCCGCCGCTGGGCCGGCATCATGATCGCGGTCATCCTGGTCAAACCCGTGATCGTCATCGTCCTCGGCCTCGCCGGCGCCCTCGCCTCGGGGGGAGGCCCCGACTCGCTCGCCGCCGTCGTCTCCGGCCTCGCCATCATCCTGCTCGCGATCTTCGCCTCCGGGATGATCTACCGCTTCGTCCCCGGCTTCGGCGACGAGATCGCCAACGGCCGCAACAACCGCATCATGGCCGGCGCCGAGAGCAAGGCCGCCGCGGTCATCAGCTCCCCGGCGACCATGGTCGCGCAGGGCATCAAGACGCACAGCGCCCGCGCCAACGACAACGGGGGCGGCGGCCAGTCGTCCTCGAACGGCGGCCCCCGCCCGGCCAACCCGGCCACCGGCGGCGTAGCCGCCCACAGCACCCGGCCCTCGAACGGAGGCGGCGGCTCCGTCCCCACCGCCGCACCCGCACCCCGTTCGTCGAACCCGGTGAACACCCCGCACGCCAGCAACACCCGCAACAGCAGTACCAACCGCACGGGAGGTGAAGGGCGTTGACGACCGAGTCCCACCTGTCCCATCCGGTCACGCCCCGCCGTACATATCTCATCGGCCGCGCCCGGCCGAACGCGATCGTCGGCCGTAATCGTGAATCCGGCGAGATCGCGCTCATCATCGCGGGCGCTTTCCTCGGCATGATGTGCGGGCTCCTCGTCCCCGTCCTCTCCCTGCGCATCGTGCTGCTGATGGGCTTCCCGCTGCTCGCCCTGGCGGCGGTCTACGTGCCGTACAAGCACCGCACGTTCTACAAGTGGTTCGAGATCAACCGCAGCTACAAGCGCACCCTGAAGCAGGGCACCGTCTACCGCAGCGGTGTCATCGAGGCCGGCACGCGGCTCGACGGACGCGAGGTCGAGGTCGGCCCGCCCCCCGGGATCGGCCGCATCACCTGGCTGGCCGCCCCGTTCGGCCCGGACGAGATCGCCGTACTGCTCCACGCGGACCGCCGCACGGTGACAGCGGCCATCGAGATCGAGGGCCCCGGCGTCGGACTGCGCGACTCGGAGGACCAGGAAGCCCTGGTCGACCGCTTCGGCACGCTCCTCAAGCACGTCGCCAACGGGGACGGCTTCGTCACCCGCCTCCAGATGCTCGCCCGCACCCTCCCCGCCGACCCGGACGCCCACGCCAAGGACGTCGCCATCCGTGGGGACGAGAAGGCGCTGGGCTGGCTGCAGCAGTCGTACGACCAACTGCAGTCGATGGTGTCGACGAGCAGCGAGCAGCACCGCGCCTACCTCGTCGCCTGCATGCACTTCACCCGCGAGCTCGCGGCCGAGGCACATGCGATGGCCCGCGCGGCCCGCCCCCAGAACGGCCGCAAGGTGGACCGGGACGCCGGTCTCGCGGTCGTCATGGCCCGCGAGCTCACCGACATCTGCTCGCGCCTCCAGGAGGCCGACATCCGCGTCCGCCAGCCCCTCGGACAGGGCCGTCTCGCCTCCCTCATCCACTCCATGTACGACCCGGACCACCCGATCGACCACATCCAGGCGATGACCAAGCGCAACGCCTGGCCGGCCGAACTGGACGCCATGGAGCCGACGTACCTCCAGGCCAAGACCCGGGAGTCCTCCACCCGCGCGCCCTGGTGCCACGCCACGGCCTGGGTGAAGGAGTGGCCGATGACCCCGGTGGGCGTCAACTTCCTGGCCCCGCTGCTCGTCCACACCCCGGACGTCATCCGGACGGTCGCCGTCACGATGGATCTCGAACCCACCGAGGTGGCCATCGAGCGCATGCTGACCGAGAAGACCAACGACGTGGCCGAGGCCTCCCGCGCCGCCAAGATGAACCGCACGGTCGACCCCCGTGACGTCGCCGCCCACAACCGCCTGGACCAGCGCGGCGAGGACCTGGCGAGCGGCGCGGCAGGCGTCAACCTGGTCGGCTACATCACCGTCTCCTCCCGCTCCCCCGAGGCCCTCGCCCGCGACAAGCG
The DNA here is from genome assembly GCF_042893475.1 of Streptomyces sp. NPDC001604. Taxonomy (NCBI): domain Bacteria; kingdom Bacillati; phylum Actinomycetota; class Actinomycetes; order Kitasatosporales; family Streptomycetaceae; genus Streptomyces; species Streptomyces sp. NPDC001604. The sequence goes on along the minus strand of NZ_JBIAUY010000026.1, from coordinate 3,781 downwards.
GACCATCCGCGCCTCGGCCGGAAAGTCGTACCTGAAGCTGGAGTGGTGCGACCGGGAACACCATCGCGCCTTCGTGAACACCCTCCCGTTCGCCACCGGCATCCGAAGGTAGGGGCTGAGTTCTGATGCGGGATCCGCTGTCCGTCCTGACCGACGCCTTCACGTCCTTCCTCTTCGGGAAGGTCGAGACGACCCGCCTGCCCGTACGCACCTCCACGGGCCAGGCCCAGGCGGTCTACCTGCCGACCGCCGCGCCGGGCCTCGGCGACTCGGGCGTGATCATCGGCCGCGAGGTCTACTCCGGCAAGGGCTACATCTACGACCCCTTCCAGCTCTACGGCCAGCAGCTCCCGGCCCCGCACTGGCTGGTCCTCGGCGAGTCCGGCAACGGCAAGTCGGCCCTGGAGAAGACCTACGTCCTACGGCAGCTGCGCTTCCGCGACCGCCAGGTCGTCGTCCTCGACGCCCAGGGCGAGGACGGCGTCGGCGAATGGAACCTGATCGCGGAAGAGCTGGGGATAACACCCATCCGCCTGGACCCGGCGGCAGCCCTGGACCACGGGATCCGCCTCAACCCCCTCGACCCGGCGATCACGACGACCGGCCAGCTCGCCCTGCTCCGGACGATCATCGAGGTCGCGATGGGCCACGGCCTGGACGAACGCTCCGGCTTCGCCCTGAAGGTCGCGCACGCCTACGTCAACGAGACCATCGTCGAACGCCAGCCGGTCCTCACCGACATCGTCGAGCAGCTACGGCACCCCGAACCCGAGTCGGCCGAGGCGATGAACGTCGCCATAGAGGACGTACGGGCCTGGGGCCTGGACGTGGCGCTGGTCCTGGACCGTCTGGTCGACGGTGACCTGCGAGGCATGTTCGACGGCCCGACCACGGTCGGCATCGACCTCGACGCACCCCTCATCGTGTTCGACCTGTCCCACATCGACCGCAACTCCATCGCCATGCCGATCCTGATGGCGATCGTCGGCGTATGGCTGGAACACACCTGGATCCGCCCCGACCGGAAGAAGCGCATCTTCCTGGTCGAGGAGGCCTGGCACATCATCAACAGCCCCTTCGTCGCCCAGCTGTTCCAGCGACTGCTGAAGTTCGGCCGCCGGCTCGGTCTGTCCTTCGTGGCGGTGGTCCACCACCTGTCGGACGTCGTCGACGGCGCGGCGGCGAAGGAAGCCGCGGCCATCCTGAAGATGGCGTCCACCAGGACGATCTACGCCCAGAAAGCCGACGAGGCACGGGCCACGGGCCGCGTCCTGGGCCTCCCCCGCTGGGCGGTGGAGATCATCCCCACCCTCACCCCCGGCATCGCCGTCTGGGACGTCAACGGCAATGTCCAGGTCGTCAAACACCTGGTCACCGAGACGGAACGCCCCCTCGTCTTCACCGACCGCGCCATGACGGAGTCCTCCGCCGAGCGGAACCTGGCCGACGACGCCCTGCGCGCCGCCGAACTGGAGGCGGAGGAGCGCGCGGCCGCCTTCGTGGAACAGCACCTGAGCGACTTCGAGGGGCCGTCCGAGTCGACGGTGGCATAGCAGGGGAGGCGGGACGTGGTGAGACCGGACGACCGGCGCAGAGACCCCCGGGACGGGCAGGGCGGCATCCCCGACGGGCTCCTGCTCGGCATACTCGCCTTCCTCCTCGGCATGACCGTGCTGGTGTGGACGGCCACGGGCCTCGCCGGCCTGTTCACCAAGGGCAGCTGGCCGCACGGCGTCACCTTCACCCGCACCCCCACGGCCATGCGCCACCTCATCGGCCAACCGCACGACATCCCGGGCGCCTGGCCCGACACCCCGGACACCCAGCTCTCCGGCTACGGACTGTTCTGGGGCCTGTTCATCGGCCAGTTGATGGTGCTGTTCGTACTGACGGTCTTCGCGATGGGCACCTTCGCGCGCTGGCGCGCGGGCCGCCTGAAGCGCCGCACGCAACCACTCGACCGCCCGGCACCCGAGCCGTCGCCGACGCCGACGCACTACGAGGTCCCGACGCCGCGGACGGCACCGCCCGAACCACAGCCGACGGAACTCCTCCAGGAACCGGCGCCCATTCCCGAGCCCTCCCCCTCCCTGTTCGCCGATGACCGGACGACGGTGGGCGGGACGGCCGGAGTGGGCGGAGCAACAGGCAGCCGGGAAAAACTCGTCGTGGCCCCCAGAGAAAGCCGCCAGACGGCCGCCACCCAGGCCGTACGCGACGCGGAGGGCCCTGCCCTCGTCATCACCTCCAACCCGGCGGTCTGGTCGGACACCAAGGACGCCCGGTCAAAACTGGGCCCCGTCCTCCTCTACGACCCCGCCCACCTCTGCGACACCCCGGCCCGCCTCCACTGGTCGCCCACCACGGGCTGCGAGGACAAGGAGACGGCCACGGCGAGAGCCGCCGCCCTCCTCGCCCCGATCCGCCCCACGGCCAAACTCGACCAGGCCCTGTCGGCCACAGCCGAAACGCTCCTGCGCAGCTATGTGCACGCCGCCGCGATCGACGGCCGCACCATCCGCCACGTCCACCGCTGGTCCCAGGGCGCCCAGGTCCAGGACGCGGTCCGCATCCTCCGTACGAACCCCAAGGCGGCCCCCGGCTCCGCGGGCGAACTCGAGGCCGCGCTCACCGCGCACCCGGAACGCAGGGACATGGCCCAGGAGTTGACCAGCCGAGCACTCTCCGCGCTCTTCACGGTCAACATCCGCGAGGCCTGCACTCCAAACCGAACAGATGCCCTCACCTTGGATTCCTTCGTCCATGAAGGGGGCACGCTTTATGTGGTGGGGGAATCCATCGAGGACCCCAGAAGCAACCCGGGCGCGATGCCCCTTCTGACGGCCCTCGTCTCAAGCGTGGTCGAGCGTGGCCGGCGCATGGCCGAACGGTCATCCTCCGGTCGCCTCGACCCACCACTCACGCTCGTCCTAGACGACGTCGCAGCAGTGGCTCCGCTTCCCCAGCTCCCGGAGCTACTGGCCACAGGAGCGGACCGGGGCCTGCCGACCCTGGCCCTGCTCCGCTCCCGCGAACAGGGCCGGGCCCGCTGGCCGCACGACGAACTGCCGGTATAGCCGTCAGCCGACCTCGTCCCGCACCAGAGCGAACTCCAACTCGGACTCCCCCGGCCTCTCCTGCAGCGGCACGGTCACCCCGGTCGGCGCGAACCCGATCTTCCGATAGAACCGCTGAGCCCGCCCGTTCTCCTCGTGCACGATGAGCCGCACCCGCTCCACACCCTGCGCCCAGGCCCATTCCAGGCCGGAATCGAAGAGCACCTCGGTGAGCCCGATCCCGCGACACTCCGGCCGCACGAACACGCCTACGACATGCCCCTGCTTCCGCTCCACCGGAAACCCGGCCCAGTCGGTCGACCCGGCCTCCTCGACCAGCACGACCAACGTCCCGACCCACTCTCCGTCGGGCCCCTCGGCAATGATCTGCTGCGCCCCGGACGCGCCCTCGGCGGCGCCGGCCGCCCGCTCCTGCCAGAAGGAATCCGGGCGCGCGATCGCTTGCTCGTAGGTTTCCAGAAAGGCGAGATGCGCTACGGGATCTTGGAGCGAGACGAGCCGCAACGCCTTCGCCCGGGGCCACTCGTCGGCGCGTATGGAACGGATCTTGTAGTTCATGCAGGCCACGGTAGCCGAAACGCAGAAAACCCCCGTACCGAATAAACGGTACGGGGGTTTTCTCAAAAATTGTTCGGCGGCGTCCTACTCTCCCACAGGGTCCCCCCTGCAGTACCATCGGCGCTGTAAGGCTTAGCTTCCGGGTT
>NZ_JBIAUY010000025.1:0-151260 GCF_042893475.1 Streptomyces sp. NPDC001604 | reverse complement strand
GCACTTCTACAACACTGGCCGCCGACACACTGCGCTCGGCGGCCAGCCACCGATCACCCGACTGTCACCAAAGTCATGACCGGGTACAGCTAGCGCCCGGTGTCCTGGGCGGCGTCCTGGTCCGCCCGGGCGACGGCGGATTCGGCGGCGGCCACCTTCTTCTGCATCTCCGAGTAGCCGGAGGGGGTGGCGGGCGTGGCGGGTGCCTTGTCCGCCGTGCCGCCGTGGGGCGCGCAGCCCGCGGTGAGCCCCGCGAGGAGGGCCGCCGCGGCGGCCGCGGCCTTCAGACGCATCAGCTCGCGCCCTCGTTGTTGTCCTTGCACCAGGTCCGGACGTCGTTCAGGTCCTTCTGCCGCTGCTGGAGCGTCGTCACCAGGGACTTGCGGAAGGTCAACCGGTCCTGGAGGTAGGTGGCGATCTCGCTGTGACCGGCCGCCTTCGCCTGGTCCACGCGCTGCTGCAGCCGGGCGATCGAACCGCGCTTGTCGGCGCCGGCGTTCAGCCGGTTCAGGGCGCGGTCGATGCGTCGGTCGATCTTCGGTGCCCGCTTGCACAGGGCCTTGGCCCCGTCCCCGGCCGGGGTGGCCGTGGACGCGGGCGAGGGCGTGCTCTCGGCCACGGCGGCTCCCGTGCCGCCGGCCACCATCGCCGCTACGGCCGCCCCCACGAGCAGCGTGCGCCGGTGTCGTCGTACATACATCTCAGCCTCCGTTCCGCGGACGGCCCCCTGCGTCCGTCCGCCTGCCGTGGAGGCTAGGAAGGCTCTTTGGGGAAACTCTGTGACCGGTTTGCCCCGGCTGTGCCGATCAGCCAGTCCCGGCGGGCGGGCGGGGCCGCTCCCGTGGACGGCAGCCGTACCTCGAAGCGGGCGCCCACGCCCTGTGGGCCGTCCGTGACCGTGACGCTCCCCCGGTGCAGGGCCGTCTGCTGGGCCACCAGGGTCAGGCCGAGCCCGGAGCCCGAGCTGCCGGGGCCGCGGGCGAAGCGCTCGAAGATCCGGGCGCGGGTCGGCTCGGGCACCCCCGGGCCCCGGTCGTCGACCGTGATCACGACCTGCCCGTCCACCTGCCGTACCCCGACCGTCACGGTGGCCTGCCCGGTCGCGTCCCGCCCGTGGGCCAGGGCGTTGGCCAGCAGGTTGTCGAGGAGGAGGCGGATGCCTGGTTCCCAGCCGTGGACCGTGGGCCCGGGTGCCGCCTCCAGCGTGATGCGGGCGTCCGGGGCGCGGCGCCGGGCCTCCCCCACCGCGGCGTCCGCGGTCTCCGTCACGTCCACGGTCCGGAAGGCCTCCGCCTCGACGAGGTCGCCGCGGCCGAGTTCGCGCAGCATCACCAGCAGGTTCAGCAGACGGGCGTGTTCGCTGCGCAGATCGGCCAGGACCTCCGTGCGGTCCGGCTCCGGGAGGTCCGGGTGGTCGGCGAGGATGTCGAGGTTGGTGCCCATGCTCATCAGCGGGGTGCGCAGTTCGTGGGAGGCGGCCGCGGAGAAGGAGCGGGCCGTGTCCAGTGCCTCGGCGGTGCGGGCGGCCTGCTCGTCGTAGCGGGCGAGGACGGTGCGCAGGGTGGCGGCCAGTTCGTCGACCTCGGTCACTCCGGTGGGCTCGTCGGGCGGCCGGGCGGCGCTGGTGCGCGGGTCGAGTCCGGCGGTACGGCGGCCGAGCCGCCGCAGCGGTCCGGTCGCACCGGTCGCGATGCCCCAGGCGAGCAGGCCGGACAGGGGCGCGGCGAGCAGGGTCGTCACCGCCACCCGGCGCCGTACGAGCCGGAGTTGGGCCTGGTCGGCGGCGTTGGGCGAGAAGACCCAGAGGGTGCCCGTGCCACGCGCGGTGGTGATCGGCCGGGACAGCGCGCGCCAGCTGGTACCGCCGTCCCGGACGGTGACCGGCTCCCTGGTCGCCTTGGGCAGCGGCACCGAGGCGTCAGGCTGCGGTCCGCCGCTGAAGGTGGCGTCCGGTCCGATGACGCGTACGCCGACATCGAGGGCCGCGCTGTACAGGAGCCGCTCCTTGTTGTCGGCGGCCTTGGGCCGGCCGTTGGCACTGGCCCGCAGCAGGGCGCGGGCGTCGGGGACCGCCGCTGTGGCCCTGGCCCGCAGATGGCTGTCCTCGGCGCTGTGCAGATCGTGGTTGACCAACCGGAGCAGCAGCCAGCCGGAGGCGAGCACGAGGAGCGGCACGGTGACCCCGACGGCGAGCCCGATCCGGGTGGAGAGCCTCACGACGACTCGTCCCTCAGCACGAAGCCCACCCCGCGCACGGTGTGGACCAGCCTGGGCCGGCCCTCGGCCTCCAGCTTGCGCCGCAGATAGCTGACGAAGGTGTCGACGGCGTCCGTCCGCACGTCGAAGTCGTAACCCCACACCCGTTCCAGGAGCTGGTCGCGGGTGAGGACGAGCCCGGCGTTGCGGGCGAGCACCTCGAGGAGTTCGAACTCGCGCCGGGTCAGCTCCAACGGCCTGCCGTCCCGCTCCGCGGTGCGCGCCGCCGGGTCGATCACCAGGCCCGCCACCCGCAGCACCTCCCCCACGGGCGGGCGGCGGCGCAGCAACGCGCGCAGCCGCAGCACGAGTTCCTGCAGTGCGAACGGCTTGACCAGGTAGTCGTCGCCGCCCGCCTGGAGTCCGGCGATACGGTCGGCGGTCTCGTCGAGCGCCGACAGCATGAGCACGGGGAGGTCCTGGCCGTCGTGACGGAGCCGCTCGCACACCTCGATGCCGCTCATACCGGGCATCGACACATCGAGGACGAGGACGTCGGGCGGCGTCTCCTCGATCGCCGCCAGCGCCTCACGACCACCGTCCGCCGTCCGCACCCGAAACCCGCTCAGCCTCAACCCGCGCTCCAGCGACCGCCGGATGGCAGGATCGTCGTCCACGACCAGCACCGCACCGGGGCGTTCCGCCTCGCTCATGCGCGCCTCCCCTCAGCGTCCGGTCAGGGTACGACCATCACCGGGGACGGTGTCCTTCACGTCCGCGTCCTCGCGGTACGAGGCGTCGCCGAGGCGGCTGAGCGCGTGGAGGATGCGCAGGGCGGTCGTCCGTTCAAGGGGATCGAGCCGGCCCGGGCTCGGTGTACACAGGCTCATGCACCCTCGTCCCGGCGCACGGCAGCGCTCGCCGGCTGCCTCTTCGGCCAGATCAGGTACGTCAACGCGACGGTCCCGTGGATGCCGAGGGTCCGCAGCGCCGCCCACTGGAAGGTGCGCAGGGACGACGTGTCGCCGTCGTCGACGTACCAGATCGCCCCCTGGAGCAGGGCGCAGGCGACAGCCGTCGCGAGAAGGGTGCGCAGCCAGAGGCGGCCCTCGTGACGGGCCCGGGCGAGGCCGTAGCGGGGCGGGCCCACGGGTTTCGGGGCGCCGGCCAGGCGATGGGCGGCGTGTCCGTCGAGCCGGCGGATCGTGTGGTGGCCGTAGGCGACCGTGTAGCCGATGTAGAGGGCGGCCAGCCCGTGTCCCCAGCTCGGGGTCGCACCGTTCCTCAGGTCGACGGCCGTCACCACGAACAGCACAACCTCCAGCAGTGGCTCGCACAGCAGCAGGGCCACGCTCGTACGGCGCCACTTGAGCAGGTAGCGGACGGCCAGCCCGGCCGCCAGCAGCACCCAGAACCCGACCTCGCAGGTGATGATCAATCCGACGACCACGGCACACCCCTTCCCTCGTCCCTCCAGGCTTCCGGGCGGTGCAGGCGCTTTCGTCGTCGGCGGTGACGAGGTCGTCGTACATCGAACGATGCAGTTCGGGACCCTCCCCCGGGAGCAGGCACGCGGCGCGCGGGCCGTGTTGGATGGAGCCATGGCCGCACGACTCACCCGCCCGCACCGCGACGACGTGCTCATCGCCGTGGGAGGACTGGCCGGAGGGCCGCTGCTCTGTGCCGTCGGCCTCTACAGCCGCAAGGCCGACGACCCGATCACCGTGGTCGACGCCCGCTGGGCGGTCCTCGTGCCGCTCGTCGTCACCGCGGCCTGCGAACTGCTGCGCCGCACCCGCCCGCGCACCGCCCTGCTCATCGGCACGGTCGCGATCACCGCGGACCTGGTGACCCGCGGCAACCTCGCCACCATCGTGATGTTCACGGACCTCGTCTATGCGGCCGTCCTGTACGGCACACTCGCCTCCGCCCGCCGCATCACCTGGATCACCGGCCTGCTCACGGTGGTCGGGACCGTCGCCCCGTACGTGGCCTGGCGCGTACCGCAGGCCCTCCTCATCGGGGCGGGTGTCGCGCTCGTCACCCTGGCGCCCGCGGCGACCGGCTGGGTGGTGCGCGACCACCGTGACACCGCCGACGCCGAGCGGCTGCGCGCCGAACAGACCGCGCTGCTCGCCGAGATGGACCGCAGCCAGGCGGTCACCGCCGAACGGGCCAGGATGGCAAGGGAGTTGCACGACGTGGTGGCCAACCATCTCTCCGCGATCGCCATCCACTCCACGGCCGCACTGTCCATCGACGATCCCGGCACATCGAGGGAGGCCCTCTCGGTCATCCGCGAGAACAGCGTCGAGGGGCTCGCGGAGATGCGGCGTCTGATCGGCATCCTGCGCGACGGCGACGGTGAGCCGAGCGCGGTCCCGACCCTCGACGGCCTCACCGCCCTCGTCGACGGCGCCCGCGCCAACGGCCTCGACATCACCCTCGACACCGACCACGGCACGGTCCCCGCACCGGTCGAACTCGCCGCCTACCGCATCGTCCAGGAGTCCCTGACCAACGCCCTCAAGCACGCCTGCCCCGGCCGCACAACCGTCGCCCTCGTCCAGCGGGACAGCGTGCTCGACGTCCGGGTGACCAGCCCGTACGGCCACCGGGACGGCCCGCGCGCACCGGGCTCCGGAGCCGGCCTGGTCGGCATGCGGGAGCGGGCGGCGCTGCTGGGCGGCACCTTCGAGGCCGGGCCCGACGGCGGCTTCTGGGCCGTGCGCGCCACGCTCCCCCTGACCGAAGGAGGTTCCGAATGATTCGCGTCCTGGTCGCCGAGGACCAGTCCGCCGTCCGCGCCGGACTCGTCCTCATCCTGGGCAGCGCGCCCGACATCGAGGTGGTCGGGGAGGCCGCGGACGGCGAGCAGGCGGTGGCACTCGCACGGGAGTTGCGGCCGGATCTCGTGCTGATGGACGTCCAGATGCCGCGCCTGGACGGAGTGTCGGCGACCCGGCAGGTCGTCGGGGAGGGGCTGGCGGACGTCCTCGTCCTCACCACCTTCGACCTCGACGAGTACGTCTTCGGGGCCCTGCGCGCCGGCGCCGCCGGCTTCCTGCTCAAGAACACCGAGGCGAAGGACCTGCTGGAGGCGGTGCGGACCGTGGCGCGCGGGGAGGGCCTGATCGCGCCGGCCGTCACCCGCCGCCTGATCGCCGAGTTCGCCACCACATCCGTACGCGAGCCAAAGGCCGATCCGGCCGTGCTCGACAGCCTCACCCGCCGCGAGCGCGAGGTCCTGTCCTGCCTCGGTGAGGGCCTGTCCAACGTCGCCATCGCGGCCCGTCTCGACATGGCGGAGGCGACGGCGAAGACGCACGTCAGCCGCCTCCTCGGGAAGCTGGAGCTGCGCAGCAGGGTCCAAGCGGCCGTACTGGCCCAGGAGTTGGGGATCTAGCACGCACCGCGCCAGAGTGGTCCAGACCTATTGACCGATGGTCCAGACCTTTCTATTCTCGCGGCACTGTGGGTGTGAAGGCTCAGTCACGCCCCCCAACTCCCCATAGGAGGCGCACCATGCGCTTCGGACACAGAGCCGCGGCAGGCTTCGCGACCCTGTTGCTGCCGCTGGCCGGTCTCGTCGGCCTCGCAGGCCCCGCCCAGGCCGCGACCACCGCGACGGCCACCTACGCCAAGACCCAGGACTGGGGCACCGGCTTCGAGGGCAAGTGGACGGTGAAGAACACCGGCACCACGGCCATCAGCTCCTGGACGGTCGAGTGGGACTTCCCCTCCGGTACGTCCGTCACCTCGGCCTGGGACGCGGACGTCACGTCCTCCGGCACCCACTGGACCGCCAAGAACAAGTCCTACAACGGCTCCATAGCCCCCGGCGCCTCCGTCTCCTTCGGCTTCAACGGAGCGGGCTCCGGCTCCCCCTCCCACTGCAAGCTGAACGGCGACAGTTGCGACGGCACCACCGTCCCCGGCGACGCGGCCCCCTCCGCACCGGGCACCCCCACCGCCTCCTCCATCACCGACACCTCGGTGAAGCTGTCCTGGAGCGCGGCCACCGACGACAAGGGCATCAAGAACTACGACGTCCTGCGCGACGGCAAGGTGGTCTCCACCGTCACCACCACCTCGTACACGGACACCGGCCTGACCGCCGGCTCCGACTACTCGTACACCGTCCAGGCCCGTGACACCGCCGACCAGACCGGTCCGGTCAGCGGCTCGGTCGCCGTGCACACCACGGGCGGCACCACCACTCCCCCGACCTCCGGCTCCACGGTCAAGCTCGGCTACTTCACCGAGTGGGGCATCTACGGCCGCAACTACAACGTCAAGAACCTGGTGACGTCGGGATCCGCGTCGAAGATCACGCACATCAACTACGCCTTCGGCAATGTGACCAACGGGCAGTGCGCAATCGGCGACTCCTACGCCGACTACGACAAGGCGTTCACCGCCGACCAGTCGGTGAGCGGCGTGGCCGACACCTGGGACCAGCCGCTGCGCGGCAACTTCAACCAGCTGCGCGAGCTGAAGGCCAAGTACCCGAACATCAAGGTGCTGTGGTCCTTCGGCGGCTGGACCTGGTCCGGCGGCTTCGGGCAGGCGGCGGCCAACCCGACCGCCTTCGCGAACTCCTGCTACAACCTGGTCAAGGACCCGCGCTGGGCGGACGTGTTCGACGGCATCGACATCGACTGGGAGTACCCGAACGCCTGCGGTCTGTCCTGTGACACCAGCGGCGCGGCGGCCTTCAAGAACGTGATGTCGGCGCTGCGCGCCAAGTTCGGCTCCGGCGCACTGGTCACGGCCGCGGTCACCGCGGACGGATCGTCCGGCGGCAAGATCGAGGCCGCCGACTATGCGGGCGCCGCCCAGTACGTCAACTGGTACAACGTGATGACGTACGACTTCTTCGGTGCCTGGGACGCCCAGGGCCCGACCGCCCCGCACTCCCCGCTCACCTCCTACAGCGGCATCCCGAAGGCCGGGTTCACCACGGCCGACGCGATGGCCAAGTACAAGGCGGCCGGCGTCCCCGCGAGCAAGCTGCTGATCGGCATCGGCTTCTACGGGCGCGGCTGGACCGGCGTGACCCAGGACGCCCCCGGCGGCACCGCGACGGGGCCGGCCGCGGGCACCTACGAGCAGGGCATCGAGGACTACAAGGTGCTCAAGACGTCCTGCCCGGCCACCGGCACCGTCGCCGGCACGGCGTATGCGCACTGCGGCAGCAACTGGTGGTCGTACGACACCCCGTCGACCATCGCCGGGAAGATGAGCTGGGCCAAGTCCCAGGGTCTCGGCGGCGCCTTCTTCTGGGAGTTCAGCGGCGACACCAGCAACGGCGAGCTGGTGAGCGCCATCAGCAACAACCTGTAGTCGTAGTCAGGCGACGTTGACGCGCTGACCGGGCGGGGCTGCCTCCAGCCACGCGAGGAAACCGGTCAGCGCGTCTTCGCTCATCGCGAGTTCAAGACGCGTGCCCCGGTGCAGACAGGTGAGGATCACCGCGTCGGAGAGCAGCGCCAGCTCCTCCTCCCCCTCGGGGAGGCGACGGCCGGCGACCTCGATCGCGGCGCGTTCCAGGACGCGGCGCGGGCGGTAGGCGTAGGAGAAGACGCGGTACCACTCGATGCGGTCGCCGTTGTAGCGGGCGACCCCGTAGCTCCAGCCTTTCCCGCTCGTGTCCGTCTTCTCGGGGACGTCCCAGCGCAGCGAACAGTCAAAGGTGCCCCCGGAGCGCTGGATGAGTCTGCGGCGCAGCCCGAAGACGAACAGCGCCAGCACCACCAGGGCGACCACGACTCCGCACACAGTCAGAGCGAGGACCATCGACACCGACCTCCTCGTCTCCTAGGTACCGAAAATAGGTAACGGAACGGAAAAAACACCTATATCTGCCTCAGCCGCGGTCGGCTCCGGATTGCTCCGGTGCCGACCGCGGCTGAGTGAATTCATACAGCTCCGCGCGGGCTCAGCTCGTCGCCGCCGCGCGCAGTCGTACATCGGCGCGTCGCTCGGCGGCGGCGTCGCCCTCCGCCTTCGCGCGCTCCAGCTCTCGCTCAACGCGCTGGACATCGATCTCGTCCGACAGCTCGGCGATCTCGGCCAGCAGCGACAGCTTGTTGTCCGCGAACGAGATGAAACCGCCGTGCACCGCGGCGACGACCGTTCCACCATCACTCGTACGGATGGTCACCGGGCCCGACTCCAGCACACCGAGCAGCGGCTGGTGACCGGGCATGACGCCGATGTCGCCGGACGTGGTGCGCGCGACGACCAGGGTGGCCTCGCCGGACCAGACCTCTCGGTCGGCCGCGACCAGCGCGACGTGCAGCTCAGCAGCCAAGGTGGCTCCTCGGGTCACCACCCGGCGGTTCGGCCGGGTGTTGGTTACAAGTCTAATGGGCGTGAAAGAGGGGGCGGGACGTACCCCGCCCCCTCTTACGAACTCAGGGAGTTCAGGAGACACCCAGCTCCTTGGCGTTGGCCTTCAGGTCCTCGATGCCACCGCACATGAAGAACGCCTGCTCCGGGAAGTGGTCGTACTCGCCGTCGCAGATCGCGTTGAAGGCCGCGATCGACTCGTCCAGCGGGACGTCCGACCCGTCGACGCCGGTGAACTGCTTGGCGACGTGGGTGTTCTGGGACAGGAAGCGCTCCACGCGACGGGCACGGTGGACGACGAGCTTGTCCTCCTCGCCGAGCTCGTCGATACCGAGGATCGCGATGATGTCCTGGAGGTCCTTGTACTTCTGCAGGATCGTCTTGACGCGCATGGCGGCGTCGTAGTGGTCCTGCGCGATGTAGCGCGGGTCCAGGATGCGGGACGTGGAGTCCAGCGGGTCCACGGCCGGGTAGATGCCCTTCTCGGAGATCGGACGGGAGAGAACCGTCGTCGCGTCGAGGTGGGCGAAGGTGGTGGCCGGGGCCGGGTCGGTCAGGTCGTCCGCGGGGACGTAGATCGCCTGCATCGAGGTGATCGAGTGACCGCGGGTCGAGGTGATGCGCTCCTGGAGGAGACCCATCTCGTCGGCCAGGTTCGGCTGGTAGCCCACCGCGGAGGGCATACGGCCGAGCAGGGTCGACACCTCGGAACCGGCCTGGGTGAAGCGGAAGATGTTGTCGATGAAGAACAGCACGTCCTGCTTCTGCACATCGCGGAAGTACTCCGCCATGGTCAGACCCGCCAAGGCCACGCGCAGACGGGTGCCCGGGGGCTCGTCCATCTGGCCGAAGACCAGCGCGGTCTTGTCGATGACGCCCGAGTCGGACATCTCCTCGATGAGGTCGTTACCCTCACGGGTGCGCTCGCCGACACCGGCGAACACGGAGACACCGTCGTGGTTGTTGGCGACGCGGTAGATCATCTCCTGGATGAGCACCGTCTTGCCGACGCCGGCACCGCCGAACAGACCGATCTTGCCGCCCTTGACGTACGGGGTCAGCAGGTCGATGACCTTGACGCCGGTCTCGAACATCTCGGTCTTCGACTCGAGCTCGTCGAAGTTCGGGGCCTTGCGGTGGATGCCCCAGCGCTCGCCCTCGTACTTCTCGTCGACGTTCAGCACCTCACCGAGGGTGTTGAACACCTTGCCCTTGGTGAAGTCGCCGACCGGAACGGTGATGGAGTTGCCGGTGTCGGTCACCGGGGCCTGGCGGACCAGACCGTCGGTGGGCTGCATGGAGATGGTGCGGACCAGGCCGTCACCCAGGTGCTGGGCGACCTCCAGGGTCAGCGTCTTCTTCTCGCCGGCGTTGGCCGGGTCGGCCACCTCTACGTGCAGGGCGTTGTAGATGTCCGGCATCGCGTCGACGGGGAACTCCACGTCGACGACCGGGCCGATGACCCGGGCGACGCGGCCCGTGGCCGTCGCGGTCTCAACAGTGGTGGTCATTAGCGGTCACTCCCCGCGGTCGCGTCGGCCAGGGCTGCGGAGCCACCGACGATCTCGCTGATTTCCTGGGTGATTTCGGCCTGGCGGGCCGCGTTGGCAAGTCGGGAGAGCGTGGTGATGAGCTCGCCCGCGTTGTCGGTCGCCGACTTCATCGCGCGCCGCGTGGCGGCGTGCTTCGAAGCGGCCGACTGGAGGAGCGCGTTGTAGATACGGCTCTCCACGTAGCGCGGCAGCAGGGCGTCGAGGACGTCCTCCGCCGAGGGCTCGAAGTCGTACAGCGGAAGGATCTCGCCCTGCGGGGCTGCTTCCTTCGCGACCTCTTCGAGGCTGAGCGGCAGCAGACGGTCGTCGAGCGCCGTCTGCGTCATCATCGACACGAACTCGGTGAAGACGATGTGGAGTTCATCCACGCCGCCCTCGGCCGTCTCGGTCTCGATGGCCTCGATCAGCGGCGCCGCGACCTTCTTGGCGTCCGCGTACGTGGGCTCGTCGGTGAAGCCGGTCCACGACTCCGCGACCTTGCGCTCACGGAAGTTGTAGTGCGCGAGACCACGGCGGCCGACGATGTAGACGACGACCTCCTTGCCCTCGCGCTCCAGCCGCTCGGTGAGCTGCTCCGCCGCCTTGATGGCGTTGGAGTTGAAGGCACCGGCGAGACCACGGTCGCTCGTGAGGAGCAGCACCGCGGACCGCGTGACCGTCTCGGCCTGCGTGGTCAGCGGGTGCTTCGTGTTCGAGCCGGTACCGACCGCCGTGACCGCACGCGTCAGTTCCTGCGCGTACGGCGTGGAGGCCGCCACCTTGCGCTGCGCCTTGACGACGCGCGAGGCGGCGATCATCTCCATCGCCTTGGTGATCTTCTTGGTCGCGGTGACGGATCGGATGCGACGCTTGTAGACCCGGAGCTGGGCTCCCATGAGTCAGGTCCCTTCCTTACGTCACTTGGCGGCGGCCGGGGCGTCCTCGCCGAGAAGCTTGCCGTCCGAGGTCTCGAACTGCTTCTTGAACTCGGCGATCGCGTCGGCGACGGCGGTGAGGGTGTCGTCCGACAGCTTGCCGCCCTCGCGGATGGAGGTCATGAGGCCCTGCTCCTTGCGGTGCAGGTACTCCAGGAGCTCCTTCTCGAAGCGGCGGATGTCGGCCACGGGCACGTCGTCCATCTTGCCGGTGGTGCCGGCCCAGACGGAGACGACCTGGTCCTCGGTGGACATCGGCTGGTACTGCGACTGCTTCAGCAGCTCGACCATGCGCTGACCGCGCTCCAGCTGCGCCTTCGACGCGGCGTCCAGGTCGGAACCGAAGGCGGCGAAGGCCTCCAGCTCACGGAACTGGGCGAGGTCGACGCGGAGCCGGCCGGAGACCTGCTTCATCGCCTTGTGCTGCGCGGAACCACCGACTCGGGAGACGGAGATACCGACGTTCAGCGCGGGGCGCTGACCGGCGTTGAACAGGTCCGACTCCAGGAAGCACTGGCCGTCGGTGATGGAGATGACGTTGGTCGGGATGAACGCCGAGACGTCGTTGGCCTTGGTCTCGACGATCGGCAGACCGGTCATCGAGCCCTTGCCCATGTCGTCGGAGAGCTTCGCGCAGCGCTCCAGCAGACGGGAGTGCAGGTAGAAGACGTCACCCGGGTAGGCCTCACGGCCCGGCGGGCGGCGCAGCAGCAGCGACACGGCGCGGTAGGCGTCGGCCTGCTTCGACAGGTCGTCGAAGATGATCAGGACGTGCTTGCCCTCGTACATCCAGTGCTGGCCGATGGCCGAACCGGTGTACGGCGCAAGGTACTTGAAGCCGGCCGGGTCGGACGCGGGGGCGGCGACGATGGTCGTGTACTCCAGCGCGCCGTTCTCCTCCAGCGCGCGGCGGACCGACGCGATGGTGGAGCCCTTCTGGCCGATGGCGACGTAGATGCAGCGGACCTGCTTGTTCACGTCGCCCGAGCGCCAGTTGTCGCGCTGGTTGATGATGGTGTCGACGGCCAGGGCGGTCTTGCCGGTCTGGCGGTCACCGATGATCAGCTGGCGCTGACCGCGGCCGATCGGGGTCATCGCGTCGACGGCCTTGTAGCCGGTCTCCATCGGCTCGTGCACCGACTTGCGCTGCATGACCGTGGGGGCCTGCAGCTCGAGGGCGCGGCGACCGGTGGTCTCGATCTCGCCGAGGCCGTCGATCGGGTTGCCGAGCGGGTCGACGACGCGGCCGAGGTAGCCCTCGCCGACTGCCACGGAGAGCACCTCACCGGTGCGCTGCACCGGCTGACCCTCCTCGATGCCGCTGAACTCACCGAGGACGATGGCACCGATCTCGCGCTCCTCGAGGTTGAGGGCGAGGCCGAGGGTGCCGTCCTCGAACTTCAGCAGTTCGTTGGCCATGGCCGAGGGCAGACCCTCGACCTTCGCGATGCCGTCGCCGGCAAGGGTGACCGTACCGACCTCCTCGCGCGAGGCCGCGTCCGGCTTGTACGACTGGACGAAGTTCTCCAGCGCGTCCCGGATCTCCTCCGGCCGGATCGTGAGCTCCGCCATCTGGGTTCCCTGCTCTCCTTGTTGGGCCCGAAGTTTCAACTTGGGGGTCTGGGGGCGACCCCCAGGAATCCTCTGCACGACCCAACCGGGCCGTAGGTACGTACTGCTGTACTGCTGTTCTGCTTATGAAGTTGCTGCTCAGCTCGCCAGACGGCGGCCGGCGTCCTCGATGCGGTCCGCGATCGAGCCGTTGATGATCTCGTCACCGACCTGCACCCGGATCCCGCCGAGGACCTCGGGGTCCACGTCGATGTTGAGGTGCATCTTGTGGCCGTAGAGCTTCGCGAGGGCGGCGCCCAGGCGCTGCTTCTGCGCGTCGCTCAGCGGCACCGCCGAGGTCACGACGGCGACCAGCCGGTCCCGGCGCTCGGCGGCGAGCTTGGACAGGGACTCAAGTCCCGCCTCCAGGCTACGTCCCCGCGGCGCGGTCACAAGGCGCGTCACAAGACGCTCGGTGCTCGCGACGGCCCGGCCGCCGAGCAGCCGGTGCAGCAGCTCGGTCTTGGCCGCGGTGCTCGCGGCGCGGTCGGTCAGCGCGGCACGCAGCTCGGTGCTCGAGGAGACGATCCGCCCGAAGCGGAACAGCTCGTCCTCCACGTCGTCGAGCGCGCCCCTCTTCTGCGCGGCGGTGAGCTCGGCGGTGTCCGCCAGCTCCTCCAGCGCGTCCACCAGGTCACGGGACTGCGACCAGCGGGAGCGCACCATGCCGGACACCAGGTCGGCAGTGGCCCCGCCGACCTGGGAGCCGAGCAGGCGCTGGGCCAGCTCGGCCTTCGCCTCACCGGCCTGCGCCGGGTCGGTGAGGACCCGACGCAGCGACACCTCGCGGTCGAGCAGCGCGGTGACGGCGGCCAGCTCGTCGGCGAGCTTCGTCGCGTCGGCGGACGTGGAGTCCGTCAGCGCGTCGAGGCGCTCGCGTGCGGCGGCCAGTGCCTCGCGGCTCGCTCCGTTCATCGGGTGGCCTCGGCCTTCTCCTCGAGCTCGTCGAGGAAGCGGTCGATGACACGGCTCTGCCGGGCGTGGTCCTCGAGGGACTCACCGACGAGCTTGCCGGCCAGCTCGGTTGCGAGGTGACCGACGTCCTGCCGCAGCGCGGACGCGGCGGCCTTGCGGTCGGCCTCGATCTGCGCGTGACCGGCGGCGACGATCTCCTCGCGCTGCCGCTGGCCCTCGGCGCGCATCTCGGCGATCAGCGCGGCACCCTGCTCCTGCGCCTCCTGGCGCAGACGCGCGGCCTCGTGCCGGGCCTCGGCGAGCTGGGCCTTGTACTGCTCGAGGACGCTCTGGGCCTCGGTCTGTGCGGCCTCGGCCTTCTCGATACCGCCCTCGATGGCCTCGCGGCGCTCTTCCAGAACCTTGTTGATGTTCGGGAGGAGCTTCTTGGCGAGGAAGCCGAAGACGATGACGAAGGCGATCAGGCCGATGACGAGCTCCGGCCACGGCGGAACGAGGGGGTTCTCCTTCTCCGCCGCAAACTGAACCCATGCGTGGGTCATCTCAGTGCCTTTCGTCGAATGGGGCTGTCGCTGACGTTCGACTTAGTAGACGAACGGCATGACGAGGCCGATGAGGGCCAGCGCCTCACAGAACGCGAAGCCGAGGATCTGGTTGGCACGGATGAGGCCGGCCGCCTCGGGCTGGCGGGCGAGGGCCTGGGTGCCGTTACCGAAGATGATGCCGACGCCGACGCCGGGGCCGATGGCGGCCAGGCCGTAACCGACGGAGCTGAGCGAGCCAGTGACAGCGGCAAGGGTCTGGGACATGCCAGTTCTTCCTTTTCTTTACGGACCGGTGGGGGTTGGCCACCGGACGACAAGGGGGTGCGGAGCGGGGCAGCTCAGTGGTGCTCGGCGAGCGCGCCCTGGATGTACGAGCAGGACAGCAGGACGAAGACGTACGCCTGGACGGCCTGGATGAAGAGCTCGAAGGCGGTCATGACGATCGTCATGATGAACGAGACACCGGAGTAGGCGATGCCGATGCCGTTCAGCATGTACCAGCTGGCGACCGTGAAGAGCACGATCAGCGTGTGGCCGGCGAACATGTTCGCGAAGAGCCGGACCGCGTGCGTGAACGGGCGGACGAGCAGGTTCGAGGCGAGCTCGATGGTCATCGACAGCGGGAGCACGGCGCCGAGCGACTTGTCGTAACCGGTGAAGTTCTTGAAAGCGCCGACGAAGCCGTGCCGCTTGAAGGTGAGCGGGACCCAGACGAGGTAGACGATCAGGGCCAGGACCGCCGGGTAGGCGATGATCGAGGTCACCGGGAACTGGGCGACCGGGACGATCGACCAGAGGTTCATCATCCAGATGAAGAAGAACAGCGAGACGACGAGCGGGACGTACTTCTCGCCTTCCTTCTTGCCGATGGTCTCGTAGACGATGCCGCGGCGCACGAAGTCGTAGCCCGCCTCGGCGATCAGCTGGAGCTTGCCCGGGACGACCTTGGGCTTGGCGAACGCGGCCCAGAAGAAGCCCACCACGATGATGGAGCCCAGCAGGGCCAGCAGCATCGGCTTGTTGAAGTAGAAGCCATGGTTCAAGTACAAGCCATGGCCGTCTGCGTCACCCCAGAGCGGCTTGAAGAGGAACGAGTGCAGGCCCGGAGCGACGGTGTCGAAACCGCACCCGGAGAACAGGTGACAGCTCGAGTCGAAAGCGAGCGTCTGCGTCGGATCAGCACTCACCGCGGGCTCCTTCATCGTGACGCATGGGTACGGCAACCTCGTTGTGTCGGCGCGGCGCGCAGCCGCGGGTCGGCACTGGACTGGTGTTACGGATGTGAGGGCGGCTGGGGGGCATCAAGCCTCGCGATCGATCAGGCGTCAGCTCAGATGCCCGCGCCCGCGATGCCGCAGTTGGCACCGGACGATAGCAGGAGATCTCATGTGTCCTTATCCCGGCCCTACCCCTCACGACGAGTGCCCCGTCTTGTCGGGTTCGACGTAAAGGATTTTGGACTTCATGTGCGCTCGCGTCTGCGCGGCGATCCAGGTCAGGGTGGATGCGACCAGCGTGAGCGCGAAGGACCGGGGGTTGAACAGCGTCGTGTGCTTGAAAACCGCGACGAAGATGAACAGCAGAAGGATCTGTGCTGCGTAGAGCATCAGGCCCATTGCCTGGAACAGGTGCGGAAGCGATTTGGCAGTGCGCTGCAGGACGTAGAGCCCGAGCCCCATGAAGAGAATCACGATCAGCGTCGCAACAGCCGCCCCGATCACACCCTTGCCACCGGCGACCACACCGCTGACGACGGCGGCAATCACGCCGACGGCAGCCGTGGGTACGGCGGCCTGGGCCAGGATCCGGACGTCATTGGACGGCATGGCGGCAACTCCGCTTTCACAGGGGGGCAGGTGTCGTCATGGACGAGCGTAGTCCCGGATCGAGAGGGGAACTCACGGCCAATGGACCGTCGCACTACGGTCCTTCAGCTCTCTCCGGGGTTCTCGTGAACCGTATCACAAACTATTTGATGCGGTCTTTACCTAGTCGGTGTGCTTGCTGTCACACATGAGAGTGACAGTGCGCGTCTGTGCAGAAACCGAACCGGCTTGTCTGATATTGGGGGTCTTTGCTCCCCCACGAGTTGGCAATGCTCTAGTCAGATTCTTACCTTGCCCGTCAACGCGAGCGTCAGCGCGGGGAACCGGCCTTGCGGCGGTCCAGGAAGCGCGGACGGGTGCCCAGAGCGGTCGCACCGTTCACCCCTGGCACACCGGCCACGACCGGTGGGCACTGCTCCTCTTCGACTGCGGCCGGGTGCGCGGGGGTCGACGCGGTTTCGGCGACGGCCCTGCGGCGGCGGTAGCGCGGCGGCACGAAGTGCTCGGCCCAGCGCGGGGCGCGCGGCGTGAAGCGCGGCAGCAGGAGCAGCAGCAGCCCGATGGCGCTGAGGAACACGACGCCCAGGACGATCCACATGGACGCCGAGTTGACCGAGTAGGCGAGAGCGCCGAAGGCGATCAGTGCCGACCAGAAGTACATGATGAGGACGGCCCGGCTGTGCGAGTGCCCGATCTCCAGCAGACGGTGGTGCAGATGTCCGCGGTCCGCGGCGAACGGCGACTGGCCGCGCCAGGTGCGGCGCACGATGGCCAGCACCAGGTCGGCGGCGGGGATCGCGATGATCGTCAGCGGCAGCAGCAGCGGGATGTAGACCGGGACCATGTGGTGCACCGTCTGGCGCTGGGACCCGCCGAACAGGCTGTCCGGGTCGACCTGCCCCGTGATGGAGATCGCGCCCGCGGCCAGGACCAGCCCGATCAGCATGGAGCCCGAGTCGCCCATGAAGATGCGCGCCGGGTGCATGTTGTGCGGCAGGAAGCCCAGGCACATGCCCATCAGGATGGCCGCGAACAGCGTGGCGGGGGCGGCGGCCTCGATGCCGTACGAGTACCAGATGCGGTAGGCGTACATGAAGAACGCGGCGGCGGCGATGCACACCATGCCGGAGGCCAGGCCGTCCAGGCCGTCCACGAAGTTGACCGCGTTGATGGTGATGACGACCAGCGCCACCGTCAGCAGGGTGCCCTGCCACTGGGTCAGCGCGACGGTGCCGGCGCCGGGGACCGGCAGCCACAGGATGGTCAGGCCCTGCATGACCATCACGCCCGCGGCGATCATCTGGCCGCCGAGCTTGATCAGCGCGTCGATCTCGAACTTGTCGTCCAGGACGCCGATGAGCCAGATGAGCGCCGCTCCGGAGAGCAGCGCCCGCGGTTCGTTGGACTTCTCGAAGACCTCGTTGAGGTTGGTGAGATGGTCCGCGACCAGCAGGCCCGCGCACAGCCCGAAGAACATGGCGATCCCGCCGAGGCGCGGAGTGGGCTCCCGGTGCACGTCACGGGCCCTGATCTCCGGCATGGCTCCGGCCACGATCGCGAACTTCCGTACCGGCCCTGTCAGCAGATACGTCACCGCGGCCGTGATGCAGAGCGTCAGCAGGTATTCACGCACAGGCTTCCCCACAGGTCTCGCTGGCCATCTCAGCCCCACACCCTAGCGACGCACGCATATGAATGGGGACTGCCGGGTAGCGACGATGGTTGCACGCGTGCCTGTGCACGCAGGCTGCACCCAGTGGTACGCAGGTGCGTCTACCCCCGCTCAGCCGGTGTACGGCTGAAATCTACCGGTGAGCTCGCGCACCTGATCACGCGCCTTCTGGCTCTCGGTCCCGCCGCGCAGCACATCCGCCAGCAGGGCGGCGATCGATGCCATCTCCTCCTCTCCCATCCCCTGTGTCGTCACGGCCGCCGTGCCGAGCCTGAGACCACGGGCGTCCCCGTGCGGCAGCGCACAGCAGTCCAGCACCATTCCGGCCGCGGCGAGGCGGCCGCGCGCGGTGCGTCCGTCGACGCCCAGGGGCGCGGGGTCGGTGGTGATCAGATGGGTGTCCGTGCCGCCGGTGGTGACCACCAGGCCCTCGGCGGCCAGCCGAGCCGCCAGCGCCCGGGCGTTGGCGACCACCTGATGGGCGTACAACCTGAACGCCGGGGTTGCCGCCTCCCCGAACGCGACGGCCTTGGCGGCGATGGTGTGCATCTGCGCGCCGCCCTGGGTGAAGGGGAAGACGGCCCGGTCGACCCGCTCGGCGAGCTCGGCGCCGCACAGGATCATCCCGCCGCGCGGCCCGCGCAGCACCTTGTGGGTGGTCGCGCAGACGACATCGGCGTACGGCACCGGGCTGGGCGCCGCTCCCCCGGCGACGAGCCCGATGGGATGGGCGGCGTCGGCGATGAGATACGCCCCGATCTCGTCGGCGACCTCGCGGAAGAAGGCGTAGTCGATGTGCCGGGGGTAGGCGATGGAACCGCACACGATCGCCTTGGGGCGGTGCGTACGGGCGAGGGTGCGCACCTGGTCGTAGTCGATGAGCCCGGTCTCGGCGTCGACGCCGTAGCCGACGAAGTCGAACCAGCGGCCGGAGAAGTTGGCGGGCGAGCCGTGCGTGAGGTGGCCGCCGTACGGGAGGCCGAGGGCGAGGACGGTGTCGCCGGGCCGCAGGAGGGCCGCGTACGCGGCGAGGACGGCCGAAGAGCCGGAGTGCGACTGCACGTTGGCGTGCTCGGCGCCGAACAGGGCCTTCGCGCGGTCCACGGCGAGGCGCTCGGCGACGTCGACGATCTCGCAGCCGCCGTGGTGGCGGGCGCCCGGGTACCCCTCGGCGTACTTGTTGGCCAGCGGCGAGCCGAGCGCTGCCAGCACCGCGGGCGAGGAGAAGTTCTCGGCGGCGATGAGCTGCAGCGTCGTCGACTGCCGGTCGCGCTCACCGAGCAGGATCTCGGCCAGCTCGGGGTCCTGCCGGCGCAGGACATCGGCCTCGAGGGTGGGAGTGACCGGCATGATGGGCTCCGGGGGCGTCGACGGTGACGTACGACCAATGTAGGCCCGGTACCGGTGAGGTGCTCGGTTGTTACGCCTTCGCGGGTACCCCGGTGAGCGCTGGGACGCGACGCGTCCGGCGTCAAGCCCGCGCGGGCACCCCCGTCAGGGCGGTCACCACCGGATCCAGCGCCTGGTGTATCTCCTCACCGATGGACCGGAAGAAGGTCAGCGGGGCGCCGTACGGGTCGTACACCTCGTCCGCCTCGGCGGTCGGGGCCAGGAGCCACCCGCGTAGAGCCGCCGCAGCCCGCACCAGGGCACGCGCGCGTGCCACCACGCCGTCCTCCAGGGGTGGCAGGGTCGCGGGGTCTATCGCCTTCACCAGGCGGGTGAACTCCTTCAGGGTGAAGGTGCGCAGGCCCGCCGAGTGGCCCATGGAGATGACCTGGGCGCGGTGGTCGCGGGTCGCCGTCAGGACGAGGTCGGCCATGATGACGTGCTCGTCGAGGAGTTCGCGGCCCATGAAGCCGGAGGCGTCCGCGCCGAAGTCCGCGAGGACCGCCTCGGCGTTGGCCTCCATGGGCGCCCCCTCGTGGCCCCAGGTGCCCGCGCTCTCCACGATCAGCCCGCCCCACCGGGGGTCGCCGAGCCGGTCCGCCAGGGCATGGCGGGTCAGCCGCTCGGTGATCGGCGAGCGGCACACATTGCCGGTGCTGACGTGGAGGATGCGGAAGTTGGTCATGGGGACGCCCTGTTCGAACAGGTTCCCCGTCTCTACCCCGTTGCCTATGCCACGCCCCGCGTCAGGGGCCGTCAATTCGCCACCTCGAGGTCGGGTACGACCTTCCGCAGCTCTTCCGGAGAGATCGCGCCCTCGCGCAGCAGCACCGGCACCGGGCGGGTGACGTCGACGATGGAGGACGGCACGTTGCCGGGGGTCGGGCCGCCGTCTAGGTAGACGGAGACCGAGTCGCCCAGCATCTCCTGCGCCGCGTCGCAGTCCTCGGGGGCGGGGTGCCCGGTCAGGTTCGCCGAGGACACGGCCATCGGGCCGACCTCGGTCAGCAGCTCGATGGCGACCGGGTGCAGCGGCATCCGGATGGCGACCGTGCCCCGGGTGTCCCCCAGGTCCCACTGCAGGGACGGCTGGTGCTTGGCGACGAGCGTGAGCGCGCCCGGCCAGAAGGCGTCGACGAGCTCCCAGGCCAGCTCGGAGAAGTCGGTGACGAGACCGTGGAGCGTGTTCGGGGACCCGATCAGCACGGGGGTGGGCATGTTGCGGCCCCTGCCCTTGGCCTCCAGCAGATCGGCGACCGCCTCCGAGGAGAACGCGTCGGCGCCGATGCCGTACACCGTGTCGGTCGGGAGGACCACGAGCTCGCCACGGCGGACGGCGGACGCGGCTTCGCGCAGACCGGTCGTGCGGTCCGTCGCGTCGTTGGTGTCGTATCGCCGAGCCATGTCTAGCGGGCCTCCTCGTACACGAAGTACACGTACATCGGGAAGTGGGTCGTCGGGATGGTCACGGCAGTGCCTTGCGGGCCGTCGCGAACCGCGGGCGGTTGTTGAGGTCCGGGTGGTCGGCCGCGTCGGCCCAGCCCCGCTCCTCGGTGAAGATCCACGGCACCTGGCCGCCCTGGGTGTCGGCGTGCTCGATGACGACGACACCGCCCGGGCGCAGCAGCCGGTGTGCGGTCCGTTCCAGACCGCGGATGAGATCGAGGCCGTCCTCCCCCGAGAACAGGGCGAGTTCGGGATCGTAGTCCCGCGCCTCGGGAGCGACGTACTCCCATTCGGTCAGCGGGATGTACGGCGGGTTGGAGATGACCAGGTCGACCTGGCCGTCGAGGTCCGGGAAGGCGTCGAGGGCGTTGCCCTGGCGCAGGTCGACACGTGAGCCCTCGACGTTCTTGCGGGTCCACTGGAGGGCTTCCTCGGACAGCTCCACGGCGTGCACGCGCGAGCGCGGCACCTCCTGGGCGAGCGCGAGCGCGATGGCGCCGGAGCCGGTGCACAGGTCGACGATGCAGGGCTCGACGACATCCATCGCGCGTACGGCGTCTATGGCCCACCCGACCACGGACTCGGTCTCGGGCCGCGGCACGAACACCCCTGGCCCCACCTGGAGTTCGAGGTAGCGGAAGTAGGCACGCCCGGTGATGTGCTGCAGCGGCTCGCGCTGTTCGCGCCGGGCGATGACCTCCCAGTAGCGGGCGTCGAAGTCCGAGTCCTTCACGGAGTGCAGTTGGCTGCGCTTCACGCCGTGCACGAACGCGGCGAGCTCCTCCGCGTCGGTGCGCGGCGAGGGCACGCCGGCGTCGGCCAGCCGCTGGGTGGCCTGTGCCACCTCTGAGAGCAGCAGGTTCACGCATTCCTCCGTGTCGTACTGGGTCGTGCGCAGGTGCGTTTAGGCGGCCGCCAGCTTGGCCGCCGAGTCCGCGTCGACGCAGGCCTGGATCACCGCGTCGAGGTCGCCGTCCAGGACCTGGTCCAGGTTGTAGGCCTTGAAGCCGACGCGGTGGTCCGAGATGCGATTCTCCGGGAAGTTGTACGTGCGGATCTTCTCGGAGCGGTCGACGGTGCGGACCTGGCTGCGGCGGGCGTCGGCGGCTTCCCTCTCCGCCTCCTCCTGCGCCGCTGCGAGCAGCCTGGAGCGCAGGATACGCATCGCCTGCTCCTTGTTCTGCAGCTGGCTCTTCTCGTTCTGGCAGGAGGCGACGACTCCGGTCGGAATGTGCGTGATGCGCACCGCGGAGTCGGTGGTGTTCACCGACTGGCCGCCGGGTCCGGAGGAGCGGTAGACGTCGATGCGGAGGTCGTTCGGGTTGATCTCGACGTCGACCTCCTCGGCCTCGGGCGTGACCAGCACACCGGCCGCGGAGGTGTGGATGCGGCCCTGGGACTCGGTCGCCGGCACGCGCTGCACGCGGTGCACACCGCCCTCGTACTTCAGCCGGGCCCAGACGCCCTGCCCGGGCTCGGTGGCGCCCTGGCCGCCCTTGGTCTTCACGGCGACCTGGACGTCCTTGTAGCCGCCGAGCTCGGACTCGGTGGCGTCGATGATCTCGGTCTTCCAGCCGACCCGCTCGGCGTACCGCAGGTACATGCGCAGCAGGTCACCGGCGAAGAGCGCGGACTCGTCGCCGCCGGCGCCGGCCTTGATCTCGAGGATCACGTCCTTGTCGTCGGACGGGTCCCGGGGCACGAGCAGCAGGCGCAGCTTCTCGGTGAGTTCCTCGCGCTGCTTCTCCAGCTCCTTGACCTCGGCCACGAAGTCGGGGTCGTCGGCGGCGAATTCCTTCGCCGTCTCGATGTCGTCGCCGGTCTGCTTCCAGGAGCGGTACGTGGCGACGATCGGGGTGAGCTCGGCGTAGCGCTTGTTCAGCTTGCGCGCGTTGGCCTGGTCGGCGTGGACCGACGGGTCGGCGAGCTTCTTCTCCAGGTCGGCGTGCTCACCGACGAGTTCCTCGACGGCCTCGAACATCTTGGGCTCCTGTACTGCGTGGAAAAAGGGGAAGGCGGGCGACCAAAAACGCCGGTCCCGGCACGCCTGTGAAGGGCGCGGCCGTGGACCGGCGAATGGGAGCCAGCTACTTCTTGGAGCCGGCAGCAGCCTTGCCGAAGCGGGCCTCGAAGCGGGCCACACGGCCACCGGTGTCGAGGATCTTCTGCTTGCCCGTGTAGAACGGGTGGCACTCGGAGCAGACCTCGGCGCGGATGGTGCCGCTGGAGATCGTGCTGCGGGTGGTGAACGACGCGCCACAGGTGCAGCTGACCTGCGTCTCGACGTACTCGGGGTGGATGTCGCGCTTCAAGGTGTCTCCTAGTTTCGGGAGGGCACCGGGTCGCTCCCGCGGGGTGCGGTCGCGTGAACCGGGGCCGACGTACCAGTCTGCCAGGACTGGGGCCATCCCCCAAAACCGGGGGTTCGGGTGATCTATTCCCTGCGGCTCGGCGGGGTTCCTCGCACCCCTTCTAACCAGCGGTTACGACGCCCTTCGCCTCGCCGGTCGCCGTTCCTTCAGTCGCCGACCTCGGGATGGGCCGGTCGTTCTTCAGCGCCGTCCAGACCTGCTGGGCCTTGGCCTTCTCCACGATCACACGGTTCGGGTTCGACGGGTCGTACTGGACCGGCATCGTGATCATGTGCATGTTGCTGGAGCCGATGCCCTTCAGGCCGTTGGCGAAGGACATCAGGGAGTTCACCGAGCCGAGGTCGGAGTCGGTCGTCACGGCCTTGGTGGCGGTGTCGGCGAGGTCGTAGAGCTTCTTCGGGCTGGTGAAGATGCCGACGTGCTTGACCTGCTCGACCAGGGCCTTGATGAAGGCCTGCTGGAGCTGGATGCGGCCGAGGTCGGAGCCGTCGCCGACGCCGTGCCGGGTGCGGACCAGGCCGAGGGCCTGCTCGCCGCCGAGCGTGTGCGTGCCGGCCTTGAGGTTCAGATGGCTCTGGGAGTCCTTGATGTCCTTGGTCGTGGTGACCGGGACGCCGCCGAGCTCGTCGATGAGCTTCTCGAAGCCGCTGAAGTCGACCTCGAGGTAGTGGTCCATCCGCAGCCCGCTGATCGACTCCACGGTCTTCACGGCGCAGGCGGCGCCACCGGTGGAGTACGCGGTGTTGAACATGACGCCGGTCGCGGCGGGATGCGTCTTGCCGTTCGTGTCGGTGCACTCGGGGCGGTCGATGAGGGTGTCGCGGGGCATGGAGACCACGCTGGCCTTCTTGTGGCCCTTGTAGACGTGCACGATCATCGCCGTGTCGGAGCGGGCGCTGCCGTCGTCGGTGCCGCCGCCGAGCTTCTTGTTGTTGCCCGAGCGGCTGTCCGAGCCGAGGACCAGGATGTTCTCGGAGCCGTTGTCGACCTTCGTCGGCCGGTCCGTGCCCAGGGCCGAGTCGATGTCCACGCTCTTGATGTTGCCGTTGAGCTTGAAGTACAGGTATCCGGCTCCGGTGCCGCCCAGCACGACGATGCCCGCGGCGGTCCACGCCGTGATCAGCAGGCCTTTGCGGCGCGTGCTGCGGGGCTTGCGGCGGCGGCCCTTGGCGCGGCCGCGCGTGCCGTTGGTGCCGGGCTCCCCCGGTATTCCGGGTTCCGGCGTGCTCTCGGCGGACATGTGCTCCTCGTTCTCGTCCGGTCGGTTACCCCCTGCTTTCAGGGACAGGCCTGTCGGTCACGGATACGCGTCGTACCGCACCATCGTCACTCCGTCGGGTCAGACGGAGAAACTCGAGAAAGGGTTGCACAACGCTCTGTGCCCGACCCGTGGAAGGCCGGACACAGAGCGTCACGGAGGTTTACGGGCGTAACCCGCTCACCTGCGGTTTCAGCCGAAAAGGTCGTATGCCTGGAAACCGGTACCGACCGAGATCCTTGTGGCAAAGATCTCGCTCGTGGCCTTACCGGTACCTGGGTACAGATAAAGCGTGCCGGCAGAGGTACGGGCCAGGAAGTCGGCCTTGCCGTCACCGGTGATGTCGCCGACCGCGTCGAAGGTGTTGTAGCCGGTCCAGGCGCTGCGCACCTTGATCCGCGAGGCGAAGGCGCCCGAGCCGGCTGTGCCGGTACCCCGGTACAGGTACACGTCGCCGGTGCTGCTCTGGCGGGCGATCAGGTCGGCCTTGCCGTCGCCGTTGAAGTCGCCGTGGCCGCGCAGGGAGTTGTACTGGCCCCAGCCGGAGCCGACCTTGACGGGGCTGGCGAAAGTACCGTTGCCCTTGCCCGGGTAGATCCACAGGTTGCCGGAGGAGTCCACCGAGAGCAGGTCGGGCAGGTAGTCGCCGGTGACGTCACCGGGGGCGACGGTGAACTTGCGGGTGGACCAGTTGCTGAAGAGCAGGCTCTTGCTCCAGCTCTGGGTGGACGGGATGTAGTGCAGCCAGAAGACCGCCCCGTCACTGCTGCGGCGCAGAACGAAGTCCTGGTAGCCGTCCCGGTTGAGGTCCGTCTGCAGGATCGTGTTGTAGCCGCTGAAGCTGCCCCAGGAGACGCGGGCCGCGAACGAGGTGCCCTTGGAGTCCTTCTCGTATCCGGTGTTCGTGGAGTGCTCGCGCACGAACAGGTCGGCCTTGCCGTCAGGGGTGGAGGTGGAGCTGTCGCTGAGGTTGGTGTCGTCGATGCGCGGGTAGGCGGCGCCGACGTACGCCTTCACCTTGGTGAACACGCTGTACGCGCCCTTGGCGACACAGTCCTGCACGCCCCACGACACGATGCCCACGATGCGGTTGCCCACGATCAGCGGGCCACCGGAGTCGCCGTTGCAGGCCGTGGTGGTGCCGGAGTCGCTGCCGGTCGCCGGGTTGCCCGCACAGACCATGTGCCCCGCGATGAAGTCGCTGCTGTAGTAGCCGGAGCAGGTGCTGTCGGACTGGATGGGCAGCGTGGCGCTCTGCAGGGTCTGCGAGATGTCGTTGCTGGTGGAGCTGGTGCGGCCCCAGCCGTAGACCTTGGCGTTGGTGCCGGCCGCGTAGGACGCCGTGTCGGTGGACGTCGCCATGCGGATCGGCGTGGCGGTGATCGGGGCGGCCAGGGTCAGGACGGCTACGTCGTTGTCGACGGTCGTCGAGTTGTACGACGGGTGGTTCCACTGCCGCCACACGCCGGAGACCGTGCCGCCGTGCAGGTCGGTGTTGCCCGAGCTGTCGGTGGTGGGCAGTTGGTCGGTGCCGGTGACGATCGCTCCGTACGCGTGCCAGTTGTAGCCGTGGACACAGTGCGAGGCAGTGAGGATCTTCGTGGGCGCCACGACGGTGCCACCGCAGAAGAAGCCGACGTCGTCGCCGGTGTCGCTGGTGCCCTTGTCGTCGTAGTACCAGAGCTGGGCCATCCACGGTGCAGAGGTGATGCTCGTGGTGGTGCCGCCGATGACCATCGGAGTGACGGTCGAGGTCGAGGAGGACCCGGACGAGGTCGAGGAGGACCCGGACGAGGTCGAGGACTTGGAGGAGGCGGTCGAGCCGTCCGTCTTCGTGTCCTTGGTCTTCGACGCCTTCTTGAAGTCCTTGTCGGTGGCGAGAGCGCCCGCGACGCGGTCCGTCAGGTCGGTCAGCGATGCGGAGCTCTTGACGGGCTTGACCGTCGGCTCCGCCGAGGCCGTCGCCGCGCCCGCGGACGAGACCGTCAGCAGGGCGGCGACCGCGGCCGCGACACCCGCGGCGGCGACGGGCAGGGCGATGCGTATCCGGCGTCTGTGACGACCACCGGACAGGGGTGTAGTCAAGGAGAGTCCCCCCAGTGAGACACAAGTTGGGAGGGGCGCAGAGCGCGCCCCTCCCTAACTGCGCCAAAAGGTCGCCCCCCGTTACTGCAGTAACGGGGGGCGACCTTTGTGAAGGCTGTGCCTCAGTCGCCGTTCCCAGGCGTCGGCGTCGTCTTCTGAATCTGCATCAGGAACTCGACGTTCGACTTCGTCTGCTTCATCTTGTCCAGCAGCAGCTCGATCGCCTGCTGCTGGTCGAGCGCGTGCAGAACCCGGCGGAGCTTCCAGACGACCGCCAGCTCCTCGTTGCCGAGCAGGATCTCTTCCTTACGCGTGCCGGACGCGTCCACGTCCACCGCCGGGAAGATCCGCTTGTCCGCGAGCTTCCGGTCGAGCTTCAGCTCCATGTTGCCGGTGCCCTTGAACTCCTCGAAGATCACCTCGTCCATACGGGAGCCGGTGTCGACGAGAGCGGTCGCCAGGATGGTGAGCGAGCCACCGTCCTCGATGTTGCGCGCCGCACCGAAGAAGCGCTTCGGCGGGTACAGCGCGGTCGAGTCGACACCACCGGACAGGATGCGGCCGGAAGCGGGCGCGGCCAGGTTGTAGGCACGGCCCAGACGCGTGATCGAGTCGAGCAGCACGACCACGTCGTGGCCCAGCTCCACCAGGCGCTTGGCACGCTCGATGGCGAGCTCGGCGACCGTCGTGTGGTCCTCGGCCGGACGGTCGAAGGTCGAGGAGATGACCTCGCCCTTGACCGACCGCTGCATGTCGGTGACCTCTTCCGGACGCTCGTCGACCAGGACGACCATCAGGTGGCACTCGGGGTTGTTGTGCGTGATCGCGTTGGCGATCGCCTGCATGATCATGGTCTTACCGGTCTTCGGCGGGGCCACGATCAGACCGCGCTGGCCCTTACCGATCGGCGACACGAGGTCGATGATCCGGGTGGTGAGGACACCGGGGTCCGTCTCCAGGCGGAGGCGGTCCTGCGGGTACAGCGGGGTGAGCTTGTTGAACTCCGGGCGGCCGCGGCCGTGTTCGGGCGCCATGCCGTTGACGGAGTCGAGACGCACCAGCGCGTTGAACTTCTCGCGCCGCTCGCCTTCCTTGGGCTGACGGACCGCGCCGGTGACGTGGTCGCCCTTGCGCAGGCCGTTCTTGCGGACCTGGGCGAGGGAGACGTACACGTCGTTGGGACCCGGCAGGTAGCCCGACGTACGGATGAAGGCGTAGTTGTCCAGGATGTCGAGGATGCCCGCGACCGGGATCAGGACGTCGTCCTCGCCGATCTGCGGCTCGCTGCCCATCTCGTCACGGCCACGACGGCCACGACGGTCCCGGTAACGGCCCCGACGGCCGCGGCGGCCGCCCTCGAAGTCGTCGTCGTCCTGCGGCCCGTTGTCGCGCTGCTGACGGTCCTGGCGGTCCTGGCGGGCGCCGCCCTGCTGGCGGTCCCCCCGGTCCTGACGGTCCTGGCGCTGCTGGCCGCCGCCCTGGCCGCCCTGCTGCTCGTCGCCCTTGTTGCCGCGGCCACCGCGGTCCCGGCCGCCGCGGTCGCGGTCACGGCGGTCACGGCGGCCCTGGCGGCCCTCGCCGTCACCGGCGTCTCCCTTGGCCTCGCCCTGCGCCTGCGGGGCGGGCGTCTCGGCCTTCGGCTCGCTCTTCGCCTCGGCGGCGACCGTCTCGGGGCTGCCCGCCTCGGCGGTGGCGCGCCGGCGACGGCGCTCGACGGGAGCGTCGTCGCTGGCCGGCTGGCCGGGGATCTCGATCTGCTGCTGGGCCACGGCCTTCTCGGCCTGGGCGGCCGCCTTCTTCTCGGCGGCGGGAGCGGCGTCCTCGCCCGTACGGGCCTTGGAGGTGGCGCGGCGCTTGGGCTTGGTCTCGACGGCGTCCCCGGCAGGGGAGGACGCAGCCTTCACCGGGGCGGCACCGCCGCCCGCCTGCGCCTCCTTGATGACCTCGATCAGCTGGCTCTTGCGCATGCGCGCGGTGCCCCTGATGCCGAGGCCGGATGCGACCTGCTGCAGCTCGGCCAGCACCATGCCCTCGAGGCCGGTACCGCGGCGCCGCCGGGAGCCTGCACCGGTGGCAGGCGCGGAGGCGTCCGTGGCGGGCGCGGCAGCGGTCTCCTCGACACGTGCGCCCATCAGATCGGTGGTGTCGCTCACGAAGGGTCCTTCCCTGGAGCGGACGTCGGCCTGTCTGGCTCGGCGACCGGTTGTGCTTCCGGCTTCGGTCCTTGCTGTGTGGACCGTGCCGGGGCGGTGGTCCGCCAAAGATGGCGGAGGCAATATCTGGGATGGCGCTTCCCAAAGCCGTGGCACCGAGTGTCGGTGTCACGTGGCTTGGTCGCACCGATTCCGGAGCGTGCCCGGCAAGTCGCTCAGTGCCCGCGTACGAGGTACTGCCCGCGTACGTCGTACGGAACACAGTGCGGCTTGGGAGGCTCCCGGAAGAATGTCTGTCCCGGACGGGGACACGAAGCACCTCGCCATGGTGGGGTCGGGTGCAGACTTGAGATTAACACTACCGGATCCAACAAACATTCCCCCTCTCGAAATCCGGCAACCGTGTGTCAGGACGCAAGCGGCAGCACGCTCGCTCCCTGGGCGTCGAGTTCGAGCCGGTTCGCGGCCCACCCTTCGCCTGCCAGATGGGCGACCTTGTCGGCACTGTCGGCGTCGGCCAGCGCCAGCACAGTGGGTCCGGCACCCGAGATGACCGCCGGGACCCCGTCGGCCCGCAGCCGCTCCACCAGTGCGGCGCTCTCCGGCATGGCGGGGGCGCGGTACTCCTGGTGGAGGCGGTCCTCGGTGGCGGGCAGCAGCAGCTCGGGGCGCCTGGTGAGGGCCTCGACGAGCAGGGCGGCACGGCCCGCGTTGGTGGCGGCGTCGACGTGCGGCACGGTGCGCGGGAGCAGGCCGCGCGCGGTCTCGGTGAGGACCGGCTTTCCGGGCACGAAAACCACCGGAACGATGGAATCGGCGGCGTCCATCCTGATCGCGCGGGCGGCGCCCGCCTCCATCCAGGAGAGCGTGAAGCCGCCGAGCAGACAGGCCGCCACGTTGTCGGGGTGGCCCTCGATCTCGGTCGCGAGCTCGAGCAGGGCCGTGTCGTCGAGCTTCGACTCCCCGCCTATGGTCACGGCGCGCGCGGCGACGATGCCGGCGCAGATGGCGGCCGAAGAGGATCCCAGGCCACGGCCGTGCGGGATCCGGTTGGCGCAGACGATCTCGAGGCCGCGCGGCTGCCCGCCCAGCAGGTCGAAGGCGGTGCGCAGAGAACGTACGAGAAGGTGTTTCTCGTCACGCGGCAGCGTCTCGCTGCCCTCGCCCGCGATGTCGATGTGCAGCCCGGAGTCGGCCACCCTGACGACGACGTCGTCGTAGAGCCCCAGCGACAGGCCGAGGGCGTCGAAGCCCGGGCCGAGGTTGGCGCTGGTGGCGGGGACGCGCACCCTTACGGCGGCGGCGCGGAAGGCGGGACCGGCCATCTCTCGATGACTCTCCTTGAGCTGCGTGATGGTCGAAAACATTCGATACGACATCGGCTACGTACGGGGAGACCCTCAGGCCGCGGAGACGGCGCGGCACCGTCCAGACGCTCCATGGTTCGGAGGCATATGCGGCGGGCGGGTTCGGTACAGCCTATCGAAGGATGCTTCTGTGGCGACATAGGGCGCACAGGAGGCGCACGATGCGTGCCGTAAGCCCCCTGTGCACCCCTCGGAGGGAGTTCCCCGTCAGGCAGGACGTCGAGCCTGGCGTCAGGCCAGACCGAGGCGCTCGGCCGCCGTCACCGCGTCGACCGGGACGGTGACCGGCTGCGGGGCGCCGGCGACGGCCCAGTCGGGGTCCTTCAGACCGTTTCCGGTGACCGTGCACACGATCTTCTGGCCCGGGTCGACCTTGCCCTGCTCGGCGGCCTTCAGCAGACCGGCGACGGACGCGGCGGACGCCGGCTCCACGAAGACGCCCTCCTGCGCGGCCAACAGCCGGTAGGCGCGCAGGATCTCACGGTCCGTCACCTCGTCGATGAAGCCACCGGACTCGTCCCGCGCGGCCAGGGCGTACTGCCAGGAGGCGGGGTTGCCGATGCGGATGGCGGTGGCGATGGTCGAGGGGTCCTTGACGATCTCGCCGCGCACGATCGGGGCGGAGCCGGAGGCCTGGAAGCCCCACATGCGGGGGGTGTGCGTGGCGACGCCGTCGGCGGCGTACTCCTTGTAGCCCTTCCAGTACGCGGTGATGTTGCCCGCGTTGCCGACCGGGAGGACGTGGATGTCCGGGGCGTCGCCGAGCATGTCGACGATCTCGAAGGAGGCCGTCTTCTGGCCCTCGATGCGCACCGGGTTGACCGAATTCACCAGCGCCACGGGGTAGTTGTCGCTCAGCGCGCGGGCCAGGGTGAGGCAGTCGTCGAAGTTGCCGTCGACCTGGAGGATCTTGGCGCCGTGCACCAGCGCCTGCCCCATCTTGCCGAGGGCGATCTTGCCCTGCGGGACGAGAACGGCCGAAACCATGCCGGCCCGCACGGCGTACGCGGCCGCGGACGCGGACGTGTTGCCGGTGGAGGCGCAGATCACAGCCTTCGCGCCCTCCTCCTTGGCCCGGGTGATGGCCATGGTCATGCCGCGGTCCTTGAAGGACCCGGTGGGGTTCGCGCCCTCCACCTTGAGGTGGACCTCGCAGCCCGTGCGCTCGGAGAGCACCTGCGCGGG
This sequence comes from Streptomyces sp. NPDC001604, assembly GCF_042893475.1. NCBI lineage: Bacteria > Bacillati > Actinomycetota > Actinomycetes > Kitasatosporales > Streptomycetaceae > Streptomyces > Streptomyces sp. NPDC001604. The sequence goes on along the minus strand of NZ_JBIAUY010000025.1, from coordinate 120,419 downwards.
CACGAGGGGCGTGCCGCCCTCGCGGAGCGTCACGACCGGCGTGGTGTCGGAGACGGGCAGCCGGTCCCGGTACTCCTCGATGATTCCGCGCCACTGGTGGGTCATTGCTGGTTACTCTCCTTCAACCCGCATGATGCTGGCGACACCCCGCACGGTGTCGAGCTTGCGCAGCGCCTCGACGGTCCCGGAGAGGGAGGCGTCGGACGCGCGGTGGGTGACGACGACGAGCGATGCCTCGCCGTCCTTGCCCTGCTGCCGAACCGTATCGATCGACACACCGTGCTCGGCGAAGACGGTCGCGACCTGGGCGAGAACACCCGGTTTGTCCGCCACGTCGAGGCTGATGTGGTAGCGGGTGACGACGTCACCCATGCCCGACACGGGCAGCGCGGCATACGCCGACTCGCCGGGCCCCGTTGCCCCGCTGAGCCGGTTGCGGCAGACGGCGACGAGGTCGCCGAGCACGGCGGACGCGGTCGGCGAACCGCCGGCACCGGGCCCGTAGAACATGAGCTGACCGCTCGCGTCGGACTCGACGAACACGGCGTTGTACGCGCCGCGCACGGAGGCGAGGGGGTGGCTCAGCGGAATCATGGCGGGGTGCACGCGCGCGGTGACCGAGCCGCCGTCCTGCGCCCGCTCGCAGATGGCGAGGAGCTTGATGGTGCAGCCCATGTTCTTCGCCGAGGCGAAGTCGGCGGCGGTGACCTCGGTCATGCCCTCGCGGTAGACGTCGTCCAGCCGCACCCGCGAGTGGAAGGCGATGCCGGCGAGGATGGCGGCCTTGGCGGCGGCGTCGAAGCCCTCGACGTCGGCGGTGGGGTCGGCCTCGGCGTAACCGAGCGCCGTGGCCTCGTCGAGGGCCTCCTGGTACCCGGCCCCGGTGCTGTCCATCTTGTCGAGGATGAAGTTGGTGGTGCCGTTCACGATGCCGAGCACCCGGTTGACCTTGTCGCCGGCGAGGGACTCGCGCAGCGGGCGGATCAGCGGGATGGCACCGGCGACGGCGGCCTCGTAGTAGAGGTCCTTGTCGTTCTCCTCGGCGGCGGCGTGCAGAGCGGCGCCGTCCTGCGCGAGCAGCGCCTTGTTGGCGGAGACGACGGACGCGCCGTACTCGAAGGCGGTGGTGATGAGGGAGCGGGCCGGCTCGATGCCACCGATGACCTCGACCACGACGTCGATGTCGCCGCGTTTGACGAGCGCGGTGGCGTCGGTGGTGACGAGATTCGGGTCGATGCCCTCACGGACCCGGTCGGGCCGGCGCACGGCCACGCCCGCCAGTTCGACGGGCGCCCCGATCCTGGCGGCGAGGTCGTCGGCGTGCGTCGTCATGATGCGCGCCACCTCTGAGCCGACAACCCCACAGCCCAGCAGCGCCACCTTCAGCGGACGCGTACGCATCATCCGACCTCGTTTCCTCATACCGTCTACGGTTGGACCAGTCTCACTCACCGGACGGGAGTTTCTGTCCTATGTCCGGATCGTGAGACATCTATTTCATTTGTGCGGGGGTGGAAGACAGGAGATCTTCCACCCGCCGGGAGTTTTCCGGTCGTCCGCCTTGTCGGATGTCCTTATCCGACGTCGAGACGCAGGAGGTCCTCCTCCGTCTCGCGGCGGACGATGACCCGGGCCTCGCCGTCGTTCACGGCGACGACGGGCGGCCGGAGCACGTGGTTGTAGTTGCTGGCCATGGACCGGCAGTACGCACCCGTGGCAGGCACGGCGATCAGGTCACCCGGTGCCAGGTCGGAGGGCAGGAACGCGTCCTTCACCACGATGTCCCCGCTCTCGCAGTGCTTGCCGACGACCCGGGCGAGCATGGGCTCGGCGTCGCTCGTCCGCGACACGAGCGCGACGCTGTACTCCGCGTCATACAGCGCGGTGCGGATGTTGTCCGACATACCGCCGTCGACGGAGACGTAGGTACGCAGGTTGTCGAGGGGCTTGATGGTGCCGACCTCGTAGAGCGTGAAGGCCGTCGGACCGACGATGGCCCGTCCCGGCTCGACGGAGATGCGCGGGGTGCGCAGCCTGGCGGACTCGCACTCACGCGTGACGATCTCGGTGAGCGCCTTGGCGATCTCGTGCGGCTCACGGGGATCGTCGTCGCTCGTGTAGGCGATCCCGAGCCCGCCGCCGAGGTCGATCTCGGGCAGCTCGACGCCGTGCTCGTCACGGATGTCCTTGAGCAGCCCGACGACCCGGTGCGCGGCGACCTCGAACCCGGACATGTCGAAGATCTGCGACCCGATGTGGCTGTGGATCCCGATGAGCTCCAGCCCGTCGAGCTGCAGCGCCCGCCGCACGGCCTCGGCGGCCTGCCCGCCGGCCAGCGGGATCCCGAACTTCTGGTCCTCGTGGGCGGTGGCGATGAACTCGTGGGTGTGCGCCTCCACACCCACGGTGATACGAATCTGCACGCGCTGCCGCTTGCCGCGTTCCTGCGCGATGTGGGCGACGCGGACGATCTCCTGGAAGGAGTCGAGGACGATCCGCCCGACACCGGCCTCGACGGCCCTGGTGATCTCGTCGACGGACTTGTTGTTGCCATGGAAGGCGATGCGCTCGGCGGGCATGCCGGCGGACAGGGCGGTGGCCAGCTCACCGCCGGAGCACACGTCCAGATTGAGCCCTTCCTCGTGCAGCCAGCGCACGACGGCACGCGACAGGAACGCCTTTCCGGCGTAGAAGACGTCGGCGTCGGCCCCGAAGGCGCTGCGCCAGGCCCGCGCCCGGGCCCGGAAGTCGGCCTCGTCGAGGACGTAGGCGGGGGTGCCGTACTGCTCGGCGATGGTCTTCACGTCGATACCGCCGACGGTGGTCACGCCGTCCTCGTCGCGGGTGACCGTCTGGGACCAGACCTTGGGGTCGAGGGCGTTGAGGTCGGTGGGCGGGGCGGAGTAGTGGCCCTCGGGGAGGACGTCGGCGTGACGGGGCCCGGCGGGGTGCGCGGAACGGCTCATCTTCTTCGCTGGCTCTCTAGAGGTGGTGGGGTGCGTCGATGCCGAGCAGGGACAGGCCGCCGGCCAGCACCGCTCCGGCGGCTTCGGCGAGCGCGAGCCGGGCACGGTGGGCGGCCGAGGGTTTCTCGTCGCCGCGCGGCAGCACCACCGGAAGGACGGCGAGAACGGCGTCGGCGACGGTGACGAGGTGCCGGGCGAGACTGTCGGGCGTGCGCTGTGCAGCCGCACGGGCGAGAACGCGGGGGTGGTCGGCGAGGACGGCGAGCAGGGCGGCCATGTCCTCTCGTACATCTCCGGGCTCGGGGGTGAAGCCCAGGTCGGCGGCGTTACGGCTGAGGGCCCGGGTGCGGGCGTGGGCGTAACGGACACGGAAGAGAGGGTTGCTCTCGCGCTGGACCAGATGATCGGCGGTGATACGGGGCCGGTCGTGGGCGGCGGGGTGCAGCAGCGCCCAGCGGGCGGCGTCGGGGCCGAGGAGTGCGGGGTCGTCGGGGGCCGGGACGGGCCGGAGGTTCACCGGCTCGCGATGGTCGACCTCGACGCGGCCGCCCTGCGAGCCGATGATGCGCACGAGGGCGTCCGCGACGACTTCGGCCCGTACGTCGTAAGGGATGCGCAGTTCGACGACTTCTCCGGCGAGGGCGTCACTGTGACCGTACGCCGTGCCGTCCCGGAGGATCTCGCGAGTGAGCGCGGCTGCGGATGCGGATGCCCCCTGCAGGCTGATGTTGATGAACCCCGGCCCGGTGACGACGACGTCGGCGACGCCGTCCGTGCGGGCGAGGTGCTGCTGCAGGATCTCGGCGACACGCCGGGGTGGCTGCCCGGCGGGCCGGGCGAGCTGCAGGGCGATGTTGGTGGCGTAGTCGCCACAGCCACCCGGCCCGGGCGGCACGACAACGGCCCGCTGCGGCACGGCCACGCTCAGCTCCCCGTCGTCGACAGCACGACGCACCGCGCGCAGCACGGTACGGGAGAGCTCGACGGGGGTCACGGCACAAGCGTATGGGAGGAGGGGGGTGGGTAGGCGAGCCGGTTTGGGAGAGGTCCGGGATGTGGACGGGGCGGGTGGACGGGAGGACCTCCGCCCGGGTCAGCCGCCGGCCCGCCCGGCTCGCTCGGTCTCCCCGAACCCGAGAACACTCCCGAGCCCGGACTCACCGCCGTCCCCCCTGCTCCGTGCACTCCTCTTCCTCTGGACCAACTGCTGTACGAGGCGCACGAGTTCGGCAGGCTCGAAGGGCTTGGCAAGAAAGGCGTCGACCCCCACATCGAGCCCGGTCTCGACCTCGTACGTGGTGCAGGCGCTGACGATGACGAGGGGAAGGTCACGGGTCAGCGGATCGGAGCGGAGCCGGGAGGCGGTCCGCAGCCCGTCCAGCCGGGGCATGACGACATCGAGGGTCACGACATCGGGCCGCACCTGATGAACGACATCCAGACACTCGGCACCGTCAGCCGCGGTCACCACCTCGAACCCCTCCAGCTCGAGATTGACCCTGATCAGCTGCCGGATGACCTTGTTGTCGTCCACAACAAGCACCCGGCCCGACGCGCCTGGCACAACTCGAGAGTAGGTCCGGACCGGCCACCGCGTCCGGGTTTTCCCCACTTCCGGCCCTTGCGGGGGACGGCCCTCCGCCCTGCGCCGCAGCGACGGGCGACGCCGGAAACCCGTTCATGAACACCCCGGATGAACTGGTAGTGTTCTACCCGTCGCCACGCACAGCGCAGCGATCACGCCCCCGTAGCTCAGGGGATAGAGCAACGGCCTCCGGAGCCGTGTGCGCAGGTTCGAATCCTGCCGGGGGCACTGCAGGTCAGAGGGCTAAAAGGCCGCCTGACCAGCGCAGATGCCAAAACGAGGTGACTGCAGCTGTATGCAGCCAAGGGCCAGCGAAAGCAGCCGTAGGACGCACGCTGCGGGACATACGCGGGATCGGACATTGAGTCACCAAACGTCCAATCCGGCACATAGCAAACGCCCCGAGGGTTCACCCCCGGGGCGTTGAGTGTGATCATCGTCACTCGTATTCGAGCAACAGATTCTCGATTCGTTTGTTGGCCACCACGTGCCGCCCATGGAGGCACTTCGCATACCGAGCCAACAGCACCTCCACCGTGTTTCCGGCCCGCTCCGCGACCTCCGTCGGATCGACTCCGGCGTTCAGCCAGGTGGATAGCGCCGAGTGACGCAAGTCGTACGGACGGTCAGCGAGTGGGCTCGCAACAAGTTCCGGTGGCAGGCCGAGCTCGCGGGCCTCGGCCCACACTCGCGAGTAGGTCGAGGAGCCGACCAGTCCGCCACGCTCGTTGAAGAAGAGTCTGCCGTCATCTGCCGTGCCGAACGTGTCGATACTGTCGCGCCAGATGGCGACGAGGATCGGCGGCAGTGGGGTCGGGCGTACCTCCTTGGGATCGCGGTTCTTCAGGCCGCGGTCGTCGTGCACCTCGCCCGTCTTGGTCCACTTCTTCCCTGCCGTCGGTCGGGTCCGATGGAGATTCGCCAGCCCCCAGCCCTCCTCGGGGAGGTGGCAGTCCTGAACCGCGACGCCGACAGTCTCCGCCGGGCGCATCCCGGCGTAGTACATGCCGGCGAACATGCCCACCAGTCGCCGGCCTCTGGCTCGGTGGTAACCGCCCACGTACGAGACAGCGCCGATCAGGTTGCCGGCCTGCTTCGGGTTGGCCACGACGCGGGGGTCAACTGCGACGATTCTTGACGGTTCTTCTACGGAAACCGAATGGACGGGATTGTCGTCGAACTCGCCTAGCTCCGTGGCGTAGTTGAGCGCGTTGACGAGAACCTTACGCTTGCGCTTAAAAGTTTCACTCGACGCCGCTTCTCCGTCGAGTTTCAGCTTTAGCGCTTCCAGCACTCCGCGCATAATGACTGGCTTGGCCAGATCAGCAAGCGGAGGCGAATTCCTTGCCAACCAATCGACCACGGCTCTGACCTCTGGCGGGATTTCGCGCGCTTCCGGGCCGGGAAGGACAAACACCCAGTCCCGAAGCGCCCGCTGCATCGCTACATCCGTCGGCCGGCCGGGTCGCTTCGGCATGAGTGCCTTTGTGACACCCGTCAGCGCCTCATTGATCTCGTCCCGATAGTTCGGCGCGGCATGCGGCCACTTCACCTTCAGGTATTTCAAGGCGAAGGTGTACCAGGTGAGGGCAGGCGCCTTTTCCTCCATCGAGGGAGGAAAGCCCGTATCTGTATCGAACTGCTCCCCATTCTCCTGGGCCATGAGGAGCTGCGCCCGCAGCTTGTCGGCAAGCCCCTTAGTGCGACGCGAGCGAGATACCTCACGCCCCGCCACGACCCAGCGCACCTCATAGGTGTCCTTGCCCTGGCGCTGCTTTACCCTGACGTCCCATATCCGAACGTCGGTCGTTTTCAAGCTGCAGCTTCCTCTCTCTCGTGCAGCCATTCCATGAGCGCACTGCGCCAGACACGCAATTCGCCGTTGGGGAGCTTCAGCACGGTGGGCCCTGTACCCAGCTCGCGCCATCTGTAGAAGGTTCGACGGGACGTACCCTTCAGCTCTGCGAGCACCTCGGGGACGGTCATCAGCTCGTCACCCTTACCGCCCCGCTTCACCTCGCAACTCCGGCAGAGATCAGAAGCATGGCCGGAGACAGGCGTGCAGGGTTCTGTTTTGGGGCAGGGGGTATCGCGGAAGGGCACACTGAGGGGGATTCCTTACAATGCGGAGCTAAGCCACCGCTGGTCATACGCGGGCTGGCAGTTGGGCGCGGTCGTACCTTTCTCGGATCAGGGTTTTGGAATGGCTGCCCGCGCCGATCCACCGCCAAGTAGCCGGTGCGAACAACATCAATGCTCCAGACGATCCCCGGTTTCGGTAACCGGGGATCATGGCCTATATTGCGCGCCGCGCCGACGAGCTAGCGTCGAGGTTCCCGGGCTCCGGAGGCCAACAACCTGTACGACCGAAGCCGTGGGGTCGCACCGTCCGTGACGAGTACTAGGAGACCGTCGTCAATGAGGCGGCTGAGGTTGCGGGCTACGACGCGCTGGTTGGCTCCGACCGCTCGGGCAACACTGTGCGTCTGGGCACCGGGGTGAGCAGCGATGTGCGCGAGAACGGCTCGGTCGCGGCGGTATCCGCGTTGCAACAGATCCTCGCCGAACAGCCCGGCCGCGCAGACGCAGAGGCAGAGCGCGGTGGACACCGAGACGTAGTCCCCTGCTTGCTGGCGCTCCACGCGTTCATGGCGCCGAGCGAAAGGGGCGTCGGGGCGGTAACGCGGGCCGATCGAAGTGCGGACTTTGGCAGATTAGCCTCCTTGGTAAGGGTCACGGCGGAGGGACAGGGGCCGGGGTCGGGTTCCGAAGCGGCTGGCATCCCACCCCCCTGAACGTCTCTGACCTGGTGTTTTCCGGGGAGGTTGTACGTTGGCATGGTCCCGGGGATGGTTCCAGTCCCTTGGGGCTCTTTTTCGTCTGCCGTGGGCGAATCCATCGTCGGACCCAGGCGTGACGCGCCTAGCCCGATGGGAGGAGGGGGGCCGGCGCACTCGTCGCAGAGCATCCGCGCCACTTCGTTGACCATGGCCCGGTCTTCGCCGACAGGCCGGGCGACCCTGACGTTCACCTCGGGCGGGCGGCCAAGGCGAACCCGGGGGACCGGGGCGGCGCCGCGGATCCTGCTCAGCATCGGTGTCGACGCCGTCGACAAGACGCTCGGCCGGGTGACGACACTGGGCGGCTCGGTCGGCACCGGCCCCAACAAGATGCCGTGGGGACAGCGCGTCGCCCACATCCAGGACCCCGACGGCAACCCGGTCAACCTCACGCAACCGATCCCGGCCGGCCGGACCGGGCCCCGGGACTACCTGAGACGTCCTGGGACATCCCGCTGATCACCAACCGGCCAACGCACCTCACACCATAGGCTGCGGAGCATGGACCTCACCGTGTGGGCGCGCGACCTGGCCGAGTCCCTCCTCGCCGAGCCCCTGCCGCGGCGGTGGGCACACTCTCAGGGCGTCGCCGCAAAGGCGCAGTCTCTGGCGGGGATCCTGAGCGACGAAGCAGAGCTGCTGTGGGCCGCGGCGATGCTGCACGACATCGGCTACACGCCGGCACTGGCCACGACTGGATTCCATCCGCTGGACGGTGCCCGCTACTTGCGCGACCACACGGCTGCGGACGAGTGGCTGGTGCGGCTGGTGGCCAACCATTCGTGTGCGGTGCTGGAGGCGGAGGAGCGCGGGTTGAGGGAGCAACTTGAGGACGAGTTTCCCCTTCTCGGTCATCCTGCGCTGGTCGATGCACTGGCCTACTGCGACATGACCACAACGCCGGACGGTGAGCCGACCACGGTCGATGCCCGCTTGTCGGAGATCCTCGGTCGCTACGGTCTCGACAGCATCGTCGGTCGGTTCATCCGACGAGCGGAACCCGAGCTGCGCGCGGCGGTGCACAGGGTCGACGTCCGGCTCGCTACGGTCGGCAAGTAGGGACGCGGGCGGACTTTCAGTCCACGTGCGGGTACGTCCCGTTGAGGAAGTGGTCGATCTGCTTCCTCATGGAGGGGTGGATGTCGTAGGACTCCAGTTCGCTGGGCAGGATCCAGCGGACGCCGTCGGCCTCGTCGTTGATGGTGGGCTCGCCGCCGACCGGCCGGCCGATGACGGTCACCTCGTACGCCTGCCGGATCTCCCCGTCCGTGTAGGCCACGACATGTTCCGGGGGCGAGTACACGCCTAGGAGCCCGATCGGTTCGGCGTCGATGCCGGTCTCCTCCTTGCATTCCCGGACCGCGCACTGCGCCGGGGATTCCCCGATGTCCATGGCTCCACCGGGCAGGGCCCACTGCCCCGTGTCCCGGCGCCGCTGCAGGAGGATCGCCCCGTCGGTCTCCCGGGCGACGAGCATGTTGCACGCCGGGATCAGCGTGTTGGGCTTCGGTGCATTCTCGTCGTACCAGTACTCCGTACGTCCCATCGCGGGCCGTGCTCCTCACATGGACTCGGGTGACCAGGGCTTTGCAGTCTCCCAGACCGCGTCGAAGCTGCCCGCGTAGTGGTCGAACCAGCCGTCATCCCCCAGGCGGCGCAGTTCGAACAACGGGTTGGCGCTGGCCGGCTGCCCCCACACGTGGGGGTTGACGAGCAGTGCGTCATCGAAACGGAACAGGCTGTTGTAAAGGGTCGTGTCGTGCAGGCGCACCTCGCAGCCGGGGGTGCCGACCAACTTGCGGTAGTAGGTGAGCGATGCCCTGATCTTCGCGGAGAGTGTGCCGCCGATCCCTTCCTCCGCGTCTCGGACGGCGACCGCCTTGCCAGCCGGGTCGCCGAAACAGAGGCGGACCCGGACGCCGGCTTCGGCGCGCTCGGCAAGCATCGCCGCCACACGCGGGTTGGTCTGCGCGAAGAATGTTCCGCTGAACACCAGGACGTCGATGTGCTTCTGGGCGGACTTCAGGAGGTGGACCCAGGTCTTCTGCGGGACGGACGCGCGGTTGGGAAAGACGGCGACCAGCTCCGCCTGCTCCGTCGACTGCCCCTGGGTGTCGTCCTCCTCCGGCGGCCACAGGTACGACTCGTCCACACCGAGGGCCTGCGACGCCGCCCAGCGGTACTTGCGGAGCGGCTGTCGGCCCAAGCTGATCCAGCGCTCCACCGTCTTGGGATCGACTTCGCACACAGCCGCAAGGTCCTCCGTGGTCACCTTCCGCTGGATCATCACCGTACGCAGCCGCTCGTTCACATTCGCATCCTCCCAGGACGTTCTGGGACGCGGCAAGATCTTGCGGGACGCCAGGACGTCCCAAGAAGGCACTGTTAACAGGCAGTTCACGCTGCATACCCTGGGCACGTGCAGCTCATCGTGCTCTGGGACGTGGACCACACCCTCGTAGACAACGCCGGTGTCAGCAAAGAGATCTACGCCAGCGCCTTCAAGGCCCTCGCGGGGCGTGACGCCGAGCTGCCCGCGCCGACGGAAGGGCGCACGGACCGGGCGATCATGCGTGAGATGTTCGTCCGGCACGGTCTGCCGGTTCCCCAATGGGCCTCGGCGCAGCGGGCGCTGGAAGAAGCAGGGCGGGGTCGCGAGGAAGATCTGCGGCGACGGGGCCGAGTTCTGCCTGGTGTCCAGGAGGCGTTGAAGTCGCTCGCGACAGACTCCGAGATCTGCTCGTCAGTCCTCACGGGCAACATCGCGGCGAACGCGCGCGTCAAGCTGGGGGCGTTCGGTCTCGACGGCCTCCTCGACATGACTGTGGGTGGGTACGGCGAGGACAGCGAGGACCGGGCCTGTCTCGTCGATGCTGCCCGGGCCCGGATTCACGCCGCCTACGGCGTGGCGCTGACGACGCCGACCGTGCTGATCGGTGACACGCCTCGCGACGTGCGGGCCGCGCATGACACTGGGGCGCGCTGTATTGCTGTCGCCTCGGGCATCCACTCGGTGCCGGAACTCCGTGCCGCTGGCGCCGACTTCGTCATTTCGGATCTGACGGATACGGAGGGACTGTTGGCCCACCTGCATGCAGCAGCGGCCTGAGCCAGGCTTCCCTGCCACCGGAGACCCTCGTCGAGGTCAGGATGTGGATCGTGACGGGTCAGGGGCGCAGGGCGTAGCAGCGCATCGAGTCCAGGTCTTCGCTTCGTACCGATGACCAGGGCGCGGTCAGCAATTCCGCTTGCTGCGGGGTGATGCCGATCGATTGCCGTTCCTCCGGGAGGCGTTCAGCGAGAGGGGTCACCAGCCAGAAGGTTCCGCCGGGCGGGAGGAGGCACCGGATGCGGTCGAGGAAGGCGGGCTTGTCCTTGATGAAAGCGAACACGAGGCGGCAGGTGACGAGGGCGTAGCCGGCGTCCGGGAGCGCGCTGGTGTCGTCGGTCTCGATGTCCAGTTGCTGGAAGACCGGGCCGTCGTCCGCGTTGTGCTCGGCCTGCGCGATCTTCAGAGCGGCGGAGGAGCAGTCGATCGCCGTGGTGCGGTATCCCAGGTCGGCGTGCAGGTACCGGGCGCCAGCGCCGTCGCCGCAGCCGATGTCGAGCGCGGGCCGGCCGCGGCCGGCGCCGAGGAAGCGGCGGGTCAGCTGCTGTTCCTCGGGGCCGAGTCCGCGGTAGCGGCGTCCCGATGCCCACAGCCGGTTCCAGTAATCGGCCGGGTTGGTGATCGTCATGGGTTGGCGGGCTCCTCGTTCGGGGTCAGGGAGATGGGGGCGGCGGGGCCGAGAGCGCGGACAGGCGAGTTCCACAGCACGAGGAACGGGACGACCAAGGCCGCGGTGATGAGCGTGAGGGTGGGGCGCAGCCCGAGCAGGGTGCCCAGAGCGCCGGCGGCGAGGGCGGCGAACGGGCGCAGGCTGAAGGCGAGCCAGGCTCCCGTGGCCTGGGCCCGTCCCTGGAGATGGTCGGGGGCGAGTTCCTGTCGGACGGCGCGCTGGAGTCCGCCGTGGCAGACGGCGGCACCGGTTTGGATGACCATGCCGGCGCCGATGGCAAACTGCCCACTGGGTCCGGGGCCGACGAGGACCAGGGGAATCTGGGCGAGAGGGTTGAGGGCGAGCGCGCCGAGCATCACCCGGCCCGGGCCCCAGCGTCGTTCCAGGGGCTGCCAGACGAGGGCGCCGAGGATGCCGCCGATTCCGCCGGCGCCCATGACGATCCCGAGGGCGGTCGGGCTCCAGTGCAGGTCGCGCAGCAGGTACAGCGACCACAGGGCACTGCTGGCGGCCAGGACGAAGGAGGTGGCCGTATTCGCCAGCACGATCGAGCGCACGACGGGGGTGTGCACGGTGTAGGTGAGGCCCTCGCGGATTTCCGCCCAATGGCTGGTGCCCGCGGTGCGGGCGGGTGGCGGCTCCTCGCAGTGCTTGATGCGCCACAGGAGCAGGGCGCTGGCCAGGTAGGAGGCGGCATCGACGGTGACGGCGCGGGCCGCGCCTAGGACGGTGACGAGGATGCCGCCGGAGTTGGTGCCGATCAGGTCGGCCAGGGAGTTGTTGGCGCCCATCTTGGAGTTGCCGTCCTTGATCCGGCCTGGGCCGAGGAGGGAGGGCAGGTAACTGATGGAGGCGTTGCTGCCGATGACCTGCAGGGCGGACACCGTGAAGGCGACCGCGTAGAGGTGGATCAGGGTGATGCGGGCGAGGAACTGTGCGGTGGGGAGGGTGAGCAGGACGGCGGCGCAGAGCAGGTCGCACGTGATGATCAGGGGGCGTTTGCGGCGGCGGTCGGCCAACACGCCGGCGTGGAGGGACAGCAGCAGGGGTGGGAGTTTGGAGGCGAAGGCGATCAGCGCGACGTTGAAGGTGGAGGCGTGCAGGTCGACGACGGCCAGGACGGACAGCGCGATCGTGGTCACGCCGCTCCCGGTGACGCTGATGCCCTGGGCGACGGCGTAGTGCCCAAAGTCCCTGTCTCGCCACAGGCTTCCTGGGGTGTCTGGTTCGGATCGGTGCGGCACGTCAGGAACTCCCCTCGTAGGTACGGCTGTTATGGGTCGGCCGGGCGGTGTCTCATCCCGTATGGGGCTCCGGCTGCCAGCTGGGGCGGCACGGGTCAGCGCGGCAGAAGCCGTTCGACTCCGAGCGCGGCCTCGGACTCGGAGAGGGACTGTTCCGTCTTCCAGACTCGTTTCAGGAGCCGCTTCATCGCGCCTCCGATACGACTGGGCCGGGCAAAAGGTGGGACGTGCCGTCGATCAGTACGGCCGGCACGCCCGAGATCAGCGCGGTGTGCGCCGCCTGGATGCGGCGTGCGAGGCGGTGCGGCAGCCGCGCGAGGGCCTCCTCGACGGGCAGGAACTCGGCGGCGCCGATCTCCCCGTCCGCAAAGCGCAGGGACTGTGTCTGCTGGTCGGTGAGGGGACCGACGTGGAACACCGTGACGACCATGGCTCGCCCGTACCGGGCAGCGGGGACCTGGTCCAGGACGAGGAACCGGCCGATCGGCACGCCGGTCAGGTCGAGTTCCTCGGCCAGTTCACGTTCCAGGCCCTCGATCTGCGTTTCGCCGGCCTCCACCATGCCGCCGGGCATGTCGAAGCCGTCCTTGTAGGTCGGGTCGACCACGAGAATCCGGCCGTCAGCATCGGTGATCAGGGCGGTGCAGGAGGCCATGGGCGCCTCGACCCGGGCCCAGTACGTCCGTTGCTCGTCGGTGACCACGCGGTCAGGGCAGCCGACAGCCTGCTCGGTGGTGTCAGGTTCGTCGGACATGAGAGTCCTCCTCCAGGGCCAGAAGGGCAGTGCAGGGCATCGCGCCGGCAGGGCTCCGGCACGAGGTGGTCGTCATGTGCGGAGGTCAGGGCAGGAGGGCCGCCATGCCCGTGTGGGGGATCTCGATCGCGGCCTGCGGCGCACTCAGCGGAATTCCCCAGCGGGCTGCCGCCGTTTGGGCTGCGTACGCGGCCTGTTCGGCCCCGGCGCGTCCGAGGCCGAGCAGCTCGCTCGCCTGCACCGGGCTGACCAGCAGCCGGCCGTAGGTGATGCCGGTCGCAACATCCGGAGCGGCGGGCCCCAGGGAGTCGATGCGTGCGATGTACCGTGCCCGGGCGTTCGCCCCCGTGTCTGGGCCGTAGACCGCGCCGTCCGGATCGTGGAGGTAGCCGAGGTAGGCGGCATCGTGCAGGCGCAGAGCCGCCTCTTCTGCGGCTTCGCGCAGAGCCGCCGCCTTCGGCCCGTCGTCGTCCATTTCGACCGTTCCGCCAGGCAGGACGACATGGCCGTCGCGCGGATCCACGAGGACGACGACCCGGCCGAGCGGATCGAAGGCCCACACCCAGGCTTGCTTCACGGGAAGGCCGGCGGAGGGCTCCAGGGCCGGGTGCCAGCCGATGTGCTGGTAGCCGATCGCAATACGCGGGACGACGTTCAATCGCTGTAGCGCCTGTCCGTGCCCGACGGTGTCCCCGTCTTCCAGCACAACGGGGCCGGAACGGTCGATCCGGGCGCGCAAGGCAGCGAGCATCCGTCGCCGCTCGATCGGGCGCATCCTGGGTGCGGCCTGCGCCGGCGGAAGGAAGTGGAACGAGGTGATTTCGTCCTCGGGCAGGCGAATCCGGGCGATGTCGCTCTCCTCCAGGACACCACCGTCCCAAATGGACACGGTTTCACCGGGGAAGCCGTGCACCTTTCCGAACTCCGGATTGCCCTTGCTGACCCAGTCGACCGCCAGGAGCTGGCTCACGCTGACGGACAGACCGAGTTCCTCGGCCACCTCGCGCACCGCCGCGGCCGACGGCTGCTCCGCCTGGTCCACTCCCCCGCCGGGCAACAGCAGCTTTCCGGGCCGGTACGCGGGATCCAGGACCAAAACCCTGCCCGCCGCGTCGGTGAACAACACCGCAGCCCCACCCCAGAAGACCGCGCGTGAACTCGCATAGTCCTCCGGCACCATCAAACCCACCGGCTCGCGCACCTCGTCAGCAGTCATCGGGCCACCCCAGCGTGCTCGCGCTCTGGCCCCGCTGAATACAGATCAGCGCCTGACGGGTGTAGCGCACCAATTTCTCCGGCAGCTCGGAGAGCGGCCACCACCGCCACTCCGCACACTTGTCCGGCTCCGCAACACAGGGTCGGCCCGAGTACTGCTTGGCGGTGAAGAAGACTTGCAGCCGACTCTGACCGGTTTCGGGATCGTGGTCGTGAACGGTGTGCGCGACCACCAGGTCCTCCTCCGCGAGGGCGATGCCCAGCTCCTCCCGAGCCTCACGGACCATGCCCGTAAGGAAAGACTCCCCGTCTTCAAGATGGCCGGCGGGGACGTGCCACCAGCCGTCACACCAGGTAGTGCCCGCACGCAGGCCGAGCAGCACATGGCCCTCCTCGAGCAGAACCAGGTGAAGTCCGATCACGGACCGGTATGGCAATGCCTTCTCCTCCTCGACGTAGCGGTGCGTTCGGAGGGCAGTTGACCGCGGGGGCCGCAGGGCAACTGCCCGGGCACAGGGTCCGTGCTGCGAACGTGACAGCTGATGAGCACGCGGCCTTGTGGCAGGCGAGGGAATAGGTTCGGTCAACGCCCCAGCAGGAGCGTCGGGGTGATTGCGACGGCGCCTGGCAGGCAGCACACACGGCACAGCGGGCCTCCCGAAGCATGAGGAATTCAATGCGTACGCCGCCTGTGACCGCAGCGACTCGGGTGCCCGTTGCCGGACTCAGCCGAGTCTATCCAGCTTGAGTCGTAAGGGTGTTGGGCAAGTCCGTGTTCTCAACGCTTCCACTCGTTGCGGTGCTTCTTCGAAGCCTGGGCGCGTCGAGGCGTGCTACGGCAGGGCTGCCCGCGCTCACCGATGATGGGAACAGCCGTGGCAGCCTTACGTCCCCAACACATTGCGGAACTCGGTGCTCGCATGGACGAAGACCAACGCATGCGTATGCTGCCCACTGCCGAGAGCCGCAGGAGTACCTATGTCCGTTGCGCGCCATCGAAGTCGACGGCACCGCCGTGCTCTCCCGCACAGTCGACGAGTTCGGCCGACCGGGGATCAACCTGGTGGACAAGGCGAGTCCTCACGGGCCGAGGCTGGCGACCATCTCGGGATTCGGCTCCGCCTGCTTGCTACGGTCCCGTATATGACGCTTCCTGTGCCTCGCTCCGTTGATCTACGCCGAGAATCGATTGGCGGGGTGCTGGACCGAGTGGAGCGGTCGCTGCAGCTGCGTCTCGACCGGGAGACGGTGGTACGCAAGCGCCGGACAGTCGGGGCACGGACGGACCGCAATACATGGGTGCGCATCGAGCGGCGAGGGTTCGACCGGATCGGCGCCCAGGGGTGGAACGGCCCCGAATCGGCTGCTGTCGTGAGCGGGGTCGCCATGCCCTCGTGGTACGCAGGGTGTGCGTGGCGCGAGCCGGGTGAACCGGTGATGTGGCGCGCGGATGAGATGGAACTGGTCAGCTCCGCGCCGGTTGGTCAAGCCGCTGTCGTGATCGAAGACCCCCGTCTCCCGGCTGAGTGGTGGTCCGCGCTGAACGCCTCACTGGACGCCCTTGCCGCCCAGTCGGCACCTCGCCTCGCTACGCCGGACACTCAAACCATCACGCAGGAGCTAGTGACAGCAACCCTCGGGGGTGCTTTCCCCGAGGTGACCGACACCGCGGTGAAGGAGTGGCTGCCGGCCCACGCCGACCTGACGTGGGCGAACGTGACCGGCCCGCAGTTCTGCATGATCGACTGGGAAGACTGGGGCATGGCGCCACGAGGGCTGGACGCGGCAACGCTATGGGGCCATGCCCTCGCCGTCCCGGCCTTGGCGAAACGCGTGTGGAGCGAACGTCGGCCAGACCTGGAGACCAGGTCCGGCCGGCTGATGGCCCTGTTCGTGTGCGCGAAGATCGCAGAGCCACACGCGCACCCCGAGGATCCTCGGCTGGAGTTGGCCCGTAAGGAAGCCGTGCGGCTCATTGCTGAGCTTCGCGACTTCGGGCCACGCCTCCGGGGCAGCTGCCCGGACTGACCGTCATCCGGCCTCTGGCCAGCCGTCGAATGAAAGGATCGGGCCGCCGTCGAGGTGCCGCTTGACGGCGACCAGGGTAGTACGTGTGAACGGTTGCGGCAGGTCGTCCGGCGGCACCCAGGCAATGGTGTCGTGCTTGTGCGGCTCCGCGTTGTGGGGGGTACCGCTCCACCGGTCAGTGTGAAAGACCAGGGCCATGAACATCCCGGGGACCTCCGCTCCCCAGGAGCCGTGCACGACGTGGACGAGGCGTAGGTCCGCCTCGGTGGCCACGACGCCCGTCTCCTCCTTCAGTTCCCGTATTGCGGTCGCGGTGACCGGTTCCTGGGGTTCGCCCTTGCCACTGGGGACATCCCACTCGCCAGGCGCGAAGTCCAAGTGGCTACTACGGCGCAGGATAAGGAGTCTGCCGTTGTCGGGATCCGTGACAAGAACGGCAGCGATGAGCCGCGTCGTCATCGACTCGCTCTTCCACCGGGCCGTCGGCTGATCGGACTCAGTCAAATCGCCTTCCTCCAAACGATCTTAAGGTGTGGGAGGGATACATCCAGCGAAGGGGATCAGCCAGTCTGCCGCAGAAGCCGTATGGCTCGCCTCGCCTTTTCGCCGCAGAGCCCGCTGGTCGAAACTGGTACCCCTTTCCCGACGCTTTCGATGCGACCCGACCGCGAGGTGCGCAAGCGGCTCGGCGGCACGTTCAGCCTCCGGCCCGTCTGACCGCAGGCGCATCCGCGGGGCCCGCGCCAGCTGACGGTCGCCGTGGCCGTGATCTTCGGCCCTGGGCCCCTCCGTCCCACACCATGGCTACGGCCATCGAACAAATGGCTGAATCACCCGCATGAAGAGGCTCAACACCCCACGTCACCGGAGATAGAATCACCAACGTCCGGCAACGGGCACCCGAGCGTCGCGGTCACAGACGGCATTGGACAGGATTCGTCGTCCCCTGGAGCGCCGCCTCGTGACGTACACGCGCACGCTTATGCCAGAGCCGACTCGCTGGCGAACTCACCCCTGCTGGCGTCGGGCACCTCAGCGCGGCTCCGGGCTGGCTGGAGGCCGCCGTACGCCAACTGCCGGCCTTGGCCTGATCCGCCTCACCGAGCACTCTGCTGCGCGGCCCGACACAGAGGCCGCGCCCCTCGGCCGATGCGCTGGAGCCCCAGCCACTCCTGCGGGGGAAGCAGATCTGGTTCCGGCCCAGCGGCACCGCCGCCGAGGGCGGCGAGGAGGGGTGGTGCCGACGCACGGCAAGGGCTGCTGTTTCAGCCCATCTCGCCTATTCCGTAAGCCAGTTCGACCATTTTCAGGCTGTCTTGATGTGCGTTCGCGCGGCCTAGACTCAAGGTCGTTTGCCCGGCGTCGGCCCTCCGTCATCAAGGGGTGCCTGCCGTGCGCCCTGGCTTTGGGCGCCGCCGGGTGCGCGACCGATTCCATCGAATGAAGAAGGGTGTTCTCGTGCCCGAAAAGGTCACCAAGGACAAAGTGCTGTGCTACGTCGTGCGTGACGGGAAGCTGCTGGTCTTCCGGCACACCGACTACAGCTACGAGGAGGTGGGCATCCAGGTCCCGGCCGGCAGCATCCGCGAGGGCGAGACGCCGGAGGCGGCGGCGCTGCGCGAGGCCCGCGAGGAGACGGGCCTCAAAGACTTCAAGATCGTGCGGAAGCTCGGCGAGACCGAGTACGACATCAGCCCCTACCGGTTCGAGCTCCAGCACCGGCACGTCTTCCACCTGGAGCTGACCGAGCCCACCCCGGAGCGCTGGATGAGCCAGGAGGATCACGACGGGCAGCAGGAGCCCACGCACTTCGAGTGCTTCTGGATCCCGCTGGAGGCCGCCCACATCCTGCAGTCCGGCCAGGGCGCCCTGCTGGGTCGCCTGTACGACTGATCCCCTGCCGGTCACGGCCATCCCGGGAGGCAGCCGATGTACCGCACCACCGAACAGCACGACCCGATAGCCCAACTGTACCGCGGCCTGGACACCCAGGATACGGACAGCGCCGTATCGGTGATCTTGAAGTTACGCGGTGAGACCTGCGACGTCGACTGCCTGTACTGCTACGAGAAACGTAAGGAGGCCCCGGGCGGAGCGCGGATCGACGCCGGCCAAGTGCGCCGGCTTGCCGAGCTCTTCCGGGGGCGTCCGCTCGCTGTCGAACTCCACGGCGGCGAGCCGCTGAGCGCTGGCCGCGACCACGTCGCCGACGTCCTGCGTGAACTCGCCGGGCAGCCCACCGTGGTCCGCGTCTCCCTTCAGACCAACGGCGTGAAGCTGGACGAAGAGTGGCTGGACCTCTTCGACGCCCTGTACCCGGACCTGCAGATCGGCATTTCACTGGACGGGGACGCGACGGGCAACGCCTGGCGTGTCGGCTACGACGGCCAGCCGGTCTACCCGCGCGTCGCCGCCGCCCTGCGGCTGCTGGCCGCTCGCGGCAGGAGGGTGGGTGTGATTGCCGCGGTCACCCCGCTCGTGCTCGGCCGTGCGGCGGCGGTTCTGGACCACCTCGCTGGGTTCGAGGCGGTCAACGCCGTCAGCTTCGTGCCCTGCTTCGACGCCTCCGTCCAGCGTCCGACCACCGCTCAGGGGCGGCGCCTCCCGGCGAGCCGACTGCTGCAGGAAGCTGCGGTCCGCGGTTCCGATGGGCCCGCGTGGGCGATCAGCCCGGCTGAGTACGCCGAGTTCGCGCTCGCCGCGGCCGTTCACTGGATCGGCGCCGGGTATTTCGCCCGCCTGAAACTGGAACCGGCCGTGTCCACCATCCGGCGGCTGCGCGGGCTGGACAGCGGCTTCTGCCACTTCTCCAGCATGAAGTGCGACCACGTCTTCACGCTCTACCCGGACGGACGGCTCGGCAGTTGTGACGAACTGCCCTGGCCGGAGGCCAAACTCGGACGCCTGGACCGGATCCCCGACGAGGCGGTGGTTGTCGCCGCTCAGCGGCGGCTTCCGCTGCTCAACGCAGGCAAGGCCCTGATGGAGCGGTGCACGACGTGCTCGTACCGGTCCGCGTGCGGCGGCGGCTGTGTGGCCACCCGATGGCGCCAGGACCAGGCCGGGGACCAGGACGCCTACTGTGACTACCGAATGCGGGTGATCGACGGCATCGCCGCGCTCCTCGCCCAGCCCGCTCACCCGGCGGGTGTCTGGTGCCGTACGGTGCGCTGGCGCCCCCGCAGCCCGAACAGCATGCGCAACGTCGCAGCGTTCCTCGCCCGTTGGGATCGCGTCGACGCCCATCGCGCCCCGGTGCGGCTGCACACCAGCGCGCAGGGCAATATCAATACCGTTGGCCTGCCCGGCGTGCACGAGGCCGACGATCTGGACCCGGCCCACCCGCAGTGGCACGAAGCGATCGAGCCCGGCGTCCGCCCCCTGGTCGACGCCCTCACCCGATCGTGGGGACTGGTCACGTACGACAGCTGCCAGGGCCACCCGTACACCGGCCTTGACCTTCCGCCCGCCGAGCGCCGCATCGGCATCCTCCCCCGCGACCGAGCCGAGTACGCCCAGGCTGCCGCGGCTCTGTGCCGGGCGGTCACCGCCGCGGCCTCTAAGCTGCCCGCCCCGGTGCAGGTCACCGTGGGGCGGGCTGAGTTGACGTGCGAGACCACCGGGGCCACAACACCCGTGCTCGACCTGGCGCTACACCCAGCCCTCGAGCACGACTGGCCGGCGTACTTCCAAGCCCTAGAGGCGGCCACCCACCTCGTCGCGGACGCACTGCATAGTGAACGACCCGCCGAGGGCGACGCCTGCTGCTGCCCGGTCCCGCAGACGACTGTCCCTACGAAGGAGGCGCCGGCGTGAGCAGTGCCACCGACGCGATGACGATTCACCAGTTACTGGGGCGGATCGTGTACTTCCACGCCCTATTCATCGAACCCGCGCTCCAGCCCGGCCCATCGCCCGGACCAGGCCCGGCGTGCTGCAATCACCGGGCAGCACCAGGCCGCCAACCCACCGTCGGCGCATTGCTACCGGACTCCGCCTGGGCAGCCCTCATCGAAGCCGCCGCCACCCTCCCGGCTCATCACACGTCATGCCCGCAGACCGGCAGCGGGTGCTGCGCCACCTGCCGCGTCGCTGCCGCATCAGGGACGGTCGCCGTCGGATGGGCACGGACCGAGTACCGCGCCTACCAGCGGACCGATCCCACAGAAACGCTTCTGCGCTCTTGCGCCCGCGCAGCGGCGGCCCGGCTCGGACGGGCCTTCGCCGCCCAGCACGCCGTCTCGTGCCCTGCGCTGGACCAGCTGACCGTGCCGGAGGAGCTGCCCAGCTCTGAGGAGCTGCCGCTGACCGGCGAGCTGTTGGCCCTGTGGGCCAACCCGACTGACACCACCCGCCGCCCTGTGGCCAGTTGGCTCAACCACTGCACCGGCCTGGACGACGTCCGCCGCGTGCTAGAGACGAGGAGGACCGGCTCGTGATCCACATAGCCGAGACCGTCGCGGTCGGCAGCATCGAGGACTTCTTGCATCCCGAGGAACGCGCCCAACTCGCCGCCATGATGAACGCTTTCCTCACCGAGGAGAACCGCGCCCACTTCGGCACACAGCGGTCCAGCTCTATCCACGAGATCCCCGGCCACTCTCACGAGCAGGCCATGGCCGTCTACGAGCCGGCCGGCCGAGTCGAGGTCCCCAAGATCCCGGACGAGCCCGAGAGCCTGCTCCAGCACGCCTTCGACCGCGCCCGCCCCGCCCTGTCCCGCGTCATGCCGTCGATCACGGCCTGCCGCCCGTGGACTTACGTCGAATACGGCCCCGGCCAGCACATCACCGGCCACCTCGACGGGATCGCCCCCGACCCATTCGCCTGGCCCCGGCAGATCGCCGGCATCAGCGTGATCATCCACGAGGCTGAGGCCGGCGGCGCGTTCTACGTCGAAAGCACCTCCAGCGACCGCCTGTGGAACACACGCCTGCACCACGACACCCAGGGCCACGGGTATGCGGACGGCATGTGGCTGGCCCACGACGGCGCCGACCACTCCGCCGACTGGTACGCAGCCATGCCCCGCACCCGGTGGAGCGTGAATCCCGCACAGGGCACCGCCCTGCTCTACGGCTCCCAACTCACCCACGGCACCGAACCGGTCACCCATGGCCGGGTCGCGAAGTTCATCAGCTGGCTCATCGCCGAGAAACCCGAGGAGTGAGGCCCGTGCTGCTGGCCCTGGAAGGAATTGCCGGAGCCGGGAAGAGCACCCTGCGCGACCGGCTCCTGGCCGCCACCGCGGCCGACGATCGCGCCCTCGGGCACATCGGCCAATTCTCCTGGCTGTCGCTGCCGGCCACGCGCACCATCATCGGCCTGCGGGCCGGCCGCCCGGCGGCCACCGCCGAACACGCGGTCGCCGCCGCCCGGTTGGACCTGGAGCTCCACGCCCGCCACAACCTGGCCCCCGCCCTGTCCCTGGGCCCGGTCGTCGCCGACCGCCTCATCCTCTCCACGGCTTGCCTGCTCGCCCTGCTCCACGACCGCCCCGTCACCGACTACGTGAAACAACTCGCCGACGTGAAGGCCGCCAGGGCAGAGCTGACCGTCCTCCTGACCACCGCGCCTGAGCTGTGCCACACCCGGCTCTCCCACCGGGCCACCACGCGCCGCTTCGGCGAGGACCCGCCCGCCGCCGCCCGGCTCGCCGACCTGTACGAGCAGGCCGCCACCGCCTGGACCGAGGCGACCGGGCTGCCTGTGCTGCGCCACCCGTGCACCAACGAGCCCGACCTCGACCTGCTGACCGCCGACTGCCTGAACCAGCTGCGCAACACCGCCCCGCCCACGGCGCACATATGAGGAGCCGCCCCATGGACCTGCACCCGATGCACCCCGCTGCCTGGGTCCTCGACCAGCTCCGCCACGACGGCTGGCACGTCCACGACCTTCTCTCCTTCACCCGTGCCAGCACCCTGGTCCTCGCCAGCCACGACGATGCGCCCCCGGTGGTCCTCAAGGCCGGCTTCGGCAGCAACCACGTCCTGGCCGAACTCGGCGAAAGCGCCCGCAAGGCCGCCTACGGTTTCTACTGGTACGCAGAGATGACGGAAGCCGAACGGGCCCTGACCCGCGAGGACTTTCGCCATGAGATTGCCGTCACCCGCGCCGCCAAAGGCGCTCAGCACGTCGTACCGCTGCTGGAGGAGGGCAGCACCGACCGGTTCGACTGGTACACCATGCCCTTCTGCCCCGGCGGCAACTTCCGCTCCCATCTCACCGCCGCCCCGACTCTCACCCCTGGCGAGAAGGCTGCCGGGCTGGGCCTCCTGGCGGACGTCGCCGAGGGCCTGCGCACCCTCCACGAGCGCGGAATCGTGCACCGCGACGTGTACCAAGAGAACATCCTCATCCACGATGGCCACGGGCTGATCACCGACCTCGGCGCCGCACGCCACACCGACACCCCACGCGGCCCCACCGCCCGCAGCCCGGAAGTGCACTGGCCCCCCGAGTACGCCACCTCCTACAACCGCGCCACCCCGGCCGCCGACGCCTTCAGCCTTGCCGTCCTGACCTACCGCTTCCTGTGCGAGGACATCCCCCGGCACGGCCACTCCCGCCTCGACGCCGCCCCAGCGGATCTGCGCGTGCCAATCTCGGCCGCGCTCGCCCCCACGCCCGAGGACCGGCCCACCATAAGCGAGCTGCGCGACGCCCTGCGCCGGGCGGCCACCCCCGCCGCCGCGCCGGCCCCGCGCAGCCAGTGAACCCACCACCGCCCGGAAGGAGACCGCGATGCCCACCGCACGTCCGCCGCCGCACCACCTGGCCCCAGAAGGCGCACCGCCCTATCACCCCTGATCGGAAGGACGAGCACACTCATGACCGACGACCGGATCAGCGAGTTCCTGGCTGCCGTGGACGACCTGCGCGGCGACGACACCACCGTCCGTACCACCGCTCACACCTCCAGCGTCTCCGCCGAAGGCTGGCCGACCACCGAGGCCCCCACGATGACCGAGGCCCCCGCAGGCACCAACGCCTGAACACCACGCACCACACCGGCAGCACATCGCCGGTGAGCACCTCCTGGGGCCGGCCTGCCAAGGGCCCGGCCCCAGGCCCAGCTGCTGTCGGAAGGACCCGCCCTGTGGACGCTCCCGCCACTGCCCTCTCCTTCGCCCCCATTGAGGCCCAGCACCGCGACCGCACCCGCCGGATCCGCACCGTCCTCAAATGCGCCGCCCAGCGCCAGGCCGGCACACCCGATTCCGCAGAATCGGCCGCCGACTACTGCCTGGCTCACCACGTCCTCGAAGGCGCCGAGACCGCCGCCCGCGCCCGCGACACCGCAACCTTCGACTGGTACGGCGCCCACCCGGACACGAACGCCCCGGCGCTGTCCACCTCCACCGTCATCGGCCCGCGTATCGTGGTCGCGACCGACCCGGATCGCATGCCCCGCTCGGCGATCTCCGAGACCCCCTACTATGTACTGGGTCCCGACACCGTCCCCGCCCCACCAGACCTGCGGGAACTCGCCGCCGCCGCGTACGCTGTCGGCGTCCGCCACGGTTTCGCTGGTCTGCTCGCCAGCCACGCCGTCGTCCTGTGCCTGCTGCATCGCAAGAAGCTCGGTGACACCCTCGACAGCTGGACCATCACCCGGCTGCCCGGCACGATCTACTGCGACCACGTCGACGAACCAGTCGTGCTCGCCCGCGACCTGATCCACGAAGCGGGCCACAACTGGCTCAACGACGCCCTCGCCGCCACCGCCTGCAAGATCAGCGAGGAGACCACGTTCTACTCCCCGTGGAAGAGGACGATGCGGCCCGCCTTCGGCTTCCTTCACGCCTGCTTCGCCTTCCCCCTCACCATGATCTACACCGCCCGCGTCCTGCCCTCCACCAGCGGCGATCTCCACCGGTTCCTGTCCACATATCTGGACCAGCAGCGCGGACTGCTCGCTGGAACCGTCGACGACCACGCCCACGCGCTCGGCCTGATCACCGATCCCGACCTCCGCCGACGCCTGCACACCGTCCACCACGAGGCGATCGGCCTGTGAGCCTCGACCGCACCCCGACCTCAGTCACGGACCGACTGGCCCAGCCCGGCGTGATCCTGCTGGCTCATCACGCCGACGGCCCGCGAGTCCAAGCGCACACCGGGGCGGCCAGTCTCGAACTCGCCGTGCCCATCGGGGAGAACACTGCCTTCAACGCTGGCTCCATCGCCAAACAGATCACCGCCTACCTGTGCGTACGCGCTACCCGCGATGGCCTCCTCGCCCTAGACCGGCCGGTGCGCGACATCCTGCCCAACTTCCGTATCCCCGACGTGACCGTCGCCGACCTCATCCGGCACCGCGGCGGCATCCGGGACGCCGAAACTCTGCTGTCCCTGGCCGGCTTCCGCGACCTCGACCACTACACCGCCGACGACCTGCTCCAACTCGCCTACCGCCAGCAACGCCGAGCCGTTGAGCCTGGCCGCTTCCTGTACAGCAACACCGGCTACCTCCTCCTTGCGGAGGTCCTGACCCAGGTCCACGGCGCCGGGCTCCAGCAGATCGCCGACCGGCAGGTCTTCACGCCCCTCGGCATGACCGCGGCCCGCTTCAAGACCGATCCTCGCGATGTCATCCCCGGTGCTGCCGCCAGCTACCACGTCACGGCCGACGGCTGGCAGCACCAGCAGCGCCCGGTCGCACTGCCCGGCCCCGGCTCCCTATGGTCTACCGCCGCTGACCTGGACCGCTGGTTCGAATACCTCTGGGAGGATTGGAACGAGTCAGCCGACGACGGACTTCCGCACGGGCGCCATGTCGACTACTGGCCCAGCGACCACCCGCCGTTCACGTACGGGCCCGGGCTGTATGGCGACACGAGGCCCGGCCGAACGGCCGTCTTCCACTACGGCCACGAGCAGGGCTTTTCCGCCGCCGCACACCTCACCCGCGCGGGGCTCCGCGTCATCTGTCTATCCAATCACTCCGGCATAGACGCAGCCCAAGTATCTGCCGCTGCCCGCGCCGAACTCGCTCGCACACTCGAAGCCGATCTGTCCAAACTCCTGCACCACCAGCCCAGCCCCCCACCTACCGTCGCGGACAGGAGCGGCGCCGACACGCCGCATATCCCGCTCGGCACATACACGTGCGACGAGGTGCCCGGCACCCTACGCCTGACGTGCAGCAAGAGTTCGCTCTACCTGTGGCGCAGAGGAACCCACGACTGTCTCACCCGCACCGGGGCCGCGACGTATGCGGCGAAGGGCTACAGGCTCACGCTCCCGACTGCGCCAGCCGACGACAGCGCCTCCATGCCCGACAGCTTCATACTCGATCTCGACCGCGCGCCAGGACTGCGATACCGGCGGCAGCCGGACTGACCAACTCCCCACCGCAACCGCGTAGGTGGCTTCACAAGGTCCGCGAGGCCCTGGAGACCGGCGTCTGGCCGAGATGTCACTCCATCCTGCCCTCCAAGACGAAAGCGATGACCGCTGTTCACCGGGGCGGTCACCCGCCGACATGGACCGCCTCGGGCGCTTCGCCCACCACGCTGGTGCTGTTCGGACAAGCAGCCGGGTCGGGCATGCTGCTCGACGACCCGTCGGAACTTGCCGATGTCGTACGTGCAGTGGAGAAGATCCACGACAACTGCGGGCAACTCCACGAAGCGGAGCATCAGCGCGCCACGACTCGTGTTCCATCCGATTCCTAGCCAAGGAGAACCACATGCCCCGAGCACCATTCCAAATCCTCGTCGTCCCGTTCCGCCGGGTCGGCGAGCAGATCGAATTCGCCGTTCTCCGCCGCCAGGACATGGACGTCTGGCAGGCGGTAGCCGGCGGCGGTGAGTCAGGTGAGAGCCCACAGCAGGCCGCCGCCCGCGAGGCGCGTGAAGAGCTCGGACTCGACCGGACAGTCGCGCTCTACCCGCTGCAGACCACGGCCAGCATCCCCGCACGATTCTTCGCCGATCGCCACAGTTGGCCGGCGGGAACCTACGTTGTGCCTGAGCACTCATTCGCTGCGGACCTGACCAACGTGGAAATCAAGCTCTCTGACGAACACACCACCGTGCAGTGGCTGGACTACAAGGCAGCCAGCGAACTGCTGCGATTCGACAGCAACCGCACTGCTCTGGGGGAGCTTCACGAGCGCCTGCTGGCCGCCGATCTACCCCGGCCGGTCGAGTGATGGGGCCGACGCACCCTCCGGACCACTGCGCCAACGGAATCTGGAAATGATCGCCGCTGGGCAAACCTACTCACGACAACCCGACCCCAGCCGAACTGCGCCCCTTTCAGCCCTTCTCCGCCCAGTAGTTCTCCAGCATCTCTCCAGGCCACGCGGGCTCGTGAACCGGGCCGCGCGGCCCCATCTCAATGAAGAACGGAGATAGGTCGTAAATTTTTGTACCCACCACGGCGTCCAGGTCGGTCACCCGCAGACGGAGGCCGTCGACTCCCAACAGGCGAGGGAAGGACTGCGCGAGCTGATTGGGGCGCCGGTGGTTGCGGTGCGCGAAGGTGCCTGTTGCCGGCCACTGCGGGTTTCCGCGCGGGCTGCGAGCATGGTACTCGACGTCGCTCGGGGACGCTTGGTCGAAGTGCCACACGACCACCAGATGAGAGAATTCCGCCAGGCCCTGCACAGAGTCGAATGGAAACTCATCCTCATCGAGCTGAATTACCGACTCGATGCGACCCCAATAGTCGTCGGCAACCTCTCCACGGCCCGCGACAACTACCCCGATCGGGTTGATCTCCAAAGTCATGGCCTAGCCTTTCGACTCTGCCTCAACGGCACTTGGATCAATCTAGTGGGCCAGACGCATGGACGCGCGGGCATCGAGCATGTTCACTGCGGGGATGCCGCGCTACCGGTAGGGCGACACGAGTTATCGCATCTCGACGACCCTCTGCCGCGCACGGCCGGAGGACGCCGCCTCGGCTTCGGTAAGTCTGAACGCTAAACACCCCAACCTCCGATCACGAGTGGGAGCCCCCGTGGCTGAACCCATTACCGCGACTGTGCGCAACGCGGCCAAGGCCGTCGTCCTCTATGACGGCCGTGTCCTGCTCCAGCGCGCCCACTGGGAGGGACAGGACTGCTACTTCCTTCCCGGCGGCGGCCAGCATCCCGGCGAGGCCCTCGGCACCACGGTCCGCCGCGAGGTCCACGAGGAGACCGGCCTGGACGTCACGCCCGAGCGCCTACTGTGGCTGCGCGAGTACATCGGTGCCCACCACGGCGGCGCCCCGGAGGACCACCGGGTTGAAGCGATCTTCCTGTGCCGACCCGAAGGCGACCTGGGCCGGCTCGGCGGCCATGCAGAAGACGACGTGCAGACCGGGCTGGAATGGGTGGAGCTGGAGAAGGTGCCCGGCATCAACCTGCTGCCCCAGGGCCTGCGGGGTCCAATCGCCAACCTCGCCCACGGCGAGCCTCCCACCCGCTGCCTCGGCGACATCGCCTGACTGTGAGGATCGATAACTAAGATTGCTCTCATGGCGACTGACATCGTGAGTGTTCGCACCCTTGACGGCCTGCGCCTGACGGGCACCCTCGTAAGTCCCCAGGAAGCGGCGACGGGGGCCGTGGTGCTCGTGCACGGTGGAGGTGTCACCCGTGAAGAAGGCGGCTTCTTCACGCGCCTCGCAGGCGGCTTTGCTAACGCCGGTATCGCCTCGCTCCGGTTTGACCTACGTGGCCATGGCGAGAGTGAAGGACGACAGGAAGAGCTAACGCTCTCTACAATCCTCAACGACATTCGCGTTATGCTTGCGCACGTCCAAGAAGCGACACAGGCCGAAAGATTTACGTTGCTAGGCGCGAGTTTCGGCGGTGGCATCTGCGCCTACTACGCCGCAAAATCACCGAGCGAAGTGACGCGACTCGTGCTCTTCAACCCGCAACTCGACTACAAACGGCGGACTATCGACAGTCGGCCATACTGGACAGATGACGTCATCAGCGAGGAAGCAGCTCAGGAACTCAACGAGCGCGGCGCACTCCAGTTCACACCAACGCTCCGCCACGGGCGACCCATTCTCAACGAGGTGTTTTGGCTTAAGCCCCATGAAGTTCTCGGAGAGGTTAAGGCACCAACGCTCATCGTGCACGGCACGGCTGACACGCTCGTGCCGTACGAGTCCTCTCGCGTAGCCATCAAACATTTCACGGCACCGGTTGAGCTCGTGCCCGTCGAGGGCTCGCAACACGGTTTTGCTGTCCACGATGACCCGCAGTACTTGAACCCCAAAAGCCAAGAATATCAAGCCTTCGTCATTCGCACCGTGGTCGAGTGGCTTAGGCGATAAGCGACTCACGGAACTCACGAACCGCAGGCCGGCCGCGCCACCTATCAAGGGTCAGAAGTACCTCACCGAGGACCCGCACTGTACGCTCTGACTTCACCTCGCGCGCCACTTGGGCCGATGCCTTGCCAACGTTCGCAGCTTCGTCAGGCTCACCGCTGAGGGCAAGTGCTGCCGCCCGTCGCGCATTAAAAAAGCCCGTGTCGCGGTGAGAGAGGCGACCTGTACTCAGTACATCGCTAAACAGATCGACGGCGAGGCTCGGCTTACCAGCCTCGGTGTAGGTAATTGCATCGCGCAGGAGGCGCGTGTACCCGGTGAAGTAGGCCCCGAGGTTATTTGGATCATCCTCGGGAACGCTGTCCAAGAGGTCTTGTGCCGTGTCCAACTTGCCGCGTACCACGTCGAGTGGGTCCCCCAGCATGGCGCGGCCCAACGCCTCCTGCTGCGTAACTTCGGCCCGCACACGGGCGGGCAGCTGCCAGCGGGCATTGCCGGCAGCTTGGGCAAGCGTCAGCATGCGGAGGGCATCACGCTCGTCATACGCCATCTGTGACTTTTTGAGAAGCACATAGCCTTGCATGGCTGCGTCGTTCGCTTCCTGTGCCCACTCCATCGCGCGGTCATACCAGAAGACGGCCGCCTGGGGCTGTTGAATATCTCGGTACAGCCATCCGGCGAACTCTGCACCTTCCGCACCGACGGCAAGGAGTTCACGGCGCACACGCGGTGCTACGTCCCGAGCACGGCCCTCAATCGCGCCCATTAGGCCGAGCATAACCGGCAGCGTCTTTCTGGGGCCGAGCGCCCCATCGTCACGCTTCGCTCTTTCGAGTTGACGACGGAAGTAGCTAACGACCGGCCCGTCGAAGTAGCGGGCATCGTCTAACGCGGCAGCGACGGGCTCTAGCTCGTCCAGTCCAAGGCCAGGCAGCGCGGCAGCTGCAACGCCAGTCCTGAGAAAATCTCGGCGGTTGATGGGACTCATTGGGTCTCGCTCGCGTGCGTCCGTGGCGGTGCTGTCCGCCGAGTGACCAAGTAGCGTGCCCAAACCGCTCGCTGCAAGTGTTTCAGCGTTTACCGGCACCAGCACTGTCCGGCCGTGGATAACGACCGGCAGCAGCACGCCGACCCGCGGAGCCTCTTTACGAGCGGACGGCGTTTCTTCCGGTGGTGCGACTACAGGAACAGTCTCGGTAGAGACTTCCTGTGTTGGTCTGGGCAACTTGAACCACAGTAGGTCTGCCGGGATCCGCAGGCTATGCGCCCACCTCATAAGTTTGCTGAGGTCTTGCGGAGGTTTGCCACCCTCAATACGGCTGAGTTGCGCCTGATTGAGTCCTAGCCATACCGCCATGGCTTCTTGGGAGAGCACACGGCCATGCCACGGATGCGTGCGGTAGGCGTAGAACACCTGACCCATGTGCCAACTACTCAGCGCTTCCCTCATGGTGGGCTGCTGCCAGAACTGCGGGGGCACAACAGGCGGGGATGCGACAACACGAAGTCGGTCCTTACGGAGGCATGCGGCGCACCGAGTCGCGTGATTATCACGCGCCAACCGCGTGCCACAGGCGCAGTACCGAACCCGCCCAGGTGCCATGTGCCGTACCCCGCTCGTCTGGCGCTCCGCTCTGAGAGCCCAAGCCTAAAGACGCTAGGCGTCCGCTGTCCGGCTGTCCATGCGCCTCATGCATACCCGCTCATTCAACGACGCAATGACGCAAGAGGCTTCGCTGGCCTCATGCTGCTAGCCGCGCTTCGCCCAGCAAGAGCCACAGCAGGGGAGCACCACCATGAACCCGAACCTCTTCGTCAGCCGACGGGAGTTGACCGCACAGACAGATGCTGTGCACGGGGAACAAGCCGTGGGGAGAGGAGGGACAGCCGGGTGGTGCACTGGCATCGGACTACGCCGCCGTGATGCAGCGGAACCCGGTGTCATTATCGTTCATCGTGGAGTTGGCTGCGTTCTCAAGCGCCGGCGCGGCACGCTCGAACGGGCTGCTGAACGCGGACCCCTTCAACTGGTACCGGTCCGGCCCGTCAGTTCCCGGCGTGGAGCACCACTCCCACACGTTTCCGCACAGGTCGAAAACCCCGTAAGGGCTTACTCCGGACTGGTAGCGGATGACGGGTGTCGTGCCGCCGATGCCCGATTCTGCGGTATTGCACTTCGCGGCGGTGGGATCGCTGCCCCAAGGGTAAGCGCGTCCCTTCGGGCCGCGGGCCGCCTTCTCCCACTGGCTGACGGTGGGCAGCGCCTTGCCCGCCCAGCGAGCGTACGCATCAGCGTCGTGCCACGTCACCCAGACCACGGGATGATCGTGCAGGCCGCTGGGGCAGCGCTGGCCGGGCCAGTGCTGTGGCGGCCGGTGCCCTGTGGCGCGGACGAACCGCTCGTAGTCGAGATTGGTCGTTGGGTAGACGTCGATCCGGTACGCGTCCACCCAGACCGACGTGTCCTCAGGGCCGGACAGGTAGATGCCTTCCTCGATCAGCACCATGACCTTGCCGTCGACCGGATGCCTTATGGTGCGCGGGTCGCGACGCAGCAGCTCCTCGGTTCGCTCGTGATGCCCCACCGCGGCCTGCTCGGTGAGGAGCTGAGCGAACCGCCACTGGGCGTCGGGGGACGATGTGGAGAGCAGGGTGTCCAGCGCGGCCTGGTTGTTGGGGTGGGGCTTGATCGACTCACCCCGCCCCTCCCAGTTCACGAGTTGCCTGGTGCTGATGCCGACCTTGGCGGCGAAGTCCTTGCCGTTCATGCGCAGCGCTTCGCGCAGCAGAGCTACTTCCCGGCCGGTCCACCGTGTGACCCCCGTTGTCACGCTCGCCCCCTACGGCTACAGGGCCTCGCCGGGGATGGACAGGTACGCCTCACGGAGTGCGCTGAGCACCGGGTGCTCAGTCGGCAGTTCCTTGTCGTCGATCGCCGCCAGGGCCCGAACCCCGATGCTGGTGTTCGTTGCGAAGGCCGCCGCCATGCGCT
The DNA here is from genome assembly GCF_042893475.1 of Streptomyces sp. NPDC001604. Lineage (NCBI taxonomy): Bacteria > Bacillati > Actinomycetota > Actinomycetes > Kitasatosporales > Streptomycetaceae > Streptomyces > Streptomyces sp. NPDC001604. Next base: position 88,731 of record NZ_JBIAUY010000025.1, on the reverse strand, counting down.
TGGCCTGGTCGAGGGTGACAGGGGCGGTGCGGTGCTCGACCCCGTGGGCGTGCTCCTGGAGGAGGGCCATCGTCACACCGGGCAGGACCGGTGCCTGCGGCCACACCACCGTCCCGTTGCCGTCAATGAAGGCGACGTTCCAGGTGCCGCCTTCGCTCACGCGACCGTCACGGCCGACGAACAGGGCGTCGCCGAATCCCGCGCGCTGCGCTGCCCCGCGGGCGTGCAGGGCGCCGAAGAGACCGACGTGCTTCACCTCGGGCAGGTCGCGCTCGTACGGCACACTCATGGCGCGCAGCGGCTCCGGGGGCAGGGCGCCTGCGCCGCGCACGGACACCATGATGTGCGGTTCGTCAGCGTTGGCCGGGTGTCCCATCTCGACCTTCGGGTCGTAGATCGTGACTCGGACGACGCACGGACGGCTCTGCCCTTCCAGGCCCCGGCGGACGTACTCGCGAACGAGCGTGGTGTCCAGGTCCGCACCCCACACGGTCTTGCAGTCGCGTACGAGCCGTTCCATGTGCAGCGTCAGGCCCCGGATGCTGCCATCGCCATCGACGCGCATGGACGTGAAGTGACCGAAGTTGGTCAGGGCCAGGGGGAGCAAGTCGTCTGCGGACACGGGGTTTCCATCAAGAGTTGCCATGCCGCCCAGCATGTCAGGACCCTCCGTTCCTCCGGCACCCCAATCGTAGTTACTGACGGGTCAACTTCACTGAAACTTCCTTCCCTCTTCGGTGTCGCACGGTGTTCGCTTGTCACTGTGCGAACACGCCTGGTGATCGACGGAACGAGGCGTGCCACGCGACGCAGTGACGCCGCATGCCGCACGCTCCCCCACACCGCCCGCACGGGAGGCCCTCGATGAGCCCCGCCCCAGCCGTCGCGCCGACTGCCCCAAAGGCGCCGCCGCAGGCGCCGCGCGCCTTCGACGTGGCCCTCACCTCTGAGGCCGCCGTTGTCGGCCAGGCACGCAGGATCACCCGCGCTTTCCTGGGCCTGTGGAAGGTGAACGGCGAACTGGCCGAGAACATCGTGCTCGCCGTCTCCGAGCTGGTCACCAACGCCGTCGAGCACGGGACCGGCGACGTGGGACTCCGGGTCCATTATCCCGCCGGCGAATTGCGGATCGAGGTCACTGACGACAACCCGACGCCTGCCGAACTGCGCTTCGCTGACGACGAGGACGTGTCGGGCCGCGGCCTGTTCCTCGTCGCCGTCCTCGCGCGGAAGTGGGGCGTCAGCAACGAGGGCAAGACGACGTGGTGCGTCTTTCGCGTCCCTGCGAGGAGGCCATGATGGCCCCAGTCACGCCTGAAGCGGCAGCTGGACTGGGCCAGCGACGCTCCGCGGGCGATATGAATCCCTTACTTGCATCTTCATCCCCTTCAACGTCCTCAGCATCGCCATCTGAGGGCCGCATCGGAACGCCTTTGCCTCAACGGCGTGCCCCTGTTGGGTTGCTTGACCCCGAAATTGATCCGGACAGCGGGACGTCCCGGGACGTCCCGACCGAGTCCTGTGCGGCGGTACCGGCGTCTCCGAACTCCCTGAACGATGCCGGTGTAGCTCGCCGCGCTGTGTCCCTCCTGAACGAACTGCCCTTGTCGGTGAGTGGCGGCTCGAAATGCCTCGGCGGCTCCCCCTTGGGGGCCGCGGAGGTGACACCCCGATCGTCAACTTCGCATCTCACTATTGGAGTTGCTCTTATGCCTCGTACCACGACCTCGGCCCCCGCAGTCGGGGGTGGGCAAGTGGACGGCGTGTCCTGGCCGGAGGGCTCGCTCAGAGAACTGGGCCGTAACTTGAGCACCCTTTTATCCACCCTCGCACCCGGGCCTTCGCCTCTCGCGGTGCAGGAGATCCTTCATCGCGAAGTGACCCGATTGGCCTTCGCAGATATTGCCTCCCTCAGCGAAGACGCGGACGAGCGACACGCGCAACTGCGGTTCTTGCGCGGCCTTTTAATGCGGTTGCTCGGCGCAGTCGTTCCGGTCGATGCCAACGAGTCTCCTCTGGAAGACGATCGGCTGGTGGGACGCGTGCGTGCCCTACTCGCCGAAGAGATTCCCGGCGACGCCGTGCGTGCGGCGTTCCTGCATCGGCGGATGTCCGAGGTCGGGCGGGAGACGCTCTCCGTCCCTCCTGCTGTCGGCGCCTCTGACGACGTGGTCGACGGCTGGGGCAGGACTGTGTGCGCCGGGTTCGATTCAACGCGTATCCGCGAGGCCATTCGTGCGGCGAAGTCCTGGGAGCAGGCGGAGGTGTACCCGCACCCGCACACCCTTGCGGCGGTCACGCGGGCGCTCAGCGGCTACGTCACGACGCTCATCCCCTATGTCTCGTTCCACTTGGAATCGCTCGCAGCCGGAAGCCGGGGCTGGTCAGCTTGCCGGGAGGCGATCGAGCGCTCGAAGGAGGCCCGCGACGCCGCTCCGGGAGAGGGGCTCAAGGCGGCAAGGGAGCACGCCTTCCGTCTCGCGGTCCACACCGAGGTCCTGCTGCGCTACGCCGAACAGGACTGCGAGCGGGACGGTGAGTGACGTGACCATGTTCTATCGTGCGGCGCACCCTGAGCAGCGTCACCGTGCTCCGGTCTCTCCACCGAATTCGGGCCTATCCCAAAGAGACGAGCCGGCCCCAGGGCGTGTTCGACGTGGCTGGCGGCAGGCTCGCGCGCACCGGAGCGCTGTCCTTCTCGCTGCCGCTATCAGCCTGCCCACCGTCTGCGTCCTCGCCGAGCTCGCCCTGCAGCTCTACGGCGGGTCGTAGCTCACACCCCAATGAGCCGACCAGCGAAGTGGGCCGGCCCCGATATGACGACGACTGTGCCAGAACACCGAAGGAGTAGGACCATGCCGGCCCCGGACGAGACCATCTCGCCGCCGCTTTCCCTTCAGGAGCGGGAGGCTCTGCTGGGCATCTCCCAGGGAAAGACGACCGCAGAGACGGCCTGCGACATGGGAGTGTCCGACAGCACGGTCAAGACGTACATCCTTCGGATCTGCGGAAAGCTCGGGGCGTCGGAGCGGGCGGGCATGGTGGACCTCGCCTACCGTCACGGGCACTTGGACGTCCCCGAGCCCGTGGACCGCGTGGTCGAGCTGCCCGAGGAGCAGCGCACCGTCCTGGCAGGGCTCGCCGGCGGAAAGACCGTCCAGGAGATCGCAGCCGACGAGCAGCGTCCGCTGGACGACGTGCGCAAGGACGCTCGACGCCTGTTGCGGGCGCTGGGCGCTTCTTCGGCCGCGCACGCGGTCACGCGAGGCTGGCAGTTCCTTCTCCTGGGACCCGCGACCGGCCATGAAAGCTCCCGAGACGTCGTCGCCGTGGCTGGACAGTCATGAACGCCCGCGTCGAGGCCGGCAGCCTGCGACCGAGCAATGGCCACGTCCACGAGCACACGGGGGACGCGTTCACCTGCGATCGGCGACAGGACTTCGTGCCACACGTGATCCGTACGCACCGAGGTGGCCGCTGGCGCAGGGTGGACCGGAGCAAGAACGCCGGCGAGTGGGCGAAGTTCGTCCATCGCTCCGAGATGCTCGTGTTCGACGTCGACGACGGTGGGGAGGGCGGCCCTGGCCTCGTCACGGGCGTGATCCCGTCCAAAGAAGACATCGCGGCACGCCTCGCCGCGCTCGCCCCAGTGCCGGGGACGGCCGTTGCCGAGATCGGCGCGGACTGCGGCTGGACGGCAGCCTTGCTGGACCACCGCCTCCAGGGCGGCCATGTCGTGACGGTCGCGGACACCGAACGTCTCGCCGAGATCGCCCGCCAGCGCCTGCGCCCCTACCCGCGGGTGCGGGTAGTCAGCCGGCCGGACGCCGGGGTCTTGGGGCCGGCGGGCGCCTTCCACGGGCTCCTGTCCCATCGTGCAGTACGCCGTGTGCCGTGGGAATGGGTCACCCGGGTTCGTCCGGGTGGCCGGCTGTGCCTGCCAGTCCGTACCGCTCTGGGCGGATCCAGCACCCTGCTCGTCCTGACCGTGGCGCGCGACGGGGCGTCGGCCAGCGGGCGTTTCCACGCTGGACCAGCCCCGCAGACCGTGTGGCTGCGCGAGCACCGCCCCGGCGAGGGCACACCCGTCGAATCGCAGGGCAGCCCGAGGGCGTCGGAAGTCCTGGACACGAGGGAGGCGCACGTACGGCCGGCGGCCCGGTTGTTCGCCGGGCTACTTCGCCCCGACCTTCGGATGCAGGTCGTGCGCGGCGTTGCGCAGCTCGAAGGCGACGTTGCCGACCGCCTGCGTATCCATGACCACCAGGCGTCTCGGGCCGTGGTCTTCCTCCGCTCCCCCCGTATCTACGAGTGGGGCCCGCGTGATCTCGGCTCCGATCTGTTCGACGCGCTCGGTCAGTGGCATGCGGCCGGAGAACCAGAGGTTGAGCAGCTGGGCGTGACGATCACGGAGACGGAACACACGCTGTGGCTCGGTGCACCGGACGGCCCGTCGTGGCGTCTGCCCGAACTCCACGCGATCACCGGCGAGGGGGAGCGAGATGCGACCTGACGATTCGATGCTCCTCCACTCCTCCGGTGCGGTCGCCGAGGTGCAGTCGCGGCCGTCGAGCGCCCGGATGCAGAACTACCTGCTCGGCGGGCGGGACCACTACATCGTCGATCGGGACAGGGCCCTTCGGGCGGTTGACCGGATGCCGTTCCTGGAGAGCGCCGTCCGCCACGAGCGCCTGTACGTGCTCCGGATGGTGCAGGCCCTGGCCGTAGCGGGCATCCGGCAGCTGGTCGACTTCGGCTGCGGCCTGCCCCATGCCCCAACGCCGGTCGATGTCCTGATCCGCATTCATCCCGACGCCCGCGCCGTGTGTATCGACAACGACGTGCTGGTGCACACCTACGCCGACGAGATGATGACGGCCAAGGCGCCCGCTGTCGTCGCGAGCTTGTGCGCCGACGTACGCCACCCCGAGTCGATCCTCGCCTCGCGAGAAATCCTGGAGACGATCAACTGGCGAGAACCGGTCATCCTTCTCCTCGGCAGCGTGCTCCACCACATCGAGGACACCGCGCCGCAGCCCCTGACCGTCCTCGTCGACCAGTACAAACACGTCGCCGCTACCGGCAGCGCTCTGGTCATCACGCACGCCACCGCCGACCTCTCGGGCAAACCCGTGCGCAGATTCGCCAAGACCATGACGGCGGCCGGCTGCCCCGTCCACTTGCGAACGAAGGAACAGATCGCCCGGCTGTTCGACGGCTGGCAACTGACCGCCCCGGGCCTGGCTGCGCCACAGACACTGGCCCTCGAATACCCGCTCCCGCAGCAGGCTGCCTCGTACGCCGGCACCGCCCGAAAGGACGCCGCGCATGGCCGGACTGTGTGATCAGCGGACCGGCGCGATCAAGCCGGTGACCAGCCAACTCCCCATTGTGTCCCGGCTAGACTCCGTGGCGTCCGGAAACGGGCACCCGGGCGTCGCGGTCACTGACGCTGGACGTCACGTCTGCACCCCGGAGATCTGCATGCCCAACCCCCGCGCCTTCCCGCGCGTTGCCGTAATCCACTTTGTGGGGCGGTTGGCTGATGCCGCGCCCTGCTGCCCGGACGCGAGTCGGCTCCGGACGCACCACCGTCGGGCGGGCCAGCGGTGAACGGGCAGCCAGCCTCGCATCCGGGCGGGGAGGACACGGCGCAGAGTGAGTTCGTACACGCCGCGCTGCTCCGCGGCTTCGGGGCGCGAGCAACCACGGTGACGCGTGTGCGAGCCGGGACGGACACCGTCAACCATCGCGCCGTACTCGACGACGAGCGGCAGGTCTTCGTCAAAACCATGCGCCTCGGCCAGGCCGAGGCCGAAGTACGGGCGGCAACGCATCTGGCCTGCTTCGCCCGCACCGGGGGCCTGCCGGTGCCGCGGTTCTGGCTCGGCCGCGACGGCATGCCCTTCGCCCGGCACGGCGGCCGTCTCGTCACGGTGCAGGACTACATCGACGGTGCCCCGGCCTCCACCCGGCCCCTGACGATCTCCCTGGCCGAGGAGATCGGGTCCGTCATCGGGCGTCTTCACCGGCAGCTGGCCGCCTACCCCGGCACCCTGCCGGTCCTGTCCGCCCGCTGGTGGACCGACGCGGGCCAACAGCGCTTCGACAACGACTACCAGCGGCTTCGCGACGTACTCACCCACCATGAGGGCGCGGCAGCCGCGACGCATGCGCAGATGCTGGAGGAACGGCGTCAGGACCTGCTCGCCCACGCCGATTCGCTACGGAAGGGCTTTCCGGCCGACCCGGTGCGGCAGCCGTTGCACGCCGATCTGACCACGCCCAACGTGCTGTTGAGCCCGGCTGGCCAGGTGGTCGCGGTCATCGATTTCTACGCGCGCACGGGACCGACGGCGTGGGAGGTGGGCCGGATCGCCCTCGACCCGCGGACCGTGGCGAGCGAGAGCGACTGGCTGCCCGTCGCCCTCGCTCTGATCACCGCTTACCGGGAGGAGAACCCATATCTGCCCGGACAGGATCTGGTCGCGTGCGCGCGCGTGGCCCTGGTCCACGCGCTGCACTCGCTGTTCGGGCTGTACGAGCACTACGTCGAGCCCGGCACCTACGACGTTGGGGACGTATTGCGCTACTGGGAGCAACGACACGTCATGACCCGCCGGGTGCTCCCCCAGCTCGACCTCCTGGAAGAAGAAATCCAAGCCGCGGCAGGTGCGCGATGAAGCCCGGCGGACACCACGCCAGCAGCGAGTCCGGCGTGCAGCAGAGCACGGGGCACGAGAACGCCCCCGCCCCCCTGAAGCTCTCGGCAAGCCCGCGCCACCGGGAACCGGTCGACGTCCATCTCATCCTGCGGCGCGGCGGCGAGGTGCTGCTGAGCCGGCGGGCGGGCGATATCTACGCCTCGGGCCTGCTGCACATGCCCTCCGGGCACCTCGACGACTTCGAGGACGTGGTCACCGGGGTGATCCGGGAAGCCGAGGAGGAACTCGGGATCCTCATCCGGGCAGAGCACGTCCGGTTCGCGTTGGTGATGCATCACCGCTCGCCCGGCGGCGAGCACCGTACCGGCTGGTTTTTCGAGGTCACCCAGTGGTTCGGGGTGCCGCGCATCGCCGAGCCGCACCGCTGTTCCGAACTCGGCTGGTTCCCGATCAACGAGCCGCCGGACGACATGGTCGCCTACTGCCGGGCCGGCCTGGAGGCATACCGCGACGGCCACACCTCCGCCCTTCACCTCCAGGAGCCGGACGACCCCGTCGCCTACGACCCGGCCGGGCCCGTCCGTCTCCGTCCGCTGCCGACCCGGTCCCCCGATGCCCGCGCCGTGCTCGGTGATCAGCTCGCCGACTTCGCCGAACAGGCCATCGGACCGCTGGCCGGCGCCAAGGACGCGTCCTGGGCGCGCGAAGGCTCCTGCGTGTGGAAGGTGACCGGCCGTGGCGGCGGCAACTGGTTCCTCAAGGTGCACCAGAACGACAGGTTCCACCAGCGCGAGGTGGGGGCCTACCGACGGTGGGTTCCGGCGCTCGGACGGGAGCACGTACCCCAGCTCGTGGCCGCCGACCCCGCCCAGCTCGCTGCCGTCGTCACCGCCCGGGCGGGCATCAATCTGCACGGCGCGGAGCTGAGCGAGCCGACCTGGCAGGCGGTCTACCGCCAGCTCGGCCAGCTGCTGCGCGTCCTGCACTCCTGCGAGCCGCCCACGATGGCGCAGGCCGTCGGCGGCCTGGCAAAGCTAGAACGCCATATGGCCGCGGCCGACGGACTCCTGGAGGACGGCGAGGAGGAACTGATCCGCCGCCTCGCCCACCACCTGACGACCCTGCCGCCCATCCCCCACGGCCCGCGCCACGGCGACCTCCAGCTGCGCAACCTGCTGCTGGACGACAACATGGTGCTGGTCCTGATCGACTGGGAACGGTCCGAAGTCGGCCCCCTCGTCAGTGACTTCATCCGGATCTCCGACACCTGGGCCAACGCCCCTGCCCGGCAAGCCGCCCTCTTCGACGGCTACCGCCGCCTTGTGTCGCCGGATGAAGCCCAGGCTCTGCAGGGCCTGTCCGCGCTCGACGCGCTCAGCGGCATCCAGTACGGCACCGCCCACGACGACCCCGAACTCGTCGAACGCGGCCACCGCACCCTGCACCGGCTCCGCAAGGAGGCAACGTGAACACATCCGATGCCACGACACCGGAAAAGGTGAATGAAGAAGCCTGGGCTGAGTACGGACGCCGACAGATCGACCGCGGCTACCAGCCTCCGGAGGTCACGGAGATCGACTGGGGCTTTTGGGGCACCGGTCCCGGCACAAGCGTCCTCGGTGACGTCGCCGGCTACCGCCTGCTGGACATCGGCTCCGGCACCGGCATCCACGCCGCGCATCTCGCCCGCGACCACGCGGCCTTCGTCGACGCCATCGACCTCTCCGCCACCCAGCAGCAGCGCGCCCAGAGCCGGTTCGCCTCCCTGCCCGGTGTGCGCTTCCTACTCGGTGACGCCGCGGCACACCTGCGCGACGCCGAACCCTACGACCTCGTCTACTCCGTGCACGGACTGTCCTACATCGACCCGTACCGGCTGCTGCCCGCACTGCGGGACCGGATCCGGCCGCACGGACGACTCGTCTTCTCCACCCTTCACACCAACCTCGACGGACTGGGCCCTTCCGACACCGTCGCCGCCCGCCACGGGGAGTTACGGCTGGCGAAAACCGCCCCGATTCCGGTGCAGGTGTGGACGCTCGCCCCCGCCGTCTGGGAGCGGCTACTGGCCGAGTACGGCTTCGCCGTGGAGTCCATCGAGCTCCTGCACGCCCCAGGTGCCGACAACCCGGTGGTCTGCCAGCTCATCCAGGCCCGCCGCCTTCCACACACCGAGGCGCCCAGGGTGGTGGCGCAGGAACGAAGCCTTCGGCCACCCCTCGCCCAGGCGGCCCTGGGCGTCGGCGTCATCGTCACCAACCCGGACGGTCAGGTGCTGATGGGGCAACACCGCCTGGGCACCTACGAGTTGCCGGGCGGCAAGGTGGATGCATGCGACGGTGATGGCGAGTCGATCGAGGCCGCCGCGATCCGTGAACTCGCCGAGGAGACCGGCCTCGTGGCACACCCCGAGGACGTCCGGGTGCTCGCCGTGCTGCTGGACGCACGGCACGACCTCAACCGCCTCACCGCCGCGGTCCTCATCCGCCGCTTCCAGGGCACGCCGACCGCCAAGGAACCGACAGTGGTCGCGCAGTGGCAGTGGCGCCGCCTGGACGATCTGCCCAGTCCGCTGTTCGTGCCCTCCGCCCAGATCCTCAACTGCTGGCGCCCTGACCTGCCCATCGACCATCCGCCCGCCCACCGCTATCCCGTGCGTTCGTCCCCGTCCGCCTCGGCCGCGCACTGACCACGACGCAAGAAGGAGTCCCGCCGTGACCCCGGCGCTGTTCCGATTCGGCACATACAACCTGTTCAACCTGCAGATACCGACCACGCCCGAGCACGAGCGCCGCTATGAGCTGATCGTCGGCATGGTCCGCGCCGGCTTCCAGAACCGCACAGGTGTCCTTGGCGTGCAGGAGCTCCTTGGCTCCACCAAGACCGAAGCGCGGCGGCTGCTGCGCAGGCTCGCCCAGGACGCCGGCATGAGGTGTGAGGCGCTCCCGGCCCGGGGCACGAAGGCGATCCCCGCTCTGGCCAGTCAGGCGCCGGGGGCCAGTGCCCACCGCTTCCATGTGGGGCTGCTGTGGACGCCGGACGTCGAACCGGTACCGGGCAGCCTGCGCGCGTACGAGGGTGGCAGCGACTTCTGGCACGGCCTGGCCATGGCCGACTTCCATGCCGGCGGGCCGGTACCCACCCGCTGGTGTTCCTACCACGCCGACCCCTTCCGCCCGGAGCGGCGGCTGCAGGAGGCCCACCGTGTGCTTTCGGTGTTCCAGGAGCCCGACGTGGCCGGCGGGGTCGCGGCTGACTGGAACTCGATCAGTGCCGACCGCCGCCCGGGCGGCTCGTACTACGACCCCGAGCCCTACCTGGAGCAGGACCACCGCAAGCTGCGCTACCAGGTCATCTTCGACCCCGACGACGCCGATGCGCCGAAGCTCGCTGACCGGCGGGCCGGGGAGTTCCTGCGCCGCGATCCCGGCGGGCTTCGGGACACCGCCGCTGTCCTGGACACGCAGTGGCAGTGGTCGTGCGGGCACTGGGTCGACACCAGTGGCCGCCCTGACGACTTCGGTCGGCGCCGCATCGACACCCTCCGTGTCACCCCGAACGTCGCCGCTACCGCTCGCGCGCACCGCACCCACTACGGTCCCGATGCCGAGGCCGCCTCGGACCACCTGCTGGTCACCGCCGACTTCGCCCTGCACGAGTTGGCGGTGAGGGCCGCATGAAGGCGTTCATGCATCCCGGACGACGGTGGCGCGCCGAGGGCGCTCCCGCTGAGGACAGCGTCCGCCCCCATGTGCTGTGGCTGCCGCCGGCCGACGTGATCGACTACTTCCGGGAGGTCCGCGAGGTCCTCGCCCCGTACGAGGACCTTGTGGCCCCGGTCGCCGACGAGGACATGCACTGGACGATCCAGGGCGCCTTTTCGCACGACTACGCCGACGAGCGCGTCGGCCCCCGCCAGCTCAAGGATGCCGCCGACTCCCTGCGCACCGAGCTGGCCGACCAGGATGCGTTCACTCTCGACATCGGCCCGGTCGCGCTCAGCCGCAGCGCGGTCCTCGCCCGCGTCTGGTCTCATGACGCCCCCTCGAACCCGCCGCTGCACCTGAATCTGCGTGCCCGGGCCGGTCTGTCCAACGCCGGCCTCGTCCTGCCCAAGGCCACCGAGGCGTACTTCCCGCACATGTCGGCCGCTTACGGCAAGGTCGACACCCACTACCTCTCTCAGATGGACCGCGCGGACTCGCTGGCCTCTGCCCTGCTTCGCCACGCCCGCCATCACGTGACCGTGCGCGTCACGTCCGTGTGGCTGGTGATGGAGACCCAGCATCCCGACCGCCACACCTACACCTTCGAACGTGTCCAGGAGCTGCCCCTGGGCTGCTGAGCAACAGCCGGTTTTGCCAGCCGGCATCCATCGCCGAACCACCATGCAGTTGGCGCCGACGCCGGAGGCGAAGGCGCCTGAGGCCCCGTAAGGAACCCCTCTATGACCGATGTGACCGCTAGCTCGCCCTCAGCAGCAGAGCTGCGAGACAAGCTCGTGAACGAGCTCGTGGCCCAGCACGTGATCCAGACGAAGGAGGTCGAAGCGGCGTTCCGAGAGGTGCCCAGGCACCTGTTCGCCCCTGAAGCTCCTCTGGAGAAGGCGTATGCCCAGGCCCCTTTGACTACGAAGCGGGATGAGCACGGCATCACCATCAGCTCGGTGTCCGCTCCGGAAATCCAGGCCACCATGCTGGAGCAGGCGGGGCTCCGGCCCGGGCAGCGTTGCCTGGAAATCGGCTCGGGCGGCTACAACGCCGCGCTGATGGCCTCACTGGTCGGCGAGAACGGTGAGGTCACCACCATCGACATCGACCCGGACGTCACGGACCGGGCCCGCGCCTGCCTGACGGAGGCGGGATACCCGCAAGTGCACGTCGTCCGCACGGATGGCGAGGACGGCTGCACCGAGCACGCCCCCTACGACCGGACGATCGTCACGGTCGGCAGCTGGGACATCCCGCCGGCCTGGGTGGACCAACTCGCCGACGGCGGAACCATCACCGTTCCGCTTCGGATGCGGGGCCTGACCCGCTCGATCACCTTCGCCCGGGAAGGAGATCACCTGGTCAGTCAGTCGGCGAAAATCTGCGGCTTCGTCACGATGCAGGGAGCCGGAGCGCATCAAGAACGACTGCTCCTCCTGCGCGGCAAGGAAATCGGTCTGCGGTTCGATGACGAGTGGCCGGCCGACCCGGACGCGCTGAACGGTGCGCTCGACACCGAGCGAGTCGACGTGTGGTCGGGGGTGGAAATCCCTCGCGGGGAACAGTTCGACATGCTCCAGATGTGGCTGGCCACCGCCCTGGATGGCTTCTGTCTCCTCGCCGTCGACCCGAAGCTGGACACGGGCCTGGTCGCCCCGCAGAACAAGATGGCCTGCCCGGCCGTGGTCGAGGGAGGCAGCTTCGCCTATCTCGCCCTGCGGAAACTGGGCGCAGAACCGGACCCGGTGTTCGAGTTCGGAGCACACGCCTTCGGGCCGGACGCCGCCGCGCTCGCCACCGCCATGGCCGAGCAGATCCGCGTCTGGAGCCGTGACCACCGCGGCGGGCGCGGCCCGAGCATCGCGGCCTACCCGGCCGATACCCCCGATGACCGGCTCCCCGAGGGGCGCGTCATCAACAAGCGGCATGTCCGCGTCCTCATCTCCTGGCCGCCGGAGGACCTGTCTCCGGCGAGCTAGGGCAACCCGCACCATCTCACTCAGAAGGAGCGAACAACATGAAGAACCTCGAAGCCGCGACCACGCAGGTCGATGTGGACTTCACGCTCGACGTCCGCGTCATCGAGGCCGGTGTGCCGGTCCGTGACCTGCTGCGCGACACCAGCGACGGGTGCGGCTCCAGCTGCTCGGGCACGGCCTGCACCTCGTTCGTGGGCGACCCGGCCTGACGCTGATCACTGCCGGTGGCGCCGGGCGGACATCCCGGCCGGCGCCACCGGCACCACCTGCCCCCGCACGCCACCGAAAGGGAAGAAGAGGAGCTGATGACAGCAGAAGCGGACCGGCTGCTGTACCGACTGGCTGGCGTGCCCCTCGTGCGCGCCACGACGCATCCGGACGGGGCGCCTCTCGCCGAAGGACTGAGCTTGACCGGTTCCCCTGAAGCGGTCACGGCCGAGGGGCTGGCCTGGCTGACACAGGTGTGGCAGCACGAGGAGGCCCGGCGCGCCGTGGAGACCGCCAGCCCTGTGCTGGCCCAGCAGATCTCTGGACTGCTGGAAGGGCGCGCCGCCCAGGTCCGCCAGGTGCGCCGCCTCGTGGCGTCTTTGGCCTCCTACCAATTGCGCTGGCAGGGGCGAGCCACCCCATTCGGTCTGTTCGCCGGAGTCAGCACGGCTCACATCGGCACCGGAGCTCACATGCGCTGGGGCGAGAGCCACCACACGGTCGCCAGGGCGGACGCGCAGTGGTTGGGGGCCCTCGTCGCCCGCCTGGAGCAGCATCCCCGCCTGCTGGAACGCCTTACGGTGATCACGAACCCGGTCGCCTTCGTGCGCGGGGACCGACTCGTCGGCCCAGGCGAGCCGCCCGACGATCGTCCCGGCGTGCTCGCGCCGATCGAGATATCCGTCCGCCACACGCGTCCCGTGCGCACCGCGACCGACGCTTCTCGCGAGCCCATCCGCTTCGGGGAACTTCTCGCACTGCTGGCCGCCGAGTACCCGAGCGCACCACCGGAGCAAATCCGTTCCCTGCTCGCCGGACTCGTCGCCCAGCACCTCCTGCTCACCAACCTCCGGGCGCCGATGACCGTCCCGGACGCCCTGGGACACCTCCGCGCACAGCTCGAGGCGGCCGGTGCCGACGAGCTGCCCGACCTCACCAGCCTGGTGCACGACCTGCAGGTGATTCACGAAGCCCTGTCGCACCACAACGACACCGTTGTTTCCTCTGCCGCCGGCCATGCCCTGAGGGCCACGGTGGCTGAGCGCATGAACGCAATCTGCGACATCGCACCGCAGCCACTGGTAGTCGATACAGCCCTGGACTGCGACGTGTCCCTTCCCGAGGCGGTGATCCGTGAGGCGGAATCGGCTGCCTCCGCGCTGCTGCGCCTGACGCCCTACCCGTTCGGCTATCCCCGCTGGAAGGACTTCCACGTCCGCTTTCGGCAGCGGTACGGAGTGTCGGCCGTCGTCCCCGTGCCCGAGCTGATCGGCGACACCGGGCTGGGGCTGCCGGCCGGATACCTGGGCTCGCCGGTGGCGAACACCCAACGCACGCTGACCGAACGCGACGAAACCCTGCTTGCCCTGGTCCAGCAGGCCGTCATCGACGGTGCTGAAGAGATCGTGCTGACCGAGCCCCTGGTCCGCCGGCTGGCGGTCGGCGACCCCTCCGAGATGCTTCCGCCGCCGCGCGCCGAACTCGCATTCCAGATCCACGCCACTTCCCCGCAGGCCATGGAGAGCGGGGCGTTTCGCCTGCTCGTCAGCTCAACTCCACGCCCCGGCAGCAGCATGGCCGGACGGTTCACTGACCTGCTACCCGAGGCCGACCGCAAGAACCTCTCCGACACATATGCCGCCCTGAGTACCGACACCCCGGAGGCCATTGCCGCCCAGCTGTCGTTCTTCCCCCGTCGGCGGCGCAGCGAGAACGTCGTCCGCACGCCCCAGCTGCTCCCGCACACCATCTCCCTGGCTGAGCACCGCGAACCCCACCCTGATCTCATCCCCCTGCACGACCTCGCGGTCACCGCGGACGCGCGCCAGCTCCACCTGGTCCAGCTGTCGACCGGCAGGCGCGTCGAACCGCGGGTCGTGCATGCCCTGGAGGCGGGCACGCTCACCCCGCCACTCGCCCGCTTCCTCGCCGAGATCACCACGGCACGCTGCGCCGTCTACAAGGCGTTCGACTGGGGAGCCGGGGTACGCCTGCCGTACCTGCCGCGGCTGCGCTACGGCCGCAGCGTACTCGCGCCGGCACGCTGGCTCCTGACGGCCACCGACCTTCCCAAGCCCGCTGCCCCGCCGGCCGAATGGGACGAGGCGCTGGAGACCTGGCGTCGTCGGCTGCGCGCCCCGCAAGCCATCGTCGTGTGCGAGTCCGACCTGCGCCTGCCACTCGACCTGAGCCAGCCCCTCCACCGGATGCTGCTGAGGAACCGCCTCGACGCGGCCCGTGAGGTCGAGCTGCAGGAGGCCCCCACCGCAGCCGACCTGGCCTGGATGGGCCGCGCCCACGAATTCCTCATCCCACTGCGCCTTGCCCGGCCGCGTGCCGCCGAACGAAAAGCGGTGCCGACGTCGCCGTTCCCAGCGATCAAGCGCGACGCGGGACATCTTCCAGGCCGCTCCGAATGGCTGTACGCCCAGCTTCACGGACACCCGGACCGCCAGGACGAAGTCCTGGCCGAGCACCTGCCGCGCCTCCTCGACGGCTGGACCAGCCTTCGGCAGTGGTGGTTTAGGCGTTACCGCGACACCACCCGCCCGGACTCCGAGCAATACCTCGGTCTCTACCTGCACCTGCCCACGCCCGAACAGTACGGACCGGCCGCCGGGCGGGTCGGAGAATGGGCCGCCGACCTGCGCGGCTGCGGCCTACTTGCCCACCTCCAGCTCGCCACCTATTACCCCGAGGCGGGACGCTACGGGCACAGCGAGGCGTTGGACGCGGCACACGAGGTATTCGCCGCCGACTCCGCCGCGGCCCTCGCCCAGATCACGCTCGCCCTCCACACCGGGCTGCCGCCCGAAGCTGTCACCGCGGCCGGCCTCGTCGACCTCGCTGCCTCCTACGCAGAAAGCCCCGACGTCGGCATGCGCTGGCTGATCGACCGTCTCCCTCACGAGCAGGGCAAGCTCGACCAGAACGTGCGGGATACCGGGATGCGATTGGCCGACCCCGCCGACGACTGGGCGATGCTGCGCACCACGCCGGGCGCCGAGACGGTGATGCGCGCCTGGGAGCGACGCCGAACGGCCCTCACTGCCTACCGCACGCACCTTGTCCGCCAGCGCGATCCCTACAGCGTGCTCAGATCCCTGCTCCACTTGCATCACGTCCGCGCCATCGGGGTCGACCCGGACCGCGAACGCGTCAGCCACCGCCTGGCCCGCGCCTCAGCCCTGCGCCAGGGTGCCCGCGAACGCAGGAGGACGCCGTGAAGGTGCAGCCTCGCACCGCGTCCGCCGCCGCGCAGGTGATTGCCCGGCTGCTGACGACGCATGAACCGCTCCCCGCTGAACTGGGCTGGCGTACACAGTCCTTGTCCAAGGGAGCGGCCGGCGTCGCACTGCTGCACATCGAGCGCGCTCACTGCGGGGAGGGCAGTTGGCAGACCGCCCACTCCTGGGTGACGGCCACGGCCGGGGATGGGGTGAGCGCCACGGAGGACGCCAACCTGCTCTTCGGCGCACCCGCCCTCGCCTTCGTGCTCCACGCGGCCGGCGCGGACGGAACCGTGCGATACGGCCCCGCCCGCACGGCAGTGGACACGTCCGTCACCGCGCTCACCCACCGCCGCGCTGACCTCGCACATGCACGGATCGACCGGGGCGAACGTCCCGCATTCGGCGAGTACGACCTCCTGCACGGCCTGACCGGGCTCGGTGCCCATCTCCTCCAACACGCGGCCGGCAGCGACGCCTTGGAGCGGGTCCTGACCTACCTCGTACGCCTGACGCTCCCCCTGCGGGCCGACGACGAGACCCTGCCCGGGTGGTGGGTCTTCCACGACCCCCAGCTCCAGCAGTCCGATGCCTTTCCGGGCGGCCACAGCAACTTCGGTATCGCGCACGGGATCGCCGGGCCGCTCGCACTCCTCGCCCAGGCCCAGCGCCGGGGCATCACCGTCGACGGGCATGACGAAGCCCTCCACCGGATCAGCAGCTGGCTGGACACCTGGCGGCAGGACGCCGACTCCGGTCCCTGGTGGCCGCAGTGGATCACCCGCGACCAGCTGCGCACCGGCCGACCGGGCCAACTCGGCCCGCTGCGACCGAGTTGGTGCTACGGCACCCCCGGCCTGGCCCGCGCTCAACAGCTCGCGGCCCTCGCCACACGAGACATCGCACGTCAGCAGGCGGCCGAACATGCCCTCGTCCGCTGCCTGTCCGACCCGGACCAGCTCAACCGGATCACGGACAACAGCCTTTGCCACGGCTGGGCCGGGCTGTACCAAACCGTCTGGCGGACTGGCCGCGACGCATGCACACCGGAGGTCAACGCGCACGTGCCCGCCATAGCCGACCGCCTCATGCAGCAGTGCCGCACTCGTCTTGGCGACGACATCGGCTTCCTCGAAGGGAACGCGGGACTGGCCCTTGCCCTCCACACCGCAGCCCACGCCACACCGCCGCTCTCCGGGTGGGACTCGTGCCTGCTCATCAACTGAGCCGCCCTCGGAACAGGAAGGGATGAGGAAAGTGGAACGTTCCGTATCACCGCGCCAAGCTGCTCAGAGCGTCCTGGAGGTTTTGGCCGGCGCTCCGCTCCACCAGGCTGCCGCCCGCGCGGGTATGAACGTCGGCGACCTCGCCGACGCCGTCGAGGTCTACCAGGCCGCGGGAGAGCACGCCCTCGACGCTCAAGCCGAGGCCGCTCAGGGCTGGTACTCCGTCTCCATCCAGTTTGCCGACTGGAACGCCGCCGAGCAGACCGCTCTTACCGGCCTTGGCGCACAACTGGAACAGGCCGAAAAGGACGGGGCGCTCGCCAACTGGTGGTTCCTTCGCAAATACCCCTGCTGGCGTCTGCGCTGCCGGCCCGGCTCCTCGGCCACGCGTACCGACGCCGAGAAAGTCGTGAGCACCATCCTGGACAGGCTCATGGCCGACGGTCTGGTTGACCGATGGTGGCAGACCATCTACGAACCCGAGTCCCTGGCATTCGGCGGACCCCACGGCATGGCCACCGCCCACGATCTGTTCCACGCCGACAGCCGGGGCGTCCTCAACTACATACGCCGCCATGACTCCAGCACGATGCCGGACGACACCCTTGGCCGCCGCGAGGTGTCCGTCCTGCTGTGCTCCGCTCTCTTCTTCGGCGCCGGACAGGAACCACACGAGCAGGGCGACATCTGGCACCGCGTAGAACAACTGCGCCCCCTGCCCTCCGATACACCCGCCGCCCGGCTTGCCGGGATGACCGCGGCACTGCACGTCCTGATGACACTGAACACCAGCCCCACCAGCCCTCTGTTCGACAAGCTCGGCGCGCTCGCCTTCCTCGCACCCTGGGCCGCCGCCTTCGAAACCGCGGGCCGGCGCCTGGGCAGCGCGGCACACACCGGCTCACTCCACCGGGGCATGCGAGACGTCCTCGCCCACCACGTGATCTTCGCCTGGAACCGCATGGGCCTGGACGACCGAACCCAGGGCATCCTCGCGCGCGCCGCAAGGGACACCTCGATGAACCCGTCAACCGCCCTGCCCAGCCCCCTCTCACCTGGAGGCAGTTGATGTTCACGGAGCCCGACGACCCCAAGACCACGGCGCGGATGCGAACCGCTCGTGGCCAGGCTTGCCGCGCTCTGAACGCCCGGCCCGAACCAGACGCCGACGAGACCTGGGGGTGGCGCGGCCGAACGCTGAGCGTGCCCGTCACCACCCCCGACGGACCGGCCTGGCTCCGCGTCGGCTGCACCCCTTCCGATGAGCTCAGCCCCACATTCTGGAACGGCTCCGTTGCCGCCCAACAGGCCCTCCCGGAGTCGGTACCGCGCCCTCGACTCCGCGTCGTTCACGACTGGAACGACGCTCACTGGACCTACCGCGCGGAACTGTACGAACGAGTCACCGCCCGGCCCGCCTCCCCCACCGCCGCACTGACCACCACCCCGGATCTGCCGTCCGCCTGGTGGCGAGCCGTCCGCACCGTGCTGCACGACATCGCTCAGGTGCCCACCGACCGCTTCTCCGTGCACCAGCCCTTCCTCCACCGCGCCATGCCACAGCTCCTCGGCACCCCGATCGACACCACACCACCGTCATGGTCCACGGCGCACGGCGACTTCCACTGGGCGAACCTCTGCGCGCCCGAACTCCGCATATTCGACTGGGAAGGCTGGGGCCTCGCCCCAACGGGCTACGACGCTGCCGTACTCCACGCCTACAGCCTGCTCATCCCCTCCCTCGCCGCCCGCATCCGCCGCGAACTGAAAGGCGTACTCGACACCCCCGCGGGCCGGTTTGCCGAACTCGCCGTCATCACCCAGCTCCTCCACGGCACAGCCCACGGCGACAACCTCGACCTCGCCATGCCCCTTCGTCATCGCGCAGAACATCTGCTGGGACGTCCCGTTCCCCCGCCAGGCAGCCCGGTCATCGCCCCGGGGGCACTTGAACGCATCACGCCAACACGTCTGTGCGCAAAAGACGGATCACCGCTTGCCGCTCAACGCACCGAGAGGCAGGCCACGACATGAGCACACACCTGCAACACAGCCTCCCGGGCAGCCCCTTCGCAGAGCGCGTGGTCTCGTCCTTTCCCCTGGTGTGCCGCCCCCGCCTGACCTGCCCGGATCTCGAAACCCGGATCGCGGAGGTGCAGAGGTACGCGGAGGGCTGCACGACCCAGTCGGCACTGGACGAACGGCAGCACCGAGCCTGCGTGGTCTGGAACCTAGCAGCGCTGATCGCGGCGGATTGCGGCATGCCCAGCCTCGCCGCATCCCTGTGCAAACGCCAATTCCATATCTTCCGCTCCGCGTGGCCCGTGACCGGTCGCATGGCGATCGCGTCACTGCAGCCCCTCGTCAACCTCGCCCGTCTCACCCACCGCGCCGGCAACCCTCACGGCGCGTACGAGGCGCTGCACGCCGTGAACCACGCCGTGCACCACGGCGGGAGTGCACTGGTCCACGGCACGGTCATCTCCTTCGACCGCTTCGTCGCCACCCCCGCGGACCGGCAAGAGGCCATCACATGGTTGCGGGCAATCGTGCTCGAAGACGGCACCCGTCTCCTGGCAGCCACCAGCCAGTGGACGAAAGCCGCAGCGCACGCCGCCCTATACGACAACGCCGGCGAACGTCTGCGCGAAGCCCGACAAACCCAGGTCATTGAAAGCCTGCACAACGGCCATACGCGCTCAGCACGCGCGGCCCTTGACACCACCGTGCTCACCGAACCGTGGGAGCACGCGGTCGCGGCGTGCCTGCGCAGCTACATCCACCTGCACACCAACCAGCTGACGCCCGCAGGCATGGCGCAGACGCTGACTCTGGTTCGGCACGCCCAGCAATCGTCCAAATCTGACACCGCGCACTTCCGTCTACGGCTCGGCCTCACTGCGATTGATCTCGCCACCGAGACGTGCCCCGGGCAGGCCAAGGCCCTGTGCAGCGAGCTGATCCGGAACACCGGAGACTCCGAAGACGCCTTCGCAGCCAGGGAAGTCCTACGCCACCACACCGCTCGCGAGCAGATTGCTCCGGGCGACAGAGAAGCGCTCAACACGCTTGTCCACAGGGCGGGCCTGGGCCGCGGATCGATCCCGCCTCCTCTGCTCACCGACTTGTTGGCAGCGGTAGAGAGTGCGGAGAGCGTCCTGAGCCAGACCCTCCGCCCTCCCTCGAAGCACCAGACGCCGCGCGGCGTGAGTGCGCTCGCTGAACAGCCGACAGCCCCTAACCTCAAGCGAATGGAGAGCACTGTGGCGCCTGTCACCGATCCCAACGTATGGCGCGACGAGCTGGTGAGCCGCCTCGTCGACAGCGGCCACCTGCGCACCCCGGAAGCAATCGCCGCGTTCCGGGGCACCGAGCGCCACCTGTTCCTCCCCGGTGTCGACCTTCAGAGCGCCTGCGTCGAGGACGCGGTGGCGATCAAGCACGACGCCACGGGCACGATGCTTTCCTGCATCTCTGCCCCCTCCATCGTCGCCACCCAGCTCGAACAACTGGGCGCCCAGCCCGGCCACAAGATCCTCGAAGCCGGGGCCGGCACCGGTTACAACGCCCAGCTGCTGTCCGAACTCGTCGCCCCCGACGGCCATGTGTGGACCATGGATGTCGACCAGGACCTCGTCGACGGCGCTCGGAAGAACCTCGCGCAGGCCGGGGCCGCAAACGTCACCGTCGCGCTGGGCGACGGTGCCGCCGGTCTGCCCGAGCAGGCGCCCTTCGACCGCATCCAGTTCACGGTCGGCGCCGGCGACATTCCCGTAAGGATTCTCGACCAGCTCGCCCCCGGTGGACGCCTGGTCATCCCAATGCGGATTCGCGGCAGCATCTCCCGCAGTTTCGCGTTCGAACGCGACGGCCGGACCTGGCGGACAGTCTCCACCGAGATGATGACGTTCGTCCCCCTGCGCAAGGGCGTCTGCGACGACGTCCGCACCATGGTCGACATGGCCGGTGAGGGCGACGTGCGCCTGGAGACCTACAGCGAGCAGAACGTGGATCGCGAGGCGATCCGCACCGTCCTGGACCAGCCCCCGGCCGAGATCTACACGAGCGTGAAGTTCCGCAAGGGCGCGTCCTACGAATGGCTCTACCTGTATCTGGCATACGTGCTGCCGAACGGCCTGTCCCGGATGCCGGGATCCCGCCCGGGCCTCGTCCCGAACTTCGGCTGGGGCTCGATGACCGCACTCGACGATGACACCCTGGCCTACCTCACGAAAAAGGAAGGCGATGACGAGCACGGCCATTTCTGGCAGATCGGCGTCGTCGGCCACGGGCCGCGCGCCGCCGAACTCGCCGGCCAAGTCGCCGCCGAAATCAGCGAGTGGCACGAAAACTGGGGCAACAACGCACCCGAACCCGGCTTCCGCATGGCTGTCGGTAGCGCCCGCGACCAACTCACAGCCTCCGAAGCACGCTTCGTCATGGACAAACCCAGCAGTCGCCTCGTCGTCGACTGGCCGCGCAGGAGCTGAGCTAGCGATGCCATCACAGCAATGGAGAGAATTCCGACCGGTTGACCAACGTCACCGAGCGTGCACAGTAGCGGTATTCCCCGTTCTGCTCGCCAACTCCCGTTTGCACCATGCATTTTTCACAGGCTTCTGACCTGAGAACATCGATTACTTCCCTGGTTTACCTGTAAAATCAATGCAGGCCGGAAACGGTCACCCGGGCGTCGCGGACATGACGCGAGACGACAAGTCTGCGCCCCGGAGGACACCGTGCCCGCCCTGTTTCCCGCCTTAACCGGTATGACGGCCCATCTCGGCCACGCCCGGACCAAAGGCGCGGGCGTGCCAGCCGTCAGGCGCACCGACGCCCCACGTTCCGCAGCGACGCCGGCCGATGCCGTCGTCCGGATGGGCAGCGCGGGGCCCCCAAGACGCACACACTCGCAAGAAACCCAATTCCGTGAGCATCACTGTCTCCCTGGCCGTTGTGCTGGCCGTCATGGTGTGGCTGCTGGTCCGCAACGGCGGTCTCAAGGCTGGCCACGCAATAGCGGCCATACTCCTCGGCTTCTATCTCCACGACAGCTCGCTCGCCCCGTCCATCAGCCGCGTCGTACAGAGTGTGGTCGAGGCGATCAGCGGCATCCGCATATAGACCGGCCGCCGGGGCACCCTCGTGGGCCCGGACCGTACGCCGCCTCCCCCGTCGGCTGCGATCTGGCGCGCGTGCCCCGGCGGTCACTCCCACCCAAGGCGCGGCCCGCTCGCCACAGTCCCCCTCGCCCGGTACGGGTGCGCTGCTCGCCCGTTGCCTGCCGGCCATTCCCTCCCCCTGTCAGGACCACGTTCCGCGAGGTCACCCATGTCTGATCTGTCATGCCCGCGACCAATTGGTCACCGACGTGGCCAGCGCCGGCGTGCGCGCGGCGCCGAGCCACTGCGCACCGAGAAGGGACTGCACCTGCGCCTGCGGCTCCTCGTTCTCGTGCCCGCCCTCTTGGTCACGGCGACCGCGTCTGCTGCGGCTGCCGTCGGCACGACGGCAGCCGTCCATGTGGAGGGCTGGATCATCGGGGCAGTGGCAGCAGCCGCTGTCCTGACGGTGTTGTTCTCCGCGGACTGGCTGGCCGTGCGCACCGCAGCTGAGCTGCATCGGCAGCGCAGCGAGTACAGCGAGTCGGTGCAGGGCTGGCTGCGGCACTTCCAATCCGGCGTGGATGAAGGGCGCAGGAGCATCAGTGATGCTCTGGAGCAGCTCGACCGGGGCGAGCGGCCTTCCCCGCCCGACTTCAGCGCGGCACAGGCAAACTCCGAGAAGAACCCGTGGAACGAAGCCGAGGCCGCTCTGCTCCAGCTGCACGCAGAAGCCTGGCATGCGGTGGTAAACGGGCGGCAGACAGAACTGACGCAAGCGCTCGTCTATCTGGCCGGCGGCTTGACCCTGCTGCTCGTCCGCGCACTCGGCATCGTGACGGAACTGACCAACCAGGTCCAGGACCCGGACATGCTGTATCGCGTCTACGACGTCAACAACCTCCTCAAGCGCATGCGGCGCTCGGCCGGACGGCTGGCGGTCCTGGGCGGCGTGAAGGCGCGCACGCTGAACCAGCCGATCGGGCTGGTGGACCTGCTGCGCGGCGCGGCGGGGGAAATCGAGAAGTACGCCCGCGTCCGCATGCACACCTCCAGCCTGCATGTGCAGATACCGGGCTTCGCCGGTCCCGATCTGATCCACCTGCTGGCCGAGCTGGAAGAGAACGCCACGCTCTGCTCGTCGCCGGACACCAAGGTCGTCGTCCGGGCGACGAGGGTCACCGCGGGTCTGGCCGTGGAGATCGAGGACCGGGGCATCGGCATGGCCCAGGGTGAACTTAACCGCTGCAACCGGATGCTGGCCGATCCTCAGGACACCGACCTAGCTGAGCAACTCGCCCAGCGTCAGACGGGCTTGCTCGTGGTGGCCAAACTCGCCCGCCGATACGGCATCCACGTGCGGCTGCAGAAAAATCTCATGCACGGGATCACGGCGCTCGTGGTGGTGCCGGACAAGCTCCTGCTCTGGCAGAAGGAGCTGGCGCCCGCGTCGCAGGCACACGGATTCGCTGGCGCCGTGCCGGGCCCGGCGGCGCAAACCGCGGGCCGCCCCGGTCCCCGGCCGTCCGGCGGTCCCCGGCCCAGTCCCCCGGCCCCAGCGGGGACGGGCCAACTGCCTCACCGAGGCGCGCAGCCCACCGCTGGGCAGCGAGCTGTCGCTTCAGCGGCGACCGCGGCAACGCCTGCGCTCGCCGTGACATCCGACCCTCGCCCCCAGCTGCCGCAGCGGACACCACAGGCAACGGCCCAAGATCGTGCGACCCCGGCACGGCCAGAGGCCGGCCCGGTTTCGCAGACGCCGCCGGACCCCGCCTTCATCAGCAATTTCACCCGGGGCGTGCACCGCGCGGAGCAGGCCGCCGCAGCCGGCGAGGCGCAGCCGCCCCAGGAGGGCACGAACTGATCCCCGCCGCGCACCCCACCCATCCTTCATGCCCGGCCTCACGCCCGGGCACCGGTCCGTACAGCGTACGGAGACACGGAGAATTGCAATGACCACCGATTCCACGGCAGTCCAGCCGGAAGCCGTTGTGGACGAGCTCCTCAACGATTTGGCCCAGCTGCCCGACGTGACCGGCGTCCTGCTCGCCTCGCAGGACGGCCTGCGGCTGGCTCACGCGGGACCGAGCATGGACGGCAAACTCGCGGACCGCCTGGCCGCAGTGATCAACGGCGCCTATTCGCTCGCCCACGGAGTCGACGACGGCCAGGGGCGCGTCGAACAGGTCCTCATCAGGAAGAGCACATTCCTGCTGTTCATCATGAGCGCCGGAAGTCCGCCGGACGTGGTGGCACGGAACGCGGGACGCGACCCGGCCAAGGTCCAAAGCGTGCTGGGTGTGCTGACCAACACGCGGGCGGACGAGGGAGCCGTCGGCTACGCGATGGTCAACCTGATCAAGCGGATGGGCGAGCTGCTGGCCACCCAGGCACGTGTGGACGGGGCCCCTTCCGGTGACGGCCAGTGAGATGGCGGCCGCAAGCGCCCCGGCCTGGACCGTCGAGGACGCCGAGGGCCCCAGCCTCTTTGTCCTGACCGGCGGCCAGACCACGCCCACCCACGACTTGCAGGTCGAGACGCTGCTGTGGGCCGAGGGAGAACCGCCCTCCGGCCAGCCACCGGAAGCCGAACAGGCCATGGCGTTGTGCCGGGAGCAGCCCCGGGGCGTCGCTGAGATCAGCTCCCTGATCAAGCTGCCGTTCCAGATCACCAGGATCCTCATGTCCCGGCTGATCGACATCGGTGCGCTGAACGCTGTGACCGCCACGGGCTCCACTGACCTTCCCGACGTTGCTCTCCTGAAGGCCATTCGCGATGGACTCCTCAAGCTCTGACCTCCCACTGCCGCGCCCGCTCGGCGGCGCGAAGCCCAACTCTGTCAAGATCGTCGTCGCCGGCGGGTTCGGTGTCGGCAAGACCACCTTTGTCGGCGCCGTCTCCGAGATCGCCCCGCTGCGTACCGAGGCCGTGATGACGGCCGCCTCCGAGGGCGTGGACGACCTCTCGCTGCTCCTCGACAAGAAGGCGACGACCGTCGGGATGGACTTCGGCCGGATCACCTTCCCCCAGCTGAATACCGTCCTGATGCTGTTCGGCACCCCTGGGCAGACCCGGTTCTGGTTTATGTGGGACGAGCTCAGCCGAGGAGCCCTTGCCGCGGTCGTCCTCGTAGATACCCGCCGCCTCGACGAAAGCTTTCCCGCGGTCGACTACTTCGAGAACTTGGGTCTGCCCATCGTCGTCGCCGTGAACGAGTTCGACGGCGCCTGCCGCTACGACCCTGCCGAGGTCTCATCTGCTCTCGCCCTGCCGGCCACGGTTCCGGTGGTGCTGTGCGATGCCCGCAAGAGAGCGGACGCGGCCGGCGTACTCGCCCATCTCATCGACCACGCACTCACCCGCCCACATGCCCCCACCTCCGTCCTTCAAGGAGCACAGCTGTGAACCCCCACGCTCCGTCCGACCTCCTGTCCACCGCGGGCCAGGACATCGACTGGCAGAGCCACCTGCCCGAATTCTTCGACCCCGCGGCTCCGCCCGTCGGCGCATTCGACGCCTTCGCCCAGCAGGTCGCCAACGCGGCGGGCACCCCCTACGCCATGCTCAACTGGGTCGGCAGCGAGCAGTTCTTCCTCGGTCTTGCCAACCCCGGCGGCAGCGAACTGCCCGTGGTCGGGCGCACCATGCCGCTGACCCACGGTTTTTGCCCGCACGTCGTCCAGCGCCGGGGCTCGCTGGTCCTGACCGACGTCCTCGACTTCGACGACTTCGCCGGCAATCCGGTCGTCGACGAGATCGGCGTCCGCGTGTACGGGGGAGCCCCCCTCATCGACGAGCGCACGAACCACGTCTGGGGCACGGTCTGCGTGGTCGGCACCGAGCCGCGACACCGCTCGGAAGGCCGCCCGCTATGGGCCCTCATCGATCACTACCGCGACTTGTTCATGACCGAGTTCTACCGGCGTACCAGCTCGTAACACGCCTGCGTGCCCGGCCGCACCACCCGCGACCACCACCCCGAGGGGGAGACAACGATGCCCACGATGTCGTCCACGACTCCGGATCTCACGCCCGACTACGACGCCCTGGTCCAGCACTTCGACGAGTTCGCCGCCGCGGAAGTCACCCCCCGAGTCCAGCACATGGAGTCCTCCCCCCACACCGTGGAACGCGACCTGGCCCTGCTCATGGCCGAACAGGGATGGTTCGGCGCCACCATCTCCCAGCAGTACGGCGGCATGCACGCAGGGCACCTCGCGAAAACCCTCATGATCCAGAGCATGGCGCGCGCCTCCGGCGCGGTCGGCGCCATCCTGCAGGCGAGCCAGCTGCCCGTATCGATGCTCATCCACTTCGGCAGCGACGAGCAGAAGGCCCGGCTGCTGCCCCAGATCGCCGCCGGGGACACGCTGCTGTCGATCGCGGTGACCGAAGAGAACACCGGCAGCCACGTGCTCGGCATGGAAACCACCGCCCGCCGCGACGGCACCGACTGGATCATCGACGGCAGCAAGGCCCACATCGGCAACTCCCACATCGCACACGTCCACTGCGTCGTGGCCCGCACCGCCCCCGCCGACGAGGCCGGCTCCCGCTCCCTAACAGCCTTCCTCGTCGAACACGACCGCAAGGGCCTGACCGTCGAACCCCACCAACCTGCCCTCGGCCTGCACGGCTTCAGCTTCGGCAAACTCACCTTCGACGGGGTGCGAATACCCGAGGCCAACGTGATCGGCGAAGTCGGCGACGGCAAGGACATCGCCTACAGCAGCAGCATCCTCTACGGTCGGCCCAACCTCGCCGCGCTCTCCCTCGGCCTCCACGAAGCGATCCTGGAGTGCACCACCACCTTCCTCAGCGAGCGCGAGCGCTACGGCGGCACCCTCGCAGACCTTCCCGTCCTGCGTGACCGGGTCGCCGTCATGAAGTCCCGGCTGATGGCGGCCCGTGCCCTCGCTCATCAGTCCGCCCTCATGCTGGACCACGGTCAGACCTGCGACGGCGAACTCATCAACGCCAAGTACCTCAACGACGAATGGGCGGTCGAATCCGGCCAAACCGCCATGCGCCTGCACGGCGCCCACGCCCTGCGACGGGACTACCTCCTCCAGCGGCTGTGGCGGGACATCCAGTGCACCTACGCGCCCGCCGGCACCGGTGAAGTCCAACGCCAGCGGCTGGCCGAAACAGAATTCGGCAGCCCTCCCATCCAGTGGTCCCAGCGACTCTCCGCCAAGACCTCGCTCTTCCCACCGACCAGCGCAGCCGCCTGACTCCGGGCACCCGCGCCCCCCTCAACAGCCCGGTCCGACTCAGCACCTGCCGCCCCATCCAGGCTTCACCCGTCCGAACTGGCGTGCCGACAACGGCCAGCCATGGAACAGGTCACGCACGGCAGCATTGCGTCTCCCACTCATACTCAACTGACACGGAGCACCTCCATGACGAGCACAACTGCCGCCATCCCTACGGCCGAGCGAGATATCTCCGCTTTGCTGGTCGAGGCGCGGCGGGAGCTGGACAGCATCGCGAACCGGGGCATCGTCTCCGCCCCACGTGCCGTCGCCGACACGCTCACCACGCTGGAGGAGCTCGCCCCGACCCTGATCCCACTTGGCCAGGCCCTCGCCGCACGGCTCGGCGACAGGGAGCGCTCCGACCTCCACGAGCTGATTGAGCGAATCGAGGTCCGCGCAGGCTCCCGACCGCGGGCAGACCTCGCGTACGAACACCTGCTGGTGCTGGTCAGCCAGTTGCAGGAGCTGCTGCGCAGGCTGGAGCGAGCGCACGGCATCTCATGCCGACCCAGACGGGCAGCCGCCGCCAACCGCGGGAGCCAAGACCAACCCTCCGGCCCACAACCTGGCCCATAGGGGAGACAGCGGCCCTGCGTGCGACGACAGTCGGCTCTCTGGCCTTGTGCCACACGCGATCAACGACACCCCCTGGAAAATCATGACTTCGCCTCGGCACATCAAGATCGTCAGTCGTGACCGCCCAGCAGCCGCATTACCCCGGGGCCGTCCGTCCCGACACCTGCCAGCATTCCGTCTGCCCCATAGGAGAGCATCCTCGTGACCTATCCCGACCAGCCCTTCCCGGGCCTATCGTCGGAGAAGGAGGCGCTGTTCGCGGCGGCGGCCACCGACTACGCCTGCTACCGGCCCGGGCTGCCCGCTGAGGCCGTACGCCTGCTGACCGACACCCTCCACGGGCGCCCCGACCCCACACTGCTGGACCTGGGCACCGGCACCGGACAAGTCCCCCTGGCCCTCCTGGACGCCGTTCCCGGCCTCGCGCACATCGAGGCCGTCGACGTCAGTCGGCCGATGCTCGACCAGGCCCGCGCCGCGCTCACCCCCCTTCTCGGACGCTGCACACTCACCCTCGTCCACACCATGGCCGACGTGTACGCTCCGCTTACCCCGCTGCCCAATGAAGAAGTGCGGGCGCCGAACTTGGTCACGTTCTGCCGGTCATACCACTGGATGAGCGGTCCGGACGTGCTGGCGATGGCGGACCGGGTCGCCGCCCCCGACGCCACGGTGGCGATCATGGGGGACGGAAGCCTTTGGACGCACCAGGCCGACTGGACTCGGGCCCTACGCGAGCTGATCCAGCGCTACCTTGGCCCCCGGCGCCGGGCGGGCGCCCACGGCACCTACACCGAGCCGCGCCGCCCGTACGAGGCGGACCTCGCCGCGTCCGCGTGGAGCGACGTCACCCAGCACCGCATTCCCGTGGCCCGCACCTGGACGCCCAAGGACGTGCTCGGCTATCTACGGACCACATCCTTCGCGGGTGCAGAACTCTTCGGGGAGCGTCACACCGCCTTCGAAGCCGACGCCCGGGCGCTGCTCGACGCCTACGCCGGCGGACACCCCCTGGTGGAAAGCACGGTGTTCACCCTCCTGCTCGCCCGACGCCCCGCTGGTGCATCGTGAGCGGAATGAAGCCAAGGCCGGTGTCGGCGAACGAGGCACGCAGGCTGCGGGACAGCGTCGCAGTCCTGATTCTCGGCCGTATCAAGGACGGCACTTACCCGGTGGGCACCGTGCTTCCTGCACGCTGGCTTATTGCGGAGGAACTCGGCGTCAGCCGATCGACCGTCGACGTCGCCTGCCGAGCACTGACAGGGCAGGGATACCTGGTCGGTGTTCCCGGGCGCGGGCGCGGGACGGTGGTCCTCGATCCGCTGAACCCATCAGCAGGACCCGATGTTCATGCGCGCACGAGCGAAGGCCAATGCGAGACATGGCCCGGGCCGGGCTCGAACCGGGACATGCTTGAGCACATCACGGCAGGGATCAGGCAGCGGATTGCTGACGGCACCTACCCAACCGGCCAGCGGATACCGAGCGTGGCCCAGATCGCTGCCCAATCCGGCACCCGAACATGGCTGGCCAGGCAGGCAGTTGACGCCCTCAAGGCGGAGGGACTCCTGTATTGCCGCAACCCCAAAGGGCACTTCGTATCCGCTGATGCCGTCAGCGCAAGCGCGCCGAGGGCCGCGCATTGAGCCACAGCCGGACGCGGACATGATCACGCAGCCGCATACGGCTCTGGCCGCATGCACGCGGGCAGGGCAGCTTCCCACCCGCCTCGGCGGAAACGTCCGGGGTGAACCATCGGCGTTTCGGCCACCGCCACGGTCGGGGAGGCCCGCGCCACTCAACGTCGGCCGCCTGCGCGGCGCGAGACTGGGCGGCTGTGGATACGGCTCAAACACACGCGTTCGAGGCCAGACGTGGCGTCGTTGTTCCGGTCATCATCAGCCGTTCCCCCAAGTCGGCACTGGAGGTGCCCAGTTGCCCGTAGTTCAGGCTGCCCCGAATGATCACCCCTCGACCGCAGGACCATTTGCGTTTGTCCCCCGGCCAGGTCTGGGAGGTGGCGCGTGAGTGCCGAGCCGACGCCCACGGCGGCGTCTGAAGCCGTGGCGCCGCGCCGGTTGCCGCCTCCTCCGCCTGCCGAGCTGCGCTACGGAGGCCGGCATGCCAAGAATCCTCTGACAGATGCGTCGTTCGGGAAGATGTGCCGACGGCTTCCGTCGGTACTGGCGCAGACCGCGCGGATGGCGTGGGCCATCGACCGGCGGGCCGTGCTGCTGCTGGCGGGCTGCCAGCTGGCCATCGGTGTGAGCGCCGCCGTCCTGCTCACCGCCACTTCCCGCGCGATGCACTGGATCCTCGCCGCCGGCGAGGTGGCCGACCGGCTCCATCAGGCACTGCCGGCTCTGCTGGTCATCGCCTGCGCGTCGGCGGCGGGGCGGGTGGCGACCGCCCTGTCCTCGTACGCGGACGGCAGGATCACTCCACGGTTGACGACCGAGTCCGACTGCGCCCTGGTGGCGGCGGTGTGCCGGATGGAGGCCGCCGCGCGAGCGGAGGACGGCTGCGCGGACCGGCAGGAGGCGGCGGAGATGGGGGTGGTCCGCAGCCACGTGATGGTGCAGGACGCCACCCGCTTCACCGCCGCTGTCGTCCGCATGGTCAGCGCGAGCGGGGTGCTGTCGGTGCTGCACCCCGTGCTGCTGCCACTGCTGCTGCTCGCCGTCGTCCCCGCCGGCGTGGGCGCGGTACTGCACGCCCGCGTCAACTACGAGACCCACTACGCCAACGTGGGCGACCGCAACGTCCGGCAGAACCTGCGCGGCTGGGCGACCAGCGCAAAGTTCACCGACGAGATCCGCGCCAACGGCATGACCTCGTACCTGGTGTTCTGGTACCGGTCGATCTCGGAGCGGATCGACGCACGTACCCTCGCCGCGGCACCGAAGATGCTGCGGATCGTGCTCGCCAGTTCGGCAATCGGCGGCATCTTCCTCGTCGCCACCTGGGCGGCGCTCGCCTGGCTCGCAGCCAGCGGACGGATCGAGCCGTCGATCGCCGCGACCGCCGTCATCGCAGTACAGACCGCGCTCGCCGCCCTCAGCCAGCTCGTCATCTACGGCGCAGCCATGTTCCACACCTCCCTCTACCTCGCCGACATGGCAGGCTTCCTCGACTACGCCGCCCAACGCGCACCCGACCGGGGCGACTTCACGCCTAGCCGGCCCGTGGAGGAGATCCGACTCGACGAGGTCGTCTACCGGTATCCGGGCAAGGACACCCCGGCCGTGGCTGGCGTGTCACTGGCCGTACGCAGCGGCGAGATCCTCGCCGTCGTCGGCGAAAACGGCTCGGGCAAGTCCACGCTCACCCGGCTGCTCGCCGCGATCTTCCTCGCGGACAAGGGAAGCGTCCTGTGGAATGGCCGGGACGTCGCCGACATCGACCCCGACGGCCTGTGGGACCTGTCCGGGCTGGTGCCGCAGAACTTCGCCCAGTGGCCGCTGTCCGTCCGCGACAATGTCACCCTCGGCCAGCCCCGCGAATTGAGCGATGACCTGGTGTGGCGGGCCCTAGAGGAGGTCGGACTGCGCGAGGCCGTCGAGGAACTCCCCGACGGCCTGGACACCCTGCTGGCCCGGGAGCTGTGGGGCGGCACGGAACTCTCCGGCGGCCAGTGGCAGCGTCTGGCCTGCGCACGAGCCCTGTACCGCAGGTCAAACCTGCTGATCCTGGACGAGCCGACCAGCCAGATGGACGCCCGCGGCGAGCACGCCATCCTCGAAGAGATCAAGACCATCGCAGCAGACCGGATCACGATCGTAGTGACCCACCAGCTCGTCAACACCAAGATCGCCGACCGGATCATCGTCATGGAACACGGCCGGATCGCCGAGCACGGCACGTACGACGAACTCGCCCACGGCGGCGGCCTGTTCGCCGAGCTTCTGGCCCTGTCCACCGACCGCTGACCCCACCACCCCCTGTTGCCGCGCCCCGGACCGGGGCGCGGCGGCTGCACCCTGTGCCCGCCCTACGGACGGCAACTGCTCGAAGCCACCACCCGCTGCGTTGCATGCAAGGGCACAGTCGTCGTGGGCCAGGTTACTGCCGTGGCTATCGCCCACACTGCCGGGATGCCGCGCGGTCCTGCTGACCCTGCGGCGCGGCACGAATGCCCCGGCCGCACCCGGTGTGGCCGATACGATAACCGGGCCCGGCCACCCCGACGAGAGGACCCAGGCGTGACCCAGCGCCGTTTGGCCCGTGCTGCGGTGTTCTCGGCCGGGTCCTGGGGCACTGCCGTCGCCAAGATCCTGGCCGACGCCGGCACCGACGTTGTTGTGCACGCCCGCCGCGGCGAGATTACCGACACGATCAACACCCGGCACCGCAACCCGGGCTACTTCCCGGACGTGGAGCTGCCCGCCGCCCTGACCGCGACGACCGACCCAGCCGCCGCGCTGGACGGCGCGGACTTCCTGGTGCTGTCCATCCCCGCGCAGACCCTGCGCACCAACCTCGCCGCGTGGGCGCCGCACATCGGGCCCGACACCGTGATCGTGTCGCTGATGAAGGGCATCGAGCAGAGCAGCCATCTGCGGGCGAGTCAGGTCATCACCGAGGTGACCGGCGTCAGCGCGGACCGGGTCGCAGTGCTGTCCGGCCCGAACCTGGCCCGCGAGATCATGGACGGCCAGCCCGCCGCAGCCACCATCGCCTGCGCCGACGACGGCGCCGCCCACCGCTTCCAAAAGGCATGTCACACGGGCTACTTCCGCCCCTACACCAGCACCGATGTAACCGGCTGCGAGCTGGGCGGGGCAGTGAAGAACGTCATCGCCCTCGCGGTCGGCATCGCCTCCGGCATGGGACTTGGCCACAACGCACAGGCCATGCTCATCACCCGCGGGCTGACGGAGACGACCCGGCTGGCGGTGGCCATGGGCGCCCACCCGGCTACCCTCGCCGGCCTGTCCGGACTGGGTGACCTGGTGGCCACCTGCTCCTCGCCGCTGTCGCGCAATCGCACTTTCGGGCACCACCTCGGCAAGGGGCTGAGCGTCGAGGAGGCAACGGCCGCCACCCGGCAGACCACCGAGGGCGTCAAATCCGCCGAAGCGATCCTCGCCCTGGCCCGCGCCCACGCCGTCGAGATGCCGATCACGGAAGTCATCTCCGCCCTGCTGCACGAGAAGGTCACTCTCGACGAGGCCGCGGCCACGCTGATGCAGCGGCCCCCCAAGCCCGAGCACTGACCCCGGGCGCCCCAACGCGCGGGAGCCGCCCCTCTCCACCTTCACCCTCCCCACCCGGAGGTTCCTGCCCATGCACACTTCCGTGCTGTCCGCTGTCCAGATCGCCGTCACCCTTGGCCTGGTGGCGTGGGTGATCACCGGCTTCACCCCTCTGCCCGGCCGCTGGCTGCGCTGGAAGATGTTCGCACACATCGGTGGCGGAGAACGACAAACCAGCACGAGCCGGGCCGCCAGTCTTCCGGCAAACTTCGGTGTTCGATCACAGCGGTGCCTTGTGATCGTCTACCGTCTAGGGCAAGGGCGTTGACGGGCTGCCCCAGGCCGTCCACAACACGGGGTCCTGCGGCGGCTCGTTCAGGCCGGTCCTGATCGAAGTCTGTGGGGAGAAGCCGATGATGACGTTGACCCGCGAAGGCGACTTCGCCGCGGTCCACACCCAGCAGACTTTGCCGTCCTGGCACCTATGCCACCATCCCCACCAGCATCAGTGGACGGTGCAGCTGGAGGTCGTCGCCGAGGACAACCTCACCGACGACGAGTCGGCCAAAGTGCACACCGCCTTCGCCCAGTTCGACGCCTGGATCGACGAGCACCTGCACCTCCAGTACCTGAACACGCTGGACGACTCACTGGCGATGGACTGCGGGGCCTGGCAGCTGGGCAAGTGGATTTACGCCACCTGGGCGGGCCGGGTGCCGCATCTCGCCGCGGTGCACGTGCAGGGCCCGACGAGGGACCACCCGACCGACCCCTCACCGCGGCCGAATGAGCGGTACGTCGTCACCTACCGCCCCGAGGACGATCCGTCCTACGGCCGCTATCAGCTGGCCAACGACGACATCCAGGTCGCCGAGGTCGACGTGTCCTGGCAGGAGTCCTGGTGGGGGCCCAAAGGGGCCCGGACCGTGGAGATGGTCAAGCACGTCACGGTGCGCTTCGCTGAGGGCCATCACCCCTACACCCGTTGGCGTCTGGACAACGTCCTGTCCGAGTCCACCGCCCCGGACGACCAGCTGCTGTACGTGGAGTCACTCACCATCGAGTACCGGTACGCCGCCGAGCGCACGCTCTACGGCAGCCGGCTCCCGGCGGAATGGTGGGCTTGCGGCACCGATGCGAAGACCGTGCACGCGCACGAGTCCGGTCAGGTCATCGAGCCACGCCGCGAGCAGAACCTGTACACGCTGGGCTCCGCGGACATTCCCGCGTGGCTGCAGTCGCTGCAGCAGACCTACCTGCCCGGACCGCATGAGGTGCCGCCTGCGCCGCCCTCGGCCGTGCACTCCTGAACCGTGTGCTTGTCCGGGCGGTGATGCCGGGCAGCCGCCCGGCGCACCCCTGCCCACCTGGACACGCGCCCGAGCACCATGGGGACTAGGGCTCATGCATCGTCCGCGCCGCTGGTGCGCCGGCCCAGAATGACGGGGACCGGGGTGCCGGTCGCCGGGACGGTCCGGTACACGATGTTGTAGTCGCGGGCGAAGCGGTTGGCCTCGGCCTCCGAGCGGCTGAGCCGGTGCAGGTAGAGCGCGTAGGCGACCGAGGTGGTCTGCTCCTCGGTCAGGCACAGCTGCCAGCAGTTGCCGCTCCGGCTGAACGGGGCGGTGCGCACCCGCTCGGCGAGTCCCTCGGCCGGTCCGGTGGCTAGGTCGCGGGCGAGGCTGACGAAGACCCGTACGGCGTCCATCTGGGCCGGCCGTAGCTCCACGAGCTGTTCTCCGGGCCCGGGTTCGGGTCCGCCGGTGGGCTGCGGCGGGCGGGCGTGCGCGTAGGTGCGAACGTCACGGCCGTAGGGGGTCAGCCGCGCTGCCCAGCGCACCGGCCGGGACAGGCGCGCGGACATTTCCGCGCGGATCTGTCTGTCCGCCAGCTCGACCAGTCCCTCGCCCACCAGCGCCTCCACCTGCTGCTGGACCGGGACGGGCACCGCGTGGTCCAGCGCCCACGCCCCGTGCGCGGCTTGCTCGTGCTCCCACAGCACGTCCAGCATGGCGATTCGCTTCTCGGAGTTCCTCAAGCCGTCCCCCTCTTCGGCCTCGATCGACAGCAGGCACGTTCATCGTCCTTGAGAATGGCCCGTGTTGCTCTGCATCCCCTGCGACGTCACTCTGGTGAGTTCGTCGTCGGCGACCGCACACAGACCGGCGAAGACGGCAGAGCAAGCCACCGCGCCAGATTCCCAGGATCGCGGCGTGGCGGGGCGTTCACCCGGGGAACAGGGGTGCAGCTGCCGCCTGTGACATCGGCGAAGACGGCGAAGGGTATGGCGTACGGTGGCTCAAGCACCGGCAGGCAGGAGGGTGTTGGATGCAGGACGCAGCCCGTGGCGAGCGACTGTGGACGGGACACGCCCGCATCGACGCGCACGTCGTGGACGACACCGGCTCGGAGCTGACCGTCCACCTGGGCCGGCACGCGCCCGAGCCGCTTCCGCAACCGGATCAGACACTGCTGACCCGCTTCCTGACCACTGTGACCCCCCGCCCTACCGACAGCGGGCACGGCGCCGGGACGCTCCCGCGTGCGGCGTTGACGTCACCAGCGGTCGCCGCCTGGGTGGGCGCCAGTGAGGCGCCCGAACTCGTCGTGGACCGGTTCATGGCGCAGCTGCCCTATGCGCGTACGGCCGGCGCTCTGATCGACGAGAGCACCTGCCGCATCGGGCTTCGCTCGGCCCTCGCGCCGCCGGACGACGACCGCGGCATGCTGCTCACCATGACCAGCGAGACTCCCTCGCCCCCGGTGGAGCTATTTCCCTCCCTGCTCTACAGCTGGCTGCAGTGGTCGTACCGCGAGGCCAACCCGTCGTACGGGCGCCAGCAGACCGCGTTGCCGCCCAGGAGCGGAAACCTGGACGACTACGCGGCCCAACTCGCCGGCTGGCTGGAGATGGCAATGCAACAGCACCGTGACCGTCCAGCTGTGCCCCCGGTCGAGCCGGTGCGTCCCTTCCATGTGAACCTGGTCGAAGACGGTCAGCTCTTCCGGGTGCGGGTGCACGACTTCGACCACACCCGCTGGCCCGACCAGCCGGCCCGGCACCGTGGCGGCCTGAGCCCGGAGTGACCCGCTCCATGCGCAGCCGGTAAAGGCCAGTCCGGGCGGGACGTGGTGTCCGTGCCGCCAGCGGCTTGGAACGCGGACAGGGGCCAGTTGTCGAGCGGCGCCGGTCCTCGATGGGTGCGCCGTACCGTGGTGCCCCCTGACGAGATACGGATACGGGGGTGCACCCGCTGTTCGGGCCACGTGGGAGTATGCGGCAGCGAGACAGTGTGAACTCGTCGGCTGAGGAAGGCGCGGCATGACAGAGCGGCAGTGGACTCTGGCAGTCACCAGGGCGCAGCAACTGGCGTCCACCGCCATGGCCGTCACCGACAACAACTGGGAGTACACCGGCACCCGTAACGTGCTGGCCATCGCCCTAGCCGCGCTGGGCCGCCAGAGCGCGGGCGGCGTGGAGGCGGTGACGCTCGGGTCGCTGCTGTGGCATCTGTCGCGCCTGGACGGCGGTGTCCGACAACTCGCCATCCCCCTGGTCGGCGAGGAGCTGGCCCTGGCCACGGACACGGACCCCGCCACGGTGGACGACAGCAGCGATCCGGTCCTCGCCGCCTGGCTGTGGCTGACCCGCACCTGGCTCGCCGACCCCCACCAGCCTCTTTCGAAGGATCGGTGGGATGGCATGACGCGCGGTCTCGCCCGCGATTCCGCGGAGCCGGCCGTCGTGGTCTGCCGCGGCCTGGCTGTGGACGCGGTCTGTCATGCCCTGGAAGAGGAGCTGCACGGGCCCTTGGCGGCCGGCACCGAAGTGGAGGGCGTCGGCGGGGAGTTCGACGACGCCACCGGCACGGTGATCGCCCCCGCCTGGTTCTTCGACGACGAACGGCGCGACCTGTCGGGCGGTCCCCTGCCGCACGGCTACGAGGTGCAGTTGGCCGAGCCCGCTGCCGACCACACGGTGATCTGGCGCACCGCGGCGCTGCAGGTCGTTCTGGACGAAGAGGCGTGGGAGGAGATGCACCGCAGCGCCTACGGTCTGGATGCCTGGACCCGGGCCGAGCGCCAGGCATGGGTCCTGACCCAACGGCACATCGGCTACCACGCCGACGACCTCGACCTGTACGCCTCCGGCGCCTCCTCCACTCCCGAGGCGGTGAGCGAGCGCGAGGACACGTGGCTGCCCGCGAACCGGCTTCTGGCGCTGGCCGTGTGGCGTGCGGCCCGCCGCGAGGGGCGGCTGGTCGACGACGTGGATCTGACCCACCCCCTGTGGTGGCTGGGCGGCGCCCTCCACGAGCGGCTCTTCGCCGACCCGCTGCCCGGCTGGGACCCCGCGCCCGTCACCGGCTCCTGGCAGGAGCTGCGGGAGCGGGAGGACGAACTGCTGGATGCGGCCCGGGGGATCGCGACCTGGCATCAGCTCCGCGACCTGCACGACAACCGTGAACTCCGCGACACCCAGGACACCACCAGCCTGCAGCCCGCGCCGCTGCTGCTGGGCGACCGCTGCCGGGACCTGAAGTCCGGACCGTTCCGTGACGGACAGCCGCCGCGGTGGCAGTCCGCCGTCGACTACGCCGCCAAGGCCGTCGCCGACGCCAAAGCCCAACTGCACGCCGGAGAGTGGACACCCCACGCCCAGGCCCGGCAGGCCGCGGCCGAACTGCTGCCCACGCTCCAGGCGCCCCCCGACAGCCCCGAACTGCCCGCCCACATCGGCGGGCCGGCCTGGATCCAGCGGGCCGTACGGATCGGACACCTCCGCGCCACACTCCGGACCGTCCAGGACCACCACAGGGGCGAGGCCGAACTCGACGTTAACCCCGCACAGCCCCTCGGCCTGGCGATCGGTCTGGTCTGGAACGCCCTGGACGACAGCACGCCGGCCCTGTCCGGCCTTGAAGAGCTGTGGGCACAGCGGCAACACGATGTGGCCCGGTGGGAACGCACCCACCTTCCCCTCGCACTGCGCGCGTACATCCGCGCCCTGGAAGAGCTCGTCTCCACCCTGGGCACCCTGTGCTTCGACCTGTACACCGGCCATCCCAGCCACTGAACACACCGCCAGAACAGGCAGCTTGATGGTCACGGGCACCAATCCTCCTGGCGTCATAGCCAGTTAGGTGTCCAGTGCAGCTGCACGTGCATAAGCCAGAGCGCTACCGTGAAAAAGACTCACTGCGAAGGAGCCCGGGCACTTGGACGACGCATACAGCGAGCCGGAACCGTTCGATCCTGCCCCTGCTCGATCCGCTGCAGAGGCCGAATGGCGGTTTGCCGCTCCGCGCCTGATCCTCGTCGAATGGCACGACGCTCACGCCGACTGGCACAACAGGGTCATGGCCGATGAGTTGTTCGCACCACCGTCGTATCTGCCCAAAGAAGGGGTCGAGGCGCTCGCGTGTCCCTGCGGCAACTACAAGCAGCTCACTGTCGTCGGCTCCTGGGGCGGGCCGCTGACCCTGCAATGTCCTTGCTCCAGTCCGTTCCGTGCGACCTCCGACGCGCCCTGGGCCGTGAACGTGCTCAAGCGACTCATCCTGTGGCACTCCGACGCCACCTCGGAACTACGCCAACTCAACGACCTCATCATTGAGCACCACACGGCCCACCACATATACCGGGACCGGGTCACCGACCTCGTCGACAACAGTGCCGCCACCAGCACGGCGCACGACCTGCGGGCTTTGATGCACGCACCGATCCCCGACAACAACCTTCTCCCCCTCGCCCGCGCAGTGGCGCGACGCGAAGAGCGGGAAACCCGCTCCATGCGGCTGCGACGGGCACTGCGGGAGGTACGTCTGACACCGGAGGGCCGACGCCCCCGCTACGCCGGCGGGCCCCTCACGCGCTACCTGATCCGTGGGATGACCGCGCTCGTCGACTCAGCCGACCGGGACCTAATACTCACGGAGGAGGGTCGCCGCCTGCTGGACACCATCGACCGCGTAACCATGGATGTCTGCCAACACGATCCGGGTGGTCTGGGCTCTGGATCATGATCGCTGCCGTACGAGGGCATCCAGGACGCTGCCTCCGCCGATCCGAAACGGTGCCGTGCATCTGGCTCACCCGCACAGCCTGTATAGAGGCCCCCGATCGCTCTACGGGCAGGCTCCAGCCGCCGGGCCGATAGGGTTCCCGAGCATGAACAGTGACGGCCAATGGCGCAAGCGGCACAGCCGGATCCTCTTTGCCGGCGGACCGCACAGCCGCATCCGGCTCACGGTTGATCAGGCAGTACGGCCCGATGGCGTCACCGTGGAATACCCGCACGTAGCCGCGCCGGACTCGGTGCGCGTCCTCGCCATCCACCGTGGCCAGGTAGCGATGGTCGCCCAAGATCACTACCTGCACGGCACGATCACCGATCTGCCCGGGGGCCTCATCGAGGAGGACGAGCAACCAGCGGACGCCGCCGGCCGCGAACTGGCGGAGGAGACCGGCCTGCAGGCTGCGTGGATGTATCCGCTGGGTGCGGTGGCCACGGCTCGCGCCGTGAGCACTGAGCGGTCCCATCTTTTTCTCGCGCATGGCTGCGTCCCCGACGACAGAGCTCTGGACGCCGGCGAATCGCTCCAGTTGCAGGGGCGCTCGTGGCACGACCTGGTGGATGGGGATGCCCGAGCCTTGCAAGGTGCCAAGCTGCCGGCCCTGGCGGATGCGGCCTCGCTGGCCACCCTGCATCGCGTAGACACCCTCATGCGTTCATCCGGCGACAACCTTCCTTCTCCGGATGATGACCTGCCCAAGGCCGCTTGGGCGGCCTACACCGTGGTCGCAGCGGGAGGGGCGCATTTCGCAGATGATCGCGTCATTTTGGTCTGGCTGGATCTTGCCGTGGGCCGCTTCGCCGAGGGGCAGGCCCTTCTGGCGGAGCTGGAGGCGGTGTACGACGGGCCGGATACTGAGGCCGCGTGGGCACAAGCCGCTCATCGCCTTTGGTTCATGGCCCAGCAGCGATAAACCGGTCCACAGGCGCGCCCGCCGCAGGACCCACCATCGCCCTGGCACGAGCCACGGCTTCGACGCCGGGCGGGTGAGCGATCACGAGTGCCCTCGCGCCGAAACCTGAAGGTGTTCACCTGGGTCTTGCAGGAATCCATGTGGCGCGAGGTCATCGGTGTTCTGGGGCGCCCATTCGCATCCGTGTACGGTTTCCCTGAGTGCATGTCAGGCTTCGCGGGGAGGGATGTTGGATCTTCGGCATCAGACCGAGAACTTCGTCAATGCATCCTGGTCGCTGGTAGATCTGCGGGACCTGATCTACAACATGCTCAGCCTGCTCTCCACCGAACTCAGCGAGCACGGGGGCATGGCCGGCGACGATGAAGCGGGCCGGGCCTTCGCTACCGTGTACAAGGCGGCCGTGAAGACCGTCTTCGACAAGGCCGGGTTCGCTCATCAGGTGATGGCCAACGGGGCGGGGGCGCTGCTCAAGTCTGCCGAGGCATACCTGCGGCAGGAAAGCCATATCGCGGCCGAGCTCCTCGGTCAAAGCCCTCAGGGCCCGGACGTCGGCGCGCAGCCGTCAGGCCCAGACTGCTCCCCGCTCGGCAGTCACCACGCCGAGGACCTGCCCGAGGTCGTCGGTGAGACCAGCGGCGTTGATCAGTACCTGTTCAACGAGCGTTTCCTCGGCCAGCCGGACAAGTGCCGTGCCGTGGCGGGCACCTGGAGGGCCGCGGCCAA
The DNA here is from genome assembly GCF_042893475.1 of Streptomyces sp. NPDC001604. Taxonomy (NCBI): domain Bacteria; kingdom Bacillati; phylum Actinomycetota; class Actinomycetes; order Kitasatosporales; family Streptomycetaceae; genus Streptomyces; species Streptomyces sp. NPDC001604. The sequence goes on along the minus strand of NZ_JBIAUY010000025.1, from coordinate 47,866 downwards.
GATTCTCCATGACGCGTACTGGGACTCCGAGTCCGCATGGCAGCGCGCCACCCTTGACGAGGTCGGCCAGACCGCCGACAGGGTCGAGGAGTTCTTCAGGAAGTTCGTCGGCAAAAGCTCGCCGCCCAGCGAGGTGAGCGAGGACGAGACCCTCATGGCCAACCTGCCCACCGCCTGCACGATGATCGCCAAAGCATGCGACGCCTATGCCGATCACATAGAGACCGCCAAACGGCGGCTGCCGTATGAGGAGACCGACCCCACCGGCGAGGCCCTCTGGCCGTGGGAGCAGCCACGGTTCGGAGGGGACGGTCACGACGGCGGACTGCACGAACTCGTCACCAGTGATATGCAGATCGCGGCGCTCGGCAAGATCCCGCCAGCTCTGGACAGCTCAAAGGCGAAGGTGAAGATGCCGCGGCCGGACAACGACAGCGCCGTGCCCGGGCTGCCCCCATTCCTGGCACCCCTAACTCGGGTCCCGCTCCTGGTCCCTGCCGTCTTCCGCCCGGCCAACGGCCCGCGCGTGCAGCCCATCCCTCCGGGCACACCGCCCAACCCCCGCTTCCCTCCACTCACACCAGGGCAGCGGAACAACTTCCAGATGTGGCTGGACTCCCTGCGTCAGGGCGATTTCTCCGGGGGCCGGCCGGCCGAGGTCGCCTACCAGCGGCGGGTCGCCGGCTATCCCGAGTATGAAGTCCACATCCCGCCGGGCCTCAGCCCCAATAGCACGCTGATGGTGGACGGATTCCGCGACGTCGACGGGATGGCCGTCGAAGCGAAGTACGTGAACAAACCGGACCAGCGCTGCTACCGCTCTCTGGAAGATCTCCGCAAGAACCATGCCACCGGTGACCGAGACTTCCTCTACGACAAGGACCGAGTAGAGCTTCGCAAGTACGCCGCCGCCTTGCATGACCCGCGGAACACGGAGATGCGCGGCGTCGAAACCGTCACCAACAACCAGGAAGCAGTCCAGTACTGGCGCATCATGATGGCCGCCTACGGCGTCAGCGGCCAGGCCCGCTACGTTCCCTGACACCACCCCATACCGCCACACAGGAAGCACCGCACCCACGATGGAACCCGCAGAAATCGCGGAACTCCGCACCATGTACGTCTTCACCCCGGCTGAGGAGCAGACCTGGGGCCTGACGTTCGAGAGCCTCGAAGTCAAACTGCGCGAGCGGAACCCCGACGAGTTCATCCGAATCGAGGCTGGCGGGCCAGTCAGAGGCTCGTCCATGCACTTCGGTATCACCCTTGGCGACGAACAGATGGAGGGCCTGGCCCGACTGTCATCCGAAGGGGTGGCCGTTCTGGACTGCAACGCCCACTTGGCGGCCGAGTTCGCGCTCTGGCTGAAGGACTGCATGGTGCCGACCGGCATGACGGTCATGTTCAACACCGAGTGGGGACTGGAGGAGGGCATGCCGCCAACACCGGTTCCCGACGCGCCTCGACCGCGTATTGTTGGCGCCTTCGTCGCCCACATCAAGGAGACCGGGGGCCTCGACTAGTCGGGCATGCGGTTTGTGATGACACAAGGATCCGTTGGCCCGCCCATTGTGGGTCAGCCTCGACCGGAGGCATGCCGCCTTGGGCACGTATCGCTGCCCTTGGCTGATGGGCCAGTCCAGCGGTCTGCCGCTGCAGGCACTTGCAGCGGCAGACCATCTGAGGTGCCGGCGCTCATTCAGGCGATTCCCGCAGGCTTTCCAGAAAATAGAGCCTGAAACGCTTCGGAAATTCCGCGCATCTCCCGCTCATCCCTGTGCGATGTAACGGTCTCGAAGTACCAGGAACTTTCGGACCCACCAGCCACCTTTCCCCACACGCCCCACGTCAGGGCGATCCGCCCATCCGAACGCTGCGCGGATATTTTCAATTGCCCTTCACTGGACTGCCAGGTGCGAGGTTCGTTCCAACTGCTCGATTCGTCAGCCAGTGATGAGACGAATTCCACCAAGCCGTCACCATCCAGTGTCTGGATCAACTCCTGGACGTCCACCCAGAAGCCCTTGACCTGTACGGGAATTTCAAGGGCGGGATCGGTTCCGTACGGCCGCTCCGGCGTGGAGAACAGCAGATGGACCCCTTGCCCCGGGTCTCCTATGCGGAGGACTTGTCCGCCGCGTGCATCGCGAATGATCATTGGCCCATTCTATTATCTTTCCCCCTCCCGTGAAGGGTGACAATGGCCACGCAGTATTGCTACGGGCGGCGCCAGGTCGGCAATTGAACCTTCTCCGCGACGGTGCGCGAGCGGGTGGTTACTCTCATCGTTGCGAGATTATTGAAGTCAGGCTGTGGGCTTGCGAAAATTACCTATCGACGACATCCGGTTGCGTACGCGCCAAAGCGGCGGGTCGGCCATGGCCACTGCACCACCACAATCTGCTGGCGCTCGGAGGAGACCGTCACCACGGGCCTCCTAGCGACCGGCTGACCGAGGCCGATTCGGGGGCGCCGCCCGACGGAGATTCCCCGACCAGGCCGCGGATGACCTATCGGCCGAGGGGCCCATCACTCCGCCTGGACCGGCTGCTCGCCTGCTGACTCCCGGGGTGAACGCTGGGTCAGGATCGTCATGCGGCAACCAGGAAGACCGGCGGGCTGCAGAACGTGGGTGACCAGTTCGGTCACCTGACCGTCGAACACCATCCGAAGCACGTGGCCGTCATAGTGGTCAGCGAAGTCGGCTGCGCCACGGGTCCACAGGTCGCGTACGGCGGGGTTCTGGCGGGTGTCTGTGATGAGCTGCTGAAGGTCTGGGTCGTGGGGACGGTCGACAGCCGCGTCGCGGAGCATGCGGACGCACACCTCCGCGTCGGCCTCCCAATTCAGGTGCTGATCCCGCGCTTCAGCGCTGAGGAGCAGCCACCGCATGAGGTTGGCCCCGGGCACGGCTGACCACGGGAACAGCGCGGCCATCGCCATGTTGACCGCCAGGACGTTCCAGTTGGCATCGACGACGTACGCGGGGAAGGGCTGCTGGTCCAGCAGGAGCCGCAGTTCGTCACTGATGCGCGGCGGCTCCTCGGCTTCCAGGCTGGACAGGCCCCCGCCATTGCTGACCAGGAACAGCGCACGTCGCTGGACCCGGTCGAGTCCGAGCAATGTGCCGATGGTGTCGAGTTCGTGACGGGTGAAGGTCCGGGTGATCATTCCGCTTTCAAGGTCCCGGTACCAGCGCTCACTCCTATGGAGGGCGTCGGCTACTTCTCTCTGGAGGATCGGGCGGCCGAGCCTGGTACTGGCGGCAGCCCTGAAGGCGCGCAGCAGGACACCGACCCCGGTGATTCCTCCTTCACCGCCGCCATCCTTTACGACCCCAGGCATGCCACTTTCCTCGCAGTCCACGCATGAATGGTTCTGATCCCGCCAGATTGTATCCGGATCAAGCCACGCAACCCCCCAAGCAAATGCCAATCAGGCACTGTTTCCTGCGTCACATAGCAGAACGATGATCGCACTGCGCAACCGGCAGAAGATTGCCGGTCATCGAATTTTGACCGACTTGTCCCCAGAGCGTGGTGAGAGCGCTTGCTAGCGGCGCCGCCCAGAGGACTCGCAAAGTCCGGCCGCGAATAGGCAAGTTGAACGCCACTGGCGCGTATTGAGCCTTGCCCGGGCAGGCATCTCGTTACTCCGCCGTGATCGTTTGCGCGCATTGACGGATGAACCGGACCAAGCCCAAGATCTGTCCATCATTGAACGGACCGCAGGTCACGGGGGTGAGCCACGGAGAAACGGTCATGAACGGTGCCCCCGCTGGATCAGCACGAGCCCTCCTGGCCAGATGCGACTTGGATCGCTCCGACCAGACGACCGAACAGGCCGTTGCGGCGTGCGACACGAGGGAGGGAAAATTGAAGATCATCTGCAAGAACATCGAGGCGCCCATACCGCTGCCGGCATCTCGGTCGGCTGCCTGCGCCGACAGCGGGACGCGCCGATACCCCCCACGACCCACAGAAAGTCCGACAGCAAGGTCTGCAACACGAGCGATATACGGAGTGCGTGATCTAACCGGGCGCCATAGGCCCGCATAAACAGCGCCCACCCCCAAGGGGGCTTCAACTCCCGGGCGTCACACATGACATGTGTGACACGTGTCACTTACACCTGGGGGCATTAGTCGCGCCTGTAATTGCAAGACGAATTTGATCTTCGAATGGAAGGTATAGAGGCAATAGTGGGAGCGCTCCATCACCTGCGCGATGTCCGCGTGGGTAATTCCGTGAGGCCATCCGGGAACTGCGGTGCGCGGCCAGCCCTCGCCATGCTCATAGCTGAACGGCCGGCTCTGTGCAGCCGCACCCGCGGCGGCACGGCGCGGGTATCTGCGCCGGCGTTGTGGGGCGCGTGCCTAACCGTCACCGCCTGCATCGCCGACGCCAGCCGGCGGTTCGCCGCCGACTGCCTCGGTATGGCGGGTGCCGCCGATCGCGCAGTGGTGGTCGATGCCGCCGACCTCGTACGGTTCGCCACTGCACCGCGCTGTGTCACGAGGCGCGAGGGGACACGGTGAGGGTCATTCTCCGGGTACGTCGAGGCGATCAGTTTGCTGCCTGTGTCACGGCCTGCCGCCTCCACCCGCAGGCGCAGGTGCCGCCGCCCTGCGGTGCAACTTGTAGAGAGTCCTTTAGCAAGGTCTGGATCTTGCCGCAGCGCCTGCATATGTTCGTCGTCCCTCGCCGGGCCCCCCGCCCGGCGGCAGACGACGCCAGGAGCCACATGCGGAACACATGATCCAGCCGGGTGAGATAGCCCCGGATACAGCGACGGCGCCCAGGGAGCGCTAACTCCCGGACGCCGAACGCCAAGCGGTACTCCTGCCCCGGCAAGGGCGGAGATTTACCCACCTACACCGCACCGGCCCTTTCCACGAGGCACACCGGCGCGGGTTCACCACGGAGGAGAGTCTTACATGCCGCCTGCCCTGCGCAAAGGGCCGGTACCCCCGGCCAGCGCGGCAGCCACCCTCGCTTCACCGCCCGCGCACCAGTTGCCCGGCGCCCTCGCGCCGGAACCGGCCTCCGGCACCCGCCCCGCCTGGGCGGTGACCCGATGAGCCGGGAGACCCGCGAATGGGCGTGGGAGCACAGCGCCAGCCGCGGAAACGCACGGCTGGTCCTGCTGTCGATCGCCGACCGGATCCCCGACGAGCAGTGCGTCGCCTGGGCGTCCCTCACCTCGCTGATGAAGCGTACGAACGCCAGCCGCAACGCCGTGCGCGGCGCTATCGCAGCGCTGGCCGAAGCCGGCGAGCTGGAGGTGCTCGACGACCTCGACGGCCCGCAGCACAGCACGGTCTACCGGCTGCCGCGCGCCGCCGCGTGGCTGGCCAAGGTCGCGGCGGCCCGCCAGGACGACCCCGAGGCGTACGTCGAGCCCCCGAGCACGTCCGATCCACTGCCTGCGCTGGACATCGAGCGGCTACGCAGGCACGGCATCTGGCCCACGACCGGGTCGGAATCCGACCCCCACCGTCAGGATCCGACCGGGTCGGAATCTGCACCCCCGCGTCAGAACCTGACCCCTCCCCGGGTCAGAGTCCGACCCCCCTCCGGGTCTGAACCTGACCCCCAGAACCGTAGTGAACCGAAGGTGAACCGTAGGTACAGCAGCAGTGGCGCTGCCGACCTCACCTGCGCTGCGGATTGGCAGGTCGACGACGCGAGCCTGTCCTGGGCCCACGAGCAGGGACATCTCGCACGCCTCGGCGAGCAGGGCCTCCAGGGGGCCGACGCGAAGTGGCGCCACCACCGCAGTGCCTGGAGCCCTCGCCCCACCAGCGCTTGGGCTGCCGACTGGCGGTGCTGGATCGCCCGCGAGCACAGCCCCACGCCCCAGCGCCCGCACCTCTACGCCCTGCCCGGCGGCACCCCCGCGCCGCAGGCCGGCATGACCAAGGCCGACCTGCACACGGCCGCCTTGCTCGCCGCCGTCGATGAACCGACTGGAACGGAGTAACTACCTTGGACCGCCGCGAAGTTGCTGCCGTGCTCGCCTACGTCGGCCGCCTGGACCCGCGCACCATCCGCACCGACGCGGGCGAGGCCCGCGACCAGCTCGCCATGTGGCACGAGCTACTCGGCGACATACCCATGACCACCGGTCAGGGCTGGGACGTGCGCGAGATCGTCCGCAAGCGCATCGTGATCTCGCCGTACCCGATCCTGCCGGCCGACGTGGCCCGCGAATGGCACGCGCACCGCCGCGAGCGTCTGGCCCGGCACACCGACCCGACCCCGGCAGCCAACCCCGACAATCCGCGAGCCTGGCGAGCCGAGCTGCTCGCGGCGCGCGACGCCGTGGCTGCCGGACACGCCGCTCCCTCGGCCCACCGCGGGATCACCGCCGGGCGCCACCGACCCGGGTTGAAGGACCAGCTGGCCGCCGTCGGCTCCTACATCCCACCCGCCGTCCGCGCCGAGCTGGCCCCCTACCGCCCGGCCCGTGCCGCCCGCGAAGCCGCCATCGTCGCCGGGGGCCCCGACGCCCTCGCCGTGCCGTGCGAGTGGTGTCACGCCGACAAGGGCGAGCCCTGCCGCCGCCGGCGCATCACCCTCGACGGCACCGCCCGGGGCAACGCACCCCGCGCCACCGCCCACCCCGGCCGCATCGACCGCGCCCTGGCGGCACAGGCACAGGCGTCCGGCACCTGACCGCAGCCCTCCCTTCTCCACAGAAACGTTCCGCCTTGCGTACGGCCCAGCCGTACCCCGAGCCCGCCTTGCAGCGACCCGCCGCACCCCGGCCGCCACCGGTGCCGAGCGACCCGCGCCGACCGAGGCGACTTCCGGAGACTGCCTTGCGCCACATCACCACCAACGACACCCCCACCCCGACCATCCGGGGCATCGCCGACCACAGCTGGCAGGAACGCGGTCGCTGCCACGGCCTGCCGGCCAAGAAGATCGATGAGCTGTTCTTCCCCTCGGCCCGCAACCGCGCGGCCATCGACGCGGCCAAGACCATCTGCGGCAGCTGCCCGGTGAAGAAGGCGTGCTTCGACTACGCCCTCGACAACGAGATCCGCCAGGGCATATGGGGCGGGCTCACCGAGGACGAGCGCCGCCCCTGGCACGCCAAGGTCAACAAGCGCCTGGACTACAGCCGGGTGAAGGCCGCCTTCGAGGGGCGTGACATCCACCTCAGCGACGCCGAGCGCGAGGCCGTCACCCGCCACGCCTACGTCCGCGGCTGGAGCCCCGAGCGCCTCGCCTACGCCCTACGGCTCGAAAACCTCGACTGGGCGCGCGACCTGATGCGCAACGCCGCACACGCCGTCGCCGACCGCGACCGCTACTGGGACCAGGCCGACGAGACCGAGTCGGCCGAGGAGACCACCGAGGACGAGGACGTCACCTCGCCGGTGCAGGTGCCCCGCCAAGTGCAGACCGACTCCCTGATCGCCGCTCTCCGAAAGGCCGCATGACTCACACCATCGCCCTGTCCCTGCCCTACGGCATCGAACCCGTCTATGCCGTCGCGGCCGTCGGGCTACTCGCCCTCGCGCTTGCCGGCTGGTCAATCCGGCGTAACCGGCACCGAGCGGACGGCCGGCGCGTCGGCACACCCGCGGTCTGGGTCGCGGCCCTCGCCGCGCTCAACTGCACGGTTTACTCCGGGGACACCAGCTGGCGGTTCGCCGCCGACTACCTCGACATGGCCGGCACGGTGGAGCGGGCCATGATGTTCAGCGCAGGTGAGGCGGCGCTGTTCGCGACCGCGCTGATGGCCCGGCAGAACCTGAAGACCCAGGGAGCGCCCGGCCTGCCCGGCGTCCTGGTCTGGGTGATCACCGGAGTGCAGGTCATCCCGGCGTACGCCGAGTCGGGCACGGTGGGCGGCACCGTACGGGCCTTCGTCGGCCCGGTCATGGCGGCCGTGCTCTGGCACCTGGCCATGGGCATCGAGCTGCGGCTGCACAAGCCGGATGCCGCCTCGCAGGGGCTCCTGGCCACGCTTGGACGTGAAGCACGGGAGCGGCTGCTCTCCCGTCTGGGCATCGCCACCCGCAATCGCGATGCCGCGCAGATCACCAAAGACCGCGCGACTCGGCGGGCAGTGGCCCTGGCCTCCCGGCTGGCCGGGATGTCGGCAGCAGATCGCGAGAAGGACACCAGGATCACGCGCCGGCTCCAGTCGGCTCTCACCCGAGCCGGGGTCGGTAGCGATCCTCAGCAGCGTCAGGCTCTCCTGGAGCAGCTGGCCGCCCGCCGGCACGCGGCAGACCTCGCCACCGTCGATCTGCCGTCGCCCTGGGCTCAGTCCGTGCGCGTCCCGGACTCCGATCACGAGAACCGCTCCCCTGTCGGCCCGTCCCCGGTGACGCTGCCGACGGGCGACAAGCAGGTGGGTCGGCGGCTGAGCGCCGTCCGCAACGACGGTCTCCAGAACCGCGGGGACGGGGACCGTGCGGAATCGGGGACGGGGACGGACGCCGATGGGGACCGTCCCCACGCCGTCCCCACTGACAACGGGGACCGGGTCAATGACACCGATGCGAGCCAGCTGAGCGAGGGCACGGCGGCGGCCGGGGACCGAGGCGACGAGCCCGCCGGGGCCGAAGAGGCCGACGCCGACATCGAGGGCAATGCAGCGGACAACCATGAAGCCGCTGCTCAGAGCGGTGCAGGACCGTCCCCTGCAGCCGTCCCCAACGACGACGCGGCCCGGGAACACCCGGACACAGAAACGGGGACGGAGGCCGAAGGGGACCGTCCCCACACCGTCCCCAACGACAACGGGGACCGCGAAAACCCCGACATCGACACGGGGACCGACGCCGAAAGGGACCGTCCCCACACCGTCCCCGTGCGCCGGAAGCCGACGCCCAAGACGAAGGCGCAGCAGAGACGGCCGGGCGGCGGGAAGCCCAACCGCCCTCGGCGCAAACAGCTGAGCCTCGAAGAGACGGCCGAGCTGGTGCGTCCCCACATACCCGCACGGCTGGAGCGCGACGGAAATGCGGTCATCACGCGCCCGCAGCTGCGGGAGATCCTCCGCTCCCTAAACCTCGCGGGGGGCCGGAACGAGAACATCACGCGGCTCCTGCAACTGCTGCGAGACGAGGCGGGCACCGCGACAGGGAGAACGGCCCGATGAAGACCTGCCACAGATTCGCCACCATCAAGGCCGGCTTCGAACGGGACGCCCGCCTTCTGCGCGGTCACGCCGAGCGCCACCAGGGATCCACGCCGGCGAAGACCAGCGCGAAGAACGCGGTCTCGGTGAAGCGGAACATGGCGCGGGCCCTGAACACGCACCTCGACCGCTGTCGCGAGTGCGGCTGACGCCTGCAAAGAAGCAGGTCGCGCGCCTGACTCCGCATTCCGCATGGTGGCCCGGCCTCGGTCGGGCCAACGCTCCTGCCCCGGAGGGATCGCCATTTCTGCCCGCCACCCGCGCACGCACGTCCCGTCGATCGCCGAAGCCGCCGCCTGGGCGGACGTGCTCGTGCACCACCAGTTGCTGCACGCCGCCATGCTCACCCCCACCGGCCAGTGGCTCGTCCAGGACCGGCCCGAATCGCCCGTCCTGGTCCTCGCCGGCGCGACCGCCATGGTCGATCTGGCCGCCGAGATCCAGCACCAAGTCCGCACCACGAGGAACGACACCTGATGACACGTCCGACGACAAGCCCCTCTTCCGCGCCCGACGAGCCGGAAGCCAACTCGACCTCAGCGGGAGCAAGTTGGTGCGAGAGTCGGACTCCCGTTGGGAGTCCGACTCTCGCGTCCTCCGCCCCGGGGGTGGCGGAGGCGGTCCAGCGCCGGGGGGCACTGGACCGTGGGGATGCGACCGAGGGCGGCTCGCATCCCAAGGAGGAGACGACTCACCCGTGCCACAACCCGTACTGCGCCCAGCACGCGAGTGCGCCGCCGAGCCCGCCGCCCGCACGTAATCGCAAGCCGAAGACCAAATCCAGCAAACGCCGGCATCGGATCACCAGCCGCTTCAACGACGTTGAGAAGCAGTCCGTACTCGACGCGGCGGCAGCGTGTGCCATGACACCGTCCGGCTTCCTCGCCCATGCCGCACTCAGCGCCGCCCGCGATCTCACCCGTACAGAAGCCGAGGTCGCCGGCGAACGCGAAATGAAGCGGCAGCTGTTTGCCCTGGGCCCCGCGCTGAGCCGGATCGGCAACAACCTCAACCAGGTTGCTGCAGCCCTGAACAGAGACGAGCTGGCGCCGCAGGCCCGAGCAGTCCTCGACGGTGTCGACCAGGTTCGCCTGGAGGTGCACGGGTTCATCCAGCACTACCTGGACAGCGAGCGTCCAGCGGCATGATCCCCTCAGTCAACGACATGGGCGACAAGACCCTCGGCCTACTCATCTACCTGTACGGCCCCGGCGACGCCGAGGAGCACATCGATCCCCACCTCGTCGCCGCATGGGACAGCCTCGCCCCCGACCCCGGCCGCGACCCAGACGCAACAGAAGCCGACCTGCAGCTCCTGCTCGACCAGCCCGTCATGGCCCTGCCCGAAGACGAGAGGCCCGCCTTGCACGTATGGCACCTGTCCGTACGCGCCGCCCCCGAAGACCCGATTCTCACCGACGAGCAGTGGGCGGACATCGCCCGCCGCATGGTCTCCGCCACCGGCATCGCCCCCGATGGCGACGACGCTGCCTGCCGCTGGGCGGCTGTCCGCCATGCCGACGACCACATCCACATCATCGCCACCGTCGTCCGCCACGACGGCCGCCAGGCCCGCATCCGCCGCGATGGCGCCCGCGCCCAGGCGGAAGCCCGGAAAATCGAAATCGACTACGGACTACGGCGAGTGAACGTCGGCGACGGAACCGCCGCCAAACACCCGAGCAGTGCCGAACGCCACAAAGCCAACCGCCAGGGCAAGGAACGCACGCCACGCGAAGAACTGCGCGAGACGGTACGCCGCGCCGCCGCCGGCGTCACCAGCGACAAGGAGTTCTTCGACCGCCTGACCGCCGCCGGCCTCCTTGTCCACCAGCGCGTCGCACCCTCCGGTGACCTGCTCGGCTACAAAGTCGCACTGTCCGACGACCGCAACGAGGACCAGGAGCCGATCTACTACTCGGGCTCCACTCTCGCGCCCGACCTCTCCCTGCCGCGCATCCGCGAACGATGGGCGGGCGGCACCTCCGAACCCGACCAGGACGCCACCACGGACCGCTCCTCCGGGTCGAAACGCATCAGGCCCTCGGACGCGCGCCGCCAAGCGACGACGGCATCCTGGCAGGCCGTACTCATCATCGACCAGGGTGAGGACGGGCAGATTTCTGCCCTGATCGCTGCGGGCGGCGAAGTCCTCGACGCGCTGGCCAAGACCTCGGCCGCGCACACCCGACAGGAACTGCGCGACGCCGCCTTCGCGTTCGAGCGGGCCACCCGCTCCCACATCCGGGCCGAACGCAAACACGCCCACGGTCTGCGGAAAGCTGCCCGGAACCTCGTCCAGGGCGGGCAGGCCCTCGGGCGCGTGGAAGACGGTGCCACCACCGCCATGCTGATCGACATGGTGTTCTTCCTGGTCACCGCCGCCGCCCACTGGCACGCCATGAAGGGGCACGCCCAGCAGGCCGCTGCTGCCCGCCAGGCCGCCGAGCACCTGCGCGCCGCCTACCAGGCCACAGCACCGATGTATCTGGGCGTCATGCGCGACCGTGGCCGGCGCATGTCCCTGCCCCTGCAACGCAAGCAGACTGCCTACCTGCGCCAGGCGGTGCCGGAGCTAGCCGAGCAGGTCCTCGCCGAGCCGGGCTGGTACGCACTGGCCTCCACCCTCGCCGACGTCGAGCGCGCCGGGCACGACCCGGCCGCGCTCCTGGCCGAGGCCGCCGAACGACGAGAACTGGGCACCGCCGAGTCGATCAGCGACGTCCTCGTGTGGCGGCTGCGACGCATGGCCGACCTGCCCGCCGACGCATCCACCCTGCCCGAGCACACCACCACCGCGCCCAGCGCAACCCGGCCTGCCGCGAAGCGTCCGACGAAGAGCAAGGAGCGTCCCGCCAACTCCCGTTGAATTCAACAATCTTAGAGTTGCAGCAGGTCAGGGACTTGCGGCACTCTCCTCGTGCAGGCGAGACGACAGAGATGGAGACGGCATGTTCCGACGCAACCGTGCGGACCGAGAGTTCCGTGAAGCCCAGCGTGCCGGCCAAGCGCTGCTGGCCATGCACACCCAGTGGCCCGAAGCACCCGTCCCGGCCGCCGCGCCGGCCCCGGACGCGCCGAGCGACACCACGGTGGTGCCCGACTTCCTGCCGCCGGAGTTCCAGGCACCGTGCCGCCAGGACGTATCGGGCTTCATGATGCGCTGGGACTTGCCGCTCGTCATCGACGGCGAAGTCCACGCGTGCCACTGCGGTGCGTACCGGAACTGGATCGTCTTCAACATGCGCGACGACTCGGTGTGGCTGCGCTGCGAGGCTGGCCACGAGACGCAGGAGACCCGGCTGGACACCGCCTGGTACAACCGCAACTCCGGTCCGGTCGACCACTTCCACCCCACCCTCGAAGACGGCCTGCGCCACCTCGGCCACTGAGAGCGCGAAACCCCTTCCCCCACCCCTGCGTTCGTCGGCACCCGGAGGGCCGACCTGGTCAGACCATCCGTCTCGCATCACCCAAGGGGTTTCACGTATGCGCCGCTCCACCACGACCTTCCTCGGCCTCGGCGCCGTCTTCACGGTCCTCGCCCTGACCGGTTGCTCCAGCCACGCCGAGCCCGCCGACTCCTCGGCCGCGTCCTCCGCACCCGCGCACCGGGGCGGCAGCACGCCCTCGCCATCTGCGCCGCTGTCCTCGGCCCAGCTGAACCAGCGGCTGCTGAACGAGAGCGACCTGGGCGAGGGCTACACCCTCAAGGCCGAGCCCGCTCGCCGCGACGACGACGTGACCGTCATCGGCTGCCCGGCGCTGGAGAAGCTCGGCGGCGGCACAGCCACCGGCTCCGGCCTCGACTTCACCCGCAAGGCGAAGGCGTCCTTCGCCTACACCGGCAGCAGCAGCTCCGAGGTCAGCGAGGAGCTGTACAGCGACAGCGCCGCGAAGCTGTCCAAGGGCATCTCGAAGGTCTTCGACGCGATGCTCTCCTGCCCCACCTACCAGGTGACGTCGGGCAGCACCGTCGTCGACGTGGGCACCGAGAGGTCGGCCGCGCCCGACCTCGGCGACGAGCAGTGGAGCCAGCTGCTCACGTTCTCCGCCGGCGGGCAGCGCAGCGTCGTCAAGCAGACGGCGATCCGCACCGGCAACGTCCTGGTGATCGTCTCTGGCTCGCCGGGCCTCGTGGACGCCCACCTGGACAAGGCGCTCACCAAGGCGCGCACCGCTCACTGACCCGCTCCCCCATCCCGCCCCGGTGTCCGGTCGGTCCTCCCGACAGGCCCGGACACCGGGGCCTGGTCATCTCGGGCGGTCAGCCGTCGAGACGCAGTTCGCCTGGCTCGTAGCGAAGTTGGAAGGTCTCCGCGTGTTCCCCGTGCATCCAGTACAGGGTCATGGTCGACAGCATGCTGCGCTTGACGTACCGGGTTCGCGAGGACATGCCCTCGTCCTGTTCGACGATCCAGGCTTCCACCCGCTCCGGCAGCCCGAACCGCAACGCGTATGCCTCGGGATGCTCTGCGGAGCGCAGTTCCCAAACGGGGTGTGATGCTGTCTGGTTGCTGCGGCGCAGGCGCACCGCGTGCGTGGGGTGCGCTCTCGCATAGGCCACGAAGCCGTACAGATTGTCCGAGGCCAGGCCCAGGACGAATGGAGCTGCAGGAAAGGCCAGGACAAGACCGAGGTGCGCCCGGCTGTACAGGGTCTGCGCCAGGTAATCGAGTGGGCCGCGAATGGCATCGGGCAGTTCCACCTCGCCCGGGTCTATGTCCAGGAGCGGCCCGCGAAGATACGCCCGTATATCGCGCACCTTCGGCCGCTCGGCTGCGGGGGTCGCTTCGAGCACTGCGTGAATCGTGTCGGCAGTCTTCTTGACTAGATTCCGCAGCACGGCGAAGTCCGGTGCGGAAAGGTCGATCAGGGATATCTGATGGGCCAGCGCGTAGTCCTGCGCCTCCGGGCTGAAGCCGGACGTGGAGAAGATCGCGTAGCTGTAGCGGTATCGCGTCCGTGGCCGGCCGGTCCCCGGGGCTGTGAGCGTGGTGATCTCGCCCTCGTTCACGTCGTGGATCACACCGTGGCCGTTGCGTACCGTGGGCAGACCAACTGGCCTGGTGGTCAGGTACTTTGCCTCGACGAACAGGCGGACAGGCAGGGAGAACGGTGGGACGTACCGGAACTGTCCAAGCGCGTCGACCTGGTGCCATGCCCCGCGCCCGCGGACCAGCAGACCGTTCTTGTCCTCCTTCAGGACCTTCCACGGCTCTTTGTCCTGGTCGTCGTCGGCGGTGAGGACTTCGAAGCCGCTGGAGCGCAACAGCCAGGCCAGCACCTCCTCCAGGAGGTAGCCGCGCAGGGGTCCTTTGCCGATTACTTTGTCTGCCACGACGGCGATCCTATGCACGGTGCTGATCTTGGTTCCAGGGTGCTGTCAGGTGCCCTGCTGACGGGGTACGGCGAAGGCCCGGTGGTTCCGCTCCCGTGAAGGGCACGGAACTACCGGGCCTCGGGGCGAGGGATATCACGCCCGTTGATCCCTCGCCTCGGTCAGCGGCGATGAGCAGCTCGTCAGCCGCGGCGTACGACGGTGAGACGGTCCTCCGCTCCCACGGGCAGCGTGCGGCGCGCTACCGGGCCGGGTGCGGCGAGCGAGGAGGCGAAGGCCGCGACCAGCTCATGCGGGGCGCTCGCGCTGAAGCTGGCACACCACAGGTACGGCGCCCCGAGCACGGGCTCCGCCCACGCCTGCCATCCCAGAAGGTCATCGCGGGGGTCGGCGTCGTGGATGAGCGGCGGCAGCATCTCCAGCGAGACGTTCGTGGAGAAGCTTGGGTCGGTGGCGGCTGTATGCGGGCGGTCCATGTCGCGCAGCCAGCCCCGGGCGGTGAGCGCAGTGAGTACCGACTCGGCGTTCTCGAACCCGGCATCGGGGGTCTCGCTGGCATCGAGCGCAAGCAGGAAGTCGGTGAGCGCCTCATGCGGCACGCCGGCGGTGAAGTACGCGTTCCACTCAGTCAGGGCCGAGGCAGCGTGCGGACGGGCCGACAGCTGCCAGGCCACCGGGAGGCCGCCCAGCTCGAACGGGTAGGCGGCGAGGATCCACTCGGCGCCGCGCAGGCCATCGGGGCTCACATACAGCAGGGAGTTGCGGGAGGTCGGCCACATGTGCCAGCCGAGGCCGGTCAGAGTGTCGCCGATCCGCTCGGCGAGGACGCCATCATCGCCGGCCAGGTGGCGCGGCATGACCCAGTACGTCGGGTCCGGCGAGTGGGGGTGGTAGGGATCGATGGGGTGGTGCGGGTGCAGGGGCGCCTCCGTCAGTTCAGGGGGTAATTCACTGGCCGTCGTTCGGGCCGGTTGCGCCGCGGCGGCGGCGTGGGGGCGCCTCGACCGGCTCCTGCCAGGTCAAAGCGACGGCCACCGCGGGCGGCAGGGGTCCAAACTGCTCGGCCTCCGGGGACTCGGCGATGTAGACCAGCGGCCGGCCGTGCTCGTCCACCGACTTCTCCACGCCACCCAGACGGTGAGCCATGGGAAAGAAGGGGTTGATCGCGAGACGGACGGGCGTATCGCGGTCGCAGGCGGACAGCAAGTCAAGGACGTCGCCGACGGTCATCTCGGGCGTGTGCAGGGCCAAAGCGTTCTCCTAGCGTTAACGGACGAGGCCGCGAGAGCAGGGGCAGGGTACGCGGCGTGCGAATAAATGAAGGGCGGACGTGCCCGTCACAGAGGGCGGGAGGTGGACAGGATCCGGGCCACGGCATCGGCGACGATCTCCGCAGGCGTGTCCGTGCCGAAGGCGATGCGGTAGCCGGGGACGTTCGCGGTGCCGGTGACCGCGATGACCCAGCCCTCGCCCGTCACCCAGTCCTCGTCGGCGCCGCCGGGCCGGCCGTTGGGGAAGTAGCCGAGGTAGAACCTGCCGTCGTGGGAGCTGACGTGCACGTCGGCACGGTCGTCGACGATGTGGGTGAAATCCGCCTGCGAGAACTGGTCGATCACCTCCATCGCCTGGCCGGCACCGAGCTTCCAGGAGCGGAGCCGCAGGGCCGCGACCGTGGTGGCGAATCCAGGTTGCATCGCATCCAATGCCACAGCATCACCTCTCTGACCTGGGGTTTAGGGAAGGTCGTTTAGGTTGACATGGTGTCGCGGCGATCACCAGTCCCCGTGGGCTCTTTCCTGTCTGCCACAGGCGAACTGTCCGTGGACGACGAAGCCAGGCGCCCGCTGCCCACAGACCGACATGGCGCCTTTGGCCGACTAACCGTCAGGAGCGGCGGAGCTCGCTCTTGTCGAGGACGAGGAGATCCAGACCAGCGTCGGAGCAAAGCTTGGCGGCCTGCTCGCGAGTCGTCTGGGGAACGGTGTCGACGGCAGCAAGTAGGTGGATGTCGACGTCCAAGCGGGTGCTCAGGGCGATGTCGTGGGTGAGCTGGTCCGTCGTGAACTGGGACGCGGACGTCTTGACCTCGCCGGACAGCACGCGCCCGCCGTAGAGGCCGAAGACATCGGCCTCGCCGCGCGTCTGGTCGGTGAACCACAGGTCGATGCCGGGCAGGAAGTACGAGTTCGGCTCCTTCTTGGTCAGTTCGGCGATCACGAGCAGGTGGGGAAGAAGACCCTGGTCGCTGGCGCGGTCGACAAAGCCGTCGAGCCGGTAGAAGACGGAAAGGCCGTCCGCCGTGGTCTCGTACCGGGATGGCGAGGAGCAGCCTGGGCACACCGGTCGGCGCTGCGTCTGTTCGAAGGGGTGGAAGGTGCGGACCCCGCACTGGGCACAGTTGGTCTCCACCCCGCGTTCGGCCCAACCGAGTTCACACAGGCGTTCAGCCGCCTCGGAGGCCCGCTGCGGCGACAGCTCCAACTTCGTGGTGGGGCGATACCGGCGCTCGGCGCGGCCACCCCACATTGAGGCGAGCTCGACCAGCTGCGCGTCGTCGTCCGCCCCTTCCGCCCTGATCTTCCGCAGCTCCTTGAGGAGTTCCTTGGACCGGGGAGTCGTGAGGGCGATCACGGCTTCGTAGACACCTGGTTCGAGGAGAGCGGCGATGACAGCCTGAGCCTGCAACACGACCCCGAGCTTGCCCTTGTCAGAGAGGGCGTGACGGGCGCTCGCCTGCTCCAACACGGCCTCGGTCGCCCGTGCGAGCGTGGGCACGGTCAGCGCGAAGATGTAGTCGTTCTGCGCGGGGGTGCGCAGCTGGATGCTGTCCCCACGCCATTGCGCGTTCTTCTCGACGAGCGACGCGACGCAGTCGCGTCGGGGCAGGCCGTCGAGCGGGCTGCCCCACAGCCGGACCAGCGCCCAACTGCCTTGGGTGTGGAAGTGGACGGGCGAGGTGAACCGAAGTGTGCTCGTGTCCCCGGCGAACACGTGCACGTCGAACGAGGTCGACAACCCGTACTCACGCTCCCTCAGCAGCCACGAGCGGGGATCGAGGCCGGTCCGGTACGTGAAGGGAGGCTGCCGAAGCGCGGGAGTGGGGAACTGTGTGCCGATCCGGACCTCCCCCTCCGTGCGCTGCAACTCCAGGACCTCGGCGATCTCGTTCAGTTTCTCCCGGGGGACGTTTCTGCTGAGCAGCATCACATCGGGGGAGAACTCCGCAGGTCGGCCCAGCATGCCGGCGAGCTGTTGGGCGAGACCCAGCCAGTGCTGAACCTCTCCGGTGGGCAGCAGCACCATGGGCATCCCGGCGTGGCTGACCGGCCGTAGCGCACGGGCGTTCCAGAACGCGACGCAGTCCTCGACGTCGTCGGGCTCAGTGACCCACACCGCAGCGGGCAGCGAACCGAAGGCGTTGCTGCGGTGCTCGCCGAACTGCGCGATCGTGCTCTGCAGATGGGTGGCTCCATACATCTGCGTCCGGCCGTACTCGTCGGGCAGGCCCGAGCGAACGGCGAGAGCGGTGCGCCGCAGTTCGTCTGCCTGGTCCTCGCTGAGGAGGCCGGCAGCGGCCACTTGCCACAGCGGCGCGCCGTCCACGGCGACGACCGGCAGGGTGGACGGCTGCACAGGAGGGTTGACGTGCAGCGGGTGGCAGGTGAACATCGCGGCGCCAGCCTGGTCGATCTGGGCGATCCGGACACAGGGCAGGCCGAAGGCTGCAGCCGCGCGCTGGGCGTCGGCGCCGTCGACGTCCACGTTGACGACGGCTTCGACCTTCGCCGTGGCTACGGTCTCGCGCAGTTCGTCGGGGATCTCGCCGTTCTCCGGCACGGCGAGGATGGGTTCGGTCATCCCGCCCCACCGGGTGCTCGCCTCCTGCACTGCCTGGCGGAAACCGGGATCGCTGCCCGCGCGGATGAGATAGGCGGCGCGTGCCGGCAGTACGGCGGCCTGCATCATCGACTGGCCGAGATAGTCCTTGCGGTCCATGCGGACGATCCTCGCAGTACCAGGAAGGTGCTCACACTGTTTCGCCACGCTTGAACATCATGCGTGGCGGTGTTCCAGCTCGACCGCAAGTCCGACTCCCCGGCGGTTGGTAGCCAGCTATCCGTGCCACGAAGGCCGCGACCGCCTCTGCGAACACGTGCCAGCTCGGGAGTTTTCGTCGATTTGACGATTAGATGCCGGAGCTGAGAAACTCAAGCCCATGCGCGCGTTCATCTCGCACAACCACCGCGACAAGCCCGCAGTGAAGCCGCTCGCCGCCCGGCTGCGGCTGCTTGGTGTCGACGTATGGCTTGACTCCTGGGAGATCCGCCCCGGAGACACCATCCCCGGCAAGGTCAACCAGGCTCTGAGCGTGGTCGACACTGTGATGGTCTTCTGGTCCGAGAACGCCTCCAAGTCTCGATGGGTGAACACCGAGTGGGAGACAGCCCTGACGCGCAGCCTGGACGATGACTCAGTCCGGGTCATTCCCGTACTCCTCGACGAGACCCCGCTACCAGCTCTTCTACGGCGGATCATGTGGGTCTCTTTGACGGACGACGATGTAGATCGCGCCGCGCGAGAACTCGTAGGTATCGAATCCCAGGCCGACCTCGTCAAGGCCATGCAGCAGACCGTCCAGCAATCGGGCCTCGGCTACCAATACTTCCACGGGTACGGCGTGGCCGTGGGCTGCCTCAAGTGTGGGGCACCAAGCTCAAAACTGGAGGGGTGGAGCGGGGTGGACCACTCTCGTGATGACCTGTACGCGGGAGTGCGGTGCACCCAGTGCGGCTGGAACGAGGGGGCGAAATCTGACGCCGAACAGCGAGCCCGTGCTGACGCAGCGTGGACCCCTCCCTCACTCCTAGAACGGTGCGGCCGTCGCGCTCCGCCAGGAGGCACCGAGTTCCGCGAGCCGCCCCCGAAGTGCACCGCGCTGCTCCTCCAGATCCTGCGAGGCCGGCGAGAGCAAATAGACGTTGTCCCTATAGAGGCGGAACCCCAGGCTCTGCCACCCCAGGGCGATCTTGGCGTTCACGCGGTCCCACTCGGACCGTTCTGTCAGCCGCTGACTGCTCAGGTCGGTGACGCCAGGCGAGCAGGCGATGGCCCGGCAACCCGGCATGAGCCGGTGGATCGCCTCGCAACCGAGTACGGCCGCCAGGCCGTGCCCGCGCCACGGCGGATCCAGCTTCACCCGATCCATGACGAGCAGAGCGGAACCGACGTACTCCAGCAGCTCGCCGACCTCGCTGGTGAAGGAACCCGTCTGCGGGTCGAGGAGGACCTGGGCGATCTCGTACAGCTCCTCGGAGACCTCCTCCATGGCCCAGTAGGCATTCCGGCCGCGGTCGAGATGCACCCGGTAGAAGGTCATCTCCCCGACGGCGACATCCTCCGTCGTGCACGACGGGCTTCCCGCAGTGGCGAAGCCCCTCCCCTCCTCCTGGCCCTGCCCGCCGTCATGCGTAGGCCGACGGTGCAGGACGGCGACGTTCCAGCGCTCCAGCGTGTCGGCCTGCGGGGTGTCCCAGAGTTCGTCGTCGTAGGAGATGCGCAGGTGCAGCTCGGTGGGGTCGCCGGGCAGCGACGGGGACTCGATCACTGCGGCAGCCTAGCGAGGCACGCGCGTTCGACTGCCCGTCTTCTGCTCCGCGGGCACTGCCGCCCGGCGGCGAGATGTGCCGGGCGACTTCGGGCAGGGCCAGGCGGACAGGTCGGCGCCCGTCGTGGTCGTTCCAGACCGCCACGGCTCTGGCCGGAGCCGTCAACCGCAGTCGGTAGCGAGGGCTCGTGGGTTTGTGCCATCGGACCTTGAGCACGTGCCATCGATTCTTGAGGGCCGAAGGGCGAGGCCCTTCTGCTATGGCCGGCAGCTTGCTGTGGCTGCTCTGCTGACCTGGCAGCGGAGGGGCGTGTCGATTCGGCGCTATGCCCGGCCCGGGCTGGGAGCGCAGGCCGCGCCACCCGCCCGGATGGCCTTGATGACGGCGCCCTGGACGGCGGCCAGGCCGTCTTCGGGCATCGCTACAGGGCTTCCTTCCAGTACGTACCACTCGTCGGCGCCGGTGTACTGGACGCTGATGGCGGCGGTGCCGTCGCCTGCGTCGGTGGTCGTGACCGTGAGGTCGCCAGTGATGACCCCGACCTCAACGGTCATGGCTCCGCCGGGGCCGGCGGTGACCTGACCCGTCAGCGCCGGCTGCTGGTGTTGGTTCATTGCTCGCAGGTGTCCAGCATCTCGCTGAGCTTGGCCTTCTCTGGTTCGGTGACGTTGAGGCGGTACAGGTGCTTGATGTCCACCCATGCCCGGGAGTAGGTGCACCAGTAGGCGTGCCGTGATGGCGCCCACTGATCGGGGCTCTGATCGCCTTTCTGGCGGTTGCTGCGGGCGGAGACCGCGATCAGCTGCGCATGGACGAGGTCGTTGGCGAACTTCCTGCGCTGTGGTGTGGTCCACGTGTCAGCACCGGAACGCCAACCGTTGGCCAATGGCACGACGTGGTCAATGTCGAGCTGGCCGGAGTTGGTGAACGTCTCGCCGTCGTACTCGCTGTACCACGTCCCCGAGATCGCACGGCACATCTCGTCCTGTTTGACGTCCTGGCCGTCGCGGGCGAGGACGACTTCGCGGGTGTCGCACTCGCCGTATTGCTTGATCCAGTGGGGGAACTTGGCCCGGCTGTAGCCCTGCATCGAATGCGGCGGCGCCACGTGCAGCCCGGCCAGCTCCGTCCGAACCACACCCACGGGCGGCGGCTCCGGCAGCGTCGCCGCGCGGACGGGCGGGGCCGTGGAGGGCAGGTGCGTCGTAGCGGGTGCAGCGGTTCCGGTTGCTGCCGGGACGAGCAAAGCGGTGGCTGCAGCGGCCACGGTGACGGCGGTGCGCCACCAGGATTTGTTGACCATGCAGGGGGCATGACCAGCAGAAACGGTCCCGCATGCGGGATGTCACCCGAACGAGGACGCCTCGCCCTTCGTTGCCGTAGGTCTGGCCACCTGAGGCCACGCGGTCAGAGTTCGGAGGCACGCGCTCAAGGTCCGATGGCACAGGACAGTGGGAGTGACATGACATTCGGCGGCTTGCATTTCTCGCACAGGGAATCGAACATGTGTTCATGCGCGTCGTTTCGCCTGGTGAGCGAGGGACTCCGGAGGCGACCGGAGTCCAGTCCAGCACGCTCTCCAGCCTGCTCCCGGGCGGGCGGCTGCCCCACGGGGCGGTGGTGAGTGCTGGGGGCGACCTTCCCTTGCTGATCGCGTTGGCCGCGGAGGCCGCGGTCGACGGCGGGGCCTGGGCGGCGGTCGGTTTGCCGCAGCTCGGGGGGCTGGCTGCGGCGGATGCCGGTCTGGATCTGGCGTGCGGGCTGGCCGTACCGGAGCCGGGATGGCGGTGGCCCGAGGTGCTGGCGACGGTGTGCGAGGCGGCGCCGGTGGTGTTGCTCGGCCCGGTGGGGCAGGTGGCCCTGCGGACCAGCCGTCGCATTGCGGCCCGTGTGCGGCGTTCCGGTACGACGTTGCTGACCTGGCAGGACTGGCCGGAGGCGCAGCTGCGGCTGCGGGTGGCCGAGGCTCGTTGGGAGGGGCTCGGGGACGGGTTTGGTCTGCTGGCCGGCCGCCGTGTCCGTCTGGTGGTGGCCGGTCGGGGCGCGGCGGCGCAGCCGCGGCATGCCGAAATGTGGCTGCCGGGTCCGGACGGCTCTGTAGAGCTCATTGCCGAGCCCGCTGCCGGTGTGGACGTGGATGTGGTGCCGCTGCGGCCCATCACCGCGGGGTGAGTCGGCCGTGCGTGCACTGGTGATCTGGGCGATGGACTGGCCCGTGGTGGCCGCGGGTGCGGATCACACCGAACCTGTGGCGATCATCGCGCGGGAACGGGTGATGGCCTGTTCGAAGGAGGCCCGCCGGCAGGGAGTGAAGCGGGGGATGCGGGTACGCCAGGCATCCGGGCGCTGCCCCCAGCTCAGGCTGCTCGACCGGGACCCTGAAGCGGAGACGCGGGCGTTCGAGCCGGTGCTGCGCCTGCTGGAGAAACGGATCGCTCCGCACATGGAAGTCCTGCGCCCCGGGCTGATCGCCCTGCCCTCGCGCGGACCCGCCCGGTATTTCGGCGGCGAGCCGGCTCTCGTGGAGCACATCACCACCGTGCTCACCGAGGCCGGGATCGAATCACGTACCGGAGCGGCGGACACCGTGTTCGCCGCCGCCCTGGCGGTCCGCGCCGGGCAGGTGGGCCAACTGGTGCCCGCTGGGCAGACGGCCGAGTTTCTGGCTCCGTATCCGGTGGGTGTGTTGGGCCGTCCTCGGCTGTCTCAGCTGTTGCCCCGCTTGGGCATTACCACCTTGGGGGCGTTCGCGGCGCTGCCCAGTGATCGGGTGCTGGGCCGGTTCGGTCACGATGCCGCCGCGGCCCAGCGCACCGCAAGGGGCTTGGAGGCCCGGCCGCTCAACACGTCGGGGGCGGACGTGGACTACAGCGTGGCCGAGGCATTTGAGCCGCCCGAGGACAATCTTGAGCCGGTCGCGTTCATCGCTAAAGCCCTCGCCGAACAGCTCCACATCCGTCTTGCGGGGGCCGGCGCGGTGTGCGCCAGGCTGCAGGTCGAAGCGGAACTGACGGGCGGGGTGCGCCTGTCGAGGGTGTGGCGGCACGAGGGGCGTCTTTCTGCGCTGGCGGTGGCCGAGCGCGTGCGCTGGCAGATCGCCGCCTGGGCCGAGACCGGACAGCTCGACGCCTCCGAGGCGGGGATCACCGCACTGCGCCTTATCCCGGAGGGGCTGTCGGCGGCCACCGGCCGGCAGTCGCTGTTGTTCGGGCCTCGGATCGCGCCGGAGGAACTGGAGCACGCCGCAGGACAGCTGCAGGCGATGCTCGGCCATCGCGCGGTGGTGCGCCCCGAACTCGCCGGAGGCCGCGGGCCGGGCGAGCGGATCGTGCACATCCCGTACGGCGATGCACGTGCGCGCCCGTTGGTCGAGGGGACGTGGCCGGGCCGGCTGCCGGCCCCGCATCCGGCAGTCGTCTACCCCACCCCGCGCCCCGCTCAGCTGGTCGGGACAGAGGGCGGCACGGTCGGGGTGAGTGGACGCACCCTGCTCACCCAGACCCCGGCCGCGCTGTCCATCGACGGCGCCGCGCCGGTGGCGGTGACCGGGTGGACCGGACCGTGGCCGGTGCTGGAGGACTGGTGGATCCCCGCGCAGGCCCGCCGCCTGGCACGTCTCCAAGTCGCCTGCGCGGACGGCCGTGCCTGGCTGCTGCACATCCAGGACGGCCGCTGGGCGGTGGAGGCCCTCTATGGCTGACCCTCGCGGGAGGGTGCTGAACTTCCCCGGAACGCGCGCCGCGCCGACGCCCGTGGGCGGCGGCTGGGCAGAGTTGCACGTGCACTCCGCCAGTTCGTTCCTCTTCGGCGCCAACCACGCGGAGGCATTGGTCGCCGAGGCCGTCCACCTCGGTATCGAGGCCCTGGCGATCACCGACACCAACGGGCTGTACGGCGCGAGACGTCTGGCGGAGGCCGCGAGCGAATACGGCATCGGCACCATCTACGGCGCCGAACTCACCCTCGACCAGGACCTCGGGTCGATCGTGGTGATCGCCCGCAGCCTGCTGGGATTCACCCGCCTGTCCGCGGCGATCAGCGCCGGGCAGCTGGCCGGCGCCAAGAACGCCCCGGTCTACGACCTCGACGCGCTCGCGGCTGCCGCGTACGAGGGAGAGTGGGCGATCCTCACCGGCTGCCCCGTCGTCGGCGAGGCGGCCTATGACAGCGACGCCGTCCACGCACGCATCGACCGGCTCGTGGACCTCTTCGGCCGCACCCATCTGCACGCCGAACTCGTCGATCACCGACTGCCCGAAGACGGTCCACGCAACGCCGCCCTGCACACGGCGGCCGAGCGATGGCGGCTGCCCGTGGTGGCCACGAACGCGGTCCGCTACGCAGCCCCGCGCTCGGCACGGCTGGCGGCGGCGCTGACCGCACTGCACCGCCGCGAGAGCCTCGACACCGCGATCGGGGAACTGCCTCCGGCTCCGACGGCGCATCTGCGCACCGCCGAGGAGATGAGCATCCTGATGGCCCGCTACCCGCAGGCCGTCGTATCCACTGTCGACCTCGCCCGCAACAGTGTCATCGACCTGAGCAAACTGCGCCCGCAGCTGCCGGACTTCGAGGTGCCCGCCGGGCACACCCCCGACAGCTATCTGCGTCACCTCGCCGAAGCAGGCTGCGCCCGCCGCTACGGGCCACGCACCGACCCGGCAGCCGACGCGGCCTGGAAACAGCTCGACTACGAGCTGTCCGTGATCAACGACATGGGCATGCCCGGCTACTTCCTGATCTGCTGGGACATCACGCGGTACGCGGCCGAGCAGGGGATCTGGTGCCAGGGGCGCGGCAGCGCCGCCTCCTCGGTGGTCTGCTACGTGCTCGGCATCACCAGCGTCGACGCGCTCAGGCACGGCCTACTCTTCGAGAGATTTCTGCACGCCGAAAAGACCGACCCGGACATCGATATCGATTTCGAGAACGACCGGCGCGAGGAGGTGATCCAGTACCTGTATGCCAAATACGGCAGGTCGCACTGCGCCCAGGTGGCGAACCTCATCACCTACCAACCCCGCCTGAGTGTGAGGGATTCCGCGCGCGCCCTCGGCTATCCCATGGCACGGATCAATGAGATGACCCGCCACATTCACCACGAGCCACCAGGGCCCGAGGCCGACATCCCCGACGATGTACGCTCACTCGCGGGGCAACTGCATACATTGCCGCGGCATTTGGGCATCCATGTCGGAGGGATGGTGCTGACCCGTCAGCCCATCGGGGAAATCATGCCGGTGGAATGGGCCACCCGAGAAGGGCGATCGGTACTGCAAGGCGATAAGGACGATGTGGCCGCCGCTCAACTTCTGAAAATTGACATCCTGGGATTGGGCATGCTGGCCGCATTGCACACCGCGTGCGATCTCATTTCCGAACACCACGGAATCAGGCTGGACATGGCCTCGATTCCGCAGGACGACCCGGACGTGTACGCCATGATTGCCGCAGGTCGGACCATAGGCGTGTTCCAGGCCGAGTCGAGGGCGCAGGTCTCGACCCTGCCGCAGCTGCAGCCACGATGTTTCGACGACCTCGCGGTGGCCGCCTCTATCATTAGGCCGGGCCCCATTCAGGCCGGATCAAAGCATCCGTATTTGCGGCGGCGGGCCGGACTGGAGCCCGTCACCTATCCGCATCCGCTCGCCGAGCGGGCACTAGCCAAAACGCTCGGGGTCCCTTTGTGGCAAGAACAGGCCATGGCTCTGGCTATCGAATGTGCGGGTTTCACCCCGGGCGAGGCGGACCGTCTCCGTAAGGCGATAGCCGCCAAACACTCTCCGGAAAGGGTGGCGCAGCTGCGCGGACGACTGCTTGCTGGGATGGCCGCCAAGGGAATCGACCAGGCCGCCTCCGAGCGCATTGTGGGCATGATAGAAGCGTTTTCGGATTACGGATTCCCGCAGTCTCACGCCCAGTCGATGGCGGGCATCATCTACGCCAGCGCCTGGGTGAAGTACCACTTTCCGCACGCCTTGCTGGCGGGGATTATGGCGCACCTCCCGATGGGCTTCTATGACTCTCAGACGCTCATCCAGGATGCCAAGCAACATGGCATCGAGGTCCGCGGTGTCGACATCCAGCGCTCCGGCGTGCACGCCACGCTCGAGCCTTTCGCCGATCAGCCGGAACGGCGGCCGGCGATCCGCCGCGGGCTGACCTCGGTGACCGGGATCAGCGAGGAGATCGCCGAGCGGATCCTGACCGCGCGCGGCAGCGTGGCGTTCCGGTCGGTGGCCGACGTCGCCCGCCG
Organism: Streptomyces sp. NPDC001604; assembly: GCF_042893475.1. Taxonomy (NCBI): domain Bacteria; kingdom Bacillati; phylum Actinomycetota; class Actinomycetes; order Kitasatosporales; family Streptomycetaceae; genus Streptomyces; species Streptomyces sp. NPDC001604. The sequence continues at coordinate 21,501 of NZ_JBIAUY010000025.1, read as the reverse complement.
TACGCGGCTGTCGGCGAAGCTGATGGAGCAGCTGGCCACCGCCGGGGCGTTCGACGGCCTCGGCGTTGACCGGCGCACCGCCCTGTGGTCGGCCGGCGCCTATACGGGCGAGATCCAGGACGTCCTGCCGGGGTTGGACGACCTGGCGCCCGCGCCGGTGCTGCCGGTCATGACCGCGGCCGAGGCCACCGCCGCCGACCTCGACGCCTCCGGCGCCAGCGCCACCAACCACCCCGCGCAGCACCTCCGTACTCTGCTGGCCTCACAGGGGGCGCAGCCTGCGCGCGAGGCCCGTGGCCTGGCCGACCAGACCCGGGTTCGGGTCGGCGGGCTGGCCAAGTACATCCAACGGCCCCCGACAGCCAGGGGAGTGGCGTTCGGGGCCCTGGAAGATGAGACCGGCATGATCAACTTGGTGTTCTCTCCCCCGGTCTGGGAACGCACGCGAGAGGCAGTCCTCGGCGCCCCTGCGGTGCTGCTGGAAGGGCACATCGAGCGTGACCGCGGCTCGGTCAACATGATCGTGCACCACGCGTACGCACTCGCAGGCCCCGCTCGGGCCCATCAGCCAGGGCGCTTCAGGTGACGATCCGAGGGAAACGAAGCTTCACAGCACCCTCGACAGGTCATCTTGAAGACCATCGGGCATCACGCCCGGCACTGCGGGTCGGGCGCGAGCGCTGTCCCTCTGCATCGTGGGCATCGGACTCCTCCTCACCTCCCGGACATAGTCGCGGCATCGAGCAGCGTGGGTGGTCAGGTCAGCGTTGAGCAGATGGATTAGAGATCCTTCGCGGACGCAGCTACAGCGGTTGCCCTGTGTCGAACCGTATCTGCTTGAACGACGGCCAAAAGCGGGCAACGGTCTCGTAATCCTTATCGACGTGAAGCACAGCCAGGTCTTCCACATGGGCCGTGGCCGCGAGTACGAGGTCAACGGGGCTACAGCAGCGGTGCGCCCCCTTGGCTGTCAGGGCCTCCTGCATGCTTCGAGCTGCGTTGTACACCTCCGGTCCAGGCGTAAAGGACTCAAACAGCTTAGCGAGCGAACCAAGCAACTTGACGCGATCGCCGGCCTTCTGTGCGGAGTAGCAAATCTCAAACTCGATAAGCGGGATGATGCCCACCTCGCCACGAGCAATGACCGATCTCCATGTCGGGTAGAGACCTGGATCCTGAAAGAAGCGGTGCACGGCAGACGTATCGATCACGTACCTGATCACTCGGCGGCCTCATCATCGACGTCAAGTGCACCAGCAAGCGCCTCCAGGTCTTGAAGCACGGCGTCGACTGATTTAAGGGTGCCTTTGGTCTCATCATCTGGATGAGCACCCAGAGGCGAGTATTGAATCTGAAGGCGCTGGATCGCCGCCCGCATTGCGCGAATATCCTTGTCAGTGACGCGATGCGTGGCGAGATCCATGGCAGCCCGCAGAAATGCCCCACTACCCATAGTCGGGTCGCTGATCTGCAGGTTCCTGGCCGCAGAAAGAACTTCGGGCGACGGCAGGTTCTCCAGCGCCGCACTAACCAACGCTAGATGCCTGTCAAATTCAGTCACCAATGAGGCCGGGGTATGCCATCTCAACTTAGCCGGGACGGGGCCAACCCTTTCGGGAGCTCGGGAAACGCTTTTAAACTCCACAAGGCCGAAGTCGCGATTCCCGAACTCGCTCGCAACTTCATACGCAAGATCAACAGAGCCCTCTACTTGGGCGCCCTCGACGGAACATGAAGTATCCTCTGATGCGACACCGGCAGGAGTCGCCCTGTACTTCTGTTTTTCGTCGAGGACATTCCAATCAAGGTCGCCGCCCCTCACCATGGCGGCCACCTCATCAATGGCTTCCTCGCGCTCTCCTTGCTCTGCGACCTCCCGCAAGGCTGCGTTGATGGTGTCCTTAATCGTGGACGTACCAAGACGCGCTTTGGCAGCCGCCAGAAGCTTGGGATCGACGTCCACCGTCGTCTTCGGCATCCGTCTACCTCTCGCACTGAACTCTGGAGTACGGATGCCCACGGTACCGGGAGACACCTCCCACAGGTAGGTCTGACCAAGCAGCTCCCAGTCGGCCTCAGCGCTCATGAGGACCAGCCGCCCGCTGTCACACAGAGTCACCCTCGACAGTTCAGGCGGGCTACCGAACCCTAGAGTTGAACAGACCCTGCCAGAAGTTATCCACAGGATGGCATCCATCTGTGGAGCAAGTCGTACGGTGCTGAGAAATGATCAGGAGCACGGGGTGCGCAATGCGGTACGGCGTGGTGGTGGAGGAGCTGGCCTCCGAGGTGATGGGCGAGCTGCCGACGGAGGCTCTGCGGGAGGTTCTGGAACTCGTTGAGCAGGTGCGCGCCGCGCCGCGGGTGTGGCCTGATGTGAGGGACCCCGGCAGCGTTGAGGAGATTCGCGAGGCGTTCGGGGCTCGCTGCTGGATCCAGTTCATGCCGCATGTTGGGGCGATCGAGGTACGCGAGATCGGGTGGGCCGGATAGCGAGACTGTTCCGCTCACCGAGTTAAATCGGGCCCCTGATGCGCCGCAGACCCCTTGCGATCAAGCGACTACGTCAGGCATTTCCACCGCTCGCCACGGCCGGGATCGACAGGACACGGAGCCCCAGCAGCATTGACCGCGTCAGGCTGGGGCCCGCGTCCAAGGTGGGTGACCAGTACGGAACTGCGTTGACAAGATCGACGGATTCGCGATGGTGTACGGATGACGCGCCGGCGGCTGCACGGCCAGCGCTCCGCCCCGTTTGCCGCTGGAAGGATCGAGGTGACAGGGATGGCCGCCGCGGGGGAAACCGAACAGCATGTCGAGACGCAGCTGGCTGACCTGGTCCGCAGCCGACGCGCGGAGCTGCGCTTGAGCCTCCGCGGCTTGGCAGCCGAATGCGTCGACCCTCTCACGGGCAAAAGCGGGCTGATCGGGTACAACTGGGTCGACCGCCTGGAGAAACAGCTGTCCGTCACGCCCCCTCAGCTGCCCGAACTGCGGGCACTTGCCGCAGGACTCGACCTGGCGCTCCCCCTCGTCCAGGCCGCCTCCGCCGCACAGTTCATGGGAATCACGTCCCGCCCTGGCCGCTCCCCCGAGACGCGGGCAATGCTCGCTTACCTGGAGGAAATGTCGGAGGCGGAGCGTAGGCAGGTTCTAGCCATCGTCGAGGCGTACGACCGGCATCGCATCACACACGCCAACGGGCAAAACGGCGGCGAGTCGAGGAGCGGGACGTGACTGGCGCGGCGGTCAGCCGCTGGTGGCGCAGGAGGGCGGATACGCACCAGGCCCCCGGGACTGGGTCCCGGGGGCCTGGTATTGGAGGAAGGCCGGTTAGTTGGTCTCGGCGTTCTCTCCCTGCTCGGGCTCGGAGTCGGTGCGGCGGCGCGCGACGACGACCGCGCCGATGCCGCCGGTGACCAAGAGGCCAGCGCCTGCGAGGAGCCAGGGAGTGGCGTCGGCGCCCGTGTGGGCGAGGGAGCCGACCGCGGTCTTCGGGGACGCTGATTCCGTCCCGTCCCCGGTCGGGGCAGGCGAGGAGGCGGTGTCCGGCGTGTCGGTGGCCGTCGGGTTGAGCTTCGACGTGCCGGGGGTGTTCTCGGTCGGGTTGTCCGTGGACGTGGCCGGGCTGCCGGTCGGCTGCCCCGTGGGCTTCTCGGTCGGGGCGGGCTTGGGCGTGGTGTCGGTCTTGGCATTGGTGACGGTCACGGTGACGGGGGCACCGGGCCCAGTGGTGAAGGTCTTCGCGGGCTTGTAGAGGTCGTAGCCGGCGGGGGCCTTGATTTCCTTTGCCCAGAACAGCGTCTTACGGCTCGACATCGGCAGTTCTCCGGAGGCCGTGCCCTGGGCTCCGGTGGTCAGGGTGAGCAGTGTCGAGGTGCCGGCGCCGATGTTCACGGTCGCGCCGGGCAGGAGCTTGCCGGTCTTGTAGTCCTTGGCCTGCAGGAGGACCTTGGCTGCCTTGAACGGGTCGACGATCGTGATCGGGGTGTCCGTGCCGGGGGTGACGATGACGTCCTGGTCGTCGACCGTGTCGTACAGGTTGCTGCCGCTGGAGGTCTCCTTGAGGCGGTAGACGCCGGGTGCGAGGTCCGTGAAGGCGAGTTTGCCCTGGGTGTCGGTCTTGCCGGTGGCGGTCTCCGTGCCCGCGGAGTCGAGGAGGGTGAAGGACGCGCCGGCGAGCACGTCGCCGGTGGGGTCCTTCTTCAGGATGGCCACTCCGCCGGTTTCCGGCTCGGCCGCGTTGCGCGGAGTCGGGGACGTGGATGCGGACGGGGTGGGATCGGTGCTCTGGGCCGAGGCGGTCGGCGCCCAGGACAGGCTGCCGGTCACCGTGGCGGCGACGGCAACAGCGACCGGGAGGGTACGAGCGGAGCGGATGCGCAAGAAGGAACTCTCCAAGGGATACAAGGGAACTGGCAAGGCAGGCATGCGGGTCAGTGGTTCAGCGGGAGCGGCCCGGCGCCGGGCGCGGGGGCGAAGTGGGCGGTCCGCTTACTGAACGGGAGGGTGCGGTGATCGCGTAGCGGCGGGCGGCGGCGCGGACGAGTTGCTGCTGCCGCTCGACGGGCAGTTGTGTGATGCCGGCCAGGCCCTGGGCGATGGCCAGGCCGAAGGGGGATCCGGCGTCCAGGCCGGCGGCCTGGACGATCTGCGCGGCGGCCTCGGCTTCGACGAGGATGCCGTAGGTGCGGGGGACGCCGAGCAGGTGCTCGGCGTGGTCGCGGGCGCCGTCGAGAATGTCGGTGAGCGGGAGGTCGTCGTTGAGGCAGTCCTCGACGATGTCGAGGAGGGTCAGCGTCGCGCTGTGCAGCCGGTCGCGGAAGTCGGGGTCGGTGATCCAGAAACCGTTCGGGCCCGCAGGCGCAGGCGGGCCGGGGACCGCGGCAGTCGGCGCCGGTGGCCGTCGGTGCGAGCGGAACCAGTGGGGCGGGGACATCCAGACTCCATGGCGTGGTAGGCGGTTCAGCGGGTGCGGGGAGAGGCCCCGGTGGTGGGTGTGGGCGGGGCGACGGGTCGTGTTGCCGGACGGGACGCGGCAGGTGGCGGGAACCAGAAGTGGGCGTACTGCTCGATCGCGGTACGTAGCCCCGTGCCGTCCGCGCCGTGCCACGGTGGCTGTCTGTTGTGGGCGTGCCAGTCGCGGATGACGGCGTAGCCGTCTCGGCCGGGCACAAGGTCGCGAGCCGCGTCGCGGCGGGCGAAGGTGCCGTGGTCGGCGAAGCGGAGGATCGCGGTGTCGAGGACGCCGTACTCAGGGTGGACGACGCGCAAGCGAAGTCCGTCGTACTCGCCGTGGCGGATGGTCGGGGCGAAGTCGATCCGCAGCCGCAGCGGCGAGTTCGGCTGCGGGACTGCGTAACAGGTGGTGCCGACGACGGCGTACTGGTGGAAAGACAGTTCGATGACGTCGTCGAAGAACTGCTGGGCGTGCAGGGCCAAGGAGACTCTCTCGGACGCAGGGGATCTGGTCAGCGGCGGGGGCCGGAGCGCCGGGCGGGCAGGACTGCCGACGGAGTTGTCGTGGTGCTCCAGCGCGGGATGCTGCGCGTGCTCAGCGCGGGCGCCCGGCGGGGGGCGGTACGCCGGACGTCGAGCGGTGTCGGAACGGGGGGCGCGGGCGGTGTGACGGGAGTGAGCTGTGCGGCCTCGCGCAGCCCGGGGAGCATCGAGTCCCTCCAGCGCGGCAGGGGTTCCGGGTCGGACACGCTCTGGGTGATGGCCTTCACCAGGGCTGTGGGGGTGTTGGTGGTGGCGGTGGCGTACCAGCGGGCGTAGCCGCTCCTCGGTCCGCCCCACAGGTGCCATCGGGCCTCAAGGGTGGTGAGTTCCTTCTGCGGGTCGAGGCGGCCGGTGGCGTATTCGCACGTGGCCATCCCATCTGCGGACTGCAGTTCCATCACCCCCCAGCGCGGGCGCTGGAACTGCCAGCCGTTCTTGATGAGCGGCACGACGGCGTCGAAGGCACCGAGCTCGGGGTCCTTGAGGTCGGGCTCGGCGAGGTAGGTGTCGGGGCCGGCGGTGTACGCCTGGGCGAGGGCGGTGGTGAAGGCTGCGGCGAACTCCGTGGGCGCCATGTCGTTAAAGCTCACACCCCATGCGGGTGGGCCAAACCGGTCGCGGTAGGCGTTGATCCGCCACAGTCCGTCGTCTTCTCCCTCGGGTAGATAGCCGAGTCGGACGCGGTGGTCGGGCGCAGTGACATAGACGTTGCCGAGCTCGTCGTGGCGGAGGTCGAAGCCGAGCGCGAGGAGCGGCTCCAGAGCGGGGTCTCCGGTCCAGGTGCTGCCGGCCAGGTAGCGCGGGGATACATAGACGTCGCCGTCGATCTCTTCGGTGTTGGGCACGAAAGTCCTGGGGTCGGGGCTGATGGTGAGCAGAGCGGCGTGCCGTCAGGAACCGATGCTGTCCGCCAGGACGGGCAGCAACTGCTGTTCCAGATCGGCGGGTTGGCCGGCGTAGTGCAGGGTGGGCAGGCCCAGCTCGGCGGCGGCCCGGCAGTTGTCCTCGCGGTCGTCGACGAACAGCACGCGCGCCGGGTCGTCGGCGCCGGTGGCGGCCAGGGCGTGTTCGTACGCGGCCGGGTCGGGCTTGCACCGGCCCAGGCGGGCGGAGTACAGGGCGTCGGTCATCAGGTCGTGCCGCCAGTCGGTGGCGTCCAGGACGTTGCTGAGGTGGGCCGGGGCGTTGGAGAGCAAAACCATCGGCAGCCTCGCGGCCCGGGCGCGGTAGAGGATGTTGAGGACGTGCGGGTCGGTGCGGGTCCACAGGGCGGTGTCGGCATCGCGCAGGGTGCGCAGCCAGCGCGGGCCGGGGTGGTGGCCGAGCACCTTGGCCCAGTAGGCGAGATCGCTCAGTTGCCCTGCGTCGTAGGCGTTGCGGGGTGCCCAGAAGGCGTCCTGGAACGAGGGGAGATGCCGGTCGGGCCACTCGGCGAGGTCGGCCAGGCGGGTCCACATGGCAGCCGGGGGGTGCAGGCCGGCAACCCCGTTGTAGTCGAGGATCAGGGCTTCTACGCCGGTCCGGGAGTCGGAGGTGCGGGTCAAGGGGTCGGTCTCTCCAGGGCTTTGGGGGCGAGGACGGCGACGGTTACGGCGAGGAGGGCGGGCAGCAGCAGCGCGTGTGGGAGGGCGGTGACGGTGGCGAGGGCGCCGATGAGGGCGGGGCCGGCGAGCAGGCCGGCGTAGCCGGTGACCGCGACGGTGGCGACCGCGCGGGGTCCGCCGACGCCTGCGGCGGTGATCAGGCTGGGGATGGTGACGGACAGGCCCAGGCCGAAGGCCGCCCAGCCGAACAGGGCGAAGGCGATGGTGGAGCCGGCCAGTCCGGTGGCGAGGCCGAGCGCGGCCAAAGCGGCGCCGGCGCGTACGACGGCCGACGCGCCGAAGCGGGCGGTGAGCCGGTCACCGGCAAGGCGGCCTGCGGCCATGGCGGCGCTGTAGGCCCCGTATGCCGCAGCGCTGGTCGCGGCCGTCGCGCCGAGGTCGTGCAGGTGGACGGCAGCCCAGTCGGCAGCAGCGCCTTCGCCCAGCAATGCTGCCGCCGCCAGGCCGCCCAGCAGCCACACGCGGGGCCGCGACTGGCCCCCGCGTTCGCCCGAGCCCTGTGCAGCGGGATGGTGAGCGGGCTTGAGTCCCAAGCTGGCGAGAGTCCGGGTCGGAGCCGTCGTGGCTCCGGCCGCCACCGCGGCGCAGACGGCGACCACGGTGAACAGAACGGCGTGTGAGGTGTGGGTGGTGGCCGCGGCCAGCGCGGCGCCGAGGAGGGCGCCGAGGCTGTAACTCGCGTGCAGCCGACCCATGATGGGGCGGCCGTGGGCGTCCTGACAGCGGACCGCCGCAGCGTTGGCCGTGACGTCGAGGACGCCGTGCGCGATGCCGAAGACGAACGCCGCCGCGCACAGACTTTCCAGAGTGGAGCAGGCCCCGAGGACGGCGAGGCAGGCGGCGAGAGCGATGGCGCCGCCGGTCAGCAGCGCGGGCAGGCGGGCCGGGCGGGCGAGGCGCCCACCCGTCTGGAGTCCGGCGACCATGCCGAGGGCGGCGGCCAGCAGGACCAGGGCAAGCCCTCCGGTGCTCACGTCGGCGGCGGCCTGGACGGCGGGCATACGAGCGCCGAAGACGGCCATCACCACGCCCAGGCCGGCGAAGTACCCGATCAGCAGGCGGCGGCTGCGCACCACCTCGATCGCGACGGTCTTCCTCACGCGGCTTGTTCCCCGGTGGCCGGAGCCGTCTGCGTGGCGGCGACCACCTGGACGTCGAGGTGGCGGTACGCCTCCTGGGCGCGGTCCTGGGCGGCCGTGGCGGTCGGCCCGGTGGTGATGACATAGCCGATGCGGGCGGTGAACAGGTTGCCGCCGTCCTGGGGGAGCAAGAGCTGGTCTTCGGGCTGTCGTTGGAAACGCACGCGCTCCACTCCCCCGGTGGGCTTCGCGACACGGCAGGCGGTCAGGGTGCCGGAGTAGGCGGGGTAGATGAAGCGGATCGCCGCGGCCTGGTGGCGGGTAGGCGTCAGGTCGGGGGTCCGTCCGCAGGCGATGTCGGCGGCGGCGCGGGCGAGATCGACGCCGGTGGCCAGGTGGACGAGGTGGCCGATCATGTCGCCGGCGATGCGCGCGTTGACCTCGATCAGGCGGGGGTGGCCGTTGACGATGCGGAGTTCGACGTGGCTGACGCCGTCGGTGATGCCGACGGCGTCGAGGGCCGCGACGGCGACCGGAGCCACGGTGGCGAGCAACGGGTCGTTCGCGTCGACCACGTGCGCCAGCTCCTCGAAGAAGGGCCGCATCCCGACGGTCTTGCGGGTGACGGCGACCACGGTGGTCTGGCCCCGGTGGGTGACACACTCGACGCTCACCTCCGGGCCGTCGAGGTACTCCTCGACCAGGACCTGGGTGCTCTCCACCCCGTGGCCGGCGGTGCGCGCGGCGAGGGCGTACGCGGCCGGCAGGTCGTCGGCGGAATCGACGCGGATGACGCCCATGCTCGCGGCGTGGGCGGCGGGTTTGAGGACGACGGGATAGCCGATGAGCGCGGCGGCATCGGTCGCCTCCCGCTCGGTACGCACGTTGACGGATACGGCCGACGGAACTCCGTGGCGGGCGAACAGGCTCCGGCTCGTGTGCTTGTTGCGGCAGCCCTGGAGGGCTTCCGGAGCCGTGGTGGGCAGGCCGAGCTGGCGGGCGAGCCGGGCGACCGGGACGAGGTACCACTCGGTCCACGTCACCACGCCGGCCAGCTCATAACGTTCGGCGAGCGCGCGTCCAGCCGTGACGAGTGCCGCCAGGTTGGTCGGGTCGGCGACGGCGTAGTCGAGGAGGAGCTCCTTTTCCCAGGTCGGCTCGGCGCCCGAGATCAGGACGACGTCGTAGTGGGCGGCGACGTTTTCCAGGCAGGTGCCGCGGTACAGCTGGGCCTCCATGTCGGCGGCTGCGACAACCAGGACGACTGGGCGAGAGGACAACAAGGCTCCAAACAGTGGCAGGACAGAGGAGGTTGACGGCAGGCGGCCGGGGTCAGAGGGTGCGGCGGCGCCGCAGCTCGAAGGCAGTCGCCCAGTGCGGGTGGTCGTCGATCAGCTTTCGGGCGTACAGGGCGGTGAAGGAGTTGTTCAGCCCGCGCACTCCCGCGGGCAGCTGCCAGCGCAGGTCCTCGAAGAGCGCCTTCAGCCCGACCCGGGTGGCTCCGGTGGCGAGCCGGTCGGCTGTCAGGCGCTCCAACGCGCGGTAGACGTAGGGGTGCGCGGCGTCGAAGGCCAGGAACCGGTCGGTCAGCGTGGGCCGGGATCCTGCTCGAAGCGACGGTCGGGATATCGGCAGAACCAGCTGGTCGGACGGGGCGTGGGACAGGGGCATGGCGGGTCTCCGTGAGGTGGGCAGGAGGTCGGTCAGGCGAAGGAGGTGCGCAGGGCGGGGGTGGCGCGCAGCCGGGCGAAGGCGGTGACCAGGCCCGTGGCCTGGAGCACGGCGCAGCCGGTGATGACGTGGCCGAGCTGGGCGGGCGGTACCACGGCGACGAGGACGCCGGCCAGCGGGAAGGGCAGCAGCAGCACCAAGATCGTCAGGGAGAGGGTGGCGCCGAATACGTCCGTGGGGATGAGGCGGGAGCGCAGGGTGCGCAGCACGACGGTCATGCCGCCCTCGCCGGCCATGAGGACGGCGATCAGGGCGAGATAGGCGTGGTAGGTGCCGGCGAAGGAGACCGCCAGGCAGGCGGTGGCGGCGATCGTGGCGGACACGACGCCGACCGGCCACAGGCCGAAGCGGTCAATCGCCCGGCGGCACAGCACCACCGCGCCGAGCGAGGCGACGGCCGCGATGGACCAGATGAACCCGACGTCGGCTGTGGAGTGACCGAGCTGCTTGACGATGATCACCGGGGCTGCGGCCTGCAGCAGGCCGACGGCCAGGTTGGACACGGTGAGTCCGGCCACCAGCCAGCCGAGCGCCGGCAGTGCCCGCAAGGTCGACCAACCGGTGCGCAGCCCCTTGCCGACCGGCTGTACCGCGGCGGGCTCCGGGCGGAGGTACTGGCGCGGGGCGAGGGCGCTGGTGAGCAGGGAGAAGACGGCGATCACCAGCAGCATGCCGCTGGCACCGGTCCACTGGAGCAGGAGGCCGGCCAGGGCGGGGCCGAACAGGGTGGCGACCTGGTCAATGCCGAGCAGCACAGATTGCACCCGGTGCGCGCGGGCGCCGGCCGCTCGGCCGGCCACTCCGCCCGCGGTTTCGGCCGCGATGTAAGCGCACTCGGTGAGGATCCCGGTGGACGCGGCGAGCACCATGACGGTGACCGTCGCCCCAAGCCCCGCCTCCTGCCTCGGCAGGAGGACCGCGGCGGCCAGGACGACCAATGCTCGGGCGACGGAGGCGGAGCGGAGCACGGCGGTGGTGCCATGGCGGTCGACCAGGGCGCCGACGAAGGCGAACGCCCCCAGCCTCGGCACCCATTCCAGTGCGAAGGCAAGTCCGGTCAGGGCTGCCGAGTTGGTGGTGGCCAGGACCAGCAGCGGGATGCCGTACGTGGCCATGGCGAACGCGGCGGCGTCCGTGCTGCGCGGCAGGTAGATGCCGCGCAGCACAGTGGGGACTGGGCGGCGGGCGTGCCGCGGTCCGACACGGGATCTCACGCAGCGCGCCCCGCTTCTGCCGGCGGCTGCGCGGAGCGGGCGTCGGCGTGGTGCAGGACGCGGGGGTTCGCCTGCAGAAACTCGGTCAGGGCCTCCTGCGGCGCCGACGGCTCCGGACTTGGGCCGGACGCGTGCGGGCTGCGGCTGTGCAATTGGAGGGTGTGCTGGACGCGGGTGACGAAGTCGGTGCTGGTGTCGGGGAAATGGCGGGCGCGGGCCCAGCGGGCCGCGGTGTCATACACCTCGGCCAGGGCCTCGCCGCTCGCGGTGAGCCGGTAGCGGTCGGGGGCCTGTTCGTCGGTGTGGACCAGGCCGAGGTCGCGTGCGGCGTCGACGGCATGGCGCAGTTGCCCGGGGGTGAGGTCGCCGAAGGCGCCCTGCAGGGAGCCGCGCCGGTGGCTGATGGGGCCGTTGTCGTCGATCTCGGTGACCAGGCGTATCAGGCCCGGCAGGGTCAGGGTCCTGATCGCGCGTCGTTCGTGCAGGAGGTTCTCGGGCAGGGGGCGGGTCATCGGCGCGGGCCTCCTGCCGGGGAGATCGGGCGGGCGGGTATCTGGTGGGAGAACAGGTCGCCGGACTTCCACGCCGGACCCTCCGCAGGCGTGGTCGTCAGGGCGGAAGGAGCGGTCGCTGGGGCCGGAACTGGCGGTGCCGGAAGGCGAGTCGGGGTGGTAGCCCACGGGCCGGAACGGTTCTGCGACGGGGCACCGCCCAGCTCCCGAGGCCGACGGGCATCGGCTTCGGTGGCCGGGGCGGTGGCCCAGGCGGAGATCGCCTGGAAGACGGGGGCGAGTGCCCGGCCGCTCGCGGTCAGCCGGTATCCGCCGGTTCCGGTGGGCGTGACGAGGCCGTCGTCGACCAGGCGTTCCAGCGGTTTGTAGACGGCGGTCAGGCCGTAGCCGGGCATGGCTTCGCTCGCCAGCGTCTTGGCGGTCGCCGTGCCCCGGGCCTGCAGGGAGAACAGGATCGGGGTGGCGTGCCTCGGCACGAGCAGCGCAATGGCGTCGTCGATGTTCTGGGCCGGTGCGATCCGTTCGAACTCCACCTCGCTGGTGTGCTGGTTGGCGACCATCTCCTTCTCCAGGTACCTGTCGCCCCAGGACGCGATCACCATGAGGACGGGCAGCAGCGCCGCACCGCGGCTGGTGAGGCCGTAGGTGACATGGCGCGGCGCGTACTCCGTACGCTCGATGACGCCGGCGTTCGTGAGGTGACGCAGCCGGGGGTGGAGCTGCCCGTCCGCCAGCCATGGAAGCCTCGGCTTGAACTCGGTGTAGCGCAGCGGCTGTGAGGAGACGGTCATCAGCACCCACACACTCCAGCGCGGAGCGAGCAGGTCCAGGGTCTTGGTGACGCCCAAGAGATCGTTCGGTGTGGCGGGCGGCGCGGTGGTGGCCAAGAAAGGGGCTCCTCAAGCGGTACGGGTGGATCAGCGGGTGCGGGAGGCGGTCGCTGCCGGGGCGGCGGGTACCGGCGCAGCCGGCGGGTGGGTGTCCGGGGCGGACACGCGGCGCAGGCCGCCCAGGACCGCGCTGGTGCTCTTGGCGTAGGCGTCGCGGGCGGCGACGGACTCGGCGAGACGCCGGGCGCAGTCGAGGATGTGACCGGCGTCAAAGGGGCCGATCTCCCGCTCGGGGGCGGTGAGTTCGCGCAGCCGCTGTACCTGGAAGGCGATGTTGCGTTCGGCGAGGGTCAGGTCGCTGTGGGTGCCGGTCAAGGCGCCGAGCAGGGTGGTCTCGGGGGTGGCGGCGGCGAGCGCTTCGAGTTCAGCGAGCGGCTGTCCGAACAGCGCCTCGATGCGCTGGGCGACGAGCTGGGAAACGGCGTGGGACGAGGGGTCGGACGGGGGCAATCGGTGGACTTTCAGGGGCGTCGGGCCCGCACCGCCCCGGCGCGGGATGCTGCCGGGGCGGGCGGAGCGGTGGCGGCGATCTTGGGAGTCAACCCGGCGCGTGACCCCGCTACTTCGGTCGTCGGAGGCATGGTGCGCAGCAGCTCGTCGAGTGCGGCGGTGTAGCCGTTCCGGCCGGCCAGAGCCGCCTCGAGCCACTGGGCGTCCATCCGCATGGCGTCGGCGGACAGATCGTCCATGTCGCCGTCGGCGGCCGTGGCGGCATGGACGCGGTCACGGACACGGGCCACCTGCTCCTCGGCGATGGCGAGGAAGCTGCGCAGTTCCAGTGCCCGCTGGAGTGCAGCGTTCGCCTCGCCGCGCGCTGCCTGCGCGTACAAGTCGGCTACCTCGGCGCCGAACGCTTCCTGCAGCACCGCATCACGGCTGCTGGACCTTTTGATGACGCTCACCGCGTGGCCCCGCGCGCCGTGGTGTTCCGCGCACTGGGCAGCGTGGGCGCAGAGGTAGGCAGGGCCGGAGCGCGACGGGCGGCGGGAGACGCGCCGCGCCACACCCCGGGGCCGCGCTTGCCTGGAGCGTTGGGGTCCAGGAGGTACTTCACGACCATGACGCGGCCGTCGCGGGCGGCGACAGCAGCATTGACCTGGTGGGCCAACTCCATGACGGGGTCGTCGAGTACGTCGGGCGGCTGAGTGCCCAGCGCCTCGACGAGCGCGTCCTCCGCGGTGTTGAGGGCCTGTTGCGTTTCGGCGAGCAGGCCGTACCAGTGCACGACGGTGGTGGCCTCGGGATCGGCCTGGGGTGCCGCCTCAACAGCCCGGCGCAGGTCGGCGAGCGGCATCTGGAATCGGTCCTCGATGCGCTCGGTGATGACGCTCATCACGTCGTCGCTGGCGTCGAGCACGAAGAACTTCCCTTCGTTTCGGTAATTCCGGTGTGGGAATGGGAAATGGGGTGCCGGTGGGCTAGTCCAGGCACACGCCGGACGGGCGGGAGACGTACTTGGCGGAGACCCAGCCCTTGACGCCGGTCGTCCTGTCGGTGATGTAGCGCCACTTTCCGCTGGTCTTGTGCACGGTGAACTTGTGGCCTCGGTACAGAATCCCGAGTGCCTCGGAGTTGACGGACGCCTTGGCGCGGATGGTGACGGCCTTGGTGCTGAGCGTCCACGGTCCGGGCTTGGTGCAGGTCGGGTCGATCACGGAGGGCGCCTGCGCGGGTGCGGCGCTCGCGGTGGTGGTGAAGGCCAGCGGCAGCGGCAGCGCGAGGGCGCCGAGCAGCGCGGCGGAGATGGCTATGCGGGTTGAGCGCATGGGGAATTGAGCTCCATTTCGAGGAAAGGGCATACGGGAGAAGCAGCCGCAGGCGGGTGCCGTGCGGGCTGTGAACAAGAGTCCGGAGAATCCCCGGTTTCGGTAACCGGGGATTGCGTGCTATGTTCCGCGCCGCCTCGCACACGGCTGATGGCATTTCGTCGGGGCAGGAAAGTGAAATGCCAGTGGTTTAGCGGGAGTTCAGCGGCCCGGTCCGCGCGGCGGGGCGGGGCGTGTCGGCAGTCCGGGGGCGGCGGTGGCGGGCCGGGTGGCCGGGGAGGCTGTCGGCAGCGGGGGCTCTTCGCCCCTCCAGTGCGCTTCCCACCACTGTGTGGCGGCCTCAAAGGTGGTGAAGCCGCCCTCGCGCAGTGTGTGCGTCCACGCGACGGGGTCGACCTCTTCGAGCAGCACGCGGAAGGGCATGGCCGCCTTCTCGTCGAGGGCGCGCAGCATCACGGTCGTCTGGATCGGGTCGCTGTCGTGGGTGTAGCTGATGAGCAGGGCGAAGTGGTCGCCGTCGCTGCGCAGGCGCTGCTCCAGCACGCGGGTGGCCTCGTTAGCGGCCTTGGTGCCCATGCCGTCGGGCAGGAGGATCGTCTCCTCGGGGCAGCCGCGGGCGATCAGCCAGGACTGGGCCATCGCCGGCAGCGGCAGTTCCTCGTGGGCGAAGCGGTAGGTGCGTGTGGCCGGGTCGCGTTTGAGGTGCAGGGCGACGAGCTGCGGATCCCCGGGGATGCCCCAGGCGACGGCGCCGTTGTGCATCAGGTAGAAGCTGTGCTCGGCATCCTCGCTGTGGTGCTCGGCGAGGACGGTCATCATGTCCTGCTCGCTGCCGATGTGCCCCCAGAACTGGTCGGCGACGTGGTCGTTGACGGCTTCGTATCCGTCGAGGCGGAAATCGGGTTCGTGGTGGGGCATCGGTGCTTTCGGTCGTGACGCCTGCGCCGCCCGTGCGCGCGGCGCGGGCGCGTGGGTTCAGCGGCGTGTACGGGAGACGGCGGTCAGGGCCGGCGGCAGGGGCACGGGCGTGGTCCCGGGCGGGCCCGCGCGCCGGGGCATGGTGAGCGCGGCGCGGCCGGCGTCGGTGAGGGCGACGGGCTGCCCGGCCTGCACCGGGTGCGCCCTGTTGCGCTCCACCAGGCCCATCGCCTCCAGGCGCTGCAGCTGGGCGTAGGTGATGCGGGTGCGCGTGCCAGTCGCCACCGCGAGGCGGTGGGTGACGAGGTGCTCGTGCAGCTTCGCGCCCTGGGCGATGGCGAGCAGGGCCGCGACGTCCTTCGTCGCGATCTGTCGAGGCACCTGCCGAGGAGCGGCGGCCTCGATCGGCTCCAGCACCGCGGCTGCCGCGGTCTGCTTCGCATCGCGGACGCCGGCGGCCTGCGCCAGCTGGTCGAGCGTGCGGTGGATCCGGGTGAACAGCGCCTGGTCCACAGGCAGTTCACTGGAGGCGAGACGAGCGAGGCGCACCCGGTAGAAGGTGACGTCCCGCTCGGCGGCCACCAGCTCGCGGTGCGCGTCGGCCAGGGCGGCGTGTGATGCGTCGAGCAGTCCGCCGGCGCGGTGCCTGCGCAGCTCCTCGACGCCGTATCCCACGGCGGTCTCGATCCGCTGGTCGAGGGCGGTGGGTATCTGCCCACCGGACGGTGGTGAGGTCATGGCGGTGGGGTTTCAGGGTCCGGGGCGAGCGCCTCCAGGGCGACGCGGATCTCGACGTACGGGCCGTCGCGGGTGTGCGACGTCGGGCCGAGCCGGTCAAGAAGCCGGAGCATGGGCGCATTGGACGCCTGCGTGAACGCGGAGAGGGCGTGGGCTCCTCGAAGCTGGGCGAGGCGGGCGGCCTGCCGGGCCTGAGCCGTCCCGATGCCCTGACGCTGGCGGTGGTCGACGACCTGCAGTCCGAGGTCGAAGACACCCGGCTCCCGGCTGACGGGACCGACGCTGACAAGGGCCACCGGCCGGTTGTCCGTGCCGAGTGCGATCCAGCACTGTGCGTGGGCGAGCAGCCGGGACAGGTCGCGACGCGTGAGGCGGGTGCGGCCCCAGCGGCGCAGCAGGTTTTCCTCGGAGCATTGCGCGTGGAAGGCGGCAACCAGGGCCCAATCCGCCTCCGTCACCTTCCGGGTGCGGGCGAGGGCGGGATGCGTCAGCAGGAGCAGGTGGGGCGGGCGGCCAGCAGGTCGGCGCGCCGGTAGGCCCGGTAGCGGCTGCCATCGGCCGCCCGCGGCTTGCAGGGCTGCACTCCGTAGCCGCGCAGGAGCAGCCCCAGCCGCAGCGGGGTGAGGTCGGCGTAGCTCCAGCGTCCGTCAGCCTGGCCGGGCAGGTCGCGCAGGCGCTCGACCAGCTGAGCGGTGCTCACGTAATCCGGGGCGCCCGCGTCGTCGAAGACGGTCAGGCAGGCGTGGACGATCGTCTGCGGGCGGCTGGGGCAAGACAGAAACTCCTCGCACGCGTCCTCGTGGAGGTCGTCGGCGCCGTCCAGACCGTCCGGCCCTTCGGCGTCGTCGAACCCCTCCAAGTCCTCGAAATCCGGGTCGAAGTCGGGCTCCTCGACGTCGTCGAAGTCCGGGTCGAAGTCGAGCTCTTCGTCGTCCAGCGGCTCGTACTCGGCCGGGTAATCGCCCTCGTACGCGGCGGCGCAGCAGCAGGAGGTGGCCAGGAGCGCGCTCAGCTCGGCGCCGGCTGCCATCCGTTCGACCAGCAGGTCGGTCAGGGTGCTCAGCTGCTCAGCGGGACTGACGCCGGGACGCTCGGCGGCGGCGAGCTCGGCGAGCTTCCGGTCGAGTTCCTGGACCTCGACGAACACGTCGAGGATGGCGCGGTGGTACGGGTTCTCACTGGCCTGGGCCGGCGCCAGTACGGCGGCGGCGACCTGGTCGATCAGGGTGGGAAACTGCGTCAACGAACGGGGCCCTTCAGGGTCGGGGGCAGTGCGGGTCGGGGAAGGCCGGGCATCGCGTAGGGCGGCGGTCCCGGCTTGGGGACGGGCTGGCGCGTGCCCAGCTGCGGCGAGCGGGTGCGGGCCGCGTGGGTGCGCTCGCCCAGGGGGCGCCGGCGGATGCCGAGGCGGGCGCGGGCGGTGTCGTACACGTCGTGCGCCTCGCGCGGGCGTACGGCCACGACGTGGATCTCGGTGGTGTGCGTGGAGTTCGCGGGTGCCGGCCGCTGGGCGTAGACGATGCGCCAGGCATTGCGGTGATCGACGTAGACCTTGCGGCACCCGGCGAGGTCGCGGGTCAGTTTGGCGCCGAACAGGCGGGCGTTGACGATGTCCTGGAGCTGGGCCAGGGCCATGTCGCGGATGTCCCCGGGGGCTTGGAGGAGGTCGGTCAGGGCGCGGGGGTCGAAGGACAGGCCGAACGCCGGCCGGTCCTCGTGGCCGGTCATCCGCCGGCCTGGCCCGGCTCGCCGCTCTCCTCGTGGCCGCCGTGTTCCTCGGCCTCCTCGGTGGCGGAGGTGGTCCGGTTCGAGGGACGAGGGCCGGGCAGCAGGCGGTGCGCGGGCCGGTCGGGATCGGTCATGCACGCGGACAGCGGCCCGCCGGGGGCTCGGACGGTGGCCATGGCGTGGGTGAGGAAGTCCCGGTGCCATACGAACAGCCCGGACAGTCCGGCTTCGGGGTCCTTGTGCTGCTGGTAGGCCAGCCACAGGGCGTGAAGCCAGGCGACGACGTCGGCGTGCTCCTGCCACTGCTCGCACCACGGGGCGGCGGTCGTGACCTCCGCCCCGTAGACCCGGAGAAGGAAGTCATCGACCCAATCGGACAGGGAGTCGAGTTCGTCCTCGTACTCTTCGCCCTCCAGCTCAAGGATCGGGCGCGGCTCGGGGGGTGCAGGTGCTGGCGGCAGGCCCGCGAACCCCGGCAGCGCGTAGGCGGCGAACGGCGAGTCCGGCGGTGGTGCGGCGGAGAGGCTGTCGATCTGGCGGCCCTGCTCTGCGGACCGTGCCAGCAGCTTGGCCACGTCCGCCTGGACGCTCGCCAGACCGGCCTCCGGCACCCGGACCGGCTCCATCTCTGCGTCCTCCGGCAGGAGAGGGGAGTCGGGTATCCGGACCGGTTCCGTCTCCGCGTCCTCCGAGGGGTCTATGGATTCAGGCACGAAAAAGGGTCCTCCTTGGGCCGCAGCCATAGGGCGTGAATTGCGGCTCCAACCATCCGGAGAATCCCCGGTTTCGGTAACCGGGACTTCGCTGCTATAACGCTGCGCGCAGCGCGGCGGGAACACGCGTGAAACGCGTCGCCGACCGCGCCGCGCGCCAGGGAGAGCCTAGGCAGTGAGGGTCAAGTCATCCTGGGAAAGGGTCTGTTGCACTGTCTCGGTGAGACGGTCGGCGGCGATCTTCGCGTAGTGCTTTGTCTTCTCGACGCCGATGAAATCGCGACCCTCCAGCAGCGCCGCGACCCCGGTCGAGCCGGATCCGCAGGTGAAGTCGAGCACTGTGCCGCCCGGCGGAGCGATCTGCACCAGCTCCCGCATGACGGAGACCGGCTTCTGCGTGATGTGCTGGCGCGCCTTGCCGCTGGGCTGCGAGGCGCTGTAGAGGCCGGGCAGGTAGACCGGGTTGCGGGCGGCGTCGATCGGCCCGTTGGACGCCCAGACGATGAACTCGCAGTTCTGGGTGAACCTGCCCTTTTGCGGCCTGGCCTGCGGCTTGTGCCAGGCCAGCACGCCCCGCCACAGCCAGCCGGCGGCCTGGATGGCATCCGTGGTGATCGGCAGCTGCCGCCAGTCGGTGAACAGCAGCGCCGTGCCACCGACCCTGCTGAGACGGTGCGCCTCGGTCATGATCTGGGTCAACCAGTAGCCGTAACTGCGCTGGTCCATGTTCTCGCCGGTGAAGTCCGGCAGCTCGTGACCGGCGTCGGCGGAGGTGTACTTCTGCTTCGCCGACCGGGACGTGCGTTCCTTCGCCGTCCGTCCGCCCGAGTTGTACGGCGGGTCGGTGATGACGGAGTCGACGCAGTTGTCCGGCAGCTCGGCGAGGACGCTAAGTGCGTCGCCCTGGTGCAGGGAAAAAGGCAAAGAGATACCCCAATTCGGGTCGGGTGAGATGAGAGAGACGCTCCAGCTCGCCTGGATGACCCCACAGGAACCGCATGCGGGCGGACGGCTCCGCGGTCTGCGACGTGAAAAGGGCGAGCGGAGGAGCCAAAACTGTAGGGCACGATCCCCGGTTGAGCGCTATCGCCGCCAAAAACCCCGAAACAGAGCCTTGATCAGACACGATTTCGGCAACCGGGGATCCGGCCTTACTGTTTTGGAACTGCCCGGCGGCCACCGCCGATGGCGCATCCCCGCCCCCCTGCCTTCGTGGAGGTACCCCCATGTCCTGCCCCATCTGACCCGACGCCCCGTGCCGGTGCGAGCGGCAACTCGCAACGGCACCCGGGCCACCCGAACGACCCACCACCCGGACGTCGCGCCCTTTCCTCAACGACGCACGCGCCGCCGGGACTTCACCAAGGACCTCGCTGTGACATCGCTCTACCCTCCCCTGCCCGCGATCCGTCCGCCGGCCCGTGACCGCCTACCGGGAGGCGGACCGGATTGAAGGGCATAGCCGCCGGCATCGGCGTCGCCGTCCTCTCCCCCCTCCTCCTCGCGGGCGCCGCCATGACGATGGCGTCCTCCAGCCAAGCCGCGACCACCGCGTCCTTCAGCGGATGCCTGACCAGCATCGACACCAGTGAGGTGACCAAGGCGGTCACCAAGCTCCTCGACGGCGCGTCCGGCAAGGATGTCCACATCCAGGCCCTGGACCTTCCGGCCGAGCAGATCCCCAACGCGCAGACCATCGTGGCCACCGGCATCAGCCTTGACGTGCCCAAGAAGGGGCAGATCATCGCGATTGCCACCGCGATGCAGGAATCACGGCTGCGCAACCTCGACTCCGGGGACCGGGACAGCCTCGGCCTGTTCCAGCAGCGCCCCAGCCAGGGGTGGGGCACCGCGCAGCAGATCCGCGATCCGGTCTACGCCTCCGAACGCTTCTACAAGGCCCTGCTCAAGGTCGACGGCTGGCAGCAGATGCAGGTCACCCAAGCCGCCCAGGCCGTCCAGAAATCCGGCTACCCCGACGGCTACGCGCAGTGGGAGGACCTCGCCACCGCGCTGCAGAAGGCCATCGCCGCCACGTTCCCGAACGCCGACAAGGATCAACCCGCCAAGGCCAAGGACGCCGAGTCCCGCTCCGGCAGCTGCACGCCGGACACGGACGGCACGTCCTTCGGGCGGATCCCCGAGGGCAGCGTCCCGAAGGGATACACGATCCCCAAGGACGCCGCCCCGAAGGCCCGCACGGCCATCGAGTGGGCCATGCACCAGCTCGGCACGCTCTACCAGTGGGGCGGCTCGTGCACGAACGCCTACGGCCCCGACCCGATGGGCCGCTGCGACTGCAGCTCGCTGATGCAGCAGGCGTACGCCCACGCCGGCGTCCACCTCACCCGCACCACGTACACGCAGGTGGGCGAGGGCAAGGCCGTCTCGGCGAAGAACCTCCAGCCCGGTGACCTGATCTTCAGCCGCGGCACTGCCGCCCGGCCCGAACACGTCGGCATGTACATGGGCGAGGGCCTCGTCATCGAGGCGCCGCGCACCTCGAAACCGGTCCGGATCACCCCGATCAAGGACTGGGACATTTTGGCCGTCCGCCGCGTCCTCTGACGCCGCGCGCCGCCCGGACACCTCCCGGACCCGCGCCCGCCGGGCCCTCTTCACGCGCCGCGAGCGCACCCCTCCCCTCTATCTTTCCCTTCCGCCGGCCCCTGTACGGCCCGCGCACGCAAGGAGCCCCGCCACACCTATGCCCATACCTCTCGCCGACCGCGCCGCCGTCCTCCTCGCCTTTGACCCAGGCATCTCCCCCCAGGGCGGCGGCCTCCCCGGCCTGTCCGTGCTGAAGAACGTCGTCAACAGCATCAACATGTTCGGGATCATCGCCGTCGTCGGCGCCCTCGCCGTCTCGCTCGGCGTGTGGGCCTGGGGCCACCACACCGGCGGTCACCAGGCCGAGGCCAACGGAAAGAAGGGCGCGGTCGTCGCGGCCGGCGCCGCCCTCGGCCTCGGCGCCGCGAACGGAATCGTGGCGTTCTTCTCCGCCCTGGGGGCGCAGGTGTCTTAATGAAGAAGTCAAGCCACCTGCGCAACCGGCGGACCGGAGTCGTACGGCCGCCCATCACGCAACATCGCCCACAACACACCG